>NC_008576.1:2751500-3370000 GCF_000014865.1 Magnetococcus marinus MC-1
CAAAGTTTGTTGCGCTGGATGGTAAACTCAATATCCTGCATCTCGCGATAGTGCATCTCCAGGCGATTTTGCACCGCATACAACTCTTTATAGAGTTCCGGCATTGCCTCTTCCATGGCGGGTAGCGTGGAGCCATTGAGGCGTTTACCCTCCAGCGTGATCTGTTGCGGGGTGCGAATGCCTGCCACCACATCCTCGCCCTGCGCATTAATCAGATACTCACCGAAAAAGCGGTTATGGCCGGTGCTGGGATCACGGGTAAAAGCCACACCGGTGGCGCAATCTGTCCCCATGTTGCCAAACACCATGGCCTGCACGGTAACAGCGGTTCCCCAGGATTCAGGAATCTCATTCAAGCGCCGATAGGTAATGGCGCGGGGGATGGTCCAAGAGTCAAACACAGCGCCAATGGCACCCCATAGTTGGTCTTGAGGCTCTTCTGGAAAGGGTTTTTGGGTCACTTCCAGCACTTTGTTTTTATATTGGGCAACCAGACTTTTCCACTCATCTGCCGTAATATCGGTATCCTGCACTTTACCGGTCTGCTGTTTTAAGGCGTTGAGCATGGCCTCAAAATGGTGATGATCCACCCCCAACACCACATCGGCGTACATCTGCACAAACCGCCGGTAGGAGTCATAAGCAAAGCGAGCATCACCGGTACGCTTAATCAATCCTTGCACGGTATGATCGTTAAGCCCTAGGTTGAGCACGGTATCCATCATACCCGGCATAGAGACCCGCGCCCCAGAGCGAACCGAAACCAACAGTGGATCATCCCCACTGCCAAAACCGGCCCCCATGGCACTTTGCACCTTGAGCAGCGCCTCGTTCACCTGTTCTTTGAGAAGTTCGGGATAGCGACGTTTCTGTAAATAGAGTCCGCAAACCTCGGTGCATAGGGTGAACCCAGCAGGAACAGGAATCCCCAAACGGGTCATCTCTGCCAAGTTGGCGCCCTTTCCGCCCAGTAAGTGACTCATTCCAGCGTCGCCCTCGGCTTGGCCGTTACCAAAAACATAGACAAACTTCTCTGTAGACATGGATTTTATCTCCTGTGGTCATCCCAGAATGGACGTCGCACCCCATGCAGTTACAGATAAATGTATATTTTGATATGCAAGGAGGCTCAACCGTGTAATGTGCGCCTTAACCCGCCTCATGACAATAGAAAGGTTACTAACATCCACAGCCGATTTGTGAAAAAAAATTCACTGCCGCAGGCGCACCAACCCCAGAGGGCCGACCTACTCTCAACAACCAAAACCCTTTGATAATCCACTTTTCCCTACCCTGGCTGCCCACAAAAGGACAAAAAATTTATGTGGATTTTATCGGTCTGGGGCGGGCGGGGTGAACCGTCATTCACGGGGTTTAAACGGATCCCCCTGCGTTTATGGAACACGGGCTCCAAACGGGTAGAGTATGATCACCCCCCTGCCCGTTTTACTGTATAATTTTGTTTTTTTAATAGATCCATAATCTGTTCCACATGATCCCCCTGAATCTCAACAACCCCATCCTTCACGGTGCCACCCGAGCCGCAGAGGGTTTTAAGATGTTTAGCCTGTGTCATTAATGCCTCTGCGCTCAAGGGCAACCCTTTAATCAGGGTCACCCCCCTACCCTTGCGCCCTTTCGTCTCGCGGGAGACCCGCACCACCCCATCACTGGTAACAGGGCTACGCGCTTGACGGCAGCAACAGGCCGCCACCGTCTGATGACACTGCGGGCAAAGCCGCCCCTGCTCCGTAGAATAGACAACCCTATCCTCAGCTCGGTATTTGGAAGACATAGAAAAAACGCCCTTACCATCCATCGAAACCACTAAAGACAGTATGCCCGCAGTAACAGGCTTGAAAGCCCCACCACGCAGCACAGACCCCTTTTTTTTGCCTTGGCCAAAGGCAAAAACCTTATCCACCGTGATGGGCTTGACCCTACCACGCAGCCATCCGCACCATACAAAAGCGCCGCACTTGTTGGTGCGGCGGCTTTTGTAAATCCCGCAGGGGCCTTTTATGGCCCTACGGGTCGTGTGCGCTTCAAACCTTTACAGCGTTAACCCTTCTCTTCTGGCTCTTCCAACGTCAGTTGCGCCGTCTGCGAGTCTAACCACCCCAGAAAACCCTTCTGCATCTTGGCCCACAAGCCCTGCGCCACAGGCTGGACCGAAGCCCCAGTATCCGCAGGTTGGGCCGGAGCTGCCGCTGGGGCATCACCAGGAGCTGCCGCTGGGGCATCACCAGGAGCTGCCGCTGGGGCATCACCAGAGGGAGCGCCATCGCTCTGTTCAGGAGCCGCCTGTTGCCCGGCTGGTGTGCCATCCTCACCCGCGCTTTGGTCGGCTGGTGCGGGTTCTGTACCCTTATCACCGGCGGGTGCGGTTAGCAGATCGTCACTCCCTTCATTACTGAGCTGCTCTGCCTCAGTCGGAGCTCTGAAAAGGGTCTGCTCTGGCAGGCTCGCACGCTCAGCCAACAGCGAATTACCCGGCAGAGAGGGGTTGTTTGTCGGGGTTGTATTAAGGGCACCATTCAGCAAGCCAGAGACCCCTTCCGGTGCCACAGGCTGCCCATGGACCGTTGTGGCCACACCGCTGGCATCGCCCTGTTGATTCGCAGGCGAAGTGATGTCAAGCATGGCTTGTTGGGTGGCCGCACTCTGTGACAAGTTCTCTTGCATGGTCGCCGCATTGGCCCTGACCGCTTCAATCCGGTTGGTGCGATGACTGGTGCTAATGGAGAGGCTGGTTAAGGCATCCTTAGAGATCACCGACTTGCCCACAAACATGGCAACGTGACCACTTGCAGCATTCACTTTACCACCCTGCAAAATACCCTGTTCCGTCGATAGCCCCACCCAACTCTCCGATGAAGCAATGGAGATTAGGTCATAGTTCAGACCATCAACACCCACCAACACCACATCACCAACACTGCTGTTTTCTGCATGCACACTGGCCACATCAAGGCGTAGGAACTGCGAGCCAAATTGACCAATGCCACTTACTGCGGATAGATTGGCAAGCCCAGCAGTCTGTACCACATTGGTGGTGTCGGTGGGTAGTATCGCCACCGCAGATTGCAGTTGAATGGCCCCTTGGTTGCTCTTGATGGTAGCAACCCCCAAATTACCCGCCAGCGTCTGCACGCTAATGGCCCCTTGATCGGTGCTGATGGCAGAGCCACTCTCCATAAGCAGATTGCCTGCACTCACCACCAACGAGACGTTGCCACTGCCCTGGCTAATCACCACACCGGTGCCATTAATGGTGAGCCCATCACTCTCCGTCAAATAGACATTGCCGCTGGCATTGGTTAGCTGCAATGTATCCACACTTAGCATCATGGGGGCCTGTTCACTGCCCACCCCAACGCCCGTGGTCATGGTGAGTGTACCCCCTATAATTTGGGTATCACTGGAACTGTAGACCGTGCTATCTGCGGCAGTGAAGGTAAGCGTATCGGCCTGCACAAGGCTTTGCGAAGCGAGGGTTATGTTGCCACTCTGGCTGGTCATGGCCAGCGTGGTACCCTTCAGGCTCGCGCCGCTGGCAACCGAGATATTGCCGTTTTTGCTTTGCAGCGTCATGTTCGTCACCGCCACGCTGCTGCTGGTGGCCAAATCCACTCCACCATTTTGGTTGCTCACATTAAGGGTTGTGCCCTTAAGACTACTGCTGCTACCCACCGTGATGGTGCTGCCCTGACTTTGCAGCGCAATCGTATCAACCTCGACCGTCAGTTGATCCGCCAGGGTAAGCGCTCCTGTGCCGCTATCTGCACTCAGGCTGCTCCCCTTCAGAGTGCTGCTGGTGCCGACTGAAATCGCGCCACCTTGGCTCTGGAGTGTCACATTGCTCACCGCCACCGAGCTGCTGGTGCCCAGTGTGATGGTGCCATTTTGGTTGCTCACCCCCAGGGTGGTACCCTTAAAGCTGCTACTGTTGCCAAGGGCGATGGCACCCCCCAAGCTTTGCAGGGAGACCGTTGTTACCTCGACGTTGGCCTGATCACCCAAGCTCAAGCTGCCCGCACCGCTGTTTACCGTTAAGCTGCTCCCTTTAAGGGTGCTGCTGGCACCCACCGAAATGGCCCCGCCTTGGCTTTGCAAGGTTACGCTGTCAACCTCTACATTCACCGAATCGGCCCATGTAATGGCCTGATTTTCCGTCGTTACGCTCAGGCTTGTACCCTTAACCGTGCTACCTGTACCCAGGGTCACAGTGCTACCCTGGCTCTGTAAAACGGTATTGGCCACGTTCAAGCTGCTGCTGCTGTCCACCGTGACAGCACCGCCCACACTCGACAGGGTCAGGGTGGCACTGCTGGTACCGGTGGTCAGTTTGGCGGTGCTGCCCTCGGCAATACCACTAAGCTGCAAGCCATTGCCGCTGGTATCTTGCATCTCTACCCAGCTATAGCCTTGGCTCCCCACATCTCCCCGCAGATCAAAGTGGTCGGCCCCCGTCACCACAAAAGCAGAACCATCGCCCTTCCACAAACCATTATTGGTGGCCCGCAGAATAACATCGCTCCCATCAATCACAATGCTGCCACTCTGCCCCGCCCCACTGGCCAACAGACGGGTACCATTGCTCAAGATCACTTCACTGGCCCCGGTGATGGTCATTTTACCACCCTCACGCAGCACCAACTCATCACTAAAGGTCACGACCCCCGTCGCCGCGATGGAGATATCCCCCTCCACATAGACCCGCTCACTAAAGGTCACGTTGGTTGCATTGGTGATATTTAATCCCTCCAGATCCTCCAGCGCGGTGACATTAAACTTATAGGAGGCATCATCCGCCTGCGCCCCCAAAGAGACCGCAGAGATACGCAGCTCATCACCCACCACATAACCACCACCGCTGGAAACCATGGTCAAGGATGTCACCACCCCACCCACAACCGTGATGTTGGCGGTCGCCCCGCTGCCACTACCACCCAGCACGCTCACCCCTTGGTAGCTGCCATCGGCATAGTTGCTACCCGCGCTGCTCTGCTGCCAACTGGCCACCCCATCACCCACACGGCCACCAATGGTGAGGTTGCCCCCCACATTGAGGTTTAGGATATCCTGATCGCCCAGACCGCCATTAACGCGACCCGTTACCGTAATGCCTGAACCCGCTGTTAGGCTGGCCCCACCGGTAACATGCAGAGCATCATTGATCAACATACTGGTCTGGGCTGTAGTGGAGCTGCCATCACTTAACTCGGTGGTATGTCCCGGACCCTGAATTTCCAAACTCAAGAATGAGGAGAGACCACTAATCTGGATATGCCCGCCCTCGCCCTGGGCTTGCAGCAACAGCGGAACATCCAAAATCAGCCCAGCACCGCCATTTAAGCTAATGGGGTTTGAGCCACCATCGCTGCCCAAGGTCAAGGGGCGATCCAACCCAACAAGGCTGCTGGCAAGAATGCTGATGCCATCACCACCACCCAGACTAATGGTGGTGCTGGCACTGCTGGGTTCGATTACCAGACCCGCACCCGCAGGCAGTTTGGCCAGCAGCGCACCAAAATCCACCTCGCCCTGCTCCAGCGGCGGCATGATAACAAACAGCTCACCTTCACCGGCATAAAGCGTCTCGCCTTCAGCGGCCACCAACTCGCCACGCAGGGCAATCCGTTCGCTCACATCCAACGTAATGCTCTGGGCATGTAGATCACCATTGACGATAAGGTTCTCCGCCTCGATCACGAGGCGCGTGCCACCTAGATCAATGATGCCGCCCTCTTCCTCGGCCATCAGACGCACCGTGTCACCACGCACCACCAAGGTACCCAGACCTTCATCCCAGCTAATTTGTTCGCCTCCTAACAGCAGGGTGCCATTGCCAATCTTAATCAGATTTTCCGAAGCAGACTGCTCCAGCGGTTTAAGATTGAGCTCCAGAGTATCATTACTCAGGCGGTCATCCGCGTCATTTTTGAGGATCAACTGACTGGGCTCACGCTCCTTATTGGGTTTGGAGTTGCCCATGGAGACCCGCACCGTATCTGCCCCGCTCGACGCCTGTAGGGTCAACGGAACATGGGTCAAAGCATAGATATCCAGCACATCGGCCAGATCACCCAAGCGGAGATCACTGACTGTAGAGCCACCCAAACGCAGGGCGTTACCGGGGTTGGAGAAGACCTCAAAGCGGCCCGCATTATACTGGGCATTCATGGCAAAGGCCTGCACCACCTCCAAAGAGGTCGAGCGCTCGGTGACATTATGGCCATCATCCGCCACCAAGTGCAGCGCCCCTTCTACCCCTGTCACAGCTGGGGTATAGCGCACGCCACCCTCTGCGGCTAACAACTGCGAAAGAGACGCCACGCTGCCAGTCAATTGTGCCCCGTTCTCCACAACCGTGACCGTGATGGCAAGGTTTGCGGCCAGCAGTTCATCGAAGGAGAGCGCCCCACTCTCCACCGTCATAGAGAGGTTCAAAGAGGCAGAATCCGCATCCACCAAGGTACCCAAGGGCAGCACGATGTCGCTGGTATACTCATCGCTCACGATAACTCGTTCGGCCAGATCCAGGGTTGGTGCCGCCGACAGAGCCGGTATATTAAAGGTGTAGATAGGATGACCCGCCGCCACCGCCACAATTTGGTTGTTGGCCGTGTCGATGCTCACCCCCCGCCAAGCGGGTACGCCATCAACCCCAAGCACGCCATGGCCGGCCACCCGCACCCAGTGGGCACCCTGGTCATTACTGACCAAGATACCGTCAGAGGTCGCCGCCGCCAGCAGTTGGCCATCATCAGAGATCGCCATGCGCGCATAGCTACCCACCGAACCGGCCCCCTGCCACTGCCAATTCGTTTCACGGGTATCGGCAAAATAGACCGCGCCACTCTTGGTTACACCCACCAGATAGCGACCATCCACATTGGCCTCAACCGAGTACCAATCGGCCCCGCTTACATTGCGGGCATCGTTGTTCCAGTTAAAGCCGCCGTCACTACCATAGGGGGCGGTATAGACCGCGCCACCGGAGCCCGAGGCAGCCAGTAGCACACTTTCATCATCACTGGCGGCCAAGTCGTTCCAATCGGCGTCGGCGGGATTGATCAACTGCCAGCTACCATCGCTGTTTCTTAGGCGAATTTCACCGGCGGTATGAACGTTTTTCCAGCCCCAGTTAAAGATGTTTTTAAAGAAGAATTCGGTGTGGTTGGTGGGGTCATCCATGGTCAACACACGACCATCATTCAGGGCCAATACCGCATCGTTACCATCATCGGGCACTTTAGCCAATACCCAGGTTTGGCCGCCATCTTGAGAAACCGCCAAATCCCCACCGCTAGCCAGGGCTGCAATGGTCTGACCATTCCCCGAAACCGAAACATAGCGGTAGCTACGACCGGTGGGGGATCCCGAATCCCGCCATGTCAAGCCGCCATCAGAAGAGAGGTAGATACCCTGCTCTCCACTGCCCACTCTGGCTACAGCGGCCATCACATCACCACTGCGTGACATATCTTGCCAATCGAGGGCCACGGTGGTGCTCTTGGCGCGTTGTACATTGGTTTGCGCCATGCTGGCAAGATCACCCTGGGTAATCACAAAGGTGATGTTACGGCTGGATTCATCGCTATCATAACGATAGCCCGCATAACCCGCGTTGAAGTAAGCATTCAGCGCGGCCAATGAACCGGTAAAGGTGCGCACCGTCTCGCTGCCCCCTACCGTTACCCCATTTTTACTGGCCCCTTCAATAGATCCATCCAACGCCGACAGGGTAATGGTGGCATCTTCTTCACTGTCCCCACCAAAGGCCACCCCAGGCAGCGGCAATGCCGCCACCCGCCCCCGCACCGCCGAGAAGCTTTGTGGTACCGAAACAGTCGGCGCACCCGGCAGCACACCAACCACACTCATTAAGGCGTCTGGCACCCCACCCGAGAAGTCGGTCAAGGAGATCTCCCCACTGTTTTCAACAATGGTATTAACCCCCAACACCCCGGCAAAGATGTAGCTATCCACACCACTGCCGCCGATCATTCTGTTCACCCCTTGCAGGGCATAGAGGGTATCGTCACCCCCACCAGCCGTGAGGGTATTGGTACCGCGCCCCCCCACCAAAATATCATTCCCCAACGCACCTGTTAATTGGTCATCCCCCAGGCCACCCACCAGCGTCACCGAAGCGGTGCTACCGGCTAGCGCGGTCAACACGTTATTCCCTTCCAGATCCACCGCCATACCCCCGGCGGAGCCCAGCAGAATGGTATCATCCCCCGCGCCGCCATCGGCCAACACACGCACATCCGAAAGGGCGCGGGCATCCAGCTTATCGTTGCCGTCGCCCAGATCCACCACCACCTCGGTAACCCCAGTGTACTCGCGGTAGTAGTTGCCAAACTGCACCTGCACCACCCCATCATTACCGCTTAAAATCCAGGTTTCGGCATCATCCTCGGTATCCAGATAGAGACGATCCGAGGCCCGCTCCCCGGCATACAGGGTCAGGGTGCCATTGTTCACCACACCCAGCCGTGGCTGCACGTTTGGCATGCTGAGATTAATATCCAACACCTTGACGCTAAAGATTTTATAATCAAAACCAACGGAGAAGATGCCAATGCCAGCCCGACCCCAGATATAGCCGTTGATGTAGGCCCCGGCATGAATCGAGAAGAGGTTAAGCGGCCCCAACCCTTCGTATTGCCACATACTGACAATTTCCGAGGCACGAATTTTACCATCCCCCTTAAAGGTGGCACTGGTCACCAAGCCCGTGCTGTCCCGCACAATGGTCGCTTCGGCCAGATCATTCAGATCCACCCCAACCCGCAGCTCAATAGAGCCGCCCAAACCGGCGGAAACCAAACCCGCAATGCTCAGGCCCCCTTTCAGACCCAGCTCCATGGTGACGCCAAACTCCGGCTTTTCTACCCCACCCGTACCGGCGATCAAAGAACCATCACTGCCCACTTGGGGCAGGGTAAAGTCACCCACATAGAAGCCATCCAGCACATCCAACGCTCTACCGGTCTCAAACGCCTTTTGCACGCCATAGGTATCAAAACCAAACGAAAGATCGGCATAGGCACTAAAGGAGCCAAAGGCACCAATGACGACTTGCAACCACGAAAGCGGAGGGTACGGGATAGGAATAATCGCCAAGGTGGTATCAAAGCTGGCAGAGAACTCCAGCAGCGGCAGCTCATAGGTAAACAGGGTGGCATTACCACCACTAAAGATTTTGGCCCAGTTGGAAATGTCGGTTAGGTAGTTCAAGAACTGCAAACCAGAGCGTTCAGGAGAGCTCTCAGCACCGCCATTGGCGGTTTCTGCAAAGCCATTAAACTGCTCCAGCATACTGGTTATCGCGCCATCATCGCCACCGCCCAGGCTGATGCCATCACCTTGAACAAAGGTAATTTCACCACCACCTAGGCCATAGATGCTCCCCAAGGGCAGGCCAGAGCCAATGGCCGCCAAGGTCTGTACCATGGCAGGCATATCCAGGGCAAACTGCACCGCATCCAAGAAAGCCCAATTGATGGGGGGCTTGCCGGAGGTTAGATCCCAAATTTTACTGATCAAGCCCCGGAAGGTTGGATCACTGGGGACCAGTATGTTCAAACCAGAGACCCTTACGGTCAGCGCATTCACCAGATCCCGCAGCGGCTCAACAACATTGGCCACCTTGTTGGCGATAGGCAGCAAGAAATCCAATACCGTGCTGTTCATATCCAGGCGCAAGTTCTCTAAAGAGATCTCTGGCGCAGCCACCGACTCATCCCCCAAGCGCCAGTCCCAATCCAACACAAAGTCGCCTATCAATTTAGGTAGACCCGTTACCCCCAAAGTGAGCCCCAGATCAATATGGGTATCAATGCCCAAGCTGGCTTGCACCGACTCCAAGGGACGTGAGAGCACCTGATCCAGGGTTAAAGCCCCCGATTCATCCCCCACCAGATCAATATAGAGACCACCACTCAAGCCGCTACCCTGATGCCCAGCCAAGGTATCATTGGTATCTTTATCAATAACTTCGGCTTCAAAAAAGAGCAACGAACCGGAGCCCGAGAAGGGGGTGATAATGTCCGAATCGGTGGGATCCCCATCCAGGTAGGCTTCCAGCTCCAAGCCAAGCTCAGCCCGTTCATTTTCGTCGTTGGTGTTAAGGTGAAAACCTTTGCTCTGGGAGAGACCAAAGCCAAAATCGTAGAACCAATGGGCATCAAAGGAGAAGCCACCATCCACATTCAAGTCAAACCCAGGTAGGTCAATATTAAGGGGAATATTCACCCCCGTACTGACAACGGTACCACCCAAGCTCATATCAAAGCGGATATCATCCACCCCGCCCGTGGGCAGCGGTAGATCGGGTTGCCAAGTAGCGATGCGCACGCCCGCTTCATCATAAAAGGCGATCTCAATATCATCCACGGTAACCATGTTGTCGCCGTTATGATCCAGCAAAATCCCCAGATTATCGAAGGTATTAAACAGGGCATTGCGGATGAGTTCCACCGGTTTACCATCGCCAGAGAGCTTGTCCCGCAGGTCTTGTAACAGGCCGCCACGCAGGTTGCCGATCATCTGCCCAGCATTGGCCAGATTTTGCCCCACAAAGGGGATATCCCCGGCCAAACTGCTTTGGAACAGATCTTGGACCACACCTAGGCCCAAATCGATACCATCCAGCACAATGGTGGGATCATACAGCAGCGCAGCCAATCCGTTCTGATTACCACCACCGGCACTGGCCAGATCAAAATCGGGCAGCCGCATATCTAGCACAGAGCTAAGATCCGCACCCTGCCCCGCCAAGGCTGAGACCAGCGACTGCAAACCACCACTACCCAATTCACTGGCGGTGCGCAGTTGCAGCACCCCAATGTTCATATCGCTGTTCAACACTGTCACGTAGAGGGGCAGTTTAAGATCAAAGGCTCCCACCACCTCAAACTGGGCCTGACCATCCACCAGCGCCAATTGCAGCGAGGCAGGCGTATCGGTGCCCAGCTGACCATCGGCATCCATCACCACATAGCCATTTTGGGTCGAGATCGAGAGCGGCCCCAGGTCAAAGGCCAGATCCATATCCTGAGCCCGCAACCCCGCAGTCAGGGCCAGACGGGTGCCGGTATCGGTAAGGGCATCATAATCGCCCAGGCTAATGGAGAGCTCACCACCCTCTGGTGTAGGCAGTCCCACCGCCAGACGCAGTTGCAGGTCAGCCCCCAGATCCAGGCCAATATTACCCTCGCCAGAGAGGTCGATGAGGGCATCAATACCCTGGGGCAGTGAAAGGCCCAGCATGCCCGCCAAGGAGGCCAGATCCAGATCCAGTGCCACCTCATCCTGGTACGCAAAGCCCATGGAGAGATCCACATACAGCGTATTGGTGGCACTCTCCAAGCTAAAGTTCAGCCATTCAGGGGGCAGTCCCAGCGCCTCTTCCAACAGAATTTCAGCTTGGGCCAGACCCTCGGCGGGATTGGCCGCCGCCTCTTCCACAAAACCGAGCCAGGTGTCGCCCACGGCCATGAGTTCGGCTAGGGATTGATTAACCACCGGCAGAGCTTGGTTATAGAAGGGTTGATCCTGCACCAGCTGATCCACACTCTCAATTCCAAAGCGCAGCGCCGAGATAATCTGGCCAAAGTCCAACTGGCTTACTTGGGTCAATTCACTCAGGTCGGGCAGGACCACATTGAGGCTATTCACATCCAACAGATCCGGCAGGTTGATGCTCAACGCCAGCTCTGGGGCCAGATCATAGGAGGCACTGCCTGCATTCAGGGACAAACCCTGCAAGGATGCCGAGGCTGAACCACCCAACTCAAACACCACACTATCAAACCCTTCCGTCACCAGCTCCGCGATGCTAAAGCGGGTACCGCTCTGGTCATCCTGCGGGGTGCGGTCCAGTTTGACCCCCACATTGGCATCAAAATTAAGGCCCGATCCACTGCCCGCCCCACCTGCGGCAATGCTCACAAAACCATATTTGGCCTCGGCCCCAAAATCATCCACCGCCAGCGACAGATCGGCCGAGGCACTAAACTGATCAAAGTCGATGGTAAAGTCATCGCCACCAAAACCCAGCAGCAGGTCAAAGCCCGCTTGCAGATCGGTGGCGATCTGCCCCACCGCCTCGGTGGAGAGCTCCAAGCCACCAGCGTTACCCAGCGACAGATCCAAATCACTTTGCACGCTACGGTGATCGGTAAAGCGCACGGGAATACGCAAATCACCGGTAAGGGCGTCATAGGTGACGAGCTGATCCCCCAACAAACCGGAGTTGTTCAGCGCCGTGACAAACGCATCCATGGTGGTGATTTTTTCCCGCTCAGCATGGATCTGATACTCTGCCGCATCCGCGCTGCTGCTCCATGCGCTAGCGAGGGTAAGGCTGCTACCATCCGCCGCCACCGACTCAATTTGCACGCTCTGTGTGCCAATGGTGAGCCACTGTTTTTCCATGGATTGGGCAAACTGTCCCGCTGTGCCCAACAGCTGCTTTTCGCCCTCTACAATGGTCGTGGTGCCGGTGGCACTGGCACTCTCTCCCGTCGCCGGTTGCCACTGTTGCATCGGCTTGTAGAAGTCAATTTTATCCACCACCTGCGTATTAAAGCTCTCTGCAATATTGAGCAGCTCCCCCAAAGAGGATTGGATAAAGGGCATATTTGACAAGCCCAAGCTATCAACATCAATACCGCCCAAATAGTCCAACATCTCCGGCAGGGCCAGCAGCAGATCCTGCATGCTCACCTTGGTAAAGTTGGCAAAACGTTCAAAGTTTTCACTGGTTACTGACAGCCCACCATCAAACAGGTTGCCCGCAATGGTCACACTGGGCACCGCACCATCCCCGGTGAGATCCACCCCCGCCACCGAAGCATAGACCGGCAGGTAGAGCTCAATTTGGTTGGCACCCTCGCTTTGGGGCATCACCACAAAGTGACCATCTACCATGGCGATACCACCAGCAATGGCCGCATGCAGCGCACCGCGCTGCCAAGGATCACCGGTTGTGCTATTATCCCCTTCGCGTCCAATGCTCAGATTGAGTGGCCCAAGCGTTGCCCCCAACACCACATCCTCGGCGGCCAACTCACCGGCAAAGCTAAGCTCGCGCAGATCAAACTCGGCATTGAGCCCATGGCTCCAATCCACCAAGAAATCAAAATCAAGAGCCGCCGTGAGCTGGGCATCAATGGTGAAATCACCCTCCAGTTGCACACCCAGGGCATCCAATGAGCTCTCTAGCTCAACCGCCAGATCTTGGAAGCCAATATCCAGCCCCGCCGTCACACCAATCGCCAAACCAGATTGGTCGATCATAAAGCGTAAGGGGGTCTCGCCCTCCAGCGTGGCAAGCCCCGACTGCGGCGCCCAATAGCTGTTTAGGAAGGTCAACAATCCTTGCAAGGTAGGCAGATTTTCCACCCCATAAACCACCTCGGGCAGATCCACCAAGGTGGTCTCTTGGCCCATGTAGTGGCGCATATAGTCGCCCAAGTTGAGCACCGGGGAGAGTGCCACCAGCTCATCCACCCGTTTATTAATCAGGGGCAAGGCATCGGCCTGTTCCAGCCCCTCGCGGGCTGAACTCAAATCCCCGGCTATTTTACCCAGCGATTGACCCAGCAGACCGGTCAAGGAGGCATCCAGATTATCAATGGCAAAATCGACCCTATTGTCAGCCTCGGCAAACGCCACCGTGACCAGCTCACGCCCCACCTGCACCGTCTCCTCTAGGGCTAGGCCGGTACGGTTGACATCCAGTGCCACATCCCCAAACAGCGTAACCCCCATAAGCCCTGGTATGGAGAGCGAAACAGAGGCATCCAGACTAAGGGCAAACCCACCATTGGCGGTAACCAGCGCCAACGCACCATCCCGCACCTTGGCGCTCTGCCCCAAGGCATTGACCTCCGCCTGTAAATTACTCATGCCCAAGTGCAGTTGCTGCCCTTGCAGCGCGAGGGCAAAATCCCCAGAACCGGCGAGTATCGGTGTCTCGCCCACATCCCCCAAGGCGATGTTCAAAGAGCCGGCAGCCTCCAAAGTGGCGGTATGGCTATCCAGACGGAAGCTTCTGCCAGGATGCTGCGGCAACCTGAGTATGGTCGCCCCACTATCCAAGCCGTCACCATCAATATCACCCACCCTAAAATCCACCACCCGACCCGCCAGTTCCCCAGCGGAGGGGCCCATATTCAGGGTAAGATCCAGACCATTGGCGACCAGTTGCAGGCCATCCACCCCACTGAGCATGGCGGCATCCGCATGGGCCTGCATACCGATAAATTGGGCCCCACTGCTTAGATCATCCAGCATCACCAGCGCCAGGCGGCCATCCAACATCTCGACCCCGGTGAAATCCTCAATCTGCTCCGATGTAGCACCGGGACCTGCCTTGAGGTTAACCCCATCGGCCAACAAGGTTGTTACCCCCATGCGACGGCGGCTACCATCGTCCAGCGTGACCATGCGCTGCCCAGCCCGGCTCAAGGCAAAGCTGCCCACCAGACTGACCACCTGACTCACCTCGACCACCGCATCCAAGCCCAAGGCAAACTGTTCGCCCGCAGCACCATCAAAATCCAACACGATGCTCTCTTTGCCCGCCACACGGCTGCCGGTCTGTACCGACACCGCTTGACTGCCCGAGAGATCCAGCACTTGGTTATTGCTTACCCCCGCATAACTGCCCAGCCCCATGTTCAGATCCAAGGAGAGGCTGTTGGCCTCAATAACCAGACTATCCGGCAGACCCAGTGCCGCAGCATCCAAGCTCACGCTCTCCACCTGGGCCGACAGCGCCAACCAGCTCCGGCTATCGTTACCATTGGCCGCTTCAGGACGCATCAGCACCAGCCCCAGATCAAGATTTTCCACCTGGATGCCCTGCACCTGGGCGGTAAGATTGCTCGCCCCCACAAACAGCCCCTGGGCGGCAAGGGTGCGTCCCGCCACCACCATATCCATGCTCTGTTGCGAAAGCTGCATCGAGCCGCTGGCCGAGAAGAGATCCTCAATACCCAGATCAAAGGTACCGGCAATCAGCCACCGTTCGGAGTCAGCCTCCAGGGTAAAGCTCTGCCCCCCAGCGGAGACGCTGCGCACACCCGTTGCCAACCAATCAATCACCGCATGATTGGCAGCCCCAGTGGCACTCTGCCCCCAACCCTGGTTTAGCGCCAGTTGCAGATCACTACCGGCCATCACCACGCCGTAACGATCCATCCCCGTCACCGCCAAGCTGTCGGCCATGCCTTGCAGGGTCAACCACGCGCGGCCATCCCCCTGCTCGGCGGAGGCGGCCAGCACCATGCCGAAGTCCAACCCGGTAATGGCGACCCCCAGACCATTCACCCCCATGCTGGCGGTGACATCATTACCTGCCAAGGTCAGCAAATTGGCCGATACCTGAGTGGCATCCGACAGGGTGAGGGTCTCATGACTCTGCGCAAAACCCACCCGACCATCAATGCTAAACAGTGAATCAAAGCTGGCGTGGACCTGCCCCTCGACCCGCAACAACTCACCCAGCTCACCGGCAAAGGTGAGATCCTGGGCACTGCTGCTACCGGTACGCACCGTATAAGGGGTGGTAAAATCGAGCACATGGCTGTTGTTATCCAGGGTACTGCTCAGCCCATAGACGCGGTTAAGATCCACAGTCAGATCGCTGATGCGCATATCCAGGGGCAGATTCACCACCTCTAACGCGCCCGCCTGGGCCGAAAGGGCGAGCCACTGCACCCCATCCAAAGCGTTCTGCTGGGCATCCAGCTGATTGCTACGGGCCTGGAACAGCCCCATGGCCACCCCAACCCCGCTGAGTGAGAAGCCTGCGGCATCAGCGTTCAGCACCTCACCCTCTACCCGGTAGGGACCACCGGTGCCCACAAAGCCATCCAGATCGCTGGCTCCTAGGGTCAGGGTATCCACCATGACCGTGCTACCATCGGCCAGGGTCACGCTCTCTTGGCGTTTTTCAAAGGCGGCCTCACCATCCAAATAGAGATAGTCATCCAAGCCTAGGCTCAGCTGCCCAGCCACGCTCAGGGATTCGCCCAAGCTGCCATCCAGCGAGAGGTTATAGCTGCTACCGGTACCGGTGGCGACATTCAAGCTGTGACGGGCAAAATCCATAACCCGATCATCCCCCTGCCCAACCAGATTGACCGCTACCGACAGGTCACTCACCCCCAGTGTAATGGCATCCAGCCCCACAAAACGGGCCGCCCCAACCTGGGCTTCAAGGGCAACTCGGGTTACGGCTGCATCGGTTTGGCTGGCCACCACCAAGGCAAAATCCACCTCGGCCAAGGAGAAACCCACCGCATCCTCACCAGGGCTATCCTCGATGGTAATCATGTTATCGTGATTGCTATCGACCAACGCCCCACCGTTGATGCCCGCAAAAGCTTGTAGATTGGCCCCGCCAATGGTGAGCAGATCATGCTGCACCACATGGCCGTCGCTCAATACCAGGAATTGGGTGGATTTTTCAAAGCCCAACGAACCGCTGGTGTAGAAGAAATCCCCCACGCTCAGGGTCACATCCGCCGTTGCACCAATGAGTTGCCCTTTATCTCCGCTGACATCTAAGCTGCGGCTGCTACCGCTGCCGGTCAGGATCTCCATGGGCGAATGGGCAAAGTCCACCACCTTGCTGGCGCTCTCCACACCCACATCCAGACCAAAGACCTGATTGACTGAGACCTCAATATTTTGCGCCGACAGGGTAAGCTCTGGCACCCCAACAAAGGCGACCTCAGCGGCACTGGCCTCTAGCCCCAACCACTGTACACCCGCCAGTTTGGTACTCTGGGCAGGGGTCGAGAGCAGGGCCAAGGCAAACTCGGCATTGTCCATCACAAAACCGGTGGCATGGGCATTCCGGGTATCGGTCTCATCCACCACGCCATCCAGGTTGCTGTCCACAAAGTAGGGACCGCCCACCCCAGCAAACAGGTTTAAACCGGTACCACCTAGGGTCAAGGCATCCACATCGAGCTGTTGTCCATCGGCCAAGGTGACGCTCTGGCTGGATTTTTCAAAACCAATACTGCCTTGTGCCTGCACAAAACCCGCAACGGAGAGATCAAAGTGACCCGCAGCCTGCAATAGCTGCCCCTTATCCCCCGCCATATCCAAGTTCATGCTGGTGGTATAACCCGTCGCCACTTGGAAGGGCTGTGCGGCAAAGTCGATCACCTGTTCGTCCGCCAAGGCTTGGTCGACACCCCTCACTTGGTTGATATTGACCATTAAATCGCTGGCCGTGGCGGTCACTTGGGGCACACCCACCAGGGCAGCTTCTTCTGCCGTGGCTTGCAGGGCGCTCCACTGACGGCCACCCTCTTCATAGAATAGCCCCATACCAAACGTTAAGCCCGAAGCGGTCAACCCCATGGCCGCTGGATTGATGGCATCCTCGCTATTGACCAGACCATCCCCATTGCTGTCACTGCGGTAGGGCCCATTAACCCCCACAAAGGCGTTTAGATTGGTACCACCAATGGTCAATACCTGGGTTTGTCGTTGGCTGCTATCGGCCAAGGTGACCATCTGGTTGGCTTTTTCAACCGAGATGGTGCCACCCACATGTAAAAATCCACCCACGCTTAGATCCATGCCACCGGAGAGACGCAACATCTCACCCCGGCTACCATCGTGGCTAAGATCCATGCGCTTGCCGGTACCCGTCACCAGCGTAACCGACTGGGTAACCGCTTGCCCATCCACCATATGACTGGCAAAGTCGATAACCGGGCTATCCATCAGGCTCTGGCTCTGACTATCCAGGAACTGCCCCTCAACCCCATTGTAATCCACCCCGAGATCGTGGATATCCAGGGTTAAATCCTCCGGAAGACCCAGCAGATCCACGCGGCCCACACTGGCGGTCATGGCGGTCCACTGTGTGCCGCTATAGGCGGCATCACGGGCCGAGAAGATCCCCAAGCCAAAATCGACATCCTGCAAGCCAAAACCACGGGCATCGGGATTAAGTTCATCCTCGCTCAGCAAGCCATCTTGGTTGACATCGCTGCCATAGGGACCAATACCGGCAAAACCGCTCAGGTTCTCACCGCCAACACTGAGCAGAGCGGTCTCCACCACCTGCCCATCCGAGAGTGTGACCTGCTGCAAGCGCCGCTCAAACCCAACCGAGCCTGACAGCTCCAAAAACGCCCCTGCCTTCAGCTCAATATCGCCACTGGCCCGCACCAACTGACCCTTGGCCCCATCTATGCCCAGACGCATGCTATGGCCGGTGCCGGTCACAATCTCAAACGGTGCCCGCTCGGGGTCGCTGTAATCCACCACCAGGGTCTCCGCGTCAAAACGCGTATCCACCCCACTGACCAAGTTAATATCCACCGACAGATCCCGCGCCGCGAGGGTAATGTCGTGGATACCCACCACCGCCACACTGCCTGCATCGGCATGCAACGAGGTCCAAGTGACCCCCTCCAGATCGCTCTGGCTGGTGCCGCTGTTCATCAACGCCATGCCAAAGTTGACATCCTCCATGGCCAAGCCTAAACCATGCGCCATGGGTTGATCCTGGGCGTCAATCACCCCGTCCTGATTGCTATCCTGCCAGTAAGGGCCATCAATCCCGGCAAAGGCATAGAGCCCCTCACCCCCCACGGTGATGGTATCCATATTGACCGTGGTACCATCGGCCAGCACCACTTCACGGGTAGATTTTTCAAAACCCAACGAACCCGACAGGTGGAAGAACGCATCCACCTCCAGCGAGACATAACCTGATGCCCGCACCAGCCTACCCGAGGCCCCATTATGAGCCAGGGTCAGGGTGTCGCCCTGCGCATTGATCACCACATCCAATGGCGCGGCAATATAGTTGACCACGCTGCCATCGCTGCCTAGGTTCAGATCCACCGCCATCTGCTCGACACTAAATTCCACCACCGGCAAACCAACCTCCGTCACCGATTGGGCCAAGGCGGTGGTGCTTACCCAAGAGCGCCCGGCGCTGCTGGGATCTTCTTCCAGATAGAGGGCAAAGGCCACCTCCACACCGCTGAGCTCAAACCCAGCCGCGCTGGCATTGGGGCTCTCATCCTCCAGATCCCCATCATGGTCGCGGTCTTCCCGGTAGGGGCCATTAAAGCCCACAAAGCCATTAAGATTCTCCCCGCCGATGAGGAAACGGCGCACCTGGGCCGTGCCTTCGCCATCATCCCCAGAGAGGGTAATGGTCTGTAGCGCGTTGGAGAGCAAGAAACGGCCATCCACCGTAAAGAAGTCGCTGGCCCGCAGGGTCATGCCCACCGCATAACTGCGTTCGCTCCCGAAATAGTGCGCATTGTGGAACATACCGAAGGCATCGGCATCGGCTTGGCTATGGGTTTCAATGGCCAGCTCGTCGGCGGCCACCCGAGGCACCACCTGCAACGCCAAAGTTTGACCATCCTGGCTTATATCCAGCACCGTAGTGCCATCGTCATACCCAAACAGCCCTTGCGCAGCATTAAACATACCTTGCAAGGTGCCTGCTTCAATCAACCCAAACTGCGCACCCAACTCGGGCACATACCCTTGCTGAGGGGCTATGGAGAGGTTGCCATCCAGATTTAAATAACCACTGACCTGCAACCGGTCACTCTGCCCATCCCCATACAGGGAGAGGGCAAGGGTCTGGCTTGCACCAAGGGTTTGATCCCCCACAATGGTGATCACCCCAGCGGCACTACGCCCAAACACCGCCGCCGCTTCGGCACCGCTGCCATCCACACTCTGCAACCCTTGCGCCGCCGTAATCACCAGGGCATCCTGCCCCACCAATACCGCCGCGACATCCAGGGCCTCGACATCCTCATTTACCAACTGCACCGCCTGCGAGGCTGTGAGCAATAGATCCCCCCCGGCCAATGCCGCCACCCGCGCCCCGTGTTCAACGCGGATCACCGCCGTCACACTGCCACTACCGGCAGAAAGTTGGATCGCCCCGCCATCCAGCGTGACCATGCCGCTGCCAGCACTCTGGCTTTGGCTGTCAAAGGCAGCGGCCCGCGCCACCGCAACCGATACCTCACCCACCGTTACATGGTCGTTTTCAACCAGCACCATCCGGCCCTGGCTTTGGCTGGCCAATTGGTCAACCGCAAGATCCAGCGCCTTTAGGGTTGCGCTCGCTTCGCCCACGCCCCCCTCAGCCACATCCACACCAATGGCCTCACCCGCTTGCAGCCACAAGCCGGTGGCGCTGATGGCAACCCCAGCGCTGGCCCCGTTGAGGATCGAACCACGCTGGGCCACCACCGCCACATTACCCTGGGACTGAATCTGGCTCACCACCACCCCATCGTTGGCCTGCACCCAGAGATCCCCCAGGCCGCTATTAATCAGCGCATCCTGCTGCTGGGTAATGCTGCCCCGGCTGGTTATCAGCTCCACCGAGCCATCCCCACTCACCAGCGAGCCCTGCTGGATCAACGATCCCCCCGCCAGTAGGGATACCGCGCCACCAGCAGCCTGTAGGGTTCCACTCAAGATAAGGTCGCCCACAGTGGTGATGCGCACATCCCCAGCGCCGTTAAGCAACAGCGCCGGATCAGCGGATTGAACATCCAGATCTAGCAACTGCAAATCGCCCTGGTTGTGCACCACAATGGCACCCGCCGCACTCTCGACCTGCAAGGCTTGGCTCTGTAACAGCAGGGCATCGGCGGTCAAACCCGCCCCCGCGGCCACTGCGCCAACACCGGCATGACTGCCCTGGGCGCGCAAGAAGATTTGATCGGCGGCCAGATCGGCAAAGCCCCCCTGAGCAACCCCCAAGATAGCCCCATCCAGGGTGGCAAGCGTTGCCTGACCGGTGGCACGCATGCGGTTAAGACGCAGATCTCCCACCTGCTCACTCAGGTAGAGATCGCCCCCCACAAAACCGGCAAGGCCCGCCCCATCCGCCGCCAAATCCACCTCGAAGGCGCTGCTTGCACTGCCCACATCCCCGTTGGCCACATGCAGGGTCAGAGACTCCGCACTTACCCCTGCGCCAACCTGGGTTTGGATGCCCGCTAACGCCTCCAGGGTCAATGCCCCAGCGGATACCCCAGCGGCCAGGGTCAACACCCCGCCTGCGGCTTCAATCAACGCCCCGCCACCATGGCTATCCAGATCGCCCGACAGGGTTACGGCCCCCATGCTACGCACCGTAATTTCCCCCGCCACACCCACACTGCCCGCCGCCAAACCGGTCAGATCCAGCGTTGCACTACCCTGATTTTCAATGCGAATATCCGCGCCCGCTGTTACCGCAAGGCTGCCCAGTTGGCTGCTGGCATCCAACGCCACCGTCACCGAGCCACCCGCTTGCAGATCCAACTGGTTGGGCAGCAGTGTGACCCCTTTAACCACAATATTGCCCGTGGCTTGAATGGTCACAGCGGGCAGAGCGGCATCGCTCCACCATTGCGTAAAGCCGCTCTCCAGATTCAACCAGCGGCTATCCAGAATAAAGTCGCCGGTTACTGTCAGGGTCAAACTGCCATCATTGGCATAATCGGGCGTCACCAAATAAGCTTGCGTGGGCAGGCTATCGTGACCGGCCAACAGCTCCGCAGCGGTGGTCAGCGTGACCACCGGAGCATCCACCGTTACCAGATTTGCATCAATTTGATCCTGCCCCGCCTGCACCACCAACACCCCATCCACCGCGTGCAGGGTGGTTGCCACGCTGGCTAAGGGCAGCGCTTGAGAGAGACTCAGGGTTGTTTCACTGCCCAACCACAGATTTTCACTCTCCACACTACCGCCATCGTAGGCGATATAAGCCGCCTCGGCGGCGAAACTATCGGCAGCCCCTACCCGCAGGGGTCCACCGGCGCGATAACTGGTGCGAGAACTGCCGGTAAACAGACGGCCACTACTTATCACACCCGCCGCTACCAAGGTGAGCTCACTACCTGCCTGCGCCCCCAACTGGGCCAAGGCATCGGTTAGAGAAAGGGTTAGGTTGCCGCCCGACTCCAGCGTGACCGTACCCGCGCCATCACCACGGGCCTGATTAACCGTCATATCTCCTTGGGACACGATGCTCAGGTTGCCCGCCGACTGCACCTGACTGAGCAGCAAGCCATCCATCGCCCCACCAAAGCCATCCCGATCGGTAAAGCTTAAATCGCCCGCCCCAGCCAAAGCCGACAGGGTATGCACCGCAATATCCATGGCCGCGATGGAGCCCGTCGCACGGATCTCCAACTGCTGCGCCACAATCACCGGATCGCTCCGTTGGCCCAACCAGGAGGAGAGGCTCACATTACCCCCTGCGGCGGTGATGCTCACCTGTGAACCTGCCGCCAATGCGCTGTTTTGGTCCAGCATGTGGCTGGCGTACCCCCCCGCCACAATGCCGCTGATCTCCACCGCGCCGGTGGCACTCAAGACCACCGCACCGCCACTGACCATATCGGCCCGGATCAACAGATCTGCGGCACTCCCTAGGGCCGTCAGACTCAACCCACCGCTACCGGCCCGCAACGCGACACCACCATCCAGACCGGGATCGCTCTCCACGGTCATGCTGCCGTATGCCTGCACCGCAATCGCCCCAGCCGCCCCACTGGCAAGACCGGAGATACCTTTATCCCACAGCGTCGCGGTATGACCACTCTGCACCACCTGCCGCACCGCCAGATCCGCCAACGGCCCCACCGTCAGGGCGCGGTCGTTCACCAGACGCACATCACCGCTGGTGGTTTGACCACTTACCAGCAATACCGAGGTTTTAAGGGCCTCCTCGACACCGCTACCGCCGATGCCACTACCGGCGACCATGCGCAGTGTACCAGCCGCTACGTTCAGGGCTGTGCTGTCACTGGCGAGGGCGCTGACAATGGCTCCACCTGCGATCAACGAGGTAGCCGAACCACTCTCCAGCGCCACCCGTGCGCCATCCACCTCACCACGCGCCTCGATCTGCCCCAACTGGAGCTGCAAGCCAGCCTCTAACCGTACCTGACCGCCTAGGCTATCCAACAACGCCTGCTCTTCCATGGTTAGATTGCCCGTCGCGGCCTGCAAGAAGAGATCCCCCCCCTCGCTCAGCAGGGTCGCCGCCCCCAGCAGGGAGAGATGACCCACCGCCAGCAGGGTAAGATCGCCACCCTGGCTCTGTACCTGCTGCCCCTCTACCGTCAAGGCACCCGCCGCATCCAACAACAAATTGGCCGACCCTTCCAGGGTCACACCACCAGCCAGGGTAAGATCCCCGCCGCTGCGTACCACCACCGAAGCCTCACTCCCCTCGTGGAGCAAGAGGTGATCAATCTGTAAAGCCACTAGGTTATCCAGCGCTACCGTCTGGCTTGCGGTAAGGCTAAGGGTTGCAACCTGACTCTCTAGCAGGTTGCCATAACGGCCACTGCGGCCCACCATACCCCCGGCTTGCAACACCAACTGACCTGCCACCAAGTCAGCCTCGGCATCCTCGATCAGCTCCTGCACCGAACCCCCAACCGTCAGGGTCAGGGTGGCTGTGTCGGCATCCAGCAATGCCAACCACAGATCTTGCCCCACGGTGACGCTCAAGCTACCATCCACCCCATCCCCAGCCGCCTGGGTTTGGAGTGCTACACCACTCTGTTGAATAAAGTCACGGCCTGCCTGCACCGTGCTAACCCCACCCATGTTCCAAACAGTGGCCCCTTGGATCAGGTCTAAACCCGCACTCAGGTGCATCTCACCCAAGCCCGCTAGGATGGCCTGCTGCAAGGTTAGCGTGCCACCCTCTGCCGCCAGATCAATGAAACCACTGGCCGAGGAGGCCAACTCCAGCCCACCCTCTAGGGTAAGGTCGCCCTGGGCATGCACCCGCACCTGGGCACTATCCTGTACGGTTAGGCTCTCTACCGTTAGATCACCCACCGCATCAATATTGATCAACGAGGGGTAGCCACTAAAGGTTTGCGCCTGCAACACATCGGCCTCTAAACGCAAGCTTTGCTCTGGCATACCGATCAGGCGTAGACCGGTGGCACTCACCCCGGCATCCCCGGCCTGTAACACCACCCGCTGGCCCTGCACATGGACCCCATCATCACCGCTGGCAAACAGACTGCCCTGCACCGCTTGTACAAAAACATCACCCTGCTGGGCATGGATCTGGGCGAGGGTTAGATCCCCACTCTCATCCTGCAACCAAATGTCGCCCAAGGCAGAAACCGTCAAGCTGGCGCTGCCATCCTGCATATCTATTATCAGGGCAGAATCGGTCAAAGCCCCACGTACCTCACCCCCCAAGTTGCCGGTCACACCCTGAGCCCGCAGCCACATGGACTCTCCACTCACCAGACGGGCCTGGGTAGCGCTGCCGGTGGTGGAGATCCCCCCCGCCGCATCCAGATGCAACTGGCCACCTGCCACAATGCCACCCAAGGTCAGGGCGCTCTGGCTATCGTCACTGACAATCAGATCCCCATCGCTGCTCAATACCACATGGCCACCGGCTTGAGCGGTCACGGTGCCGCTGGCACTTAGGTTGAGATCGTCCGCCAATTGGATGGTCACCGACAGCAGTTCCCGCCGATTTTCCACCCACTGCCCGCTATGCACACGGCTTAGGCCATCGGTGGTGGCCAACACAGGCTGGTCGGTCTGCTCACCCAAACTGACCGCCCGCCATAAACCACTGTTGCCAAAAGCGCTCTCTAACGACAAATCGTAACTGGTTGACTCGCCCAGATATTCATAGACCTGATAGCGACGGTCCACCACATCCTCAGCCGAAGCCTGAGAGAGCAACTTTTGCTGTTCAACCGACAGGCTGCTAAACGCCGCAGGATTCACAATGCTCACCTGCTCGCTGGCATTGCCCAGGGAGTCATCCGCGCCATCGTCGGCCACCAAGGTGATGTTACGCCCTTTGATATTGATCCGTTCGGTAGTGGCCACCTCGCCCTGCCCCAACACCTCATTATGGGGCAGGATTTCCCGCACCAAATCCGGTGACATGGTATAGCTGGCCTGTGCCATCAGTTCGGCTGAGCTACCCAAACCCGCCGCCGCCAAAGCGCTATCCGAAAAACCCGCCTCTTCCAATTGGGACAAAACCCGCTGGCTGTCTGGGGTGTAACGCTCCTGGGCAGCATCCAGAATAGAACCGGATTTGGCCTCTAGGTTGACATCCGCCGTCACCGACTCAA
Source organism: Magnetococcus marinus MC-1 (assembly GCF_000014865.1). Lineage (NCBI taxonomy): Bacteria > Pseudomonadati > Pseudomonadota > Magnetococcia > Magnetococcales > Magnetococcaceae > Magnetococcus > Magnetococcus marinus. Next base: position 2,776,670 of record NC_008576.1, read on the forward strand.
TGGAGGCACTCATGCCCTCCATGGTGGGGGTTATGAGGTTCATATCCCCATTGATCTCCACCAGGGTGACACTGCCCTCGGCATGGGCGGCCAGACCTTCACTGTCCACATTACCAATAATCAGACCGGTGGCGCTGTAGAGTTGCACCTGCTGGCCCTGTATCATGCCCAGACCATCGGTGATGATGCTATCCACCGCATCAATGGTGACATCGCCTACTGCTGAAATTCCGCGTATTTTAAGGGCGTTGGCCTCACGTCCGGCCAATTGGTGCACCACCACATCCCCATCGGCCACCACCGCCAGTTTGCCACGGGCATCCTTGATGGTGATGGTGACATCACTGTTGGCGTAAAGCTCCGGCAGACGCCCAGAAAAGACCACATTGCCCGCGATGGTCAAAGCGTTTGAAGAGAGCTTGACCGGCTGCACAACGGACTCATCCTCATCGGCATCGTCAATCTCCGCAAAAGCGAGACTCCCCCGTAATAACAAGGCACTATTGTCATTGACAATATTCACGGTGGGTTTGGCCGAACCTGTTAAAGCCTCAATGGCGATGGGTGCATCGGCCCGCAGGGCGTAGGTGTAGAAATCTTTCAGACCCGTAGAGGTGGTCACCACCGTGGTAACGGTCTTTTTACGCAGCCAACCACCCCCGGTGGTGGTGGGCCCTTTGGTGGTGACTTCACGGTTATCAAAATCACTTTCAAAGGTGTTTGCCGCTTTGGAAGGCGCCCACTTAATACCGCTTGGGTAGTAGATGGCATTTTTTTTGGTCGCTTTAATCTGGGTACTTTCGATCTCCCACAACCAGGGTTGCAGAGGATGAGCGGCCACGCTCTCTGGGGTACCGACATAGAAGGGCTGACCACCAATCAGGTTGGCTTCCACAACCCACTGTTCGGTATTGCTAAAATCGGTTAGGGGAAAAGCGTAATCCCCACTCTCGCCCACAAAACGGTAGAGGATGTTGCTTTGAACATCCCGCACCAGGGAGATGTTGTTGATCAACCCCACCGAGGGGTTGGCCATAACCTCATAATTGGTATAGAGCATCACCTCGGGGTCAAAGCCCAGTTCGTCAATACCCACCACCAATTCCGATTCCAGCAACGGCTCGCCATCGGTATAGTTGGTTTTGGTACTGGTTGCCTTGGTATCGGCGGCCATCCAGTCCCAATCCACCCCAATCAGGTTAAAGCTTTTCTTCTTATACACCTCAACCACAGTCTTGGTTTTGGCCTGACCTTCGGTCCAGACGTAGTAACGTCCCTCTTCTGGCTGATAGTAGAGATCCTCACCCGACAAACCCTGCTCGCTAGAGAGTTGGGTATAGGTAATGGTGCTAATGCCACCCTCTTCAACCACCAAGCTACCCTGGCTTACCACCCGTTCAAACAGCCCATCGGCGATGGTAAATTGTTCACGGCGCAGTGAAGCGGCATCGGTAATGGTGATGGTACCAACACGATTTTCCGAAACATCAATGGCATCCAGCGCCAGATCAAAATCGGTCAGATTGGTGATATTGACCGAAGCATACCCACTGGCCACCAACAGACGCCCATTACCGGTGCTTACCACCGTACCGGTAATGTTAATCGCCCCGGCTTCGGGTTTAATGGCGTCCAACACGATGGTCTTTTTATCAAAGTCAAAGAAACCATCCACCGTTTGCAGACCATCGGCACCAAACTGAATACCCTGCTGCAACTGACCGGCATCATCGGTAAAGTTCACCGACTGGCTGGGGTTAAAGCTTTCGTCAAAGGTCAGGTCAATGTTCTCGACACCGCTCTGGATCAGACCATTGATATTCAGGTAGTTGGCATTGATATTAATCGCCCCCATGGCAAACACATGTGAGGGGGTGGCGGGGTTTTCAATGGCATTGAGCAGCGCATCCAGACGGGCATCACCGGTAAGATAACCCTGTTCGACATAGGCCCCACCGCTGCTGGTATTGGCCAACGGCACACCAAAGCTGGCATTAAAGTCCACCAACTGGCGAGGATCCCCGCCAGCATGGTACCAATCATCGGTGGAGAGGTTAAAATCACCCGCCGCCGATAGGGTTAAGGTCCCCGCACGCACCTCGCCGGTGACATTAATGCTGCCCTCGGCATTGCGTATGGTCAGTGCGCCATCTTCGTTAATAATCTGCCCGCGCACATAGAGATCTTGCGGGGCGTCAGGAATTTGCACCTGACCCAGATCATAATACTCCGCTGGATAGGCATCCTGGGTAATGGTGATCTGACTATTACCCCCGTCGGAGGCCTGCCCCAGTGCAATACCGTTTAGGTAGGTGGTACCGGCACCCAACGTCACCAACGCACCATTCACCACATCCACCCGACCGCCGCTCAGAATTTGGATGTCATTGATCTCTAGGCCAAAGGGGGTGGCGTTGTGGATCTCCACATCTGCATCGCCATGGGCCACCAGTCGCCCATCATTATAGGCACTCTGGATGCCAACGCCCGAGGCATCATTGGTGGTAATGTAGACCCCACCGCCCGATGCGGTGATGGTCGGCATGCGCAAAAAGAGTTGGTCAAATGCCCCACGGGGGGCCACCGTTCCACTCTCGCTGTCGGTTTCGGTCAGCCCCATTTTTTCCAGTTTTAGGTCAATAGCCTCCACCAACGCTTGATAGCGGGCAATGGCTTGGGCATTACCCGCATGACTGGCCATCCAGCCCATGATTTTGCTGCGATCTTCCAACAGCTGGTTGGCCACATTGGCATAGACCAACTGGGGTAGATCAATGGATTTGGGCTTAACCAGATAGAAATCATCACTCAACGACAAGGCAAATTTCAGCCCCATATCGCTCTGGATCAACTCCATCTCGATCCAACCATCCCCAAACTCTTCACTGGCGGCGGTCAAAGATGCACTGAGATCGCTCAGTTGATACCAGCGACCATCGCTGGTGCGAACCATCTGTCCAATGCTGACTTGAAGCTCAACCTCACTGCCATCTAATTGAATATCAGGGGTTATCAACTGCCAACGGCTGGTGTCAGTGTAGTCCTCTTTCTCCAACACAAGGCTGGTATCACCCTCAGAGATCTCCGTTGGCGTGTAGCGGTAGAAACCACCGGCTTGACCATCACCCATGGCACCGGCAATCACCTCCACAATGGTTCCTTCATTGACCCCCATGGCCACATCTTCCATCTCCAGCGCAGCATAGTGATACTGCTGGGCGGGATCCAGACCCAAGGCGGCCTTCTCTTCTTCGGTCAAATCGGTGTTGATGCGATCAATATCCAGACGCCGCTCCCCATCCACCAGATAGGGTAACAACTGGATTTTGGTCTGATAGTTAACCCCGGCCTCTACTGTGGCCTGCTCGCCGATATGCACCCAATGATGGCTATTAACTTGGGCCGTACCCGAGGCGGTCATGGCATAGGGGATACCCCCGATGTTCATCACCATGCCATCCACCGAGGCCCGGTCAGAACCACCGACCCCCTCTTGGGCCACCAGATCCACATCTCCAACCGCCCGGACGGCGGTTTCACCCGTCAGAACCACCTGGTTGATTTCGTTAATCACCATCCCCACCACGGGCACACTGATCCCCGCCAGGGAGACCGTGGTCACATCGGCTTGTGAAGTACCGTAAAGAATGTTACTCACCCGGTCGGCACTCTCACCGGCATAGAGTTTGACATCCAGCCCGCTCAGGGAGGCATTGTCCAGGTGAATGGTATTGTCGGTAATCAAGGTATTGTGGGAGATACCCGTCGCCCCGCCCACAAAGGCCAGGGTAAAGACATTGGCGGCACTGATGACATAAGCATCGGTCTTGGTGGAGAGCAGCAGATCACCGCTCAGGTTGCGCAAGGTGGCACCGGTAACGGTAATATCCGACAGGAGATGGCTGTTTAAGCTGGAACCCGCCACAGTAAGCTTAAAGCCCGCCACGCCATCCACCCGCACCTTGTCGACGGCACTCACATCCACATAGGTGGTGATTTCAAAGATTCCTTCACTGCCATCATCGGTGGAGACGGTCAGGGCGCTGCCTTGACCAATGCTGACATTGGAGCCAAATTTTCGATCTCCCTTACCAATATCCACAACCGATTCGAGCACATCCACACTACCAAGCCCGCCGGAGGTGGAGCGTAAGGTATTCCCCTTAGAGGCATAATGCTCTTTAGACGCGGTATTGCTGGCGGAGATAATAATGGTGTTGGCATTGATCTCGGACCCCTCACCAATCACCACATTGGCGGTACCGGTCACTTCATTGGTGGCATAAGCGCCACTACCGGCATAGAGCCCCACCGCTAAGTTAAGGGATTTGGAGTCAAAATTTTGCGTCCTTTTCGCACGCATATCCAAAGTACCCACATCCAGATAGGCACGATCACCAATCTTGGTGAGGGTCTGGCCAATGATGCTCAGATCGGCATAGGCACCAGCAATACCGGCAAACAGACCACCACTGGCGGCAATGGTCTTTTGGTAGATCTCATCATGGGCATCGGTATGGATGCGCAGGGCACCCGCCGTGGCGGTGACATCATCCCCCAGATAGGCGAGGATCTGGCCACTGTCGACACTCTTCACCAGGGCAACGCCCACCGAGATACCACTGCTCACGGCGATGGAGGCCACAGTGGCATTGGCCGACTGGAAACCAATGGCGGAGATCTCAATTTCGCCATTGGGTCCGGCGCTAAGTTCTGCCTCATTGGCATAGGCACGGACCACAGGGGCAAGCACGTTGGCCGCCATGGAGCCAGCCGCTGCGGCTGCGGCCAAACCAAAGCTGGCCGCTGCCGCCACCACCTGGCTGTCGATGGCGGTGGTGCTCTTGGCGGCGACCAGCAGATCCCCTTTGCTGAGCACTTCGGTCCAACCCCCGATGCTGCCCACCACGGGGCTCTCACCACTGCGATCAATGGCCGCTGTCACCACGGTCTCGATGGTATTGACCGCAAAGGCCCCACCCCCGGCAACCGCCCCACCAATGCTGCCGGAAATGGCAACCGAAACCGCCGTGGAGGTGGTGTGAATGGCGGCATCATCCAACGCTTGGATGGAGATATTCCCATCAGCCTGCACCACGGCGCGGTCCACCAGCGCCGTAACCACATTGTCGATATGGTTGTGTGCCACGGAGATGGCCATGGAGACAGAGGCTCCAAAGGTACCAAAGGAGGCCGCCACCGAGGCCGCCATCACCGTGCTATCAATGCTGGCTTGATCGTTGGCTAGGATCACCACATCGCCACGAATATCCACCCCTGCTTCAGAGGTATCGGTCAACATCGCCTGGGTGGTGGTGCCCACGCGGTTTACCGCACTGGCCCCCGCACCGCTGATGGCAACCCCCACCGTACCCCCTACCGAGAAGGCGACCGAACCGGCAAATACCGTGGCCTCAATGGCCTGTTGGTTGTCTGCCGACAGGGTGAGATCAACCTCACCGCCCGATGCCGCCACCAGCGAGGAGCCGCTCATGAGCGCCATAATCTGGTTAGCATCCACGCTCACCAACTGTTTCCAGTTTTCGGTATCGCTGTAATCCTGGCTGAGGATCAGGTTTTCCATCACCTCATCTTCGTCGGCGTCCACCTGCACCAGCGTTTCATCGCCAATATATTCATAAACCTCATTGGCGCGTCCGCCCGCCTTGGGCCCCAGGCGCACCACATCCCCCTTAACAATACGGCTTGGTTGATCCACACCCGAGGTGTAGTCAACCTGCCCTTGGTAGGCGGTGGGATCATAGCCCACATAGTTACGGGCCATGGAGACACCAATGGAGGCCCCAACCCCGACGCTACCCCCAACCCCAACCCCGACCGAGGCCGAGAGAATATAGGCGTGGATCAGGTTTTTCGACAGCGCCACCACCGACACATCGCCGCCGACCACCAGATCGCTATGGTCCACCACCGCCTTGGCATCACCTAGGATCACGTTCAGGGCCGAGGCCCCCGCACCACTCACCCCAATGCCCGCCGAACCCCCAATGCCCGCCGCCAGCGAAGCCGCCCAAGCGGTCACTTTAATGCTGGCTTGGGTGTTTGCCTCCAGCGCCACCGAACCAGCCGCCACCAATGCGGCCCCGGTCAACTCGGCCATCACTTGGGTATCAATAATGTTCCGCGCCAAGGAGACCCCAATGGAGACAGCCACTCCGGTCGAACCACCAATGGCCACCGCCAGTGAAGCGGCCCCAGCAAAGGCTTTAATGCGGGAGCGGTCCTGAGCGGTCACCACCACATCCCCGCCAATCTCCAAATGGCTGGTGGGCGCGAGGGTGGTATCGCTGCTGCCCACCCCGGCAAACACCTGGTTGCCAATCTGGTTTTCTGCCCACACCCCCGAGCCACTTACCCCTACCCCGGTGCTACCCCCCACCGCGATCCCGGCTGAGGCCGCCAGCACAAAGGCGTGGATGCTCTGCTCAGCCTGGGCGTTCATCTGGAGTGCCCCAGCGGCCACCACATCCGAATCCAATATCTTCGCCTGCACGGTGGCAATGGCATCGTCACCCTTAAAGCCAAAGCCCTCTTGACCAATCAGGTTACGGGCCACGGAGACCCCAATAGAGACCCCCACCCCGGTGCTTCCCCCCACCCCAACCGCCAACGAGGCAGCCACGATGGTGGCCGAGATTTTGGCCGTGCTCTGGGCAGAGAGATTGAGATCACCCGCACTGGTGACCATACTGTCATTAAGCAGGGCATCGGTGTGACCCTGCACGCTATTGACCGATACCGCCCCAGCACCACTGACCGCCACCCCCGTGGTGCCAGAAGCCCCAATGGCTGCCGAAGCGGCCACCGCCACAGCGGTAATGTTGTTGCGGCTCACCGCCAGCGTGTCACCACTCAAACTAAGGGTGTAGGCACTGCCGGAGGCATCCTGCACGCTCCACTCTTCACCCTCTTTAACCACCGCCACCGTCAGCTCAGGCTTAACCACCTGCCAGACGCTTTGGTCGGTATAGTCCTCTTTGGAGAGATCCATGCGAAGATAATTTTTACCAATGTAGCGGTAAGCCTGACCGGCCACCCCACCGCTGATGTGCTGATCGGCCACCTTGACCGTCTGCCCTTTACTCATGCGGGTGCCCACATCCAGGGCTGTCCACAGGCTCTCATCGCTAAAATCGGCACCCATTAGGGCAACAGCCCCAGCCTCGCCCTCATAGCGATAGACCGTGGTACCGGTGGCACTTTTATGGGCAACCAACGCCCCAACAACCAGTTCGGTCTCTTCCGCAACCGGCACATCCATCACCCCATCCAGCAACGCCCACTGCTCGGCATCCAACGCCATGGAGGTCCAACTGGCCAGATCCACACTGACCGCTTCACCACCCAAATAGTGGTAGAACTGGGGAGCGTCGCCTAAATCTACCCGCAGATAACCATCGGCCTCCACCGTCACCGCATCCACCAAGGGCAGCGCCTGTACCGTAAGCGGTTGCCATAGGGTATCGTCGGCCAAGTCGCTCTCTAACAGGTTGACCGCACCCTCTTCACCCACATAGCTAAGCAGCACCGGATAATCACTGCTACCGGCACTCAGCAGCGCACCTGCTGTCAGGGCCGTCGCCGGGTCGGTTACGCTGTGGTCCCACTGGTTGATCATCTGCTCCCAAAGTTCCGTATCGGAAAACTCCTCGATACTCAGATCCAGACTCTCTTGCTCACCCAGATAGCGGTAGATATTTTCCCCACTACCCAGCAGATCCAATACCAAGGTGCCTGTGGAGAGTTCTTGCTCCCCATCGTCGGTGCTCATATCCCAGTAGCGTTCATCCACACTGCTGTAGGTGGCCGCAGGACGGACCTTCTCGGCGGTGGGCAGGGCGATACCGGCATCCCGCAAGGCCTGCTCAAGGGCGTCGGCCACGGCACTGTCGGCAAACTCCGTAGCCAACTCCCAACGGCTGGTATCGGCATAGTTTTCCCGCCACAGGTCGATCTCCTCTTCCACCTCCGACGCTTCCCAATCGCTGCTGGTAAAATCGACACTGGCCAGATCCAGGGTGGCATTACCCCCCTTGTAGATATAGACGTTGCCCAACAGGTCTTGATCTTCATGGTTGCTGCCCACCCGCACCACATCGCCGCGCTGCACCGCATAGCTGCCCTCTTCGGTGGTATAGTCTACCGGCACGCCCACAAAGCGGTAGACCCGTCCCACCAAACCGCCATAACTGTGCAGGGGATCCACCAACACGGTGTAACCGGCCCGCACACTCTGGGCATCGGTCTCATCCTCTGACCAATCGTTATCCTCAGCATAAGTGACACTGCCCAGATCAACTTGGGCATCGTCATCCCCCTCCCAGGTGTAGATGCGGCCATCATCGGCCCGCACTTGATCCCCATTTTGCAGCACGGTCAAACCATCGCTCTGTAGATAGAGCCATGTTTGATCGGCACTGCTCACATAGCTGGTTTTGGCCCCAGCATTACCCAGGGCATCCAGCCCCTCGGCGGTGATGCCCCGTAGCAGCAGGTCGGACCACTGAATCTGCGGGACCACCGTTTCACCACCGCTGTGGGCGCTTAGCTGGATCTCTCCGCTGCGGGAGAGCAACTGCATATGGTTCACCTGGGCCAACACATCGTTGTCGATGCTATTAAAGGCCAACGACAGACCAATAGAGACCGCAACGCCACTGCCGCCACCGGTGAGCGCAGCCCCAATCGAGGCCGCCCCCGCCACCGATTTAATGGAGGCGCGTCCCTCGGAACGCAGGGTGATGCTCTCGGCGGCAATCTGCAAACGTTGATCACCGGTGAGCGCGGCATCCCCATCCATGCGGGCATCCACACTGCTATGAATACGGTTTTCTGCAAAGACCCCGGCGGCACTCACACTGGTGGCCCCACTGCCCGAAGCACCAACAGCGGCAGAACCGGCCAGCACCACCGCTTCAATCCCAGCGGTGGATTCTGCTTCCAGATAGAGCCCACCGGCAATATCGGCCTCCACCAAGCTCAGATGGGCCTGGGTGGCTGCGGTGGTGGGGGTGAAACTGAGCAGTTTCCAATTATTTTCATCGGAGTAGTTACGGGTGCGCAGCTCAATACCATCTTCCGTATTGACCACCGTATCGCCCACATATTCGTAGACCTCATTCCCCATAAAGCCGGTATCGTTAAGCACACGGGTACCGGTGGTTAGGGTGGTCAGCAAATGGTCTGCGTTGTAGTCGCTGGCTTTAACATCGTACGCCACCGTGGTGGCTTCGGCACCGATCATGTTACGCGCCAGAGCAAAGCCCAGGGAGAAGGCTTTGGCGCTGTTGGAACCCACCGAGACCGAGGCGGCCACCGAGCGCAGATAGGCTTCAATATGCGAAGCATCCGATGCTTTAACGGTTAGGTTTCCGTTGTTTTGATCCAGGGTCGTCAGCACCACCCGCTCGGCAAACACATCGGTATCACCGCTGATGCGGTTAAAGGCAAAGGTACCGGCACCAGAGACCGCCGGGCCACCCTTGGCGCTGGCCGAAACCGCTACGGCGGTGGCCGTACCATTGGCGATAATGCTAGAGCCACGAACGCCCTGCACCACAATCTGCCCGCCGCTGCTGGTAAGTTCTGGGCGTGCGCCTGCGGCGCCTTGAATAAAGGCACCCAGGCTGTTTTTAATGTCGTTGCGTGACAGACTAAGCCCCACCGAAATGGCCCTAGAACCGGTGGTGCCCGCCGCAATGCCAATGGCACTGGCGGTTACTTCGGCCTGAATTTGCGCCGTGGAACTGGCCTGTACACGAATATCCCCGGTGGCCTGCACCGGTTTGGCTTGACCAATGTAGGCAGAGACATCTGCCGCAACCTTGTTCATCGCCACCACCGGTGCCACGGTGATGGCTGATTTATCTTTGCTGGCGGGCTTGATGCTGGCATCCACCGCCAGCGCCGCGTTTTTCACCACCGCAGACAGGCTGCCACGCCAGAAGGCTTCAACCGACAAACCGCCATCCAGGTTGAGCGCACTGTTATCAATCCAGGCATGGGTTTGGATACCGGCTGGGTCGTTCAACCCCAAGCCCAACACAGAGTCGGCAATGTCATAAAGCAGGTTTTGCGGGGCGTAGCCGATGGTGTTAAAGGCCAACGTGACCCCCACCGAGGTGCTGGCCAAAATTTTACTGGAAACCGTGGCAGAGATACGCGACTGGTTATCCGCCAACACACTTAGGTCGCCATCCCCCGCCTCACTGGCCAGGGTCGTCACTGTATTATCGGCCATCCAGGCTTGGGCATCGCCCAACACCGTGTTGGTGACGATCATGACATTAACGCCGACATCCTGGGCACTGACGGTGCTCTTATCCTGGGCGATGACGGCGGCACGCTCCAGCGCCACCAGCTTAATATCGCCCCCCACATTTAACATCTGTTGGGTGATGCTGCTCTTGACATCGCTGCGGACATCGTTGCGCACCACCAGCCCACCAAAGGCCGAGGCGCTATCGTCAGACTGTCCCAGGGAGTCCAACACCGCCATGCCAACATCGGCCAACTCACCCAGATCCAGTTTTAACCAGCGGTTGCCATCCTGATAATTTTCAAAGGCCAGATTGCTCTCGCCGCCAGAACCCATATAGATATAGGTTACCCCGGCATCACCGCGCACCCGCCGCCACGAGGTGGTATCGCTGTAGTCCTGCTGATCCAGCGCCACATCTTCTAGCGCATCGGCCCCGATATATTCATAGGTTGCCCCCGCCGTACCGCCACCGATGCTGCTGGTCAGTCCTACCCGTTGCCCCGCCGTTAGGGTGGCGGGACGGTCAAACTCATCATAATCGGCCTGGGCGACCCGTACCCGGTCGCCAATTTTAAGATCCTGCACCCCAGAACGGTCGGTGTAACTAAGCCCCACATAGTTGATGAGCGCCTTGGCCGCCAGGGTCAACTCACTCTCATTGGCCGAGGTTACAGCGGCCAGATCCACATCCGACGTCACCCGAGCATCATCTTTGGCCTCCACCGACAGGTTGCCCGCGTCGGTTGTCACGGAGCGTCCCGCACCCTGGATGGTGGCCACCACCGAGGCGCTGACCATGTTACTGGCCAGTACAAAGCCCACACTGGTACCCGACGCTTTACTGGCACTGCCCGCCACGCTGGAGGCCGCACCGCTAACCCCCTCGCTATTGGAGGAAGCCGCCGCCAGATCCGAAGTGGTTTCATTGCTGATGGCGCTGTGGATATAGGCTTCGGAATCCGCATGCACGGCCACATTGCCCGCCGCATGGATGTCAGAATTTTCAATATAGGAACGGGTTGCGACGGGATCTTCATCCCCAATAGAGCTACCCACCAGGGCATCCACGGCGGCAAACAGCACATTTTGCGCTTTCCACCCCACCGTATTAAAGGCCAACGTCACCCCAACGGCGGTACCGTCGGAGGTCATGGCACTGCGGTTATTGGCGACAATATGGGCCGACTCCAGCGCCTCGACCTTTACATCCCCCAGCAGGGTTAACACCGAAGCGTCCACAATGTGGGCATCGGCCCCGCTGAGCACCAGATTGGTGGCAATCACACCACCCACCGCCAAACCACCCGACGACGAGCCGCCCCCTAACTGACCGCTCTTATCCGTGACCGCCGTGGCGGTGGCATCCAACATCGCTTTGATAATGGCATTATCGGTGGCGCTCACCGTTACCGCGCCCGCCTCCACCGTGGCCCGCAGGATATAGGCATTGGCCTGCCCGCGCACATCATTGCGTACCACCACGCCACCCACCGCAACCGCTTTGGATGAGCTGCCCTCTTCCAGGGCATTCAGTGCCGTATCATTGGGCGCGGCCTCACTGGCCAGCACCTCCATGCTCTGAATGCGCACCCCGTCAACCTCACCGGCAAAACCAACCACCCAGCCTTGGCCCCCTTCGGCTCCGGTGGCGGCACGCACCACCACCTGCAAGCCGTGCTCATCCAACCGCTGCGTGGTGGTTTCACCCTCCAGCGCCCCACTGCGGGCACCGGCAATGGCCAACTCTATGGTGGTGGCATTGGCATCCAACGCCAAAGCGGTGGCCTCATAGAGCACACCGTCGATGGCAACCCGCAGGTCAAATGATGCCGCTTCGCCCAGCATGGCGGGATTAAGCAGGAACTCGGGGGCGGTACTGGCGCGGCCTTCGATCAAAGTCGCGGTGCGGCTTGCCACCCCTTGGCTGGCTTCAACCACCCGCAGGTTAGGCACATTTTGGTCGGCCCAGGCACCACCAAAGAGAACTTGGTAGCCCCCTTCTGCATCGGCCACCACTGCCGTTGCACCCTCGCCCAGGGTCTCATTGAGCGCCGTTTCAATGCGTTGTGCTTGGTCGTCGGCAGTAAACCCGACACTGCCATCGCTCAGCGTTGTGCTGCTAAACAGCAACACCCCATCAGAACTGGTACTGCTGCTGGCTTGCAGCAATGCCAGATCGGTTGCCGCCTGCTCGCCCGCAAAGCGAATTTCAAACGACCAACCCACCAGCGAATTTTCTTGGTAACTCACCGCCACATTGCCCGCGCCCACCCATTGCGACAGGGCCGATTGGAGCGAGGCGGCATTATCCTGCATCGCCGCCAACAGATCTTCGGCAGAGTCGCTGGCCGGGCCATTAAAGGCCACCATGCTCTGCAAACCACCTAGGCTCACCAGATAGTTGAGCTGCAAGGCTTCGCTCTGCTGGCTTTGGGTGGCGGCTTCCGCCGTTAGGTTAAACCGTAGCGGGCTACCCTCTTTACCCACCACCTGCAAAGCGCCTAAGCCCTCTAACTGCTGGGCCAGTTCGGCGTCAAAATGGATGGTGTAGTGTTGATTGTTCAGGGGCGATTGCAAACCCTCAACGGTAATGCCCCCCAGTCGGTAGTTATCGGTAGAACCCAACCGGGTGGCACGTCCGCTTATACCCAACAAGGAGGCCAACGACTCGGCAATATGTCGCCCTTGACTAAAGGGCATGCCGTTGTAAGCGGTCTTTTTCGACAGGGTGGTGTCATCCCCATCAAAGTAAAACTTAAAGTAGTCTGACGCCCCAGGGGTCTGCCCATTGGGGTAGCTAATCTGGAGATCATAGCGGGTGGTGACACCCTCAACCACAGTCGGCACCAAAGAGGTGGTGGACATGATGGTCAGTCGCTGGACCTCATCCGCATGCTGCCCCAGCGTGAGCACCTCTACCGGTGCGGTAACTTCGTCACCCAGCGCCAACCGTACCGTTGGCCGATCCTCCACATCTGGCACAAAACCCTCGGCTAATGTGAGGGTAAGGTGTTGCATCTCCGCCTGACCACTTGCCCCATCGCTCACCTGGAGCAGCGCCGACCAGTTATCCCCGCCGGTGGTGTCGCCGGTGGTGTCGCCGGTGGTGTCGCCGGTGGTGCCGGTGGTGTCGCTGGTGGTGCCGCCGGTGGTGCCGGTGGTGTCGCCGGTGGTGTCGCCGGTGGTGCCGGTGGTGCCGGTGGTGTCGCCGCCGGTTGCGGTGGCGTTGCTGCCCAGTAAGGTGTTAAAGCCGTTAATCAGGGTATCTTTGTCGATGGTGCCAAAATCCAAGTCGGGAATGCGCAGATCCAGCACTTGGGTCGCTTCGGTATCAATAAAATAGCTCAGCACATCCAACGCGGTTTGGGGCAGCACATCCAGCAGATTAAAACCAATATAGCTGTCACCCAGCTCATCCACCCCCAAATTTAGATAGGGAATATCCAGCCCATTAATCAGCTCGGACAGCGGCAGGGTGGTATCAAACTGCTCGCTATAACTGCTCTCAATACCCAACAGATCCAAAATGGAGGCGTAACTGGAGAAATCGGCCAGACTGACCTGAATATCCCCCTTCAGGGCAGGATCGTAGAGACGTACCTCGGTGGGCAGGGTCTTGAGCAGATCCATCAATTGATCCACACCCGGGATCGCCTCACCAATGGTGCCCAAATCCAGCGTTGGCACCACCAAATCCACCGTCTCGGCATCCCCATCGACAAAAATATCAATCAGGTTATAGGCGGCCTCTGGCAGCACATCCTGGAGGGTAAAGTTGGCCAGATCAAAACCAAGCCCCGCCTGACTGGCCAATTCGGCCACCGGCAGATCCATATCTATATCAAAGCCCAACAGCGTACCGGTTATATTGAAATCCGCGAGACTGTAGTTGCCCGGGATGATCTTAATCAGGTCTAAAAAGGCATCTTTCCACGAGTTGGGGTCCAACACATCCACCAGCAACTCACCCCCCACCGGGGTATAACCCACCAATTCGTCATCCAATAGCGCCCGATCCAGATCCAGCACCGGCAGCGCTGCGACAACGGGATCCAAAGCGCTGTCAATATAGGCGCTATAGGCCGCAGGAGTATCCACCAACAGGGTGGGTGCAAAACCCAGTAGCAGGGTTCTACCCAACAACGTTACCTTCATCTGCGGCAACGTTACCTCAAACTGACTGGGTAACAGCTGACCTTCAAACCCTTCGGGTAGATCCAGATAGAGCGCCACATCCAAGGTAGGCATCTCTGGCTCAAAACGGCCATCCAGCCAAGCGTCAATATCCACCATATCCAGCAGCGAGGTATCCTGCCAACCCACGCCGACGTCGGCCCCCCAGGTGACCATTTGCCCATTGATCTCCAGCTCACCCAACGCCTGCCGGTAGGCATAATAGGGCAGCTGAGGATCGGGTAGCAGGAGATCCAGATTTAAGGTAGGCCCTTGAAAATTAATACCCGCCAGGTCAAAACCAGGGGCTTGCAGGCTGATACCGGTATTGGACGCGCTAAAGCCCGCCTCCACCGACTCACCCAGCAGCATGTCAAACAGGCGCAGATCTTGCCAACCCAGGCCCGCCTTAAGCCCCACATCATAGGCCTCGCCCGCAACCGTCACGCTGCTGGCCACCAGCGCTTCTTCGTAGTAAGGCAGCTCGGGATTGTTAATCAGTAGATCAATACCCGGAATGCTGTAGTCCAAGGCCAAATCATCCAGCGCCAGCTCCACCACATCGGCATCGGGATCAATAAACAGCTCTACCAACGTGTAGACCGACTCGGGCAACAGCTCTTCAAGGGTAAAATCGTTCAGGGAGAACGGCAGGATCTGCGACGCCAGCACATCCACCGTCTCCAACAAAGGCGAGCCGGTGATCATGTAGTGCGAGGGTAAAATCTGAATCAAGCCCAACAGTGCGGTTTTCATCGACTCTGGATCGGTGATGTCCACCACCACTTCGCTACCATCGGGTTGATAAACCGCTAACTCTTCACTAAGAATAAACGCATCCATATCCAAGCCGGGCAAAGCAGCCTGAAGCGGCGGCAGGCTGCTATCCACAAACGCAGCATAGGCGTCGGGCATGGCGACTGTGATGGATTCTCCAAAACCCAGCAACACCGTTTCACCCAACAGCGAGAGCTTCATGGAGGGTAGCGCAATCTCTACCTCAGCAGGGAGCAGCTGACCTTCAAAGCCCTCGGGCAGATTGAGATAGAGGGAGAGATCCAGGCTTGGCAGGTTGGGCTCAAAACGGCCATCCAGCCACGCCTGAACATCCACCAAATCCAACAGCGTCGCATCTTCCCAACCCAGGGCGACGTTAGCGCCCCACTCAATGCTCTCACCATTGATCTCAACCGTACCAAGGGCTTGGCTGTAGGTCAGATAGGGCAGTTCGGGATCAGGCAGAATCAGCTCCAGATTAAGCTCCGGACCCTGCAACGTGACCCCGGCAATATCATAGCTGGGGGCTTGCAGGTGGATGCCCGTATCCAAGCCGCTCATAGAGGCCGCCGGGGCATCCCCCAACAGCATCTCCAGCAGGGTCATATTCTGCCAACCAAAACCGGCTTTCAGACCCACTTCCCAATCGGTATCCCCAATATTGACCGTGGTAAAAATGAGCTCTTTTTCAAAATAGGGTAGCTCAGGATTGCTCACATCAATGGTCAGGGCGTCATCCCAATACCCCTCTGCGCGGGGCTCGCTGCCCACCTGCTTAAACAGCGCATCCAGATCAATCTCACCCAGCGAAACCTCCAGCGGTGCCAGCTCAGGATCAATATAATCGGCCATGGCGTCCGGGGTTTTAATGACAATCTCCGCGCCAAAGGTCAAACGGACCGGCTTGCCAAACAGCGTCACCAGGACATCTGGTGGCTGAAGCCGTAGCTCGGCAGGCAAAAACTTGAGGGAGTCAATCTCCATATCGCCAAAAAAGAGCGATGCCTCAAAGCTGGGCATGATGGGGGCAAACTCACCTTGTAGCAGCGCCTCCAAATTAACCATATCCAGCAGGCGCATATCCTGCCAACCCACGGCGGCACGCACCCCCCATTCAAAGTTCTGCCCACCATGCTCAATGCTGCCCAACACCTCCTCGACCGAGAAATAGGGTAAAACAGGGTTGGGAAAATCCAAGGCGAGATTAAACTCGGGGCCCGCAAAATTACGCCCCCCCAGATCCAGCGAAGGCACCGTAAATTTCAGGCCATCCTCGGTCTGCTCCACGCCACCCGCAACGGCGCCCCCGCTGCCCGCAATAAACTCCAGAAACGAAAGGTTGCGCCAACCCACTCCAGCACTAAAACCCAGGTCAAAGGACTCCCCACCCAGGGTGATGTTGCCAAAGTTTACAGCCCGCTCAAAATAGGGCATTTGCGCCCCTTCCAGCAGGGCAATTAACTCCGCCGCTTTACCCTTGGGCGGTACCAGTTCATACCAATAGCCGCTATCACTGTAGTCCACACCGCTCAGATCCAGGGTCAGACTATCCCCTCCCATATAGCGATAGATCTTACCGCTTTTGCCGCCCCCCTCATGGTCCACCGCCACCATAACCTGTTGGCCAAAGGCGATCTCTTGCTCACCATCGCCGCTGTTAAAATCCACCCGTGCATAAGCCTCATCCTCAGCGGCGGCCGCCTCCCCCGCTGCCGTGGCAACCAGCAATGTGGTCGCCAGTACACTGGGGGCATCATCGGCGTGGAGGGTCAAGGTACCACCCACCACAATGCTCTGCTCGCTATCGGCAGGTTCGACAATATAGGCATCGGCCCGGGTGCTCACCATATTGGAGCCCAGCACGATGGCCGCCGCTGCGGAGCTACCCCCGGCGCTGGCTTCATTGCTGGTGCTGGCCTCAATGTTGCCCGACACCAGCGCATTGACCAACAAATCCCCCCCCACTTGCAGGGTGGCGTCATCCACCTTCGCCAACACGGCAGCGGGCTGTTCATCCCCAATGGCGGTGCCCAACAGGGCATCCACCGCCAACGCAAACAGATTTTGCGGCTGCCAACCCACCGTATTAAAGGCCAGTGTGACCCCCACGGCGGTACCGTTGGAAGAGCTCATAATGGCGCTATTTTCCGCCATTAAATCGGCGCGGTTCTCCCCATAAACCTGCATATCCCCACCCGCCAGCAGGTTGCTACGGGTAATGGTAGCCTGGGCACTGCTCAACAGGGTATTGGTGGCAATCAAACCATTCAGGGCCAAACCGGAGCTGGCATCCCCTTCGGCACTGGTGGTGCTGCTGCCCGTCAGGGTGGCCGAAATCGCGGCGGACTCCAGCGCCAGCACCGACAGATCCCCCCCCACCGTCACATCCACCCGGTCCAATCCCGCTGTCACGGCACCGCGCACATCATTGCGTACCACCACCCCACCCACGGCGGCACCACCGGCACTGGTGCTGCTCAGGGCAATCGCCGACTCCACCACCGCAGCATCCAAGGCCGCCACCGTCAAACCGCCACCGGCACTTAGGCTCAAGCGATCATCCCCAGCGGTCGCCTCACTGGCATAGGGGCTAATCCAGGCATGAACACGGCTGCTTACCAAGTTGCTGGCCAGCACAAAACTGGCCGCTGCATGGTCAGCATTGGCCGCCGCCGCATTATTTAAGGTCGCATAAATCCCCGCCCCGATGGGTGCATCCTCCACCGCATCAAAGGCCCCCGCGCTTACCGTAACATCCCCCCCCGCACGAAAGCTGGTGGAGACCATGTAGGCGGTGGTCTCCGCCGGCTGCTCATCACCAATGGAGGTACCCAACAGGGCATCAATGGCATTTGCAAACAGATTTTGAGGGGCCCAACCAATGCTATTAAAGGCCAATGTCACCCCAACGGCGGTGCCGTCCGACTCGATCACCGCGCTATTATCGGCCACAATGGAAGAGACATTATCCGCCGCCACTGTTAAAGCGCCATCCACATCAATGGCACTGCGCAGCACATGGGCATCGGCACGGCTAAGCACCAAGTTGGTGGCGATCAAGGCATTCACCGCCAAGGGAGAACTTTGGGGAGCCCCCACTGCATCCGCCCCAGGGGCCGCCTCCTCTTCCCCACTCAGGGTAAGGGTTTGGCCCGCTGCGGTCGCGGCAATGGTGGCAGACTCCAAGGCGCTCAGGGTAAAATCGCCCCCCCCAGCCATCACCGCATCATATACCTCGGCCAACACATCCCCGCGTACATCATTACGCACCACCAAACCGCCCAATGCAGTACCACCACCACTGCTGGCACTCAGGCTGACATTGGCTTCGATGGCCGCGCGATCGCTGCCCAGCAGGCTCATATCGCCCCCGGCGCTGAGCACCATATCCCCCAGCTCATCTTCGCCCTTACGCACAAAGGCCCGCACCCGTGAAGCCACCATATTACTGGCCAAAATAAAGCTGGCCGCCGCGCTGGCCCCACTGGAGGAGGCTTCATTAAGAATATTGGCCATAATCTGGGCGTCGCCTTCCGCCGCGACATGCAGATTGCTCCCCGCTTCAATGGCGCTGTTGTAGATCACCGCCTGCACGGCGGCGGGCTGGGCATCCCCTAAAGAGGTCCCCAACAGGGCATCCAAACTGTTAAAAAGAATATTTTGTGGCTGCCAGCCGATGGTATTAAAGGCCAGCGTGACCCCCACCGCCGTACCACCGGATGAGATAAGCGCACGGTTTTCAGCATCAATCAGCGAACCATTGCGGGCATCTATTTGCACCGAACCAGCGCTGACAATAGCGCTATTGATGACGGTGGCCCGCACATCGCTAAGCACGCTATTGGTGGCAATCAAGGCATTGACCGCCAAACCGCCCGCCTGCTCTTGCTCGGCGGCTTCATCCTCCGACAGGGTCTGCACCTCGCCATTCAGCCGGGCGGTGATGGTGGCCGAACCCCGGGCCAGGATCTCCACATCCCCACCAATCTCTAGGTGAGCCTCATCCAGCAGGGTAGCAACCGCATTGCGCACATCGTTGCGCACCACCAACCCCCCCACCGAGGTACCACCCGCGCTGCTGGAACCCATGGTCACCTCAGCCAACACCCCGGCGGTGTCACTGGCTTTAAGGGTAAAATGGCCCCCGATGTTATGGATAGTCTCCCCCACGCTGGGCACATCTTCATCGGGCGTGGCATAGGGGTTAAACAGGGCATCGGCGCGGGAGCTCACCATGTTGCTGGCCAACACAAAGCTCACCGCTGCGCTCTCCCCTTGGGAGGCGACGCTATTGATGACCGAAGCATTAATTTGCGGCACCTGCACCGCCGTAACCGCCACATCCCCACCAATGAGCAGACGGCTATCCCGCACCTGCGCCCGCACCGAAGCAGGACGCTCTTCGCCTATTTCGCTGCCAATCAGGGCATCCAGCGCGGCATACAACACATTTTGCGCCTGCCAGCCGATGGTATTAAAGGCTAAGGTCGCCCCCACAGCGGTGCCCGAACTCTCGGTTACAGCGCTGTTTACCGCATCAATGGAGACCGCATTATCGGCCTCCACCTGCATGCTGCCATCCGTCGAGATAATGCCATCAATCACCAACGCCTCGACCTGACTAAGGATCATGTTGGTGGCAATCAGCCCATTGGCCGCCACCGGATTGCTCCCCCCCGCCCCAGCATCCACCGCAGGCGACTCTTCCGCCGGGGGCTCTGCCACCGGGGCATCCTCCGCAGGCAGCTCGTCCACACCATCGGCCTGGGCCGCTGCCTCCACCACCTCCGCTTCAACCCCAGGGGCATCCTCTGCCCCAGCCTGGGATTCATCGGTCGCCTCAGGCGCGGCTTCATCCAGAGCCGCTTCACTGCTGGCCCGCACTTCGCCACTTAGGGTGGCGGTGATCCCTGCGTTGGAGAGGGATTGCACCGACAGATCGCCCCCCACCGTCAACATGACCGTATCCAGCAGGCCCAACACCTCATTACGCACGTCGTTGCGCACCACCACCGCACCCACCGACACACTGCTGCCACCATTGCTGGCAGCAACCGAGGACATGGCAACCTCAGCACTAATGAGGGCATCATCCTGCCCCAGCACCGAAACCGAACCTACCGAACGCATATTGTAGAGGGGAAAACCGGTGGCTTCATCCTTGCCATCCACAAAAGCGCGGGTATTGCTGCGTACCCGGTTGCTGGCCAACACCGCCGCCGCACCCATGCTCAGGTTGCTGCTGGCATCGCCGGAGGAAACTTCCGAAGCGTTGCTGATGGCGGCATTCAGAGCAATGGCATCCACCGCGCTAATGGCGACATCACCACCCGCATTGACATTGCTGGCTTGGATATAAGCAAGGGTCTCCAGGGGCATCGCGGTTGCCCCCACATCACTGCCAATCAAACTGCTCAGGGCCGCAGCGGCTATATTGCCCATATCCCAACCCACAGCATTAAAGGCCAGCGACGCCCCGCCCGCCGAACCAGCCCCACCACTCACCCCGGTACCCGCCACACTGTTGGCACTGACCGACGCGAGTTGATCCGCTTGCACCCGCAGATCCCCCCCCTCGGCGGTGACAACGTCACTCTGGATAAGGGTGGCCGTCACCCCACCGGTAAGCTGGTTCCAGGCAAAGGTCCCCCCCAGCGCCAACTGAGCACCCGCCGCACTGGCCTCCTCCCCTCCAGTGATGGCCATGGACTCGGTGGTGGCACTCAGGCTCATGCTGGAAGCCGCCAATAGGTTCAGCGACCCACTCTCAATCGTGCTGCTGATCACGCTGGCCGAGGTGTTGCGAGCCAGCGTATTGCTGGCTGCGGCAATACCCAACTGCACCCCGTCCAACATCGGTACATCCGCCGCAAAACCGGCACTGGTGGCACTGTAGCGGCTCATATCCTGTGCCAAAACAGAGAGATCCCCGGCACTGTTCAGAGTTACCCCATCCAACAACGCCATGGTCGAACCACTGCTATGGGTACGGGCAATCTTACCCCGCGCATCGTAGCTGCTGCCGCTCAAGGCATACACCTGCAACGCCCCAACATTAAGCTCAGCCCCCTGCACGCGGGCCTCCACCGCTTCTGTCACGCTGGTATTTTGCAGCCCCAGGAAATCCGACAACACCTCACCATAGATGCCCCCCGCTTCCCCATCCAGCGAGGCCGCGCTCACCCGCACGCCACCCGCAGATTGGCTGTTCACCCCCTGCAAAACCACCATCGCCCCACCATCACCCAAATAGGCTTCGGTCTGCCGGTCGAGGGTAATCTGGCTGGCGCCGATCTCCAACCCTTCCGCAAGCGCAGTGACCTCTTCATCGCTGGGGCTCAAGGTGGTGCTTACCTGGGTGCGGTCAACCGCTTCGATAACGACACTCTGGCTCTCTTCACTCTCTGGGCTGATCACCAACACCGCCCCACCCGCAATACCCGCCACCGTGTGTTGCGACAGGTCCACCCCAACCACCCCAAGGGATGCGCTGGAGTTCACAATCAGGCGGGTCTCATTGATCGCCCGCAGGATCACACTCTGCGCCTCAATCTCTGCCGAACTGCCTACCAAGGCGCTGGCCTCCACCTCGGCAAACAGCACCGCTACATCCAACGGCGCATCCGCTGTAACGGAAACATCGGTGCTCACCAACGCTTCTAACACCACCGCCTCGGCGGCGTGCAGCGCCCCCTCAATCTGCAACAGGGCCCCATGATCAATGGTATCAAACAGATCCATAACCGAAGCGATGGCATTGCCCGGTGTACGGCTTTCGACAAAGGCGGATTGCGCCCGCAACACCAGGCTGGCACCGGTTTGTAAGGTGGCATCGAGGGGAACAACAATCTGTTCGGCTTCGGCAATCAGCGAGGCTTGCCCCAGATCCACCGACTCAAGCAAAAGCCGATCAACCCCTAACCCACCAGATAGGCCAAACGTGGCCGTGGGCGCGGCAAACACGATATCGTAGATGCTCTCCCCTTCTAACCGCAGCAGACCATCTTCTTGCTGCCGCAGGGTGACCACATCATCCCCATCGCCCAGATCCAAAATCAGATTGGTCAGGCTCTCATTGAGGCTAAGCAGGGTGTTGCCATCCATCCAGCTCAACCCCTCCAACTGGTCTGCCCCCAGCCCATTCAGGCTCAGGTCAATGACCGTGGATTGCGCCGCAATCTCGCTTAGATTGCTAAAGCTGCTCTGGACTTGCACCACCTCCAGTTGCAACGTCTGGGCACTCAGGGTAAGCCCATCCTCAATGGGTTTTTGTTGGACCATCGACTCAGCGGAGAGGAGAATACGATCCTCCAATTTTTCCACCGCCGCGCGGTTGCGGTTGAAAAAGGCTTTTCGCGTACCCGCTTGACCACCACGAAATAAACGCTTCTTCTTCATGGCCCAACTCCCAACCCATTAACCAACATTTACTGCAAACAAAATAATTCACAGTTTTTACATAACGATAAAAACCAATCAAACGCACCACGACCTGCCTTGCACATTGAGCGTCTAACCGTTTTTTCTACCCCACCCACGCCGATCTGCCAACCGGACTCAACCAATCCATCAAAACCATCCTATATGCTACCATTTTTGCCCCTTCAAGTATCCCCCAAAAGGATTAAAAAGGGAGCGCATTATTGAGCCACTCATCCCCTTGCATCACCGCCCGCCGTTGCCCATAGGCTTGAGCTTCTGAACGGCGCTGGGCATAGTGTACCAAGCCAGCCAACACCCCTGCGGCCCACCCCCAACGTGGCAAGCTGCGAGCAATCCCCAACAGCGCAGGGGAGAGCTGCTGCCGCAACACATCTTCTTCCAAACAGAGCAAAGTGACCACACTGCCCGGGTCACCCTGTCGCCCGCAGCGGCCCGCCAACTGGCGATCAATGCGCGCCGAGCTGTTGCACTCGGCAATAATCACATGCAACCCCCCCAAGCTACGGGTCTGCTCCTCCAACCCAATATCGGTGCCCCGACCCGCCATGTTGGTGGCGATGGTCACATGCCCCGACTGCCCCGCGCGGCTGACAATTGCAGCCTCTTCGGCATGATTACGGGCATTTAACACCTGGGCCGACAGCCCCTTTTCCACCAGCACCGCCGCCAACTGCTCACTGGACGAAACCGAGCGCACCCCCACCAAAACGGGCCGTCCACTGGCGTGCACCTGGGCAACCTCGGCGGCCACCGCCTGCCACTTATCCTCCAACGTGGCGTAAACGCGGGTAGGATGCACCACCGTCTGCCGGGGCCGGTGGGTGGGGATTGGCAAAACTGCCAGCCGATAGATGCGCCACAACTCGCGGGTGGACTCCCGCGCGGTGCCGGTGGTGCCACAAAACCGATGAAAACGCCGAAAAAAGGTTTGAAAACTCATCTGCCCCATGGACGCATTGGGATCGGTCAAGGGCACCCCTTCATAAGCCTCAATGGCTTGATGCAAACCCGCCGTCAGACTGCGCTCTGGGGTCATGCGTCCGGTGGCATCATCCAGCAATACCACCTTATCTTCCTGCACCAGATAGTGCTGCCCCACCCGGATAAAGTGACGCACGCTCAAGGCATGGCGAACCAGCTCCTGCCGCCGCACCTCACTGCGCCACACCGCATCCAACCGCCACGCCATGGCGGCCATCAACTGATTGGCCCCCTCCAGCAGTTGAATCTGCCGGGTGCGTCGGTCTGCGGTGTAGTCCTCTTCCTCGTGCAGGCGTTCCGCCACCTCAGCCGCCCACATCACCGCCCCATGCATGCCCGGTATTTTCTGTGGCGCCGCCAAAATCAACGGCGTCACCGCCTCATCAATCAACACACTGTCGGCTTCGTCAATAATCACCGTGTGTAAGCCGCGCCCAAGCATCATCGCGCTGGGCTGCTGCGCCCCCCCCGTGAGCCACTGAGCAAAGCCTTGTTGCGCCCGCCCCGCCCCTTGCCGCGTTGCCAACTGGTCCCGCAGATAGTCCGCCAACAAGGTTTTGGCCGTCACATAGACCACATCGGCCTTGTAACAGAGCTGCCGTTCCTCGGGGCTCAATGCCCCGCCACCGCTGGCGACCGTCACCCCACACGCCTCATACAGGGGGGTCATCTGTTGCGCGTCCCGCTCGGTTAGATAATCGTTGGCGCTAATCACATGGCAGGCCCGCCCACTCCAACCCGCCAGCACCGCCGCCACCGCCACCGTAAGGGTTTTACCCTCACCCGTGGCCATCTCCGCCAACCAGCCCCGATGCATGGCCAACGCCCCCATAAACTGCACCCGATAGGGACGTTTTTGCACCGCCCGCCAAGCCAATTCGCCCACCAAAGCCACCCCCGCCAACAGGGTTTCATCATCGGTAAGCAGACGTCGCCGAAACCGTGATTGAATCTCCAGCAGCTGCTGTTGCAGCTGGGTTTCCGGCAAGCCCAGCAGGGCCATACAGCGGCGCTCAGCCTGCTCGGCCAGCTGCATCAACCGCCGCCGATGGGCGGCACGGCCACGCCAGCGCCCATGCAACCCATGCAGCACCCCCTCGACACCCTGGGGCACCGGGCTGGGCAGCAGCAGCTCAGAAACCCCACTCACACCCGGAATCTCCGCTGCAAAAACTGCCGTAATGCCCGCTCCCACTGCACAATCAGGGGACGATCACTCAAGGTTAAACGCATCACCCCCAAGCGGCCATGCACCCAGTGCGCACCCGCACCGCTGGGTAGATGAGCCTGCACCCTAAAAAAGGGCTCTGCGGCACTCAACCCCTGGGGATCGGTGGGGTCCACCGCAATCTCACCACCCCCCGGCATGCCCAATGCCGCCGAGGGCAACACGCCATTTTCATGGGGGACTACCTGGGCCTGCTGGGCCACCACATTGACCCCCTCCTCGCCCCGCACCCGTACCTCAGCAACACGAATTTGATCTTCAAACAGGTGGGTACCAATCTGCGGCAACACCCCCACAAAGCGCCAATGATCCGGTTGCACAATCACCCCCAGGGCACCACCGCGCACCACCCAGCGCCCTTGACCGGCCTGCTCTTGGGGTAGGCTCCATACCCCGGCCAAAGGGGCCCGCACCACCAACGCTCCATGCAGTCGTTTGACCTCCTCAAGCTGGCTTTCCACCGCCTGCCGCTGCTCTTGTAGCGGCGCTAAATCGGCCACCGCACGGCTAATCGCCAACAACTCCTGCGCGTGCAACTGCACCAATTGGGCGTTTAACATCTCCAGTTCAAGATCCAACTGAGCATTGCTCAACACCAAGAGCGTCTGCCCCTGCTGTACCGTACTACCCGGCTGCACCAATAACTGCTGCAACGCCCCTTCAGACTCACTGCGTAACTGGCGAAACTGCTCTGCCTCCACCACCCCACTGACCCGCATCCGGTCCGGCATGGGGATTCCCCCCACCACCGTCCCCACCACCAGCACGATCACCGCCGTCACCCCTAAGGCACGCCCCCGATGACGCTCTAACTGAGGGCTGGTCAGCAGGTAACGCAACAGTTTAAACAGCGGCACCACCACAATGGTAAAGCCCAAAAACCAAGCCAATGCGGTCCCAAAATCCAGGTATTGCTGCGCCACAAAAAACACAATGGACCACATTAGCAACACCCAATAGCCCAGGCTGAGCACGCCATACAGGGGCAATAACACCACTTCACGACGGCTATGGGCCGCAGGCCGCGCCTGGGGCAGACGCAAAACAAAGCGCTGCGCCAAATACTTTAGCTGCTCCCGCGAACGCTGAAACAGATTGGGCACATCCAACAGGTCCACCAACACATGGTAGCCATCAAACCGCAATAACGGATTGATATTAAACAGCAGCGTTGAAACACTGGAGGCAAAGATCACATTGTAAGCCAGCGCATTAAGGGTGCCCGGCGCGGTATAGGCCCACACCAGCACCGCCACCGCCGCTACGGTTAGCTCCGACGCTACCCCGGCCACCCCCACCAAGATGCGCTGCCAACGACTGCGGAACCCCCAGCTCGCCGTGGCATCCACATAGGGCAACGGCGCAAACAGCAACAGCATCACCCCGACCGTATGCACCTCACCGCCAAAGTGTTTACACACCGCCGCATGACCCAGCTCGTGTACCACCTTGGCGACGATAAAGCCGCCATACAGCAGCAGCAGGTTATCCGGCGCTAAAATACCCGCCCCTTGGTCAAACAGCCGGTCCCCTTGGTTGAAAAGCGTAATCAGCGCCGCCAAAAGCAGCAGCAGATAAAACCCCACCCCCCAAGGCCCCAACAGCCAGCTAATCAGCTTGCGGGCGCGTTGCAAGGCACTGTCTGGATCAATCAGCGGTATTTTGACCGCCATAAAGCTCATCCATAACGCCTTACGCTCCTGCTTGCGGCGCTTATTATAGCGCTCAAACAGACTGGCCCCGGCGGTGGTACGGTCGTACTGCAACAGGTTGGAAAGGTTAATCTGCCCCAGCAGCTGCACCACCTCTTCCTGGGTAAGGGCATGCGCTTGCTCAGCTTGCAAGCTCTCCTGCCACGCCTGTTCCACCGTTTTTTGGAGGGAGAGACGGCAGAGAAACCGGTAGGCCTCTGTCGAAACCCGAAACCAGTCACTGCTTAGGCTATCTCGCAACACCACCCACATCTCGCCCTGAAACTGCTGACGGTGCGCCCGCACACTGCTGAGCAGGGCGACCCGCACACCCGAGATACGGTGCCACGAATCGCTAAAAACTCGGGTCTGCTGCGTTGAGGTGCTCAAATCCAGAACAACTCCCGTAAAAAACGTACCGTGCGATGGGTTAATACCCAGATTAAGCGCCGCTCACCCACCGCGATTTTGGCACTACCCCCCATACCGGGCCGCCACCATTTTTCAACCGGGCTTAAAATCCGCGCTCGCCCCAAAAAGACACTGCGCCCCTCACGCTGGGTGGCGATGGGATCCATACGCGCCACCTCTATCTTAAAGCGCTGCTCCGGGCGCCCCACCAAGGCCACTTCACCGACTTGACCCAACTGCACCTCATGCACATCCACCTGGGCAATCTCTAACTCAAGATAGATCTGCTGCGTCTGCGCCAGTTTGAGCAACAGATCCCCCTTGCGTACCGGCGCACCGAGATTTTTTTTCAACTCCCCCTCCACCACAATCCCCTCATAGGGCGCGGTGAGTTCGGCGTGTTGCAACTTGTAGCGCACCAACGCCAAGCGGGCCTCGGATTGCTGCCCATGGGCCAGTGCAATCTGCATTTCAGCCAATTTACGGGTGGCATTGGCCTTTTCTGCCTCGCGGGCAAAGCGGGTCACTTCTGCGGCGGCCATGGCCGCTTCTTGCTCCAAATCGCGGGTGTCTAAAGTAACCAACACCTGCCCTTGTGCCACGCGATCCCCCACCTCCACGTGCACACTGCGCAAAAACCCATCAAACGGCGCCGGCATAAACAGCAAATCCTGGCTATGAAGTTGGGCCCCTACCTCGACCCGATAGTTCCACGGCGTCAGAATCAATGCCAACAGCACCAGCGCCGTTACCACCCCGCTTAGCTTTAACAGGGCGTGGCCCGGTCCAAACACCACGTTTAAGAGTTGCTTAAAACGATCCCACAAACGGGCCCCAAACCAGCGATCCCGCAAATAGACATCCCGCAGATGGTGCGCACAGGCTTGACTGGTAAGCTCCAGCTCCCAAACCTGCAACTCGGTGGGCAGGCTCGTTTGGTGCTCAACAAAGAGGATGCCGATGATGCCGCCCACCCAGTGGATCGGCACCGACATGGCGGTACCCTCACCGTACTCCCGCACATAGGTTTCATGCACCCGGTTGACCGGACGTGCCTCGGCCAGAGCCGGATAACTCACCACACACCCTTGATCCAACGCCTCTTCCATGGCGTTGACCATCTCCCGCGAGCGGTTGGTTTTTGGATCAAATTTTTCAATATGGCTCATGGCGACCAGACGCACATAGGCCCCTTCTACCCAACCCAGCGAAACCCGTTCACAGCCAAACCGTACCGCCAATTCACAGCACAGATCAAAGGCGGTGCGCATAAACCGCCCCTCACCACTTAGGCGGATGCTGAGCTGTAAAATCTCATGCATGCGCTGGGCACCAGAGAGTTGCAACGCCACCGGCAACCGCTCTTGCCCATGCTGATAGTGAACAGGCACCTGGGCCGCCAGTGCGGCCAAGCTTTGCACCTCGGTTGAAAGGGGCTCAACGGCCTGCATCATCCATAAAATCAACACCGCCTTCGGACGTGTGGGATCAGGAGAGATCGGTAAACGTAGTGCCAACAGCGCCGTGCCACTCTCCAGTTGCCCCCGCACCACCGCTTGCTCATCGCTGGCATTGGCCAATGCCAATAGCTGTGGCGCTTCGCCACCGTCAATCACCGCCTGCCGAGGCGAAAACAGCACCCCCTGCCAGCGTTGCTCAGCCCCTTTGAGCAATAACACCACTTTATGAGCCATCAAGGCGTGGCACACGGCATCCAGATAAACGGGCCAAAACGCCTCGGCCGGCCCCGTAAAAGCGTGCAGTTCACTTAGCTCCAACGGGCGCTCTTCGTCACCGGTTGGCAGGCTTACTTGGCCCATCACTGTGTCATCCATAGACCCCGCCTAGGGCACCAAACGGCCAGAGAGACCAGGACGCACCGCCCCATCCCGATTATCAAACTCCGCCACAAACTCTACCAATCCGCTGGCCGAGTCGGTTACAGGTGACACAAATACCACCTCGGCCACCCGCTGCACCTGCTCCCCCGCAGCCCCCAAATTGAGCGTGACCCGCTGCCCTACCTGTAACAGTGTGCCCTCAGCCGTGGCGGGAAAGGTCCCCACAAAACGCACCCGGCTCACATCCACCAACACCACTGCGGCCTCATTGGGGGCGATGCTCTCCCCCACGTGGGCCAACACCTTGGTCACCACCCCCGCAAAAGGAGCGTGCAAATGGCGGCGTTCATAGGTGTGACGGGCCAGATCCAGCTCTACTTGCTCCCGTTTTTTAGAAAGCAGCAACGCCTCGTACTCCGCCACTGTGGATTGCAACGCCAGTTCCTCATCCTCCACCTGTTTTGCAGAGACCGCGCCCGAGGCTAAGAGCACTCTTATCTGTGCCACCTGCGCTTCTAAAGTTTTTTTGCGTACCCGCAGGGCATCCAACCGAACCCGGTCCTGCAACAGCAGCTCTTGCCGCTTAACCTCTAGCCGCTCCTGCTCGCGATCCAGATAGAGAATCAGATCCCCCTTCTGCAACACCGAACCCTCGCGTACCTGCACCGCCTGCACCCGCCCCCCCATGGTCATGCTGAGTTGGGCCGAACGAAATGCCTCGGTAATCCCCATAACCATGGGCTCGGCCCAAGCCGCACTCAGTGCAAAGCTGGCCATAAAGCAGCCTGCCGCCACCAAGTAACGGCTTATGCGCCCCTTTACCTTCATCAATGAAACTGCTCCAATAAGGTCCCCTGCGCGGTGGCTAATAAGGCTTGTGCTTTCGCAAAGGCAACCTGCTGCTCTTTGAGCACCTGACGGGCGTCGATCGCCCGCTCTTCACTGAGCAAGAGCTGGCGTACATCGCTGCGACCCGCTTTGACCCGATCTTTTTCCATGACCACCCGTTGCTCTTCACGGTTGGCGACCTTATCCCAATATTTCCAGCGTTTGCAGGCACTCTTTAACGCGTTCAGGCTGGTATCAATATCATTCGTGATGGTCACTTCTAATGATTTGACGGCCAGTGCGGCTTCTTCCCGTTTGGCCCGCGCACTCTGTACGTCCGCCTTCGCCTGCTTATTGCCGTTTAACGTCACGGAAGCCTGCACACCTAGGCTCCAACTTGGACTTAAATCCTTCATCCCTTCAAAGGCATCCAAGCCATCGTAGGCTAAACCACTACGTCCATAGCTGGCCACCAGATCAAGGCGCGGTAGCATCTGGTTTTCACTGTAACCCAACTGTTCATCCTGCTGTTTAAGCAGCATGCGCTTAGCCTTTAGATCTTGACGTTTGGCGTAGGCTTGCTCAACACTCTCGGTTAGCGTTGGCAGGTTGCTTATCTTTTTGGGCAACACATCCGCAACCTGCAAAACCCCCAAATCCTCACCTTGCGATTGCATAATCATGGTGCGCAAACGGTTGCTCTGCTCCCGCTGCCCCTGCTGGGCCTCGGCCAACGCCGTTTCAAAACGGGATAAAGAGTTTTCCACTTCCCACACATCCGATTGGGGCAAACGCCCCTTTTTGTAGAGATCTTCTGCCATACCGAGTAACCGGTTGGCCATGGCGATCTTCTCTTGCATGGCCGCCACCTTATGCTGGGCCAACACCAGATCGTGATAGGCGATCACCGCCTCGGCAGTGACCATGGACTGGGTATCCAAACGCTCATGCTCAGCCGCCTTATGCCCCAACTCAGCCGCCCGGACAGGCGCCTCCACCACGCTACTACGGGCATCCCGTAACAAAGGTTGGGTGACACTCAGACTGTAGGAGGCACGATGGTTATCCGGCTCATTGGCATCCAGCGTCTTCATGGTGCTGGTCATCAGTTTGGTTTCACTCACCTCGGCCTCTAATTGCAAACCCGAAGAAAACAGCTTGCTCATGGACATGGAAACCGCCGTGCTATCGGTCTTATAAATACTGGTATAGCGGGTTAATTTCTCTTCAATGTTATTGGGCTCTTCCTGGTGACTCCGCTTGAGAGAAAAGCTTACCAGCGGGTCAAACACCCCCTTGGCCCGCTGCACGGCAGCCTCGGCACTTTGCTGGGCCAATTGCTTGGTCTGCAACGTGGCGTTGTGCCGCTGTAGAAGCCCAATCAACTGCCCCAGCGTCATGTGCGGCTGCTCAGGCGATGGTGCAATAACAGAGCCCGCCCCTGCACACCACGAAGAGACCGCAAACTCAGCAATCGCTCCTGGTGGTTGTTGATTTGCAGGCGGGGTCGGTATCACCACATTTTCATCGGCGCTTTGGGCCTGCTCACCCTTTTCTGCAGGGGGTTGTGCAGGGGCCGCTTGGATGGCCTCTCCCACCATATTGGGCAGATCCGCAGCTGCCACCAGACGCTCCGACGGTGTCTGGATCGGTGGGGTGGTGCTTGCTGCGCTCTGGGCAGAGACAGCGCTTAGGCTCAACCCCATAGCCAGTGTTAAGCGAAGCAAACGCTGGCCTCTTTGATGGTATTTTCGGTTGATCATTGTTCCACCTTACACCGATCCAGATACATGGCTGTTTAAAGTACTACTGAAGATTTTTGGAACTGTTTTTGGTACTTTTGGCGCTTTTTGCCGCAGCCACAACCTGACCCAAGGGCTCTCTCTCCACATTCAGCGCAGCACCCTCTTTTTGCATGCTGGCCAAACGCTCGATTTGTGACAGCGAGATCAACTGCGCGTAGATGGCCGGCAAAAAGCCCTTTTCACGCACTTCTAAAAATTTTTCATTGCTAAACTTATTCATCCGCTCTTCATTGATGACGTAACAACCTGAAATATTACGCACACCCGAACTACCATTGACCCGCATATTGAGCGGCGTTAGCAGATTATTGGCCTGTAAAAACTGGGTAAATGCCTGTGTCATCTGGTCCATCTGCTGTAATTCGCCCAAATATTTACGCACATTCTCGATCACTTGCGTTGGCTCGCCCTGCTCATCAAACAGCGGCAAACCCTCGTCATCATTGATCATGCTGCTCGCTTCATCCAAACAGACCACATAACGGTCATCGCCAGCTTTGGTTAATGCAAAGGGATAACGGCGGATGATGGCAGGAATATAGCTGGCCAGCCACTCTCCTTGAGCACTCACAAACAGGTTTTCACCCGCTTCTAGCCCAAGCAGTGCAACGGGGCGAAAGGTGTCGTTTTGGCTCTCTTCCAAAAAAACCACCGGGTAGATCGACGCGGCCCGTGCAAATTCGTGCATGGTGAGGTAGGCCAAATGAAAATGGGATGCAAAGCTAAAATTGTTATCAGCGCGCACCTTTTTGTGACCGTGCCGCTCCCGATTAACGGGAACCATCGACTCAAACATACCAACTCCTTCACAAATGACGGTTAAGGCCAAAAACTCAGCCAAGGCAATCGCCAGTAGAGATCTCGACAACAAACGCTCAAGCTTGATCACTCTAAACAGACAAGCAGGACAAGAAAAAACGGGCAAACGTGGCTTAACACGAACCGTTGGTGAATATCCAACAAAGACAGACCCTCTAATAACCTTTCCCCCCCAAAAAAAACCTGTCAACCAAGCGGCGAGGGGAGATCCAGACGAAGCCGTAATGGGATAACTCCCACTTATGCGAGGCTCTAAAAGGGACCGATCAAATGCTTCTAATCTTGTATGATTTTACCTTACCCAAACGGTATCAAGGTAAATCCGAGAGATTTTCATCCTAAAAAAATAGCATTCGCTCCTATGGGTTTTAACAGAGTCGAGGCCTATATCAATTCATCTATCGCAACAATTGGTATCAACAGGCAGGCCACTACAGACTTAACCCATGTTTAACAGGCTATTGTAGAAGATCTTAAAATACAGAATCTTACGATGTGTATTTTTTTCGAGTGGCACTACAAACTGTGCATTCTTTGGAAAATGTGCTCAGACGACCATCTTTTTCACCCCGCCTGGGTTTGCATGGATTCCAAGCGCCTGGAAGATTTTCTGTTGTTCAGGCTCAGGTCTGGTGGCTTTGCGCACCTGCAAGGAATGTCCATCGGGTCGTCGAAATGAAGCGGTAATCCGGCACTGGCTGGAGAGGATGTCTCGCAGCGTGCTCCAGCGACCGTGGATACCTTTTTCCGCCAATTGTTGACGTATTATCTGTACGATCTGGTAGGTCAGCACGGTGATAAACAGATGACCATCGCTGCGTTCCTCTTTCCGATGGAAGAGTGGACGCAAGCCCAATTCCGATTTGAGAGAGCGAAACACCGATTCCAGATCCGTGAGGGTGATGTAGGTGCGCCATAAGCGCTCCTCATCCCAGCCGGTCTCGTTGCTACGCAGGCAGTAGACCCCAGGGTGGGTCAGCGAGGTGCCATCGAGCGGTTTTTGTTTCCAATGGATGGCTTGGGCCTGCAAACCACTGTCGTCCGGGATGATTTCGATGTGGTAGTGCTGGCCTATACCACGATTTTTTTCTTTCAGCCGTCCAATGCGCTCCCAAAGTTTATCGATATTCTTTGTGGTGCGGGGCTTGGAAAGCCCCTCGGAGAGCTTAGTCAGACCGGCTTCAAAGCGCTCGGCAAAACGCCGGGAGATCCCCTTTTCCTTTTCCGCACGGCGTTGGGAATGACAGTAAAGCCTCACCTCCTGGCCATCGTCGCTGAGAACTTTTTGGATGTGGATCTGTTCCTTTGCGGCCGTTTCGATACATGCAGCACCGTTGAAATCGAATTGCCGCTCGCGTTCTCGGCTGACCACCAGATAACGATAGCCTTTGTCGCGTAACCAGACAAGATTGGCCTCAGTGGCTACCCCCCGATCCATAACCACCAAGGTACCATTGGGAGCATTCAAGCCTTTGAGCATCCCTTCCAGGGTGCTCCCTTCGGAGACATTGCCGGGGAAAATCTGCGAACGGCGCACAAACCCGCTACCGTCGAGTACCAGACCCAAGGTCAACAGGGGAGAGTCGCAACGCTTCTCCTTTGAGCGCCCCCGCTGAGCTTTGCTGTTTCCTTCTGCCTCTCCCTCAAAATAGGTATTGGTCAAATCGTATAAGGTGACGGTGCCCGGCAGGTTGAATAGATCGTTAATCTTGGAAAACAATCTGTTTTCGATAGCCTCGCGGTTTCTGATCAATAGGTCTGAAACTCGGTAAAATTGCATCAGGCTCATGGTCTCGAAGTCCACATCAAGCAACTCCCCTAGGCCGCTTTGGGCGCTGAGCCATCTATGCAGCGCCCGTTCGGAACCAGGTGCGGCCATGCGTCCAATAATGGCGCCGATGGCTGCGGCTCGCTGAGGGCCGGTTAGTCCGACATCGGCCAACAGTTCTGTAAACCCTGCCTTACCCATGGCCCATAGTCCCACCTGCTCCACCCCCACACTCCGGGGGCGGCTCATTTCAAGAGAGTCCACCAATACTGTTTGCACATCCTCTGGGGAAAGGCCGGTTTCCGTCTCCTTGGCAGACGGGATTGCTTCCGGCTGACGGGTCAACAATTGCGCGACAATACGCTGGGCCTCCCGCTCCACTTGCGAAGGACAATCAAGAGAAATCAGTGTCTTCTGAGGGCTTAGCAGTTGATCGATACGTGAACACAAGGTGGGCCAGTGATTCTGGCCTATGGCGAAATGACGGCCAAGATTCAAGAGTGTCACCTGCCTGACCTTCGTGCCGACACGAAGGGATTGAACCAGGCGATGCGTGTAGTAAGATTCGCCTGTGGCTGTATTGCGGGTTTGTGTGCGTCGTATATACATACTCGGAATGATACCAAAAGCACCATGGTGGCGCAAGACATAATAATTTATTATGGCACTACAAAACATGTTTGAATTTGTGAGTACATATAAATCAATATGTTAAAATACATCAACAGGCCAAACATGCCTAAATTCGGCAGAGAAACGTTAAACATGGGTTAATTTTAGGACATACTAACAACCTCAACACATAGCTAGCAATCTTATTCTGGCCACCTTTCCTCATCAAATATAGGGAAAATTATCCAATTTAAATGGGCCTTTTTCTGAAAATTACGCACGGTAAAGAAAAATACGATTTGAAATCAAGCACACTCATAAATATTTTGCCCCATTGCGCATAAAAAAAAGGGGCGCTTAGCGCCCCTTTTTTTTATGCTTCATCTTACAAAAATCTCATTTAATCTCTTTGTAAGATGACCTATTTTCCAGGTTTTCCGGATCCTTACAGGGCAAACCGCTACCATGCCACGATCTCGAACAACACCACACACCTCGGCGCATTAAACCCCACCGCTATGTACGACCTGATAGTAGAGCTTCTCCAACTCTTTTTTATGGAGCATCTCTTCATCCGCAAGATAAGCAAAGAGATCACGGATGGGGCCAACCGGGGTCGATTCAGCCAACGCGGTATACTGCTGCATGGCGGTATGTTCCCGCCCCATAGCAAATTGCAGCACCGACTGATCGTCAGGGTTTTCCCCTAACTCAGGCAGATGCACTGCATCGGAAAAACGGCTATCACTCTCTGGTGTATCCACCATTTCACGAATCTGCTGCTCAAGCTCTGGACGGTTGCGCAGTTCGGTAAACAGCACCACATGGCGCTGTTCCTCTTGGGCCAACTCCGCCACCAAATAGCGCAATGGCTTACCCACCTTGGGGGTCAGTTGCGTGTAAAAGTCAAAGGCCGTCTGTTCAAAACCAATGGCGACATCCAGAATATCGGCAAGGCTCTTTTGGCTCTGCAATTTTTCATAGCTGCTGGTTTTACCTTCACCCATCATGCACCTCCCTGCCCTTTGATGGCGGCATCAATGCTCTCGGCAGCCCGGTGCCCATCTGCCACCGCATGGATCACATCGGGACCCTTGACACAATCCCCAGCCGCCCACAGCCACGGCTCTGAAGTGCGTCCCATGCCATCGACCGCAATACGACCACGGTTCCACTCTAAGGCCTCTTTAAGCGGTTCACCCAGCAGTTCCGTGTCAGACATTTGGCCAATGGCCTCACTGATCATATTGGCAGGATGAATGCGCTCATCGCTCTCATCATAGCTGGGGGCAAAGCGCCCCTCACTATCAAAAATAGCCAGCACCCGCAATGTTCTCAGCCCAACCAGCGCACCGTTGTCATCCACCAGGATCTCTTGTGGACCACGGGCATCCAAAATTTCAATCCCCTCTTCAAGACTTTCACGGATCTCATCCGGGTCCGCCAGGAAATGGGCGCGATCCTCCAACGCCGTGAGGGTGACTTTGATCTCACCATAGCTCTGTTTTTGCAAACGGGCCACACTACGGGCAATATCCATGGCCACGTTTCCACCGCCAATCACAACCAACTGGCGGGGCACCTCGATCTGTTGCCCTTCGGTTATCTGCCGTAGCAAGTCAATGGCCTTGGTCACGTTGGGATGGTCGGAGCCCGGAATACGGGTGGAACGACCCAAGTGCAAACCAATGGTCAACAACACCGCATCATGTCCCTCACGGAGCTGCTCCATGGCAATATCATGGCCTACCCGCATGTTGCAGTGAATATTGACCCCCATTGAGGTAATAACATCAATATCCCGGTCCATCATATCATAGGGCAGACGGTATTCGGGAATACCATAGCGGAACATACCACCGGGTTTGGGACGGGCCTCGTAAACTTCGACCTGATAGCCCATTTTTGCCAGATCAAAAGCCGCCGTTAAACCGGCCGGTCCCGCCCCCACCACCGCAACTTTTTTACCCACAGCCGGCGCAGGATCCCCAATAATCTGGCGATATTTCTCCACCGGCACCTGATCGGCAATGTGACGTTTTAACCAACGGATGGCAATGGGCTCACCCTCATGGTTGACCGCACACACGGTTTCGCACTTGTGCGTACAGACCCGCCCACAGACATTGGAGAAGGGGTTGGTTTCATAAAGCAGGGCCAAGCCCCGCTCATAATCCCCATCACGCACCGCCGCAATATAGTCGGGAATACTCATATGAGCTGGGCAGGTCGCCACACATAAGCCACACGCCACACAGCGGTCAGCCTCAAACTGGGCATCGGTTACCGAGTAGCCATCCACAATTTCGGTAAAGGAGTCTAAACGCTCCTCAGCCTCCATCTCGTGCATATGCACCCGTGCCGCAGGGGTTAAACGGTGCCCCTCGGGACGGCGGTAGCCCTGCTCCATATTGTCCCAATATTTGGGGTCCACCCCAGGCGTAAACATAAAGGCCTTAGGGTCACTGTCTACCCACTGATAGGCATTGGACATGGTAAGAGAACTGGTCATGCAGACGTCAACACACAGCGCACACCAGCAGCAGCGCCCGTAATCAATACGGGGACGCAAGCCAGAATCACTGCGGTTACCGGGTACATCCCGGTTCTCCACCATATCAATGGCACCGTTTTGACAAATCGCCTCACAGGTTCCACAGCCAATACATTTTTCCACATCATTTTTGTGGAAACCACGGTAGCGCGGTGCAGCTTTGCGGTGAATGGGATCCTTAATGGATACCGGTTCACGAAACAGATTTTTCCACGCAGTAAAGGGCGAGAGCACATCGCGAATAGTCATGGTTATCTCTCAACCTCTGGGGGATAGGTATGCAGAGAGACCATCAGTCCCGCTACATCCGAGATGTTCTGGTTGATAATCATATGCTCCAACAGCGC
Source organism: Magnetococcus marinus MC-1 (assembly GCF_000014865.1). Lineage (NCBI taxonomy): Bacteria > Pseudomonadati > Pseudomonadota > Magnetococcia > Magnetococcales > Magnetococcaceae > Magnetococcus > Magnetococcus marinus. Next base: position 2,814,230 of record NC_008576.1, read on the forward strand.
CACCGCGTGGGTGTAGGAGGGACCCCGTACATTGATCCGTCGGGGATAACCGCTACCATCGGTCACCACATAGTAGCCATATTCACCACGGGAGCACTCCCCGCGAATATAGGTCTCACCTTGGGGGATTTTCCAGTGCAGCACATTGGGCAACTTGGCCATCACCGGCCCTTCATGGGGCATGCGCGCCAAAATCTGCCGAATCAAGTCCACCGATTGCAACAGATCCCGATAACGCACATCCGCCCGGGTATAGATGTCCGAATCTTTACCCACAATCGCTTCATAGGAGAGCTCAGGATAGACCAGATAGGGCTGGTCAATGCGCACATCCTTGGCGACCCCGGCCGCACGTGCATTGGGACCGGTCACCCCATAGGGCTCCAGCCACGCCGGATCAATCACCCCTACGCCAACGCTGCGTTTTTTAAACACCGCATTGTGAAAGAGCACATCCCGCACATCTTTCATGGTGGACTCTAGCTCACGCAAGGTCTCTTCCATGCGCTGCTCAAAGCCTTCGGGCAGACCATCCCGCACCCCACCAGGCAAGATAAACATATGGTAAATGCGAGCGCCGGTCAGCTCTTCAAAACGGTCCAGCATCAAATCCCGTATATAGGTGGTCCACTGACCAATGACACCCATGCCAAAGGCCCCAGACTGACCACCCAGATACATCAAATAGCTATTGATGCGGCCCATCTCCAAAATCAAGGTGCGGATCCAGCGGGCCCGTTCGGGGCACTCAATACCGGCCAGCTCTTCCACCGCTGCGGCATAGCAGTACTCATTAAAATCGGGCTCCGGCACACAGACGCGGCACACAATGGGGAAGCACTGGATAAAAGTGCGGCGCTCCATGAGCTTTTCAAACCCTCTGTGGAGATAGCCCACATGGGTTTTGGCATCCACAATTTCATCCCCACACAGGGTCAGCTCCACCGACATGTTGCCGGTGATGCCTGGGTGCTGAGGACCATGCCACAGTTTCAGATATTTACCCGATGCCAAATCGATGTCCAGACGACCATCGACCCGGCGTTGGGGATATTGACTACGGTCGGGTTGATACGCCATGTTAGGTCCCATCCGGGTAGAGTTGTTTTTTCATATGCTCTTGAGGATCCAACGTCTCACGCCACGGGCGGTTGCTGTAGGTCTCTTCGGCATATTTTTTTGTATCAAAATCCCGGCGATAAGGGGGAATATCACTCCACCCTTCCAGGATAAACGGCTCATCAATACCGGGACTATCGAGAAAATCAATCCCGAACATCTCCTTCAGCTCGCGCTGATAGGTGGCCGCAGTGGGCCAGATGATGTGAATGGAGGACATGACTGGCTCATCCCGTGGAATCATCACGCGCAGCCCCAGGTCCACCGCAGCCTCTCGGTTAGAGAGCAGGTAGGTAAGCTGAAATTGATTATCCTCAATCCAGTCCACCGCTGTGAGCAACACCAGATGGGTAAACCCCTCCCGGTCACGCAGCCGTATCAGCACATCTTGCAATTGCGCTTGTGGTACGGTGATAAACGCCAAGTCAGGCCGTTGCTCAATGAGCTCCCCAAGGGAGAAGGTCTTCAACAATCTTTCATAGATATCGCGCATTATCATTACCAGTTGTAGTCAGGCATATCCCAATCCTGAATGACCTTTTTCTGGTTCGCTTTGTACCACTCGAACCGCTCAGCGTAGATATTGGCGCCTTCGCCGCGACCTTCGCGTATGATCTTTTTTAAAGCCTCAATCCCCGACAACAGCGCTTCAGGACGGGGCATGCAACCGGTTACATAAAGATCTACCGGTAGATAGTCATCCAACTGTTTGATGGTGTTGTAGGAGTCCCAATACATCCCCCCATTGATGGTACAAGAGCCAAGCCCCATCACATATTTAGGGCTTTGCATCTGCTCATAAGCCCGCACCACCCGCTTGAGCGTCTTCACCGACAAGTAGCCAGAGACAATAAACAGGTTGGATTGACGCGGCGTCGCCCGCCACTGCACACCGTAGCGGTAGGCATCAAAGCGAGGGGTCATCAAAGGGCGCATCTCAATAGCCCCACAACCCGTACCAAAACCAAGCACCCAGATGGAGTTACTGCGCGCCCAGTTAAACAGATCCTCAACAATCTGTAGATATTCGCCGGTCTGTACGGTGGGGGTGGCCTCGCAGAAATAGTCTTTCAGCGGATCCACCTCAAAGACTTGGCCATCAGGGCCGGTAACGGTTCGTTTTTCCAGTTCTTTCTTCATTGTGTTCTATACCAATAGGATAGCGAGAATGCCTGGCGGTACAGCCCAGACCAGGAACCAACGGACCGACTGCTCCACCCGAAAGCGGGGAAAACAGACCCCCACAAAGGCCGAGAAGAGGTAGATCAAAAAGACTTTGATAAAGAGCTCAAACCAGTTACTCGCGCCCCCGAAAAACAGGTTCATGTAGACCACCACCTTGGCCACGGCAAAGATCATGCGGTTGGTCTGCATGGCCGCCAGGTAAGAGGAGTGATACTCTGTCGGTGGCCCAATGGGAATCTCTTGTGGGGCCAGCACGATATCGAAGGGGGGGCGCATCATGCTGCCCAAAAAAGAGAACATCGCGGCAATTACCGCCAACGGGTTGGTAAACAGTGTCCAACTTGTCCAACCATGTTGCTGTGCCGCAACAATGTCAGTGATGGACAAGGTTTGATACTGCAAAGCCACCGCAAACACCGCCAATGCCAACGGCAGTTCCGAGGTCGTGACTTGGGACAAACCACGGGAAACCCCAATGGCCGCATGGGGTGAACCACTCTCACCTGCCCCCAGCGCCATACCCAGCATGCCAAAGAAGATAAAGTAGAGCACCAACATGAGATCGCCAGCAAAGGAGAAGTTAGAGAACATCTCCGAACCAAAGATCAGCGGCATAAACAACAGCAGCCCCACCCCACCACTCAGCCGGAACACCGGACCTAGGTAGAACATCACACCATGGGTTAGTGAGGTCCGCAACGCCATGTTTTTTAAAATATCAATGTAGTTCTGGTAGATAGGGATGCCATAACGCCGACCGGCCCGCGCCCCTATTTTAGTTACCAACGCAGTCATTAATAGACCATAGTTAAGCACGATAAACAGGCTTAACAGCGCATATGGGATCTTGATCCACTCGAAATCCATGCTCAGACCCCCACAGAAAAGAGGAAGACGATGGCCACAAAGGCAATAAAGTGGGTCACATAGGTCTGTCCATTACCCGTATAGAGACGTCGGAAAATCTCTGAGGTACCGTGCAACAGATCCATGATCGCCGCCCAGAAACGCTCGATCACCGGCTCAGTCAAAATGCCCAGCGCCTTGCGATAAGGGGCATAGAAGTTCCAAGCGTAGTGGGTGGTTTCGGGCCGATAGGGGCGTTCAGCCGAAAAAGCAATATTGAACTGCTTAATTTTCTGTGCTTTACGGTGTAAAAACAGCATGAGCAACAACACCGTGGCAAAGATAGAGACCACAATGACCATGATCGCGATAGGGTTCCAGTAACCAAACTGGCTGGTAATGAGCGTACCCTCCCCCCAATGCAAACCTTGATCGGGGAAATAGCCACCCAAGAAGCTATCCACTCGCCGCAGCACCATACCCGGGAAGAGCGCCACCACCATCAACAGCGCCACATAGATCATCTGCGGCACCAAAATCCAGAAGGGGGCCTCTTTGAGACGGCGGTGCTCATCCTTCAACTGGCCCAAGAAGATCGTATGGATCAGGCGGAACAGGTAGAGGAAGGCAATGGGGCCGGCCAGGAACAGCACCACCATGGGCAGCTGGGTTTCAGCCGTCAAAATGGCATTATAGAAGATCCAGCGACCACCAAAGCCCGACAACGGCGGCAGACCAGAAACCGCAATAATGCCCACCAAGACCGAGATAAACGACAAGGGCATCAACTTGATAAGCCCACCCATCTGGTACATGGCACGGGTACCGGTGCGTTTCGCCACACCCCCCACCGCCAAGAACAGCATGGATTTGTAAACATAGTGGTTAATCACAAACATCAACGCCATCAGCCAACCAAGATGGTTCATCAAGGCCAGACCAAACAGGGCGTAACCCATTTGACCAATGGAGGAGTAGGCCAGCAACCGTTTGGCATCCTCTTGAAAAATGGCCATCAAGTTACCCAACAGGGCCGAGAACGCACCAATCCACAGCAACACATGGGTAAGATCAACGCCCAGAATTTTCTGGTGGCCCATATTAAGCAGTAAAACCACAAAGCCAAACAGTCCCGCTTTAAGCAAGATGCCTGATACCATGGGCGAAACATCGGTCTCAGCCTCAGCGTGGGCGCCGGGCAACCAAATATGCACACCGATGGATGCCGTTTTGGTCATAAAACCGATGGCTAACAGTACAAATACCCAAGGTGCAATCGCGGCGGGCAAACCACCTAACGCACCAAGAACCATGGATTGCCCACCTTGAGCAGCGATGGCAAAGCCAGCCAAAATTAAAAAGGCCCCGCCCAACGAAAAGAGCACATAAGAGAGCGCATGGGGCTCTGACTCTTTACCCCGCATAATCAAGAAGTAGGAACCAACGGTCAGCAGCTCCCATGCGGCAAAAAAGTTAAACGAGTCCTTAGCCGTAACCAACATAATTAAACCGGCAAACATCAACATAACCGAGGGGAAAAAGCCAACCCGGCGACCATGGGCATGGTACCCCGCCAGCAGTGTCACCACCCCACCAATCAAGATAATCGCCGCAAAGATCAGGTGCAGTGGATCGTACTCGGTAAAATGTTGCGAAAAGTAGTAGCTCATACCCGCAATGGCCAAACTGTTTTTCACCCAGGCAGGCAACCACTCCAGCAGCAAAAAGCTCAGGGCAAACAGCAACGGTAGGGCATGCAATAGATTACCGTGGGCCGACAAACTACCCCACTGATAAGCCAATGCCCAGCCCGCGAGGGCGGCCACCAACACCACGCCTTGCTTTAACAGATCATGCGTTACGGGCTCAGCAGGTTGCTCACGTTTGAGGACATAGCCAAACCAGCGCAGCAGATAGCCTGCTTCCATAAGGGCACCAAACAGGATCATACCCATCAGCACCAACTTACCATTGCCTGCCAGAGCATGCATAAGGTCCCATTTTGCATAGAAACCAGGGAAAGGCGGTAAACCGGTGAGCAACGCCACGAAGGTGACAAAGCTAAAGATCAGCAAAGGATGTCCGCGCAGCGCGCTCCAAGCGGTCAGATTGCGTTGGGCCACCAAACCAGAGAGCCAAAAGAGGCCAGCCTTACCCACCCCATGGGCAAGCAAAATACCGCCGGCGACATAGAGGTAGTTATCCCCCAGCAGGTTTTTCTGACCGATCACCGTCAACACCAAGCCCACTTGCGCCACCGATGAGTAACCCAACATACGGCGATCACAGGTTTGCGTCAGAGCAAACAGGTTCGAGGCCACAAAGGTGACAATTCCCACCGCGGTGGCCACCAGATGCCACTGGGCACCACCAATGAGCAAAATTTTATCCACGGCGATCAGCGCTGCCGAGGCCGAAGCTGCGGAGAAAAGCGCAGCAAAGGATGGATGGGCCGATTCATAAATATCCAACGCCCAACCATTCGCGGGAAAGGGTTTTAATTCGGCAATCACCGCAATAAACAGGCAGAAGAAGGCCACCGCCCCGCCCTTCATGATGGCCAGATCCACCCCGCCTTGTAAGGAAGCCCCACTCATACCATCAATATTAAGGGTACCGGTGGCGTGGTAGATAAACGTTATCCCCACCAACATAAGGATGGTGATAACCTGGGAGATGATCAAATATTTAAAACCTGCCCCCAGTGAGCGTTTATCGTCCGAGAGCAACACCAGCCCCCCGGTGGCGATAACCACCAGCTCGAAAAACACAAAGAGGTTAAATATGTCGCGGGTGAGGATAATGCCACTTAGCCCCATGACAAAGATGAGCAGCACCGCCATGCCCCGCTGTCCCACCCGCAACAACACCTCGCGCATGTGCAGCGCAGAGAGCAAACCCGTAGCGGTGATAAGGGTTAACAAGGCCGCCTCGGACATACCCATGCGCAAGTTAATGGCAAAGGGGGGCACCGTACCCGCTGTTTGGATCTCAACCGCTGAAGCCCCTAAAAAGCTAAAGGCCCACAACCATTCGCTGGCCACAGCACCCATACAGGCGAGCGCAGCCAAAGTAATGAGATAGGCAGTATTACGCTGATTTTTATTTAGAAAACCTAACGTAAAGGCACCGCCCAGACCGACTGCAATGATGTAAAGAGGACTCACCACTTCAGCTCCGTAAATTTGGAAATATCCAGCGTACCCTTGCTCTCATGGAGCTTTAAAGCGTAAGCCAGCATGAGGGCGGTGACGCCCAACCCGATGACGATGGCGGTCAACACCAGTGCCTGGGGCACTGGATCAATCATACGTTGCACCGCATCGGTAACCGATAGTGTGTCATCCAGAATGGGGGCGGTGCGTCCGGTCATATAGCCCACCGACACCATGACAATATTGATGCCGGTACTGGAGATGCTAAACGCCACGATCATTCGTAGAATATTGCGGTTGGTCAGAGAGCCATAGAGTCCGATAAGGATCAAGACAAAGCCTGCTGCCATGCTCAGGGTGGATATCATGATCTCTCCGTTTCGCTAAGATTGACCAACATAGAGCTGAACTCTGCCCCGACTTTTAGACCGATAAGGGAGTAGATCACCGGAATGGCACCCGCAGAGAAGAGGTCGCCCAACTCACCCAGGGGTAAGATGCGGTTATCCAAAAAGCCACCGGCCAGCACCATCCCCAGCACACCTATCATGATGTAAGCCAGACCAGAGCTTGACTCCACCACCGAAATTAGGCGATGGCTGATGGGACGTAAGGGGTTAGAGAGCAATACCAGCAACACCGACGAAGCGACGATTGCCCCGCCCTGAAAGCCCCCGCCAGGGGTAAGGTGGCCATTAACGAACACATAGACCCCGAGCAGTAGAATCATCGGCACCAACAACTGACCACCGTTTTGCAACAGCTCACCCACTGAAGCCCTAGGCGGTAGTTTGGTCGCCCCTACCCCACGCTGTAGCGAGAGCACCAATCCCATAATGGCTGCCGTAAGAAACAGCACCGTCACCTCACCCAAGGTATCCAACCCTCGGTAGGTTACGATAATGGCGGTGACAATGTTGGCGGCACCGGTATCGTTGACGGTCTGCTCGGCATAGTAACGGGCGGTAGTGTTTAGCTGCGTATCCGGCTGGTAGCTCTCCATCAACCCCAAAAACAGGACACCGGTTACCAACATCAGTAGTAGTACAATGATATGCTTAACCACGGTCGCCTCCCCGAATGCGTCCCAAGATAAAGAAAAACAGGAAGGAGGTTAGGCCGCTGCCGATGGCCGCTTCGGTCATGGCCACATCGGGCGCACCAAGCACCAAAAACAGCACCGAGGCAAACAGACCCACCAATCCCGCAGAGAGCATGGCAATGGCGTAGCTCTGTACCATAATCGCCACCAGTGCGGTACCCACCATTGCCAACACCAACAGCACTGTCAGAACAAGAATCAATTGGGTCATGACCGTTTCTCCACGTTTTCCGCGTAGTGGTCAACCACGGTTTTTTCGGTGGGTTTAACCCCTGTACGGTGGGCAGAACGCGCCAAAACTTGCGATGAAAGAGGATTGGTAAAGAGCAAAAACAGACTGATTAGCGCCAATTTAAGGCTCCAACCCGGCTGCATACAGGCCGCTCCAGCCAAGGTCAGGATGGTCCCCAATGTGGTTGTTTTCGTGCCAGCCTGAATGCGGTTATACAGATCGGGCATCCGCACCAGACCTAAGCCACCCAGCATCAAGAAACCGGTACCGGCCAGCATGAGCAGCCCGCCGATAATATCCAAGAGCATACTCATCAAAAACCTCCCTCTTTATAACGCGCAACCACAACCACACCTAGGAAGGAGAGTAAGGCGTAAATGAGAGCGACATCCAGGTAGATGCTGCGTCCACTTACCAAAGCCACCATGACGATAGCGGTGATGGAGATGATGGTGAGCACATCAAAAGCCGCCACCCGGTCCGACACCGTAGGCCCCAGTACAAACCGTACAAACACCAGGATCATAGCCACCCCGGCCAAGGTAGCCGACAGATAGAGTAAAATGTCAGCCATACATCACCTCAAGATAGTTTTCAAACCCGGCCACAATTTGCTGAGAGGCCAGTTCGGTATCGGTGGTTTCCACCGTAACCCAGTGGACGTAGAGCCACTCACCCTCTAACTCAACGGTCAAAGTGCCGGGGGTTAGGGTAATGGAGTTAGCGAGTAGCAAACGGCCCATACGGCTTTTCAAGCGCGTACGCACCTTAACAAAGCCTGGCTTAATGGGAAGACTGGGGGAAAGAACGACCCGCGCCAATCGAATATTGGCCTTGACCAGCTCTCCCACAAAAAAGATGAAAAAGCCTAGCGCCGCCTTTGCCGCACGGGGGGTGAAATGAAGCTCTGTGAAGGGAGAGAGGCTGGTTCTAAACAGCAGAGCGATGATCAACGACACCACTACCCCAATAAACAAGGTATCTGCATCTGTCGATCCATTGAGCATCACCCAAAATAAAAACAGGGGGATGAAGGGGACCACCAAACTGCGCACCGTCCTCATATGCCAAGCCTTTCGTACCATCTAATGCTCTTAAGGGGTCTACTGTCACCCCGTAACTATGCACAACGGACAAGGGGTTGAAAAGGGCTGACAGCTCCGTCAACACCACACAGCTTATGCTGTTTGTATCCGATCTGTTTTTGGCCTGCAAAAGCCCTTATAAAAGCCGCGCAAATTATCCTATGCCAGCCAATAGAATCCTTACTCGGCTCCACGATTCCACGGACACAGCATTACACAGACAATGACAGAGGGAGGATGCGCAGGCCACAAAGGGGATACAAAGAGACACTTTACCCTCACATTGCTTACGACAGCTGACCAACGGGTAATGAGGTTATGCCTATTTTCTCGCGCTGGCAAATGTATATTTCAATTTATAAACGATCGTGACTTTTGCCCGACTATACCGCTACTTTTTTGTGTTTTTTTTGCATTTGTCAGACGGTTTGTTCGGTTTTGTGCGCAGTAAGCTGAACCCATCCCCACGCTTATTCATCGGTACACGGTTTGTGATGTTAGGGCGTGCCGCGGGAGGAGATCCATGATCAGGCTTGCCGTGGTCAGACCGTGGCCAATCTCGCCAACGCCTTCAGTGGCTATCATGGCTATGGTGCGCCCCATGTTTCCCCAAGCAACACCCGTTGCCCCAGTCGCACCATCTGCTCAATAAATTACTTTGCAAGAGCCCTAAGCTGGCTCTGCTCCACCAAAAAACAGAACGCTCCCTTAACGGCCCAAAAATCGACGCAACAATAAACCAAGAGCCACAAAAAACCCTTTCAATAAACTCCGTTTACCCGCTGAGCTCAGGCTGATTTTTATCCCCAATAACCGTAGCGCGACCCAACCGGCCAGAGCGACAAGCACGATGAAAATGACCAAACGAATGAGCAAAACAGATCCTCCCTAGCCAACAAGGCAAACACCCTACCCTCTTTATTACGCCACTCACACCGAGATTGCCAGCACACCCTTGTTCATAAGAAGAGTCACCCTAGCGCACCCACACAGGTCAAACACCCCTTACAGGTTAGCCAAGCAAGCTGCCCACTGAACCAAATTGGCTTTTTTCTACGAACCTATGCCGCAAACCATCAAACCTGGGCTCACCCAGCCACCCCCAAACACCTCAGCAGGACCATTTCTCCAAATGGAGAATGGGTGTAGAATGTCCTGCTCCCTTCCACCAAAATCGGGCTCAACATCATCGTCGCATCTTAACTCCATTTTGTATTTTTGATAGGTTCGGCATGCAACACCTCAATATCCATGGCCACACCCTTACCCTGCGACGCTTTCCACACAAACCGGGGTGCCCCCTACAAGCATGGGATGCCGCCGATGCGTTGGCCTTAACCAACCATGCCTTACCTGATGGGGAGATTTTGATCTTAAACGATCATTTTGGGGCCTTGGCCTGTGGCCTTGCTTACCCCGAACGCACCCTGGAATGGGTTAATGACTCCTACATGGCGCATCAAGCACTCGCGCAAAATCTTCAATTAAATCGCATTGAAACCCCTCTGCATCGCACGCCAGCATTGGCGGCCTCACCCACCAATCCGGTCGGTATCCTCATCAAATTACCCCGCATGCTTCAGCTATTGAGCAGCCAACTGGACTGGCTCAACTTACATTTGCCCAAGGGCACACCGGTTGTTATTGCCGCACGTCAAAAAGATATGCCCTCGACACTACCCGATTTAACACGCCGCTTGCTTGATGATGTACACCCTTCCAGGGCAGAAAAAAAGGCGCGTTTAATCTTTGGTCAACTGAGCGGGCGCCAGAGCGGTCAAGCGGAAATCACCGCGTGGCATTGTGCAGAGCTTGACTGCCTATTAAGCCATTATCCCAATGTATTTGGCCGTCAAAAGCTCGATTTAGGGGCACGGGTACTGCTGCAAAACCTTGGCACCATTCCCGATCAAGTGGTGGATTTGGGCTGTGGTAACGGGGTGTTAAGTATCGCCGCCCTTCAGCGTAACCCAAACAGCCATGTTCTGGCCGTCGATGAAAGCTGGCAAGCTACCCGTTCCTGCCAAATCAATTTGGAACGTGTGCGCACACCCGAACATTTTAAGGTGGTTTGGGGTCATAGCCTATCCTTTATTGAGGGTATGCAGGCTGATCTTGTCTTATGCAACCCCCCCTTCCATCAGCACCAAACCCTAACCGATGATATTGCTTGGTGCATGTTTAAAGACGCCCACCGCGTGCTCAAACCAGGAGGACGCTTGCGCATGGTTGGCAATCGTCATCTGGGTTATCACGCCAAACTGCACAAGCTGTTCGGCCATTGCCGATCCATTGCAGCCACCCCTAAATTTGTTGTGCTTGAATCCGTTAAATCGTCATAACAGCGAACAGCATCTCCATTGCAGTCTAAATTGAAGTAGCTTGAAGATTCGGGACACACCTGTTTGATAGGATGGTTAAAAACAGCGTTCACAATGGGAAAGGCACAGAGCCCCACACCGGAATTCCGTATTCAAGTGTCAATCCTGCCGATTTCATGTAACGGCTTACAGTTGCACCTCCAAGTAGGTGCCCCCTGCCGGGCGCACAAATAAAAAAGCCCCAGCATCCGAAGATACTGGGGCCTTAAATTTCTTAATGGCGGAGAGGGGGGGATTCGAACCCCCGGTACCCGGTTAGAGTACACACGCTTTCCAGGCGTGCACCTTCAACCACTCGGTCACCTCTCCATCACAATTAAAGAGCGCATATTAGACACGAATTATCGGCGAAATTCAAAGAAAATCTTCAACATCATTTCACCTGCCGTCATAAAGGCTCTATCCTCCTGTAACGGTGGGGTTATGTCAGGCCGTACAAAGCCATTTTCCGCCCCCTGCGCGGTCAAATAGCGCACACTCTGCAAGCGCGCCAATCCAGTGGCTTGTTGACAGACTGGGCAGGGCTCTAACGATACCACCATGCATAACCCACTCAAACGATAGTTAGATAATCGTCTGGCCGCACAGCGCATGGCGACAATCTCCGCATGTGCCATAGGGTCGTGGGCCCCAATAGGCCCATTGCCTGCCATGCTCACCACCCAACCCTGGGCTGCATAAATGAGCGCCCCAACCGGTACCTCACCCCGCGCCGCCGCATCGGTCGCCTGCACCAACGTCATCAGATTATGTGCCTCGTGGCTCGAAAGAAAATCCACGCAACCCTCAACCATTCTTACGCTGTGCACCTTTAAAGGTAAGATCAAAACGCGGATGATCCCACGCCACCTGTGAACCATCGCGAACAAACAGCCAACCTTCATACAACAATTGATGGTCTCGACCCCGTAACTCCAACCATACCGCTGGGTTGATATGCCCATCGGGTCCATGAATCGCTTGGCTCTGGTAAATCAACAAATCGGGTACAAAGGCATGTACCAACACACCCCCATTCCATGGGGCCGCTGTGGGCTCGCCCACCGAAACCACAAACGCGTGTATTTTTAATGTGCGTTTATCCAATACCTGAAAACGCACCGGCACACCCCGACTGCTGTGTACCATCTCTTTACTCGGACGTGCCTGTACCTGGGTCACATGGGGCGCCACAGGCAGACGGTCCTGCCGAGCCTGCTCTAAAGATTTATAGACCTCTCGCGGAGCAGGATCCTCTAAACAACCGCTTAGTGGCAGGGTTGCCATCACCATCCACACATACCATTTAGCCATCACTGACATCCCATCTCTGCACTTTGGAGCCAACCATACGCAACTGTGACACCATCCACACCCCACGGCAAGGGCACAGCCCCTACACGGACAATTCCACCGCTACTCTGCGGTCCTTTTTCCAAAAAACACCCACCCCAACAAACCCACCTTAGAGCCTATGGACACCCCTACTCCGACTCCGCTAGCCCCAGGTGACTCTTTTGATACCCTTCAAAAAACAGCGCCAATTCATCATACGGCATGGGTCTACTGTAAAAAAATCCCTGAACATAATCACAGGCATGAAGATTGACCCGCTGCAATTGCTGGTCATTTTCAATCCCCTCTCCAATCACCCCAACACCCAGACTGTGCGCCATGCTGACAATGGCAGATACCATGGTCTCATCATCCTGACTGTTGGCAATACCATTGATAAAGGAGCGGTCTATCTTGAGCAAATCAATGGGAAATTGCTTAAGATAACCCAAGGAAGAATAACCCGTGCCAAAATCATCCAGCGCCACCCGAACACCCAACGCCTTAATCTCTTTAAGCATGTTTAATGTATGCTCTGGGTCACGGATCATGAGGCTTTCCGTGATCTCCAACATCAAGCTCTGGGGATTGATCTGATTCTCCTGCAAGGCAGCCTTAATTTGACCGACCAAGTGCCCCTCTTGAAACTGCCGCGCCGAGACGTTTACCGAAAAGGTAATGTCTGGATGCCCCTCACGCTGCCATTGTGCAATAACCCCAATAACGCTGCGCAACACCCATAATCCAATGGGCACAATCAAACCCGTCTCTTCAGCTACGGGAATAAATTGATCCGGATAGACAATCTCCCCCGCACTATTGCGCCACCTAATCAGCGCCTCAACCCCGGTTATCAACCCACTGGATTGCTGCACATAGGGCTGATAGTGGATCCAAAACTGCCCCTCTTCCAAAGCAACCCGCAACGCTTGTTCAATCTTATGCAACTGTCTTGCATCCGCATTCATCTCAGCGGTGTAGAAACAAAAGCTGCCCCGTCCATTCTCCTTGGCGCGATACATGGCGACATCCGCATTTTTTACCAGATCCATCATATTATCCGCATCCTCCGGATAAATGGTAATGCCGATGCTGGCCGAAATAAACAGCTCATGATCCTGGATACAATAGCGCTCTTCCAACTTATCAATCATACCCTGCGCCAGCCGTGCCACCCCTTCGGGACCGTGCAGCTCGGGCAGTATCACCGTGAACTCATCCCCACCCAACCGGGCAATGGTATCCGACTCACGCACGCAGTGCCCCAAACGGATCGCCACTTCGCGCAGCAATTGATCCCCAACATTATGACCCAGCGTATCATTAACAAACTTAAAGCGGTCGAGATCAATAAACAGCAGCGCCACCTGCTGCCCAGAACGTTGGGACCGTTTCAGCTCCGTTTGCAGACGGTCGTGAAAAAGGTTACGGTTGGGCAGGTCAGTCAAAAAATCATAATTGGCTTGGTGAAGAATGGTCTCTTCCGCCTGTTTCCGTTTGGTAATGTCACTAAAGGCCGCGACATATTGCACCGTCTCGCCCTTGTCATTCGTCACCGTCGCGATGGAGAGCCATTCAGGATAGGTTTCACCGCTTTTACGTCGGTTCCAGATCTCCCCCTCCCACGCACCATCCTGCTGCAAAGCGTGCCACATCTGTGTATAGAATGGCGCATCGTGTCGGCCCGATTGCAACAAGTCAGGACCCTTGCCTAGCACCTCATCAAGTTGATAGCCGGTAATACGGCTAAAAGCTGGGTTAACCATCTCTATCTTGTTATCCCGCGACGAGATCATCAACGCCTCATTGGTCGTGCGGAACAACACCTGGGCCAACCGCAGATCATGCTCCCCTTTGCGGCGCTCGGTTATATCGTGTAAAACGCCATGGTATTGAACAACCTCTGCATGATCATCTTTGATGGGGAGCACGCAGCACTCAAACCATCGGGGTTCTTCACTGCCCAAGCACAAGCGAAACTCTAACTTGACCCAACGAGACGCATCCCCACCCGCAGCCAACAGGGCCTCCATCTGAGGGAGGTCTTCAGGATTAACCAGCGGTTTTAACACCAATGATTTAAGCCCAGATTGCAAAATCCGATAACAATTTTCTGATACATAGCTCAGGGACCACTCTTCATCATTCTCCCAAGAGAGCACCACCGTGTGGCTTATTTCAATGATACGTGCCAACTCTTCGCGTTTTTCGGCAGCCTGTTTTAGGCTCTCCTCCCGCTCTAGGCGCAGCCCTTCGTTAATGGCAAATTGATCCCTAAAAACACGCAGAGCCTGACTAAGATCCCCCAACTCGGAACGGTCCATATCCTCAAGGGGCACATCCAAGTCGCCATTGGCCAAGCGCAACATCGCTTGGCGGGTTTGGAAGAGAGGTCGCGTAATGCTACGGCCAATCTTTACCGAAATGGCCCAAACAACCAGTAGCGCGGTTAAAATGACCGCCATAAAAGCACTGGCCGCATCTTGGAAAATATGTTCTACATCATCAACATAGATCCCTGAGCCAACCATCCACCCCCAGGGCGCAAATTTTTCGACATAAGAAATTTTGGGTACGGCTTCTATGGACCCTGGCTTGGGCCATAAATACTCCACAAAACCACTACCCTGGCGCTGTACTACATCCACAAAGCGGGTAAACAAAAACACGCCATTGGCATCTTTTATGGTGGAAAGATCTTGACCATTTAGCTCTGGCCGCAGAGGGTGAACAACCATTTTTATATTTAAATCATTGATCCAAAAATAATTTTCTTGCCCGTAGCGCATATGGGCAACCATATCTGCGGCTTGCTGCTGAGCATCCCTCAACGACAGGGTTCCGGCAACCACCTGCGCTTGATACGCCGCCAGCGTAGAGACCACGACTTGGACCAGATGTTGCGTTTTATTTTTACGATCTTGCATCAGATTGCTATGCAGCTCTCGCAAACCAAAACCACCCACAAACATAAGGGAAATGATGGCGCAACCAACCATGACCAGCATGCGATTATGTATGGTTATATGTTTAAATAATATTTTGTCACCATATTGAAAATCCATACCCCCCCCATTTTTACAGCCACGTTGTGTAACCGTATCGTTTTCCCCCAATCACTGTAAAACATTAACCCGCAGGGGTCCAATCAATCCTGCTGGCTTACGGATAACCGGCACAAATAAGGATTTCGGGTACACCCACACAGGGTTAAGATCGAACCAAAGTCCCATTATTTTGGACGGGGAATTTTGATCGCATCAGCAGCGCAAGCTTGCCTTAGTCTCTATTATAAAAAGTGTAAACAAATCCATGTTTTTTACACTTTAACTTTGTGAAATTCTATTAAAAGATTTTTGCAAGCCCCCAACTTGGGCATTTGGGCACAAAAAAACCCCTTGATCTAGAACTTTCGTTCCATCAAGGGGTTTTTATTCTGGCGGAGAGGGAGGGATTCGAACCCTCGATACCCTTACGAGTATAACACCTTAGCAGGGTGCCGCCTTCAGCCGCTCGGCCACCTCTCCTTCCCAGGGGGACAGGTTGGTTATTTAAGCCGAGGCGGAGCGTCGTGTCAAGCGCTCAATTATTTTTTTTTCACCTTGCGCCTTCCCCCTGTCACACCCCTCAATCTTATCTTCACCAAGCTGTTCCACACCCTCCGTTTTGTGACATTTTAGTGTCTTATTTTTTAAAGCGTTACCAACAAACGTGTCGGCGTGTGCTTTTTTTTCTTGCAGATCATACCCAAGCCATTGTATTAATTTGGGCCTCGTTGGGGGCCTATAGCTCAGTTGGTTAGAGCGCACGCCTGATAAGCGTGAGGTCGGTGGTTCAAATCCACCTAGGCCCACCATCTTTTTCGTAAATGTCTCTTCGGGGGTGTAGCTCAGCTGGGAGAGCACCTGCTTTGCAAGCAGGACGTCATCGGTTCGATCCCGTTCACCTCCACCATTTTAAATACATCTAAAGCCTGATTTATCAGGCTTTTTTTGTGCCCAATGCAAAATTTGAAAAGCTGTAAACTTGCCACCCCGCCCTCTCCTGCCTTATTTCTACCACAGATCACAAAATACCTCTTTCCTAAGCACACCAAAATTTTCTACACTGAGCCTGAAGTACGCATTTTTTATTGACATCTCATTGAAAGAAATTAGGTTACGCTATGCTAGGCAATCACGCCCCGCTGCTGATCACTGACCAAGGTGACTTTAGCCTACGCTTGCAACGGAGCATGCACGCCCTACACAAGCCTGTCACCCTCTCAAGCTGGGCAGAGGTGATCCAAGAGCCTGCGTCCTACACAGACAGATGGCTGCTTCTACACAATCCTCCCAGCGCTCTACCTGAACCACTGCTCAAACATGCCAGCCACACCCTCATTTTACTGGATCACGCCAACCCCGAACAGCAACTGGCTTGGCATAAACAGGGCTTTACTCGCCTCTTAGGTGACGCCCAAGACCCTGCATTTCCACCATTGCTGGCCTACCACCTGAGCCAAATTAAACCCATAAATTAAGACACCATCCCCAGCCCAACTCATCGAGTTATCTGAAATCCAGCAGCTCCTGCCCATTATCAACCTTGGTTCTTGGTGGTGCGACAGAGAGCGTAAGCACACCTCCTGGTCAACTGAGACTTATACCATATTAGGCCAGTTCCAAGAACACTACCACCCAACCATGGAGAGCTTTGCCCAACTGGCTATCCCCCAAGATCGTCCCGCCATTCTCCAAGCCATGGCCCAAGCTTGGCAAAATCCAGGTCAGCCCGTGGAGGTTGAGTTTCATGTGGAAATTGGGGAGATCTGGACCAAAGTCATCCGCTGCGTCATGCAGAGCACACCTCGTCCATCCGGTTCACCCCAACGCCTGTTTGGTTCCGTGCAAAACATCACCCTGCTACGCAAAATTGGCGATGCCTTGGTTCACAGTGAAGAGCGCCTTAACCTTATCCTAGAGGGTGCGCAAGAGGGGATGTGGGAGTGGGATATTGCCAGCGGAGCGCTCTATTTTAGTTGCCACTGGGAACGCATGCTCGGCTTTGAGCCGGGTGAAATTCCCCACACCTACCAAGCTTGGATAACGCAAATTCACCCTGACGATAAAACCGCCACCCTAGAGGCTCTGGAACAGCACTTACAGGGACACACCCAACATTTTGAAATTGAACACCGCCAGCACACCAAAAAAGGCACATGGCTCTGGCTGCTCACCCGGGGTAAAGTGGTACAGTGGGGAGATCAGCAGACCCCTTTGCGTATGATGGGCACCCAAATGAACGTCACCGACCGCATACGCGGTGAACAGGCCCTGCGCTTTGCTCACACCCAACTCAAGCAGCAAGAACGCCTTTTCCATGACTATTTTGCCCACGGCGTGGTAGGCATGGCGATTACCACCCCGGACCGCCTGTTTTTACATGCCAACAAACAACTTTGCGTGCTGCTGGAGTGCCAGCCTAAGGCGCTGCTTAATACCCCCATTGATCAGTGGCTCGACCCCCGCCATCGTGATTATTATATTGATCAATATGAGAGACTTGTACGACACCTCACTGAAAATTTTGAATTAGAGCTCCCCCTCTGCACCGCGTTGGGTCGTCGGGTTTCGGTCAACCTCTCCACCCGTGCTTTATGGGATACATCGGGACGTATTACCCACTGCATACACACCGCTGTGGACCTAAGCGAACATAATCACATCATTGCCCAAGTAAAGGAGAGTGAAAAAAGGTTCCGCGCCATTTTTGAGCACGCAGGCTTGGCCGTGGCACAAGGGGATATCCATGGTACCATTATAAAAGTAAACAGCGCGTACGCTAACTTGCTGGGCTACAGCCCAGACGAACTGGTAGGGCGCTCATTACAGTCGCTCACACACCCCAGCGATTTTCCTGAAAATTTATCTTTATTGCATGATCTGGCTAAAAAAAAGCGCAGTGTGTATACCCTTGAAAAACGGATTCTCCATAAAGATGGTAGTTGGATATGGGTTGAGAGTACCGTCACAGCTCTGACCAACGCCATGGATGAGCCTGAATTTTTGATTAATATGACGAGGGATATTACCGATCGGCGGCGGGCTGAGGCCGCTCTGGTAGAAAGCGAACAGCGTTATCGGCAACTTTTTCAACGCAATAAAGCGGTTGAGCTGTTAATTGATCCCGTTAACGGCCAAATCGTCGATGCCAACATGGCCGCGGCAGACTATTATGGCTACAGTTGCGATACCTTACGCCAAATGAACATCGCGCAGATCAACATTCTCACACGGGACGAAATTGAGCAGGAAATGCTGCGGGCCGAGCAGGAAAATCGCAACCATTTCCAGTTCCGCCATCGCCTTAGCAGCGGTGAGGTGCGTGATGTTGAAATTCACTCGGGACCGGTGGAGATCCAAGGACGTGCCCTACTTTATTCGATTGTACATGACATTACCGAGCGGCGGCGTATTGAAGCGGCATTAAGCCACAACCGACATCAGCTCGAAGCCTCCCATGGGCGTCTTATTACGATTTTGGATAGTTTACAATCAATTGTCTATGTCGCCGACCCGCAAACTGGAGAGATACTCTACCACAACCGATATTTATTCGATATTGCGGGTAATTTGAAAGGGGAACGTGAGGAGCTGCTCTACCCAAACAAAAAGCGTCTCTCGCAAGGCACACCAGCTTCCCGCAGCCGGGGCCGCAACCATGCTCAGAGCTGGGAGTATTGCAGCCCCATCAACCACCGTTGGTACTCGGCCCACTCCCAGCCCATCACCTGGGTGGATGGCCGCACCGTGCGGCTAGAGGTCGCCACGGATATCAACTCCCTGAAACAGAGCGAGCAGGCGCTGTTGCAAGCCAAAGAGTTGGCGGAGAGTGCCAACCGAGCCAAAAGCGATTTTTTGGCCACCATGAGCCATGACATCCGCACCCCCATGAACGCGGTATTGGGTATGGTCGAGCTGTTGGGTGAATCTTCCCTGGACCCAGAGCAGAGCCATTATCTGAAAATTATTCGCCGCGCGGGTTCTACCCTACTCTCACTCATCAATGACATTTTAGATCTTTCCAAAATCGAAGCGGGGCAGCTTAAATTGGAGTTGGACGACTTCACCTTGGCAGAAACGGTGGAGCATGTGATGGACATTCTGCGTCATAAGGCCAGTGAAAAGGGGTTGCAACTCCAAACCCATCTGCACATCCCCCCGCAACAAAGGGTGCGGGGGGATGCCCAACGCTTACGTCAGATTTTACTTAATTTACTAGGTAATGCCGTTAAATTTACCCAGCAGGGCAGTGTCTCCCTAACCTTACAGCAACAACCTGATGGCCAATACTCTTTCCAAGTAGCCGACACGGGGCCAGGGATCGCCCCCCACCGGCAGAAGATCATTTTTGAACCCTTTGTCCAAGAAGAGAGTGGCACCCATCGCCATTTTGGCGGCAGTGGCTTGGGTTTAAGCATCTGCCATAAACTGGTGACGGCCATGCGGGGCACACTTTGGCTAAAGAGCCAATTGGGTCATGGCAGCATTTTTTACTTCACCCTTCCCCTCGCTACGGCTATGGAGCCAGCCCCCGACGAAGTTTCACCGCAGAGCGTTTTACACGCACCTGTGAGCCTTACGCAACTGGTAAACAAGCGTTTACTGGTGGTGGATGATGCCGAGGATAACCGTAATTTAATTCAAGCTTTTTTAAAGAGTTGTCAAATGCAGATCCAGATGGCCGAAGATGGTGAGCAAGCCGTACGTCTGTGCCAAGAGCAACGCTTTGACCTGATTTTGATGGATATACAGATGCCTATCATGAATGGGCTCGAAGCAACCCGCTTGATCCGCCAGCATGAGCAAATGCAGCATAAATCCCGCACCCCCATTATTGCCCTCAGTGCCCATGCCATGCTTGATGTTAACAATGATGCCTTGGCGGCTGGTTGCGACCTGCATTTATCTAAACCCATTGCCAAAAAACGGCTACTGGAAGCGCTCTGTCATCAACTGTGTCCCGTTGTACCTACCCATAATGATGATGCGCCACCCCTCCCTTAGCGGCCACCGCCGGGGACCCTACTTCTCCCTAAAAAAGTCCGTTTGCCGCCACGACAGGGTGGTGCACGCCAGTTGATGTTGCGTGGGTTTCGGTGTCTCCTATCTTTTCCATTGGATTTTTGCTTGTCCCATGACACCACTCCGGGTAACGTACCTCCCAACGGAGGGGCCTTCCCTCGACGCCGTAGTGTAAAACAATGGTCGCTTAGTTGCGCTTGCCCATCATGCCCGTTTGGTTAAACTGGCTTTTATGCAATGGACCCTACCTACCCCTGTACAGTACGGCATTTTGTGTTGGAAGCAGAATAATGAATAGACCGTCCCCAAATAGCTTTTCATCATCGAACAACCCCATTGCCCTACCTCGGGAGGGGACGAGCACTCTACCAACGCACCGTGTGGAGCGACATAACCAGCCCCCTCAAGGCTGTCTACCGGTGATTCCAGACTACCTGCAAAAAACCTATTGGTGGGCCTATTTACACCCTAATGCGGTGCGTTTTTTTGAACGCCAATGGTTGGTTAATCTTATTTTATGGGGCAATT
Organism: Magnetococcus marinus MC-1; assembly: GCF_000014865.1. Classification (NCBI taxonomy): domain Bacteria; kingdom Pseudomonadati; phylum Pseudomonadota; class Magnetococcia; order Magnetococcales; family Magnetococcaceae; genus Magnetococcus; species Magnetococcus marinus. The sequence continues at coordinate 2,835,243 of NC_008576.1, forward strand.
TTGCGAAGTTACGTGATGCAGCGATTGAGTCGATGCAGCCCAACCTAGGGGGAAAAACCTTACAGGTCGCGTGTGTTTATGGGGATTTTACCCACCGCATCATCCAGCAAATGCCCAAGACGGGGCTGCTTGAGGTGGTGGATGTGGCCCCCGTTCAATTGGATAATCTTGAAAAAAAACTGGGGGATATCCCGCCCCATGTCCACCTTTCTTTACAGGACTCCAGCAGCTTAACCTATGCTGATGGCAGTTTTGAAAATGTCTTGCTGTTTTTTCTTTTACATGAACAACCTGAGCAGGTGCGGGCCCAAACGGTTAAAGAGGCTTTCCGAGTGGTCAAGCCCGGTGGTAAAGTGATCTTTGTCGATTATCATCAGCCGGTAAAGCACAACCCGTTCCGCTACGTAATGTGGCCGATCCTAAAATGGCTGGAGCCCTATGCCCTAGCCGTTTGGGATAAAGAGATCGCCAGTTGGATACCCGAGGGCAAAGCCCCGGCAACGCTGCGCAAGACCACCTATTTTGGCGGACTCTACCAAAGGGTCGTGTGTGACTGTTAGCGGGTCACAGGGTGTGTTGCGCTTTACCGAACAGATAAACGGCATCAAGGGCACGCTGGCCCTTGGTGCCGTTTGAGTGTTTAACCGCAACCTTTATGGTAAATCGCATGCGTGACGCCACGATCTGTGTCTACCTGGGTGAAGAGATCGCCCAGTATGGTTTTCCCGACGGTCATCCCTGGACCACCACCCGCATGGATGCTTTTTGGCAAGAGGCCACCCGCCAAAGCCTTTCATCTAAAGTGGTGATCGCAGACCCGGTGATGGCCCAGCCCGAGCAGTTACACAGCTTTCACACCCCCCAGTATGTCGAGCTGGTCAAACGCTGCTCCGATGCCGGAGAGGGCTTTTTGGATCATGGCGATACACCTGCCTTTCCGGGGATCTATGAAGCAGCAGCCTACGTGGTTGGCTCAGCGGTGGCGGCGGCTGAGCAGATTATGCAGCAGCGCTTTCGACGTATTTTTATTCCCATTGCCGGCTTGCACCATGCCCAGCCTGACGTTGCAGGGGGGTTTTGCGTCTTTAATGATGCCGCCGTGGTGGTGAAACATCTGCGCAAACAACACGGCATAAAAAAAATTGCGTATGTGGATATTGACGCCCACCATGGCGATGGGGTGTTCTATCCTTTTGAGGCGGACCCTCACCTAATTTTTGCCGATATCCATGAAGATGGTCGTTATCTTTATCCGTGGTGTGGGAGTGAGGATGAGACTGGGGTAGGTCCGGCTTATGGTACCAAAGTCAATATTCCCATGGCCCCCGATGCCTCAGATGCCGACTTTTTTTCTGCGTGGCCCCGCATTGAGGCCCTGCTGATGGAACACAAGCCAGAATTTATCATTCTACAGTGTGGGGCCGATTCGCTGAAAAACGACCCCCTCACCCACTTAGCCTTTTCCACCGCAGCCCACAGTCATGCGGCGACGCGGCTGTGCCATATGGCCGAAACCTTGGGCCATGGGCGGGTATTGGCTTTGGGCGGCGGCGGGTACAACCTAAGCAATGTGGCACAAGGTTGGAGCGCCGTACTGCGTGCCTTAATCGAAGCCCCAATAATCCCTGCGCAGCCCTAACGACTGTGTGGCTTAACAAGCTGTGGTTGACGTGGCACCAAAACCCTACGCGCAAAGGCTTCACATTTGTAGGTTTTGCAGTATAATCCCGGTTTCTAACCACTGAGCAACCGTTGGGAACCAAATGGCGTTGTCAAACTCCAAAGGGCTTCTCTACGTAATCGGTTTGGTGTTTTTTGCGTTTGCTGCTTTTTGCTTTGGAAAATAACCATGCACACCGTTGATACCTACACATCCATGGCCCCTGGCTCGGTCATTTTAGCCGGTTCAGGTCCGGGCGATCCCAATTTGCTCACCCTTGGGGTCTACAAGGCCCTGCAAGCCTGCGATACGCTGGTTTACGATGCTTTGGTCTCACCCGAGATTATGGCACTGGTGCCTGCGTCGGTTGAGCAGCATTTTGTGGGCAAACGGGGAGGCCACCCTTCCATTGGTCAAGAGGCCATCAATGCCATACTGGTGCAGCTGGCAAAGGCCGGTAAAAAGGTACTACGCCTAAAAGGGGGCGACCCCTTTGTGTTTGGTCGTGGTGGCGAAGAGGCCTACTGCCTAAGCTGCGAGGGCATTCCCTTCTCGATTATTCCGGGTGTGACGGCTGGGGTGGCGGGTCCGGCTTATGCGGGCATACCCATTACCCACCGTGACGTCAACGCCAACGTGGCCTTTTTGACGGGTCACGAATCCCCCACCAATGCCGCTGGCGAAACGGTACCAACCACCGTGGATTGGGAGTCTGTTGGGGCAGCCTTTCCGGTTATTGTGCTCTATATGGGGGTTAAAAACCTACCCACCATTGCCAAACGGCTGATCGCGGGCGGTCGCTCTGGAGAAACCCCGGTGGCGCTCATCCGCTGGGCCACCACCCCGCGCCAACAAACCATGATTACCACCCTAAACCGGGCGGCAGATGATATTTCCGAGTGTAAAATCAAACCACCCTCTATTGTGGTGATTGGCGAAGTGGTGAACTATCGGGATCATCTTAGCTGGTTTGCCGACGATACCCTAACCCGCGACAACTGCAAAAACAAACTGCGTGATGATGAATAACAGGCGGTTTTTGCATGGGCAAAAGGGGACTATTAAAGCCCGCTGAACGCCCAATAAACCACCTAGCCCCCAGCAACGGGGCAGCGCATACGACAGCGATGATGCGTTAAACAAAAGCGGCGCACCCTTTGAGGGTGCGCCGCTTTTGTTTAATCTAGGTATGCTTGTTTGCCCTTACGCCTGTAGTTGCGCATGGCGCAGATTGCGCAGCGTATGCGCCAACTGCTCTAGGCCAATGTCAGCCAATAGTGTTTCGACCCCAAACAGCGCCTCATCACCTTCTAACATGGAGCAGCTCATATCCACCTGTCCATAGGCATCCCGAGGCGAGTAAAGCTCTGGGAATGGCAGCGCATAAACCTGGGCATAGCTCTGCATCGCGTGGCGCCAGCGGGCCAAAAAGGGCAGATATCCTGGACGATGTAGTACCGGCCCCAAGGTATGCCAACTGCTCAGGGTCTCAAAGGCATCCAGATAACTGTGAGCCAGATCCACACGGCTATGCAAAATGGCCAGCATCGCGGCTTTTAGCAGATCCAGCGCCGCGTGGGGATGAGACTCAATAATGCGTTCTGGCTTTTTAAACAGCAACGCCAACCCTGCGCCATGCACGGCATCGGGTCCTTGCTGGGCTTCTAAATTCTCGACGGCAAAACCATAACCCGCCAACAAATCGCTCACATCCTGGTAGCGTTTGCCCCCCTGGACCATGGGTAAAAACCACACCTCAGCCGAAACAGCAACCACGTTGCGGGTCAAGGTTTTTGGGGCAGAATTCAAAATTTCATAGGCTTGTTCTTGCAACGCCACCGACAGATAGGTGGGGGCCGAAACCTGACAGTCAGGGTCGGCCAAAAAGGCATCCAGACGGGCCGGTGCCATCTGTAGGCAGTTTACCCGGCTCTCTTGACGCTCAACAAACTCTTCATTATGGGCGCTAATACAGTATGGCACCACATGGGTATCTGGGTAGTGGGTGCGTCCATGCACCTGTTGACGGATGCGGGATAGACAGCGGTTGTCTTGGGGACCAAAATAGACCGCTTGCACATCATGCATAAAGGCGTGCACCACGGGAAATGAGGCGTGACTAACCTCCCCTAAATGGTGCACTGATATTTTGTGAGACGTCATCTGGGCCATGGCTCCACTCCTGACTCAATGACTGCGCCGATATGCGCGTCAATACGCCCTTGGGGATCTATCCCCCTTCTTTGGGCTTGAATTGTTAGGGGCGGTAGAGCATCACTCTACACCGCTCCTGCTTGCCTGACCAACTCAATGCATGTTCTATGCCATGCCAACTCACAAAATTCCGGACTTTTTTTTAAGTTTTACCCGCCATTTTACTTAAAAATACCATAATATTTTGTTTTTTTGGTATTTATTATCTTATATTCCTGCAAATTTTTTTAATCTCCACCCGGTTTTTCACCGCCTTGAGCTTAATAAAATGGGGCTGTGTCAGCGATCCACCATATCGACTGTCTGCTTTTCTGGCGCTTTGCAGGCTATATTTTCTCCAGGGAGTGCTTCATTTTTACCGGATCCCAATCCAGCAAAAATTTTTCAAACGCCTCAAACGGTAACGGCTTGCTGAAGAAATATCCTTGAATGGTGGGACACTCTTTTTCACACAAAAAGTGAATCTGCGCTTGGTTTTCCACCCCTTCGGCCACCACGCTCAACCCCAACGCACTGGCCATGCTCAAAATAGAGGAGACAATGGCGGTATCGTCAGAGTCCAGATAGAGATCTTGAATAAAAGATTTATCAATTTTTAAGGCATTAAGGGGAAGTTTTTTTAAGTAACTCAACGAGCTATAACCGGTGCCAAAATCATCAATCGAGACCTTTACCCCCAATGCCCGCAGCTCCCCGATCTGCTCAATGGTGCGGTTGACATCCCCCATGGCCAATGACTCGGTAATCTCCACCTCCAACAACTCTGGCGCAAGACCGCTTTGCTGTAGAGAGCGCTCCAATTTGGCCACCAACAAGGCGTCCTGAAACTGTTTGGCCGAAAGGTTGATTGCCACCTGCAAGGGATGGCGACTCGACCTTGCTAAGCGTTTGGCGTCCATACAGGCTTGCTGCATCACCCATTCACCAATGGTAATAATCAGCCCTGTCTCTTCGGCAATGGGAATAAAATCCACCGGCGACACCAGCCCCTGTTCAGGATGGTTCCAACGTACCAGCGCCTCCATACCGGTGATACGACACTGTTTGACATCCACCTTGGGCTGATAGTGCAAAGTGAGCTGATTACACTCCACCGCCTGCCGCAGGGCACGCTCCAAGCTAAGCCGTCGCCCATTAATTTCGTTCATATCACTGGTGAAAAACTTATAAGTACCCCGCCCTTCCTCTTTTGCCCGATACATCGCCGTATCGGCATGTTTGGTCAGCGTTTCATAATCTTCACCATCATCGGGATGCATGGCAATACCAATGGAACCCCCAATAAACACCTCGTGCCCTTGCAGCACGAACACCTCACCCAAGGATTTGACAATCGCCCCCGCAATACGGGCGACATCATTGGTCTGCTCAATGCCCGGCAAAATAACCGTAAACTCATCCCCCCCCAGTCTAGCCACCGTATCACTGGTGCGTAAATGGTGTTTGATGCGCCCAGCAACCTGAATAAGGAGATCGTCACCTTTATCGTGACCAAGGCTATCGTTCACATATTTAAAACGATCCAAATCAATAAAAAACAGCCCCAAACTTTTTCCTCCACGGGCAGATAGCCGCATCTCCTGCTCCAAACGGTCACGAAACAACGCGCGATTGGGTAGCTCGGTGAGGGGGTCATAGTAGGCCAGTTTTTCCAGTTGCTCTTCGGTCTCCTTTTGCTGGGTAATATCCATAAACAGACCAACAAAGTTACTGATTACGCCCTGCTCGTCGCGAATGGCATCAATGGTGAGCCATTTTGGAAAGATCTCCCCACTCTTACGCCGATCCCAAATTTCACCCTGCCAGTGTCCTTCACTCAGCATCTCGTTCCACATCTGTTCATAAAACTGCTCATCATGTCGGCCCGATTTAAGAATGCTGGGATTTTGTCCCACAATTTCATCACGGGTATAACCCATAATACGCTGGTACGCGGGGTTAACGTCGGTAATATCCCCCTGAGCATCGGTAATAACGATGGCTTCGCCCGCATTATCAAAAATCATTTTTGCCAGCACCAGCCCCTCTTCGGCCATTTTACGGCGCGTGACATCCTGCAACGTACCGACCATCTGACTGGGCACACCACGGCTGTCGCGGCTCACAATACCTAGGGCGTGGATATGCAGTAACTCGCCACTCTTATGGCAAATGATTCGATGGTCTGCCTCAAACCGATCCTGCATGCCCCGCGTAACAGCAGCCATCTGCCGATTAATCTTCGCACGGTCATCAGGATGGATAAGCTCTAGATAGGTACTGTAGGAGGCGTGGGAAGTATCCCCTTCTAACCCTAATAACCGCACCAGCTCTTTCGACCAATGCAGGTTATCTTTCTGCATATCCCAGTGCCAGCTACCAATTTTGGCAACGCTCTGGGCATTTTCCAAATCTTGGTGAATCTGCTCTAACTGTTTGAGCTGCTGAGCACGATATTTTTCCCATCCCACCCATTGCGCCAGCAGGCTAATCAGAGAGCGGTCATGAAAACTAAACCCCTTCGTGCGTGGCACCTTGGAGTAGTAACTCAAAGCACCATAAAAACGATCACCCAGGTAGAGTGGGGTACCGATAAAGGATTCCACCCCAAACTGGGTATGTACCGGATGCTCTTCAAGCAGGCTGCCTTTAATGCGGTAGATCGCCTCAGCATGACCCGCGTCGATCACCTGTTTGCAAAAGCTTTGCTCCAACGGCTGTATTTGCCCCATTTCAAAAAGGCTATCCTGCCCCAGCAGGTGCTCTACCTGACACATTTGACCATCAACATGGGTCACAATGGCCGACTCCATCTCCAGAATCTCACCACCCATTTCCAAAATTTCCTGGATCTTACGCTGCGAGTCCCACTCCGTACGTACCGTAATGGCGTGCATGCGGGTCAGTGAGTCGATAAAACGACTCTCATTCCCCTGCGCGACAACCAAGTTGGTAAGCAACTGGTTGTAGGCACTCACAGCAGCCCCGATTTCATCTTGCTGGTGATTGGGGATCAAGCAAATATCCAGGTCACAATCGCTCCAGTTGCCCGTCAGGTCAGCCTGTTGTATGCGGTCACTAACATAGCTCATCCGTTGCAGCAGCGTGTGAAAACCACTGCGCAGCCGATGACTGATCCACCACGCCCACAATCCACCTGCCACCAACAACAGGACAAAACTAAAAAACAGCACCTGTCGGCTCAGCGCAATGCTCTGCTCCAGATACCGCCCCTCTTCGACCATCGTGGTGAGCTGCTGCTCAACCGTGGTGTCCAACCGCTGACGCAGGGTTTGCCATAGGGGTAACAGCGCATCACCCGTCAGGTGACGCGCCAAATTCCAATGATCGGATTGACGCAAGACGATCACCTGCTCGGCCAAAGCGGGCCATTCACTCCACAGTTCCTGCACCTGCCCGAGCTCTTGGCGCTGAGTTTGACTCATATCGGCCCGTACCAACACCGCCAAAGCCCCATCAGCCTGCTTTAAACCCTGCCCAAAACGTTGCACCAGCGCGTCATCTGGTTCCGTGAGTATGCGCTCTAGCTGACTGCGGCAGAGCGACAAGGCACTGCGAAGATCCGCAAGTTCTTTAAGCTGGGTACGACTGTTGATGGCTTCGGCCACACCCCCGGCAAAAACAGGACGGTGGTTTTCACGCAAAACAAGACGCCGCACCTGCACATCCAAGGATTCAAGGATCGGCAAAAGCTGCTCTTTATAGAGCTGATGGGCAGGCTTGTTAGCAGGTTTTTCGATCAACGCCTCAATGCGATCTTGCAGCACCCCAAGTTGCGTCAATCCCTCTTTAAGCGGCTCTAACTGCTCCAACAAACGCGGATCCGTGACCAAAATCTGTTCCAATTTCAATAATTGGCGACGGGCCTGCTGCCAGGCATGTTGGCGCTCCTGTTTAAAGCGGGGAAGTTCGGTGGTCATCCAACTCTGTAAAGCACTAAGGGCATCTTTGACATGGCTAACAAAGGCGACCGCGTTGACCACCAAGGGGACCCGCTGACCTTGCAACCGAGCCACACGATCCTGCAATACCACAAGCTGAGAAGAGACCATTAGGCCACTGAATAGTGCCAACACAATCAGCACGGCAAAGCCGTAAACCACCTTGCGTGCGATAGATAGCTGCATCCATTTGCCCCGTTGTTGCACGATCATCCCAAACACCTAGCATGCCCCGTTATCCGACCTCTATCCACCCATCATCATGCCATGAACCCAGCAGGGATGCATCCTCTAACCCCATCCCCATTAAAAAAGTCCTCTCCAACCTAAACGATCAATTTATTATAAAAAAACATATTCCTAGAGAATCGACTGTCGTGAAGCTTGGCGGCTACGGTGGATAACGGACTATGATTTATTATTCTCCCCTAGGCTTCCCGTCCGGGCATCTTCAAGATGCGCCTAAATGGTGCTTGCCGCGTCCTGTTAGGTGTGCACCTAACGCAGCACTTGCCTAAATGGATCCCCCCCTAACCAGCTGCCAGTGGTGGTAAGAAAGCGATGGAACAACGCCTTAGATATAAAAATGCCTTTACCCAAGCCCCAAGCAGAGGCACAATCACACCGGTGCAAAAACCTGCCAACCAGACGGGGAGTCGTTATGGAGCCTAAACATAAGCGCATCATTGAGGCTGCTATTGCGCTGTTTGCCCAACGTGGATTGGACAACATATCAACCGCTCAAATTGCCCGTGCGGCCGATGTAAGCCTACCGATCCTGCTCCAAGAATTTGATAGCAAAGAGCCGCTGTTGCAGGAAATTTTGCATCAACTCAAGCGCGAAACCATCCGTGTTGCCCACAATGATCTTCGTATAGACATGGGGTTACGGGAGCATCTTAGCCTAGTTTGGCACAATTTAATTGAGTGGGCCTTAGAACATCCAGAACGTTACCAACTGCTGCTTACGCTATGTACATCCAACCAAGCACAGACCCTGCTCGGCTTATCCCATGACGATTTTAGCCACCTTTTCCCAAAAGAGCCGATGCTCGACGCCATTGAGCATGGCACCATTGCTACGCTACCCAGCCTTTACCATCAACACCTCTTCCGTTTACTCCTTGATGGCACGGTACAGTATATTTTACGCACCAAACCCGATGACAAACAGTGTAGACTCTACATAGATCAAACGTTTGCCCTCTACTGGCGGGCCATACACAACCGGTAGTTAAAAGCCGTTACCCAAGGGAGCGCGTGGGATGATCAAAACCTACAGACAAACCGCTGGCCGACCCAGCGTCGGCGTAGAGTGCCACTTTCCTGAGTGTGTCGAACGGCGCAACTGTCGGCATGTTTATGTGGAAGAGTTTTTGCGCGCCGATGGTAGCTGCCCCCACTACCACCCCATTAACAAACCATGGCATAACGACATGCGGTTGTTGCATTTTCCCCTGCTACCGCCACGCCATGCGTGATGGTACTCTTTGATAAACCGTAGCCGAGCCTCTTGAATGGCGACATAAATCCTCTCCTACCTACAACGGAGCGGTCCAAGTCTGCCTAAAAATCGGTCCAAACAAACACTGCCCCTGCAAAGGGCCTCACAGTGGCGCCAACCTTAAGCACACGGTTCCTAATTTGGATTGAAAACCTGCGGGTGATATTCCCATCAAATACCGTGAAAAGTTAATTGCAATCGGTATATTGTATTCTAGCCAAACCTACACAGCAAAACCTTTCTCTTAAATAATTTTGCCCATAGCCATGCCTTATCCCAGTTCAAGTCGCACGGACAGGGTTGTCACCCCTTAAAGATTGCCCCTTTTTTATGCTGCAACCGATTGCATCAATTTTGCAATCGCCTTGAGTAGAACCTGTTTTTTGATGGGTTTTGTCAGGTGGTCGGTGCAGCCGGCCTCCACACTGCGCCGTTTATCTTCCAGCATAGCATGGGCGGTTAAGGTAACAATAGGTAGCGGCTGCCGTGCCCCCTGTTGCTGTTCCATGAGGCGAATCTTGCGGGTGGCTTCAAGCCCGTCCATCACCGGCATCTGTACATCCATCAACACCAAGTCAAAATGGTGTTGTTCCACCTGTTGCAGCGCCTCTAGGCCGTTGCGCACAATGGTCAATTGATGATCAGACCCCTTTAGGTAGGATTGCAGCAATAAAATATTATCGTCAGAATCTTCAGCGATAAGAATTTTTAAGCCCTTAATTTCACCTGCAATCTTCGCTTCTTGCGTAGCATGTTTGGCCCCGATAACCAGCTCCATGGCATCAATCAACCCTTGTCTGCGTACTGGTTTAGCCAAACAGTGTCCCCCTATCCCTTTAACCATCTCAAAACGGGTATGATCCGGTTCTGGCAGCAGTAACAGTAACGGCAGCCGGGCGCTAGCCGGGTGATCATGCACCTGTTGCAGACTCTGATTTAGGGTTTCATCCTCTACGCTATCCAGATTAATCAATAGCAGATCAATGGGATCCAATTGAGCCACGACTTGGCTGATATGGGTAAGTTCGTGAAGATGGCTGACCTGCATACCCAACGGGGTTAACAGTTGTCCAATTGTGCTTGTTGTGCCAACAGGTTCTACCAGCAGCAGGTGAAATTGTTCCCAATTCTGTATATGCGTCAGATGTCGACCGAGATGGGGTACGGGCGCCATGGGAATGGTAAAAAAGAAGGTGCTACCCTTACCGGGCCGACTGTACACCTTGAGAACACCCCCCATCAGCTTAACCAGACGCTGACTGATGGAGAGCCCTAGCCCAGTACCACCATAGCGTCGGGTGACACTGGAATCCCCTTGGTTAAAGGATTCAAAAATGGCCTCCTGTTGCTGTAGGTCAATCCCAATGCCGCTGTCGGAGACACTAAAACGAATGCGATTGCCCGGCCCCTTGCTGAGCTTAACCTCGATGCTACCCTGGTGGGTAAACTTGATGGCATTCCCTATGAGATTAACCAAAATTTGCCGCAGCCGCACCTGATCGCACCAGCGATAGGGGGATAGTTGCTCTTCTCTTAACAAACTCAGTTTCACACCCTTCTCCTGGGCACGCAGGGTGAGCATATCCCCCAAATTTGCCATAAGATTGTCTAGATCGGTCTCCACCAACTCCAGCTCCAGGCGGTCGGCTTCAATCTTACTGAGATCCAGGATGTCATTAATGATAATCATCAGCGCGTCGCCAGCCCGTGCAATAGCCTGTAGGGCGTGGCGCTGTTCGGCATCCAGAGCGTGCTCCATGAGCAGATCGGTCATGCCCAAAATGGAATTCATTGGGGTACGTATTTCATGGCTCATCACCGCTAAAAACGCACTTTTGGCACGGTTGGCGGCATTGGCGGCATCCCTCGCGAGGGTCAGCTCCTGCTGGATCATCTTCAGATGGGTAATGTCGGCACCTACACTCAACAGCTCTTTAAGCTGGCCCTGCTCATCAAGGATGGCCCGGTTGGCCCAAGCGACCCACACCCGGCGGCCATCCTTACAGATATTCTCATTTTCGTGAAAGGTAAAACTGTTTGGGGTATTCGCCACCTCATCCACCCTCTGGTGCAAGTTACGACCACTGCTCTCACGGTTAGGGACGATGGTCTCATAGACCGAACTTCCCAGCAGCGCCTGCTCGCTATAACCAAAAAAAGAGAGCGCATAGTCGTTGCAAAAGGTGATCACCCCGTCAGGCTTCCAGCGGAGAATAATGCTGCGAGCATGTTCTACCAAATAGCGGTAGTTGGCTTCCCGCTCCGAGAGCGCTCGCATGGAGGTTTGCAGATCCAGGGTACGGGCCGCCACCCGTTTTTCCAGATCCTCTTTGGTCGCTGTTAGCTGCTGTTCTCGATCATGCACCTGCATGGCCAGCTCGTTGATGGCCAAGGTAATGCGGGTTAGCTCATCATCGCCTATAACAGGGATGCGGGTGTTCAGTGCCCCTTCGCGCATCTGTTTGAGGCCTTGATCCATACTCTGCACACGGGCATAAAGCTGGCGAAAGATCAACCGATCCACCAATAAATAGGCCAGTAGCGCCACGACCAGAGCCAAGCCGAGGGTGCTTAGATGCACCCCACGATAAAAATCGGCGGGCATGGCGGTATCAAAGACGGTTTTACTGTAAAATCGGAATCCACTGATATTTTCTCGCCTAGCCTGAATGGTGTAAATCGTCAACAGGTTGTTGTTGAGTTGTTCCAGGCTGTTTTGCCCTTTTAGCTGAGCGGCTGCCTGGGGATCCATAGGCGTGCCTTCATGCAGTACCGACCACTGGGCCAGATCATCGGCGATAAAGAGATCCAGCTCTTTAAGAATGTCGTTACTGTCGACCAAACTTTGGAAAAACTCCTCAAGAAAAAAACGCTTCTGGGCCATGGAGCCAAAGGTCTCTGCCCCCTCCCACATATTGATCGACACCTCAACTAAATAGGGTTTACCCACGGGTCCGTGGTAAGCATATTTTTTAATAATGCCGGTCTGGTTGGACATGGAAATTCGATCTACATCCAGACGGCCACTGCCTTGCAGCCCCTCCAGCTTGGTTTTCAAGCTCTCACCAAGCTGACCCAGGTTTAAGCCCATATCTGGCTTAAAGGTGGTATTGAAAACCTTGAGATCATGATCAATCAGATAAATATCCCCAACGGAAAACTCCCGCGCCAGGGCGGTCAGCTGGCTTAGGCTCCACGCATTGGGTTCTGGCCCTTGGGCAATGCGTTGAGCAATTTTGGGCAAGACCTCCGCCATGCGCAGATCCAGCTCTGCCTCTAACTCGTTCATAAACAGATCAAAGGAGCGAAAACGGTTGAGTAGCTGCTGCTGGGTTTCATGAATACGCTGATCACGGTTTGCCTTAAACTGCTGGATGGCCAACTGCTGCACGGAAAAACTGACAATCACCGCTGTCATAGCGATGACCATAAAGAGGAACAGACTCAATTTGACTTTGAGTGAGGATCGTCTGTGCATAGCGTCTCCCGCAGACCGGGCGGCAAAACACCCCACAGTTGTGTAACAACGTTAGGTCATAATGTTTGCCTATGTGTAATTTAGTGCTTGCCCGATTCTAGCATAAAACCGTTCAACTGTCGTTACTCTGATGCATCCTAACGGCATGATTCCTTCCTCAGATTTATTGTTCCTGACCGTAGCCATGTCAAGCCCAACCGAACATGATGGGGCAACACTTTAACGGACACTAAAAATGAGGGAAAATGAGATCTCGCACAGAAAGGTCTCCCATGCGCAGAAAAGCCCCTACAGCCTACGTCCAAGAATTTAACGATCAGGTGCTCAAAATGGTAGAGCCGTCTGATAAATCCATACCTGAGATTGGGTAATCCCCCCTAAAATTGAGAATTTTCAGAAGTCGTATTTTCTCGTAATATTTTCATTGGAGAATCAACTGCTTGGAGAGTGGATAACGGAGATTTTCAAGGAGAGTCGATCAACCTATGGAACACAGCGTCTACGCAAAGCGTTAAACGAGAAATGGCGTACGGATAAGTCGACGACGCGCATCTAGAATCAAGAGAAAGCTCGGCTTGGTTTGTAAAGCTCGGAAGATTTATAGGGTTGTAACGGCAGATTCAAATCACTCGTCGCCTATAGCTGCCAACCTTCTTGATCGTCCGTTCAATATGGAACGCCCTGATAACACCTACGTTGGTGGTATCACGTATATCCCGACCAAGGAAGGCTGGCTCTATCGAACTGTTTGGATTGACCTTTATTCAAAAGCTGTGGTCGGTTGGTCTATGGCAGACCCTATGCAAGCAGAATGGGTAACTGACGCTTTACGCATGGCCTTTTTCAAGCGCCGTGCAGAGGCCGGGCGGATTGTTCACAGTGATCGTGGTAGCCAATATGCGTCTGAACGCTTTAGAAAATATCTGGATGATAGAGGCTATACACAGAGTATGAGTCGTTGTGGCAACGGTTGGCACAACGCGCCAGCCGAAAGCTTTTTCCACACGCTCAAAGTTGAGTTGGTTTCATCCTGTGACTTTAAAACGCGAGATGAGGCTAAACAGGTAATCTTTGAGTATATAGAGCTCTTTTATAACCGCAAGCGCAAGCATTCATCCATCGCCTATATGCGCCCTTTTCAGTACGAAACAGAGTGGCTCAACTCCGTGTAAAAAACTGTCCGTTTTGTGTTACCACATCGAGGCGCAAAGGTTCTCCAGCACTGCCCGCACGACAGCAAGGCTGTTTACCGCACTGAGCATGAGCCCCTCCCCCTCGGGCCAAGCGCAAAGAGGGGCGGGGAGAAAATGCGCAAAGTCGAGACAATGCGCACCACACGGTTCCACGCTCCCACAACCCCTCAACGGGCAACCTTCCCTATCCCATTGAGGGCCGGCCACACGCCTTCAGAGCAGGATGACATCAAGGCTTTCGATAGTTGCTGGCCGTGGCGAAGAGTTGGCGGTCAATACCATTGATGTGGTCGACAAGCCAATCATGCAAAAACAGACGAAGTTCTTGACGCAATACCTCCTGCGCTTGATCGCCTGAGGTTAATCTACTGCGCATTTCTGAGACCTTCTTTTCAAACATGCGGTGTTGGGCTAAATGCTGGTGATAAAAACCATAACTCTCCGGGAGCATGGTTTTTTCTTCGTAGCTAAAGTGTACGTCCACGTACTCAACCAGCGATTTGAAGACAACTTCCAATTCAATGGAGTTGTTGGTTTCGACAGCGTTGATCAATGCAAACAAAATCGAGTGTTGCAAGTCGATGTCAGGCTGATTAAGGCGACAATTTTCAGGCAGATCTAAAAAAGGTGGCATCACGTCTATTCCAAGTCAAAAAGGGTATTGAATTCCGCCGTTTTGATCATTTTGATCAGCATGTCGGATAAACCAGTTAACACAAAGGCTTGACACCCCTTCTCGATAAGTTGAGATCGCAGAACCAACAGCAGACCCAAGGTCGTACTATCCAGCCAATCAATCTCTGAAAAGTCCAATCTGAACTGCTGAACGGCACCGAGTTGAGCTGCGAAAGCCTGGACCTCTTTGAGATTTTGAAATCCAAGTTTCTGCTTCAATTTTGCTCGCGTTATGGGACCCGGCGATATTACCTCTATTACCGCACTCACCGTTTAAGGTTCCTTTCTGCGATAGAGCCTTGGCATTACTTTTGACGTTCCTAATGTGTTTACAGAGATTTGAGCATTTGCAGCGGCCAATGTCTAGCATATAATCCAATAAAAATCTAAATTTTGCATTTTACCCATAATGACCAGCTTGGTGAACAACACAATGGTTATTTGGCAGAGTGCTTCTGCGTTTTAGCCATCCTGTTCCAACTCTTGCAGCCGGTGGGCATGGTCTTCTAAAATACGTTTCAAACCGTCACGACTCACATTTCCGTGAAAACAGCGGCCATCTTCAAAGCGCAAAGCAACCCGCACCATGGCGGTATGGCGCCCCCGTTCATAGCCGAACAGCCCGCCCAGTGCCATCCCCAAGGGTCCCGCAGCCAACGCCCCCAATATACCAAAACCTGCCCCTTGTAAATAGCCCCTAGAGGTCGTTTCACGCTCCCCTCTTTTAAGAATCTTAAAATCGATCAGTTGCTCAATACCGTAACGCTGCCCCATCCATGGTGAGGTTTTAAATTCGTACCAGTCATATTGCAGCCAAATGCCATCACCACTGACATCTGTGAAGAGCGTCGTCATTTTACACCCAACTCCAGGCCAAAAGTGTCACCGGGCTACCTTGATCTTGAACCTACGCACTTTCCGTTTACTTAAAGGGAAAATATCTATTTGGATGCGATTATTACTCCGCTCCTGGCTTTCTATTGTGCTATTTTATAGCGGATTGAGGTAAAAAGCACAATGTTACCCTTCTAAACCTGCCATCTATGGGAATCGCCATGATGTTTTTTGAGAAAATTCAGAACAATATCAGCCATTATACCAGCAACCGCAGCTTAACGGACCGTGTCTGGGCCATCTTGAGCTATATGGGCTTTCTCTGCTTGATTCCCCTGATCTTTTTCAAAGACCATGATTATGTTCAGTTTCATGCCCGGCAGGGATTTGTCATCTTTTTCATCTATATTCTCGGCTCTTTTAGTACGATTTTGCCGGGAATAGGGCCTGTTATCCTTTTGGTATCCGTATGGGTGAGTATGATTCTCTCTATCATTGGGATCGTGTCGGTCATTTTGGGACAATCTTGGCGCATTCCGGTTGTCTATACCCTAGCTTGCAAAATCTGACACGCCCTCACCAAGACAAAAAAAGATCCTGCCTCCTTCGTTGGGGGCAGGATCTTTTTTTTTACCGAAGTTTCTAGAACGACGCCCTCATCCAATGGCGAACGGTGTGCAAGACGCTTAGCCACTCACTTGCGCGGGTTGCCCGAGGTATACCCGGCACACAGAAGCGCAAGCTGCCACCTCTATCCACCTAGCAGAGTAGATGGCACGCAAAACCGCTACAGCGTCCATACTCGTGGCTACTCGTTTAAGAAGCCTGTAAAACACCCTCTACCCGTTTGAGCATGCGGCGAGTCTCACCATCATTGGGGCGGATAGAGGATGCGATCTGCCAGGCTTTTTGCGCATCGGCAAACCGGGACATCTTGGCGAACGCCAAGCCCAGATAAAAATGCAGGTTAAAGCGGCTGCCATGTTTACGGGCTGCCGGTACCATCACCTTGGCGGCATCTTCATATAGACCTTGAAAAAGCAGTGCTTTACCCAATAGAGTGGCCAAAGCGGGATTTTGCGGCTGTTGATGAAAGGGTATGGACAATACCCGCGCGGCTTCTTTTAAACGCCCCTTCTTGAGCAGCGCAAAACCAAGATTCATGGCCAATTCGGCATCCCGCTGCCCATCCTTATGCCAGACCTGCCCGAGCGCTTCAATGGCCTTATCATAGGCACCCGCACGGTTGGCGGAAATGCCCACGCTGCGTGCATCAGCGGCGAGCTGGGGGCTGCTGCTCACATGCGAAAAAGCCTCTACCGGCTCACTCGGTGACACGGAGCGGCTGTCCTGTTCAATGAACCCCAAGTGACGCTCAAGACGGGAAATAACCTTTTCCAGTGCTTCATCCGCCCGATGCAACACCACCCCCACCACATTTTCATGACCCGCGCGGGCAGTGTCGTGCCTAAGCTCTGCCTGCTCCTGCTCATACCCCTCTATCGTCATGGTGGATGTGGATTGTGTCAGCATGTCCAAGTTAAATTTCTGCTCCAGCATTGTACCTCTCCTGGTGGGAAATCGTTTACCACCCGGGGAAACATGCACGATAGAGGCCACCTACGGTAAATCCACACACGCTGTGCCGGTTTCATGATCTCTCTCATCCAGAGGGGGTAACGTAAGGAGCGAAGCGTTTGTGCAATGTCACTTGATTTTACAACGATTAAAAAGCTTGCAAAGATGCGCCTGGGCATTCGGCAGAGGATATTTACAAAAGGTGCAGCCCAAGCCGGCGGCTTGCGGATGTGATGAAGGCATGGAGGCAGGTTTTGCCTAAGCGCGAGCATACCAAAGAGGGTAAAGCGCTTAAAAAGAGAAGCTCCCTCTTTTTAAGCGCTTTACCCTCGATATAATCCACGCGCATGCTAGGACAAAACAAGCGAACAGGGAATGACAAACGCTTTAGTCTCAGAAAAAACTAAAACGGCGTTTTTTAAAATAGTAATAGCCACCTATAGCGCCAACCCCCAACAGCAGCCAAGGGTTAACCGTGGCCAGGGAGAATCCAAACACCTTACCTGAGAGCAATGTGGCCGGAACGGATTGGGCGCTCGCGGTGGTAACTCCAACCGCAGGCGCGGTACTCGCGGCGGTACCTTTTGCCGCAACAGCCTTCACAGCGGGCGCCGTTTGAGGGGTCGCAACAAACTCAATGGTACCCGGAGCAGGTGCAACAAACACCTCACCCGCTTGCAACTTTGCGATCACTTCGTTAACGGGCATCGTTTTCCCTCTCTTATAAGTAAGCTGCACCCATGAGCACCCTGCAAGGCACCCAGGATTTCCGCACCTAGGATAATGGCAAACTGCAAAAAAAATCAACCCCATCTTAAACAGTACCCGGTGCCATAATATAAACAGTTAAAAAGTGATGCATCTTTTCACCCCCTCCCTTAATTACCCCCCTGACAGACACTCAAGCCCTTTAAAATCCGCCCTATTTGCTCAACCCAACGCCCCAAACACTGCGATGAATGTAGCCGTCAGTTGAGCAGACACCCCGAGTCTAACCACACCTAAAGTATAGGCCCCCTTCCCGGCAGAGCATTGTATGGTTGCATTGAGATACTGAGTGTTGTTAGAATGGACAATGATGGACCTGTGTGGCTTGAGAACTTCACCGAGACACTTTTATAAAAGCCACCGCTCCATGATATATTTAAAATAAACTGTGGATCACAGCTGAGGAAACGGGCATGCTCACTGAACCGACGATGTTGAAGATAGAAGGTGCCAAGCAGATGGCCAAAGTGGCCACTATGGCTGGCAAAACTTACACCGTTGTGCCCAGCAGCGCAGGTGCCATGGGGTTGGCCAAATGGATCACTCTGACACCCGTCAACGCCGGTGCCACCTCATCAGTTACCATCAAGCTTGAAGGGACACGGCAGATGGCTGCGGCCAACAATTTGGCCGGGAAAAATGTTTTCATCGACCCCTCCCCTACTTTGATCGGCGGTCAGACCAGTAAATTTTTGGTCATGACCCCCGTGAACAATGCTTCCGCAGTAAGTGCCGCCCAACTCCCGGAGCCATCCACACTGGTCCAACTCGAAGGGGCGCGCCAGGCTGCTCAGGTTTCCAAATTTATTGGCAAAACCGTCACAGTTGTGCCCGCACCCAACGTGGCTCAAGCCAATGGCATGGTCTATTTTAAACCCGCCGGTGGCCAGGCTTCTGTTGGCATCAAAGTGCAAGATGCCAACGCTATGGGTTTAAGCAGCATGAACGGCAAAAGCTACACCATCGCCAAAGCCCCCATGGCCACGGGGAATGTTACGGGCAACTGGCTCCTGTTTAAACCAACGGCTCAGGCCACAGCAACCACCAGCATGGTGGGCACCGAGCAGATGCCGCCCGTTCCTGATGTAACGGCGCTACCACAAATGCAGAATATTGCCTTAAAAACCCCAATTGACCCTGCGACCGCGACGGCTACCGGTACCGCTGTCTCTGGCACCATTTGGAATGGCGGCGGCATGAGCTTGGGGCTTGGTTTAGGGCTTGGTGTGGCCGGTCCCGTTATCCTTGGAGCCGCCTTGGTGGGTACCGGTTACGGCAGTTGGTTGGCCTATAAAAAGTATAAAGCCAAAAAATCGGCCGCTGAAACCGCTGGGGCTCAGTTAGAAGGTGAGTTGGACAAAGAAGAGGGCAACTTTGCCAACGCAACGGATGCGACGCCTAACCCGCACACCACAGCAGAGGCTTTTCCTGCCTGAGTTCCCCTCGGGCACGACCATAAAGAACCCTGCCCCGGCAGGGTTCTTTTTTGTTTGATCTCCTTTAAACACCTTGTCTCTACCTAGTGGCGGCTACCATTTAGCAAAAATTGTGGAACCAATACTTTTTATCCCGATCAGAGTAGCGTATTCTAACCACCTGACCCTACTTTCAACATAAAGAGACCAACCAAACCTATTTCGGATTACCCGCGGATTTGTCCCTTATGGATTTTGCTTCCCTATGAAAGTGGCTGAATGGATCATGGCTGTCGCCATTGTGTTCAGCCTTGCGTTTTTCTTGCTCTCCATTGCGCGCAATGATCCATGGGATGACCATGCCTATGATCAGGCACCACCCATCGCGGTAGGCATGCCTGCCCCGCATCGTGATGGACGGGAAAAAATGGTTTGCTCCAGTTGCCATGAGTTGATCAAAAACAGAGGCGGCAACATCGCCCAAACGGGCCTGCTGCCCATTGCCCGTGGGGCTCCTGCACCCATCTCCCACAACGATGGGCGCGATAAACGCGTCTGTTCCAACTGCCACAGTTTTGCAAGCACCGCCGGCACCTCTGCCCAAAATGGCGTGCCACCCATTGCCCGTGGCGCACCCGCGCCAGCCACGCACAAAGATGGGCGGGACCGCAGGGTCTGTTCTAGCTGCCATGCGATGTTGGACCCAACGCAGAGCACCCGAAACACAGCCCCGCCATCGACAACCCCCCCCATCCGTCAAGGGCAACCGGCTCCCCCCAGCCATACGGATGGGCGCAATGCACGAGTCTGTACAAGCTGTCACCGCTTGATTCCTGCCCAAGGTGCCGCAGGGCGTATGGCCCCTCCCAACCCTGGCGGCGCTCAAGCCTTGGCCATTGCGTGGAACGCTCCCCTGCCCCCCTTGCCCCCAACGCCCAATGCCGCTTTTATGGATCCCGAGTGGCACGAGCGCTTTCGGACCCTGCGTTTTCAAGGCAAAGTATTAAGGGTTGTGGACAAATCTCCCCGCTCGGGTCGCGAAAATCTCCATGTCCTGGTGTATGACGATATTAACCCACCACAATGGATCAACGTTGCGCCCAGTTGGTTTTTACGCCAACAAGGGTGTATGCCTATGCCGGGAACTTTCATCAAAGGCACGGCTTACAAAGAGATGGGAGTCGCGCCTGGCAGCTTGCGCTATGCCGGCACCATGTCTGTCAACGGTGCCTTTTGCATGATCCGCAACAACCACCTGGTGGGAGCCTGGATCTGGCCGGGCGTCGACTCGGAGGAGGAGTAACCGATGCTTGCTCTATCCCGCAGCTTCCGTACGGAACACATCCTCTACATGCTCTCGGTCATGAGCACACTGGCGATTGCCTTGGCTGTGGGGGTGCAACCGCTGTTTCTGGATGAGGTGCTCAAAATTCCTTTTGAAAAAGCCGGTACCATCAATGCCCACTTAACCGTTGTTACCGAGATGATAAGCCTGTTTGTGGTCGGTTATACCGGCTTTCGCTATGGCCGGACATTCCGAGCACAGCTCATTTTTTATGGATTTCTCTGTATCCTAATCGGCTCGCTGTTGGCACCGTGGAGTGGCCGTTTACAGATCGCCATAGGAGTCGGTGGACTGGCTTTCTACTACCTTATGCGTACACTTATCTCAATCGGCACCAACACCGTGCAGATGGAAACCACCACCTGGATGGGCGATGTTTCAGTTCACGATCACAAACCTAAGCTAATGCTTGGGGTGATTTCCATGATGGTCTTGGGCTCAACCATCCTCTACAGCATCATCATCCAGATCCCCCACGACACCGGTACGGTCAACTTTGTGCTGGCCCTGCCAATTTTAGTCGGTTTAGCCGGAGCGCTCTTAACCCGCTATAACCTACACAAAACCACACGCCCGGGCACGGAGCTAAAAGAGCGCCCCTATGATCGAATCTGGTCCTTGGTCACTGGCGATGCCCGGATGCAGCTCTGTTTTGCCGCATCGTTCTATACCCGTGCCGACATGATCGTGGTAAGCCTATTTCTCTCTCTATGGCTTAACTCCATGGCCGATATGGTGGGGGCCTCGCGGCTTTATGCCACCGCCCACGCGGCTGGCTTAATGGGGGTAGTGGGGGCTTCTACCCTGATCTCGATCCCGGTGTGGATCCGCTTTATGGAGCACCATAGCCGGGTGGCGGCCATTGGCGCGGCGCTGGCTCTCTCGGGCCTTGGTTTTGTTATGCTGGCTTTTGTGGTCAACCCCTTTCAATGGATCGTGGTGCTCCCCTTAATTGTCATCGGCATGGGCAGTGGTGGTGCTCTGATCGCGCCTAAAGTATTGGCCAACGATCTTGCCCCAAAAGATATTCTTGGCCCACTCCAGGGGCTCTTTTTCCTGACGGGCGGCATCGGCCTGGTGCTGATGGTGCAAAGTGGTGGTTACTATTTTGACGCGGTCGGTCCAAGCTCTCCCTTTATCCTGATGGGCACCGGCAACCTGCTCTTCACGCTTTATGCCGTCTGGCTGATACTCAAGGGCTTTAACGAAAATGCCCAGCACGAGATATTAGAGAAAAAACATAAAACCAAACTCAACTTAAAACCCATGATTTTCATGGCCTCCACCCTGCCCCTCATCTGGCTGGTCGGTCGGGTTCTCATGAGCGGCTACGTGCCGGGCAATTCGGTAGGCCAAATGCCCGTGGGCTTCATCAACCGCTATCTGGGGGATTGGGCATTTAATTTTCTCTTATTTTCCCTCGCTCTGCGCCCTATCTATGAGATTACTGGCGTTAAAAAACTCGCCCAATACTCACGCATGATCGGGCTTTATGCGTTTTTCTACGCACTGCTGCATGTATTAACCTACCTCTGGCTAGAGTGGATCTTTAACTGGCATGAGATTGTCGATGACGTCACCAAACGCTCCTTTATCCTGTTGGGGGTCATCGCCTTTTTAATTATGATCGTGTTGGCTGCGACCTCACACAATCAGATTATCCGGCAAATGGGCGGCAAACGATGGAAATTTTTGCATAAATTCACG
The DNA here is from genome assembly GCF_000014865.1 of Magnetococcus marinus MC-1. Taxonomy (NCBI): domain Bacteria; kingdom Pseudomonadati; phylum Pseudomonadota; class Magnetococcia; order Magnetococcales; family Magnetococcaceae; genus Magnetococcus; species Magnetococcus marinus. Next base: position 2,857,555 of record NC_008576.1, read on the forward strand.
TATACTATGAATATTCTGGTGGCGTTGCACTTTATTTTCGCCGCCACCCATGAAAATGGCGAAGCCTACGCTTATGCCTCCTTAGTAGCGGTGTTGCTGGGGTATCGTGCGCACCAAGCCTGGAAACGCCGCAACGGCACAAGGGATCTGCAACGAAAACGCCACGCTATTCTGCCCACGTAACACCAACAGCACACGTAACACCAACAGCATAGGGAGCCCCCCCCCCTCTTTGTGTGGCAAGCCGCCTAGGCGTCACTTGGGTTACACCTAAGGCTACAGGGGCATGCCAGTGCCCGGCGCAAGCTAAACGCCCTTCTGCCGCAGTAGATTTCTTGCACTCATGCCAGCGCTTTGCTATTTTGCAAGAGTGCTTTATTAACAAAATATTGGTTACGATAATCATTCTTGTTAATGTACCATTACAGGGGAACGGGAGAGCGATGATGCCAACGACCGAACTTATCGGAAAAGATCAACTTTCCGCACTAACGGGTAAGCAATTTACCGTACAGCAGGTGGGGGCTGGCACCGTTAAACTCACCCCATTGGACACGACCAACGCCATTACCCTTAAAGGGCGAGTTCTGCTCAACGGTACTGAAGTTCAGGGCTTGAAAACGGGCACGGCTCAATCGCTGGTACAAATTGAAGGTGCGGGTACCGCCACCAGCTTGACCGGGAGTAAAACCACCATCACCTCTTTTGAGGCCAATGGCACCCTGATCGAGGGCACCAAAAATGGGGTAATGCTCACCGGCGGCGAGGCTAAAATTACCACCACCGGCAAAGCTGTCGCGGCCAACTCTGCGGTTAAGCCTGCTGTGGTTAAGAGCGTACCTGCTAAGGCTGCCGCCCTCAACACAGCACCCGCCAAGGCGCAGACCATTGCTTTAACCAAGCCTGCCAGCACCCAAGCTTCGGGCGCGGCTGTGGCCTCAAAAGTGGGCGGCTCCATCTGGTCTGGCACAGGCTGGGGCTTAGGGCTGGGGTTGGGCTTAGGCGTTTGGGGTACTGTTGCCTTGGGCGGTGTTGTTACCGCAGCGGTGGGTGTCGGGGTCTACAACTATCTTAAACGTCACCGTGGGGAACAACAGGGCCATGACGAGGCGTTGGCGACACCGCCGCACATGAGCACCTCTTCCGCGCCCACGGTTGAGTGAAAGCGTTCTACCGACACGCGCCACGCTCTTTGCTTTTTTAAAATAAGAGAGGGCCTTTCTAAACGCAGAAAGGCCCTCTCTTTACCGCCTTAACGGGCTTTACCCAGCTCAGCAAGGCTTACCGAGCATGACGCTTATACCGCAAACCTTTTCACGTTTATCCCTGCGCAAATATGCCTGCTGAGACACCCGACACCATTGCCCGCCGCCGTGAGGGGATAAAAAAGGCCGCAAAACTCATCGGTCTTGCCGTTGTTGTAGGGCTCTCTTTTAAGTTCTTGCTGGCCCGTTTTTTAGCCTCTACCCGTTTTCGCCCCAAACACCCACCGGTTTAATCCTATACGGATGAATGCGCTTTCAACCCAGAAATCCACCCTGTTTTAGAGGCGCTTACAAGCACGCTCAAGAGCGATACATGCCCGCACAGCAGCGCTGCTTACCCCAACCCCAAGAGCCTTCTACGCCCCCACCGACTTACATCAGCGCTACCGTCCTGCTTCCCTATTTGCCAGACGGGAAAACCCGCCCAACACCCCCTTCTTGCTGCTTGATGCGGGTATGAGCCGGGATCAAAATAGCCCAGCGCGGATTGATTAAGGGGAGCACTGTTGTACGCGCCCTATTTATAGAAAACAATCGCGCTATCCTCACTAAGCTTTAAAATCTTAATAGCCTCGTTGGTTTGCTCGGCCTCTAACCGGTTATTGAATGGACCAGCAACCGCACAATAGAGTTCGCGGCCACCGCCGCGCGGCAGAGCACGCATATAGACGTTCAGCCCCTCTTGCTCGCCCCGACGTATAATTTGCGATGGAAAAGACTTGCTGGAAAAACAGCCCATAGAGACATGATAACCACTCCTGGCATCCAGCCCTACCGATGCCTCTTCACTACTTTTATCCTGGGCAGGCTGCGCGGATTTCTGTTCTTTATTGTCATCCTTGGTGATGGTCAACATCTCCTTAATCTTTTGGACGACACTGCTCTTCTGTTCAGGCTCAGGCGGCTCAGCTTCGGCTTCAGCCTCATCGGATTTACTGGGAGAAGAGGGTTGCCATTGGGGATTTTCCTCCTGATATTTGGTCCGCCATAACATGACGCTCTCTGACTGAACAAAGAGCCGCGCGATAAGGTCATCCATATAACGAACCAACAGGGATAGATCATTACCCCGGCGCTTGCCGCTCGGTTTTTCCTGGGCTAAAGATTCCCACCAATGGGCAAACAATTTTGGTTCGCGTTTAAAGATTTGCTGCCCCATCTGCTCTGACTGCGCGGTTAGCTGCTTGGCCTGTTCATCCATTTTTAAAAAACTTAATACTTCGGCTAAGCCTTTGCTAAAACGCGCATGCTTTAAACTATGATGGCCCAAGGAGTTACCAATAAAGCTCTCCATTTTTTGCACCAAAGGCATAATCTCTGTCGTCTTACCCAGGCTTTGATAAATAACAATCAAGGTTGATAATACTTCGACCTTGGTCTGCCAGGTACGCACACCAATGACGCCTGGCAGATCATGATAGGCTTTATCAATCCAGATCAGCGCTTTATCCATTTGGCGCTGTTCGCCATATAGAATTGCCAGATCTCTATAAACACGTACCCGCTCATCCACAGGTGGTGCATCCAATTTGTTGTACAACTCCAGCAAATACTGGAACAGCGCTTCGGCGTCACCATAGTGCCGCCGCATCAACATGCCTTCGGCCCGTAAATGCACCGCTTCTAAAAACTCTGGCGCTTTGGTCCCCAGCAGCGATTCGAAATCAGGGATCAACACCAATAACAGTTGCTCCGCGCGCGTCTGTTTACCGGGTGTCGCGATAAGCTCTTTAACCAAGCCAAGGCGAGCGCGATAGAGGTAAAGCTCAGCCTCTTTAATCTGTTCACGACTAAGCACACCTTTGGATTTATTGATAATGAGCACATTATTGAGCTCACCAGAAACCCGCTCATAGCGCCCCTTGGAATAATCGACCTTAGACATAAGAATGCGCATTTTCAGCGTCATATAGTGGTTAGGGCCTTTAAGCAAAGTTAAAGCATCCAACCCTTGCTGAATAAGCGGCTCGGCGAGGGGCAACATATCGGCGTCCATAAAAAGATTAATCAAAACCTGTAAAGGACGTAGATACTCTTCCGAGTTGGTGCCACTGGTCATGGCTACCTGATTGAGGCGGGACCAAGTCTGCCGAATTTGCTGATCTAAAATGGGTTGGCGTGCCTCGGTAGATTCCTGAGCGGCGGATTGCTCTTGCGCCATGGCCGACACAGCCCACCCACCCAACACAAAGCAGAATAGTCCAACATACAGCACTTTGGTGAGGGACGAGATGTTAGCCATGGGGGTATTTAACTTCCCTGATGGTTTTGGCGTAAATGATGAAGCTGCCAACAGAGTTGTGTGGCCTCTTCCCGGGTGATGTAGTTTGCCGCCATGGCACTTAAAATTCGCCCAACGGTTTTATCATAGTCGCGAATATCACGAAAACCCGTCAATTCCAGCGTGATGCCATCATGCCGTGCCACAGCCAGCGTGACATCACTGCGCGCTTGCCCAGGTGGGGGCAGCTTATCTACTTCGGGCAAATCGATAATCTCTGCATACGGTATATCTTGGGTGTGCTGAGGTTCGGCAAAACAGATCTGCTCAAAGATATGCTGTTTTTGATTATCCAGCAATGCTTTACCCGCCTTTGCCACCCAGACATCGTGTTGATTGCGGTAGCGAATTTTGCTTTTTACCGTAGATGAACATCGGTAAACCGGTGAACGTCGTATCTGAGTGTTGTTCATAACACCACCTTATTTCAGCGTTTTAGACGCATAAAATGGGTTTGCAGGTTCTGGGCAAACGGGTGTACGTCTGCTGCTACGGCCGTGCTTGTCTGCTGGCCGACCACAGGTGCTCGTCCATCCTGTTCCTCACGCGCTGCGGGCTCTTGTGGGCTAACCTTAAAAAAATTCGCCATATGTTCAAAAGCACTGCCCACATCAGCAAGCCCCGTCTGTTCGAGCAAACCGCGCTTACCCGCATGGTCGAGTGCATGGGCCATTTCCAGAAACTGTTGACGCAGTTGGGGGTTATGCAAACAACCGGGTTGGGACATGCTGTGAATCAACACCTGTAGGTTGTGCAGCAGCACTTGCCCCTCTTTAAAGGAGGCAATGGGGTGTAAACGCGCCGCAACCCCTTTTAACATCTCGGCCATGGCGACTTCTTCCATACCCATGCTCGCTGTCTGCGCATCGGTTGCAGCGTTCATAGCACCGGGTTGTGGTGTGGACGGTGCCGGGGCAGGCGCAGAGTGATGAGCCATGCCCGTATGCGCGGCAGGCTGATCGGGGCGCGGTTCCCGAACGATTTTATTGGGCTCCACTGGAGCGCTCCACTGGGAGCGGTTCGACCGACGCACCGCCAAATTTTGCCGGGTTACTTGAGGAAACAACTCCTCAGCAGCAGCCGGGGCTGCACGTATAACCGGTGTCTCCTGCTGGGCTGCTGCCGGTGGGCGCTCTTGTTGCGTGCCATGAGCACGGGCATCATGGACTCTGTTGGGCTGTTGTAGAGGTGGGGGGGGCGATGGTTCAAACGCAGCCGGTCGCAAACTGTGGGAGATTGCCGCGCTCACCCTTTTAACCGTAAATTCCTGGCACTGTTCCAGTGCCGTGATAATCTCCGCGATCTCAACGGGAATGCCCCTTTCCCGTACGATCTCTTCGTAGGTTCGTGCTAACTCTACCCCGACATTCTGAAACCAAGCATGACCTTCGCTCTCTACCCATCGAATGAGGGCTTCTTCAAGTTGGGCTTTCTCTTCAGAGTGGTGATCTTGTTGCATGAATCTACCCCATCCTGCCATATTTATGGTGGATTACTATGATGTTGAAACGTGATAAGGGAAATACCAAGCATTTTAGAGGCCAAAACAAGCGTATACTGCGGATTATGTGCCCAGTAAAGACTACGGCGCATTCAAAAAATTAAACTGGGCAAAGGCGTCTTGCATCACCAATAAGCTATAACGCGACAGGTCGCCGGTGATTTTTAAAACCAGTGTATCCTCTTCCACCCGCACGATTTTGCAGGGGAAGCCGCGTTCATCCGCGTGCCCCATCAGGAAAAAGGCACCGCTTTCGCCAGGATACAATCCATGCAGCGAACCCCGTATCACCACACGCACACCGGTCACGCTAATATCCTCGGTCAATCCCCTATAGATCCAACCGCTCTCATTGATAAACTCCACTGTAGAAGCATGTTCCACCCGTTTATTTTGACGTCGTGGATTTTCCTTCCGCCGTATTTGCGCTAAATCAGGTGTTTGCATGGCAGTGGACCCCTTATTAGGCTGTGCCAAGGGGGCCTGTGCCAAGGGGGCCTGTGCCAAGGGGGCCTGTGCCAAGGGGGCCTGTGCCAAGGGGGCCTGTGCCAAGGGGGCCTGTGCCAAGGGTCTTGCTGCGCTTGCTTGGTGCGAAACCACCAAACGCTCCAGATCCAAAACAGGGCTCTTAAAGGTGGTTTTGAGTTTAGGCCATGAATGTGTCACTTGGTTCGAACGGCGCACGGGTGGCCCCTCTTGAGACGACAACGGCGTTTCAAGCGTGCTGCGCTCCTGTCGTCTCTCTTTAGGGGGCTCCGCGCGTGGTACGGGCGGGACCCACACTTCCTCTTCCACAATGGTTGGCTCACTCTTAAAATTCATCGTCTGCTTGGACAGTTGGGGCACAGCTTTCGCTACTTGAGTTGCCCCCCCCTGCGTTCTTCCCGCAGAGGGCCGACTACGCACAGGTGAGGTTATGCCAGCCGCCTGTGTGGTGCTAACCATGGTTTCATAGGTTGGCATGTCGTGAGAAGAAAGCTTATCCTCCACAACCTCATCGGGGAATAAGTCACTTGGCACATAGGTCGGGCTGAGCATCTCATCCACAAAGAGGCCGTCACCTCCATCAATACGGGTCTCCACTTCATGCATACGATCTCGAATTTGCTTTAAGGTTTCCAATGTCAACTCATCAGGAACCGCACCAGGAATCACCAACTCCTCGGCAGAATCGAGCATCAACTGCATCTCATGTTTAATTCGATCAATCAACTGAGCGGCTTGTTGGTGTCCCCCCATCTGACCACCCATCTGACCATAACTGCGCATGCGCACACGCATGGTCAAATGTGAAAAACGCTGTTCGCATTCCCGGGTTTCTTGAATTAACTGTTTTTGCAGTTCGATCCGTTCGAAGATAAGGGCAATGGTCTCTTGAGCTTCTTTGAGTTGTTCACGCAAAAAATCATACTTTTCAACATTCGAAAAATTTTCGCCGCTCATGTTATACATCAACTGAACATAACCACCATCCGATTTGGTCATCCATGGATCGTCCAGCGACAGTTTTTCTTGGGTGCGTTTATAGAAGCCAAGCAACTGCATGGCTTCGGCTTCTAGATCATGAAATATCGGGATAAAATAGTTAATCAACGCTCGGTAGGGCAGCGCCCAATCATCATCACACGAATCTATTTTGGACCGCACAGGCAGCAAGACCATCGCTTGAAACACGGGCAATTCCTGCATGATCCGTTTGGCCAAAGGCACTTTGTAACTGACCACCTCGCTAATCCGGCGCGAATCTTCTAAATTTCGCTCCAGATCCCGCAGCCACTGTTTATATTCGACAGGGAACGGCTCTACAGCCGGGGCAAAGTCGCTTAAAATCAGCGTCCGCCACAAACAGTAGCCCCTAAACGCGATAAAAGAGAACAACTTCCACAGGGCACTGCCCTGGCGCCCAAACAGGCCAGAATGATGGCTTTCATCGTCGGTTTTTCCTGATTTTTGCAGCTTTTGTAAGGCATTTTCCAAGCGCTTAAAGTCGCCATCTTCTTGCCGGAACAGCACACTCCATTTGACCTCGCCACACGGGTCTTCAACCTGCTTGACAACCGATTTAACCTCCTGAGCAAAATCTACTTTGTTTTTTTCAATGCCCTTCAGCGACTGCTTTTCCAGGTAGTCAAATCCCTGCTTAGGCACACCAGCGCCCAATTGCACCCCAGGATAAAAGGACCAAAACAGTCGATTGGCCATGCGCTCCTGGCCAGAACGAATATGCAGGGCAAAATCGTACCATGCATTGATCAAATTAACATGAGGATGCCTGGCCATGTGAAATAGGCCAATAAACCAGATACTCAGGGCCGCCAGAGGGTGTCGATCCGAAGGTTCACGCAGGATAAGCTTCAACTCATTGGCTTGTCTAAACAAACCATAGCGTATAATGACACTAGAAGCTGTTGGCAACCAGTTGAGAATGGCTGTAACCTGCCCCTGCTGAAAAAAATTTAACAAGCCATGGGTCAGATTTTTTTCCCATTTATCCAGTTGATCTATTTTCTGTTTTAACTTTTTTTGATCTCTACGACCCACTGCGGCGCTATGGTGCATAAAGAACATAACGTCTGCCAAATCAATACTTATGGCAAAATAGAGGATGGCCGTCAGGATCAACCCCCCCATGGCCAGACCATATTTTTCGACCAAAAATCCTTTAAGCTCCGCCAGACTTTTATGTGTGGCAACCGGAATAATACCGGACTTTAACGCCTCGATAGAGGAAATTTCCGGGACATCCACATTGACCGCGACATTGTAGCTGGCATTAACCGATTTGCCATATTTATCGACCAATTGCAGCAGGGCAACCCGCTCACCCATGAGCAGATTAAGATCCGAGGCTACCTCGTCATAAACGGTCTTATTTTCCTCAACCAGTTTGATGATTTCCGCGATACGCTGGTTGACCTTATAGTGTTCCAACGTCAAAATGCGCTGCAACTCTGTCGGCGTGAAATCTTTAATGGTCATCAACCCATTGAGGGCATTCAGTTTTTCCAGGACTTTTCGTTCAGTATGGTTAAAATGGTCCCGGTAGAGCGCCAGCAGATCCTTGATCCGCTGCTCCACCGACTGGGTTAAATCCAGACCCGAATCCAGTAGAATACGGTTAACCTGCTGCGCCGCCGTGGAGTTACGAAAAACCGTCGGAATATCATTAACCCCTTCGTAATATCCCCCAAAAATAATAAAGTGCTTGGCCCAATAGCGTGGGCCTTTACGGGGGTCACGGCTGGATGCCACACCGGAAATTTCATCCTCGGGGATCTGCCGAAAAGTTTGAATGGCCGCCTCTGCGGTATTTTCCAAGGAGCGTAGCAAGCCGTTCAGCGATTGAGGGTTGTCGGGGTTAGCCAAGGCTCGTTGACCTAACACCATCTCCACGCGGTGTTGAATCTCCTCAGCCTGCTTAGCCAGATCCCCATGTTTGGAAAGCAGGGTTACAATACCGTCATAGTTGGTAAAAATAGAGACAAAGGTTAAGAAAAAAGCCAACACAAACCAACGTGGGTTGCGTTGCATCGACAAAAAAATTCCTTTAAATATTTTCCCGCGCTCAACAATCCCTATAAAAATTCTGTTTTTATAATCTAAGATCGCGGATGAGAGCACCACACCACTGCCCCACGCGATTAGAGCCCGGGGCAGTTCCCCATCTTGACCCAGAAATAAGGAGCCAAACAACGCTTCGACCATAGGTGTTTGCAGCAGCTCATTGACACCACGGGAGGTTGTAAAAGTTGAGAAAACAAAAAGAAACAACGCCAACATGGTTTTACTAGAAATAACCACCAAGCTGATGGTGTGCCACAGCTTGCGCCACAGGGGGTCCGAGCGATACGCTTTTCCCCAAATCTGTTTAAAGGGGCGCACCACCGGCATATTAAAATCTGGCGTTTCACCAATCTGTTTTAAACTATTCTGAAAATTACTCTGCAACGCCTGTTGGTGCAGACGATAAATCAGCTTGGCAAGATCGTAAAATGGATTTTCAGAGAGAGACGCTTCTTCATTTTGACGCACCGCATTTTGAAAGTTGAAATATGCGGCAGAGATCGGACCAGCTTGACGAGGATCCTCGTGGTTATGTGACCACTCTTTTAACAGGTGACGCCGGAGCGCATGGATGGTATCGGTTAAATCATTCATGAGTTGTGGGGCAACATCATGAAAGAACGTAGCGCTATCTTGATCATTCAGCCGTTCATAGCCACTGGTTGGCGAGAGCAGCCGTACGGGTTCATCAACCTCGTTTACACCTTCAAAGAGTAAGACGACCAACTGACCATATTGACCCAGAATGGTCAATTTTTTTTGCTGCATCGACTCACTCAAAGTTCAACCCTACCAAACCCTCTGATTTCCCGTGCCATGGCCATATACCCATGCTCTCGACAGGCCTCCGGCAAAGCGTAACCTGCATACTCCATTTGCATTCTACACGACAAACCACCAGCATGCCGTCTCATGCAACATCAGGGCATTGTTTATATGAAAGTGTCCTGTCAACTTAACCCAAATGTTCATTCTCTGCCGATCATACGGTGGCACACTGCGTATTATACCGATGCAAACGAATGATGTTTCAAGATCATCTTGTCTAACAAAGGCCGGTCAAGCGGCCCAAGCACTCCAAAACTAGGGGAGCCAAGGGAGCTCTACAAAACATGGAACAACAGCACTAGATGACTCTTTGGACTGCCGGCGCTGCCGATTCAGTGCGCCCTATTTTGACCCACAAGCGCGTCAACCATCATCCTTAATGCTCTCCACCTCGTGAAACAATCCGTAGCTGGCCATATAGGGCAACTCTATCTTTTTATCCCCAATCCGTACCACAAACAGGCCCCGGCAACTGCTCTGTTTCCAATGGATCCGGTAGATGGCACGGGTTTCACGCTCAGCCACCAGTCGCAAATGGACCCGGCGCTCTATTTGCGAGCCAGCCCTTCCACCAAGTCGCTGCGAAAGAAATTGGTTGGCTTTATACTCCAAGACCCTCAACAGTCGGCTCTGGCTACCCAGGCCAAAATCTTTTCCCGAGGTAAACTCCAGCTTAATATCCGCAGAGCGGATAAAGTCATGCTCACTGTAGATGCTGTGGTTTCCAAAGCGATTATCCAGCACAATCTCTTCACTGGCTAGCGTGACGGTTTTTTCGTCCAGAAACACTTCATCTTCAATCTCCATATCCGGTGGTGTCGGCTGGCTGAACCTGCTTAACAGACCTCCTTTCGACGAGGCCGGCTTCACAGCGTCACGATTGGCGATGTAATACGCCAACCCCACACCGATACTGGCACTAAGCCCTAGAGGTAACAGGAACAACATGGCGATACTTCCCTCCACACACTATGGTTTTACATCTTCCCCCTATAGTATAGAGCGGTTATTTTGCCATGTACAAGCATATATCCAGAATCGTTCACATGGGGGTCAGGACTAGGGATTTTGCGGCTGGACATGGTTCTCTCGGTTTTCTAGCGCGACCGCCTGCTGCATAACAAACCGCAACTCAACGCGACGCCCATCCGAGCGCACATCAAAGTTGGAGGCGACACCCGCCACCTTGAACAAACTATGCCCCTGTGCCCCACGCAATCCGTTGAGTAGCCGATCTTTTTTCAGCAGACTCTCAAACAGGCTAAAGCCGCGTTTCATCGCCACGTTCCAATTGCCATTAAAACGTGGCTGATCAATATCTGACTGTGGGGAGTGGCCCTCAACATAGACACCTTCCAACAAAACCTTACCTGGCTCACCCGCGCAACTTAACCCAGGCGCATCAATCGTAAAGCAAGGTAAAACCTTTTTTAACACCCCGACAAGCTTACCGAGCAAAGCCTGTTTTTCCGCTCCCACATTGATACGTCCGGCATCAAACAAAAAGAGATCGGGGAGAAAGAGCGCCCCGCCCAGCTCATCCACATGATGCGCAACCCCCTCTGCCGTGAGCTCCTTACTGAGGCGGCTTAACAGATCTTGTAAAGAGAGACGCGCAGGGTCCTCCACATAGACCTGCTCCACTTTAACCACCGGAGCGGGGAGTTCTGGACAGCTCATTGGCGCGGATGGCGCTACCGCCGGTTGTGCAGACGGTTCTAGCGCCTGGGGTAAGGGTTCCACCGTTTGGGGCAACGGTTCTACCTGTGTTGCTACGGTCACTGTAGGCTGCGGCTGTTTCGCAACGGCGCGGGAGACCTGCTCCAAATCGAGTATAAGAAACAGAGATACGCCTAATACCAGCACAAGGGCCATCAGCTCCACCACGATGAAGAGAAATCCTTTTTCATAAGCTCTCATGGATTTGCTCCTTCACATCGTTATGGCTGCTAACGGCACCTTGTTCCACCCTATCTGGCTTATGCAGGCAACTCACAACGGCTCCTCCTCAGGTTCCTCATCCAACTGGGCCAACATATCGGCTAATACCAGGGGAAACTCTTCGGTTAACATCACCACCGCATTGTGGGTCTGGCTCATATTTTCTGCATTTTCATGTAGGAACTGGGCGAGTTGCATAAAGGGCTGATCCAGCGCCTCCAACTCCTCCATGGTCATCTCAGAGTTCTCTTGCAACTGGGCTACCTGATCTGCCAGGGCCAATAATTTATCAAGAATCTCCTCCTGAGCACGCTGCCCCCCCTGCCCAACCAGCTCTCGCAACCCTGCCACAGCCGTTTGAATGGGCTCCAACCCTTGTTGTACCGTGCTGGAGAGCTTCTCAGCCAATGTTTCGAGCAATGCCCCCATTGCGGCCTCGCGAGAGCTCGCTAACGCCTCATCATAGGCTTTAAGACGTGCCACCACAGGTTCAATCAGCTGCTCTTGCAGTTGCGCCTCCGAAAGCCCCTGCCCCCCCATGGTCACCTTCTCCATGGCTTGACTGAAGAGCCCCTGCAACTCATCACGCAACTGCTGGGCCGAGGCCTTGACCGCATCCAATTGCAGACGCCCACTCTCTTGCAAGGCGTCATTCAAACGCCGCAAAAATGCTTCACCATCCAGACTGTGAGAGGCCGTTTCTATGCGCCCCATCAACGCCTCAATCTGCTCGGCGGTTTGACGCATCTGGCTGGCATCCCGGCTGACTTCCAAGCGAAGCTGCTCGCCTAAGCGCCCCATTGCGTGATGAACGGCCTCGACACCCCCTTCAGCCAAACGCTCGCCCTCTTCGCGAAGCAGATCCAAGGCGCTATCCAGGAAGGTTTCATCCAGCTTTTCTGCTTTAATACGCAGCGTTTCCAACGTCCCTTCAAGATTTTTTGACAAACGCTGCAAACGGTCGGCCTCCCCAGTCAGACGCTCCTGCACGGCGTTGGCCATACCTTCCAGAATAATTTGCAACTGTTGCTGATCCATCTCCGCCAGATTGGCCTCGGCAACGTGGGTCTCCAACAGGGTGCGAATATCGTGCTCCGACATCCCCTGCACCCGCTGATCCACCCGCACCAGCAACCCATCCATGCGCTGGCTTAGCCGCTCGATCTGGGCAGCACCCGCATCTACCCGCTGGCTCATAGCATCGGTAAGGGTGACACTCAATTGCTGCATCTGCTCTTGCAGTGCGCGCAATGCTCCCGCATCACCCGCGGCAGTGCCCCCTAGCGCAGCCCCCGATATTTTGGCCAACAGCGCAGGCGTCAAACCCTCAAGCTGCTTTTCAAAACCTGTGTTCAACTGAGCGACCTGACCCGACACAAACGCCAATTTATCCGCTGTTTCACGCAACTGAACCTGCAACTCGCCACGTAACCCCTGCAAAAGGTTGCTGATGGTGCTGCTACTCAATTGATCAACCCGACCACCCTCTGCTCGTATAACCTCTAAAATAGGCGACAAGTCCACCACGGGCGGCTGCTGCCAACCCTCAAGACGCTTGACCAATGCATCGGCGGTCTGGCGTAGGCGTCCACTCTCCGCTTCAACCTGCTCGCGTAACTGACGAAAGCCCCGCTCCAGCGAATCGCGCAAACTCTTCTCAAGTTGCGCTTGCTCCTCTCCCTGGCCATGGGCGAGGGCCTCAATCAACTCTCCATGTAACCGGCTAGAACGGGCATCCAATGCCTCACTGGATTGTTGCAGCCGATCCAAGGCGCGCCGTATCGCCGCACTATCCTGCTCAAAACGTTCAGCAATGCGCTGACCAACCTGTTCCAGAGCCTGTTGCACGCTGTTTTCCAAAAACTGGGGGGTCATGGGCTGCGCCACAACCTGCGAAACGTCCCCTTTGGGGGCCTTCTGCATGGCGCTGTGCAACGCATCTGAGAGCATCTCACGCATGCGGTTCACATCCAATGCAGCAGGCAATTTTGCGTGCAACGCCTGAAAATTGTTCTCAACAACCCGTTCAATCTGCTCGTCAGAAAGGTTCAAACCGGCCATGCGTGTGGTCAACCCCTGCATCTCATCCCGCACCAACTCCACGATGGATGTTAGGCTGGTATGGCGCTTTGCCACCCGATCCCCTTGTTCACGCACCGCATCCAACACCGGCTCCAGATCAACCTTTTGACGCTTGACCTGCTCCACCGCCTCCATCAATGTGTCGTGCTGGGCGCGGGCCTCCATGCGCTGCTGTTGTATCGCCCCTAACAGACCCTGTTGCAGTTGCTCCAGCTGCCCCGTGACCCACTCAGACTGTTTGGCCTGCTCTTGGCGAACCACCCCATTGAGGCGCTCCACCACAAGTTGCGCCACCCCTTCGTGCAAACTTTGCTGCGCCTTCTCCAGCCGTTGAACCACCCCCTGTAAGGATGGCAACAAACCCTCGGCTGTAGAGCCACGCTCATGTTGCAGCACAGCCAACGCCTGGTGCAGCAGCTGTTTGCTCTCCAGCAGCACGCCCTCCCATTGACTGCGTGCCTGTGCAAACAGCGACTCAGCCTGTTGCGCCGTAAGGGTATCCACCTCCAGCACCTGGTCCAGTTGATGGGCGCTTTTGTTCACCTGTTGCTGTAGACTTTGTAGATCCTGCCGCTGTCCCTGCAAAAGCGCCGAAAAGTCGTGCATCGCCGACTCTATCTTCACCGTGTTCGCATCGGCCAAGCGTGAGCTTTCGTCCTTGATCCAGGCCAATACCGGTTCCAGGGAGAGCCCGGCAACCTGCCCACTCTGACCCGCCAACAGGGTCATCACCCGTTCCAACTGCTCACTCAATGTTTGAAAACGACCACTTTCCACCGGGGCCAATGTTTCAAGCCGCGCTTTGATCCCTTCAAACTCAACGACCAAATCCCTGCGTTGACGCTCGATCAATTCTGCGACTTGCTGCTCGGCGCGTGATTGCCAAGCGCTATCACCAACCGCCTCTGAACCCTGCTCGCGCCGTTTTTGCCACTTTAAGAGCGATTGGTTCACCCGTTCTAATACCGGCTCCATCTGCGAGAGCAGACGCTCTGGCAGTAAGCCGACTGAATCATTCAGATCTTTAACCATGCGCTGGGTTTCGCGGTTTTCAACGCTGAACAGCTGCCCTTGCGCACTCAACTTTTCACCAAGCCCCTGCTGGCCACGCAGCAGATCGCCACTCATATTCTGCATGCCACTAAGCAGCCGATCGGTGTTGTTGTCCATTTGCCGCAGAGCATCCTGAACCGCACGGGCCAAATCACTGCGCAACAGGGTTAAATCCTGCCGCGCCAATGCCTCCCGCAGCTGCTCCAGCGCTGTTGCGGAGTGGTCGGCAGCCTGTTTTAAACCTTGCAACTCCTGCCGCACGCCATCAATCACTCGGCGCCCCACGTCACCCAGCAACTCCTTGAGTTGTTGAAGAAACTCGCCACGCCACCACTCACCCCGACGCATAAATTGCAGCAGCTGTTCTGCCCGCTCCTGGGAGCCTTTTTCAAGCCGCTCCCCCAACGCATTCAACCCCGTTTGCAACTGGGCCGTCTGGGCATTAATCTCTTCGGCAAGTTGGGTTAAGCCGGCATTAAGCCGCTCGGAGTGCTGTTTACCCTGCTGCTCAAGCTTCGCACCCATCACAGTAAACCGCTGAGCCATTTTTTCATCCCGCAACGCCGCCCCTTCGTCCAGACGTCGCCCCAGATGATCCATTTGCTGAGCACGCTGGCGGCCATTATCATCCAGACCATTGACCACCCGTTTAAGCTGGTCTTCGAGTCGTTCTGATTGGCTCTCCAACGCTTTTTCCACCCGCTTACCCATGGCGTCGGTGTTTTGATCCACCCCTTCGCGCAGCTGGCGGCTATGCTCATCCAGACCCGTAACCACCCGTTTAAGCTGCTCTTCAAGCCGTTCTGATTGGCTCTCCAACCCCTTTTCTATCCGCTTACCCATGGCGTCGGCGTTTTGATCCACCCCTTCGCGCAAACGCTCCAACAGATGGCCATGCTGCCGACCCTGCTGATCCAACTCTTCAGAAAAACTCTGCATGCCCTTTTCTAAACTCAGGGCGATCCGCTCAAGCAGACGTTCCTGCTGCATATCACGGCCTAATGCAGCCTCCGCCCCACCCGTCGCCACGGGCACCCCTCTGCCGCGCTCCTCGGCAAGAGGTAAGAGCGCGTGGCGCAGCGTCGCCGATAGCCCCTCCTCCAGACGCTCAATCAATCGATCCTGGTTGAGTTGAAAAGAGTGCAGACGCTCCCCCTCATCCAGACGCATCTTTTTCATGCCGCTGAACAAGGCGTCGCGCATCAGGTTGGCAAGCTGTTCCTGGCGCGTCTCAGCACGCAGCGCGCTCTGTTCCAAACCCTCGTGTAAAGCCTCAATCAAGCGGTTGCTCAAACGATCAAGGGCTAACACGTCAACATCCTGACGCACTGCGCCACCGCCGCTCTGGCGCTGCCATTGGGCCAGCAAAAGGGTCTCCGCCGGCACATACTCGACCAGCTTACCCAAACGCTCTGTAAATGCCTGCAAACGGCCTTCTAACGCATCCACGCTTTGACGCATTTCAACGGCAAATAAAATGGCTGCCAGCAGACCAATACCCACCGCCATCAATTTGCTTGTGGCCGCCCCCAAAAGCCCCGCCAAGGCAAGGCGTACGGTCTGCACATCGAGGTTTTCCACCCCATTAAGCTGGCCGTGCAATGCGGTCATCATACCAAATAAAGAGGCCACCAAAGCCAATCCAGCGACCAGCATCGGAACGGTGCGTATCCATTTTAAATCGACATGAAAAGGTAAAATCCGCTCCGCTGAAAAGAAGTGCTCCACCCGATCCACACTGCGAAGCGGCGTATCATCACCCGTGGCGACAAAGGTATTGCGGTAGGCGCTCCACGCTGAACCCAAAACAGGGTTTTGCGCAAGCATTTCGGAATAGGTTTCTAAGCGGTCAGAACCCTGACTCTCTAGCGCGAATTCAACACTGAGCAGGGCATCATCCAGAGCCTGTTGCACGGGCTTGATCTGACGCAGCCGTAAGGAGATCCACATAAACAGCGCCCACACCACCAGAGCCAGTGCAAACCATAGCGAAGCTTTGGGGTGTGACAATAGGGTAGCCGCATCTTCAAGCATGGCAATTAACTCTAATTGGGTGGCAGCTTTACCACAATATCATGGCACTTAATACAACGACCTGCAGCCGGATGGTGACGCGTGGAATCCGGATAAATCGGCGGGCCAACCTTGGTGATCATAGAGGCTTTCTCAAGCACCTTACCAACCGGCGTAATAGGCTGGCTGCCCGGCGGGGCACCCCCTTTAATAAGGTGGCACTTGGTGCATAATCCCCAATAAGGGTGTGGTAACTTAGCGTTTTTAGGGATTACAGGTAGCATCTTGACAACCATTTTGGCTGGCTGCTGTTTGTTTTGTTGCACTTTTCGGACCACCTCTTCCTGAATGGTGGGTTGGGTTGGCATGGGGTAGCTGCCAAAAATTTCCCCTTGCAGATACCGTGGAATGCGGTTGTCGGACCACTCTTCTAGCGTATCCTTGTTTTTTTCATAGAGTAACCAAGCCCCCCCCATAACGACAAGCAGCACAATCATGGCGGTTAATGGGGAGGGTGGTTTACTGTTCAGTTGCACCGTCTACCCCTAACGTAGCTTGTTAGACCAAAGCGCAAAACCCTCATCGTTGCGCAAGTGACAGCGCTTAGCGCCTAACCGCAAAAATTTTGCATAAACAACGGCATCTTTATTGATGTTATCAAACTTAAAGCCCCGACCGCTAACCTGCATATCGTGTTGTAGCGTGCAGCCCATAAATGCCAAAAACCAACTTGGCGCAACCGAAATATGCAACTCTCCATTGCCAGGCTGACTTAACCAAATGTGAATCTGCTTATCTTGCCATTGAATTTCGGATATTTGCTGGATCGTACCTTCAAAACTGACCAAAGGCGCCTGCCGAAAAGGCACCACCCCCGGCTGCACCGGTGCCCCACCATCGTTGCGTACAGGGTTTAAGGCATCCCCCACAGCCTGGGGTTGCGTAGCCTGGGGTTGCGTAGCTGGAGCAGTTTGCGCCGCTATTTGCAGCGCCCGTGGCTGCCCCTGAACATAAGCTGGCCCAACCGCTCCTGGTTGCGGAACATTCATTTTTACGCCCTGCCCCAAACCGGTATCTCCCGAAAACAGGGAGCCCACCTGGTTGGGCATAAGGGTCATCACAATAAGACCCACCATAAATAGGGCAGCAAGTACGCCGATCCACTCTTCCCATTTCATACTAAGATCCACAACTGAGCAAGGCGTTAAACCAAAATGGCGGATAAAACAAGATGCTAACGCAGAGATGATGCAGGGTCAAATCAAACACATAAAACGCCATCCATTCTCTACCTATGGGGGGCGCAACAGACTACCCCCTATAGACAAAAAGGGAGAGACGGCGTTTGTCTCTCCCTTTTTAAGCTACGTCACACCAGACACACTCAACGGGACTCCGTACGCAGCGGTGTCAAAAATATCTGCAACTCGCCAATGTGTTTGACCTCTTGGAAGATACGCCGCTTTAACAGGTCTACAATCAAATCCCCTTCATACACCTTTAACGCTTCGGCAACCTCCACATTGAGTTCCACGTGCAGGTTATCCCCCATGGTACGTGCTCGCATGTAGTTGATGCCATGTACGCTGGAGACATCTTTGACAATTTTATAAATATCTTCCAACTCCTCCATCTCTGGTGAGGCATCCATCAGACCATCTATGGCTTCCAGATTTAATTCGATACCGATACGAATCACCAGGACAGAAACCCCCAATGCCGCCAAGGGATCCGCGACAGGAAAACCAAATGTCGCAAAAGCAACCCCAATCATCACAGCGATGGATGAAAAAGCATCGGAGCGATTATCCCAGGCATTGGCCATAATGGCAGGACTGTTGTTTTGCTTACCCACGCAGCTCTGATAGCGAAACATCAGCTCATTGGAGATCACCGAAATGGCAGCTCCCAAAATGGCAATGCGATTAGGAGCGTCATAATCGCCCGTCACAATGGTCTTGATGGCGTCAATCAGAATGAAAATCGCCCCCGTAATCAGAATCAACCCCACGATGGACGATGAAATAAACTGAACCTTACCGTGCCCGTAATGGTGGTCGTCATCGGCTGGACGCTCGGAAATTTTCAAGCTGGCCAACGTTACGGTAGAGGCCATGACATCCGCAGAGGAGTGAAAGGCATCCGCCACCAGCGCTTGACAGCCTGAGATAACACCCAAAACTCCCTTAATAACCACCAGGATCAGGTTAGAAACAATGGAGTACCACGTAACCGTATCCCGGCAATTTCGACATTCATCGTACTTCATGGCGCTCTCTTGTCATTGGACGGTTTCTGTCCCTCAAGCGGATGTGGCGTCACAACCTTGGGAACCTTTCTGACCTCTGGCGCTTTGCCGTCAAATACCGGCAGCAAGCGGTCAAACGTATCGTTGTCAACCTGTGGCACACGCAACACGGGATCTGCGCGGCTATCACGAGCTGTAAAGTAGTCGTAGCGATCAAACCCGGTCACCTTGGCCAGAATATACCATGGAAAGGAGGAAATCAGTGTATTGTAAATACGCACTTCCTCGTTATATTCATCACGCCGCAGGGTAATCCGGTTTTCAATTTCCACCAATTTATCCATCAATTGCTGGTATGTCACGGATGCGGTAATATTGGGATATTGCTCCACAACCGCCAGCAGATTGGCCAAGGCACCACTGCTGACATTGCCTGTCATACCCAACATCTGCTTTAAAAAGTTGGTATTATCATGACCAGCCAAGCCCGACTCCAGATCAGCCGCCGAGCCTTCCGGCCCCTCTGCGGCACGGGCTTCCCCCCCTTGACCAATCTGCTTGCGCACATCAGCTACGTGGCGGTAGACTTCTTGCTCCAGCGCCGCTTGGTTTAGGGTCAAGTTGACCAGATTCTGCACCAAATTCAAACGCCGTTGCAAGGCATCTTCAATATGACCGTGGGAGGAGAGCACCCGCTCCTCAAGGGTCACGAAACGGTTAAAATTGTAGAGGGTCGTTACCCCAAAAATCACGATGGAAAGAAAGGAGACCGTGACGATCAAGGCGCGGGATTTAATCGGCGGCAAGCGCAGTCGCTGGGACTCAAACTCCTCCTTATACATATCTTTCATCAGACGTTTCATACGGCGCACACGCTCACTATTGAGCGATTCTGACTCCAGCGCCTCTAAACCGTCCGTTGCGTCGCGACCATTTTTACTCATCACCACCTACCCCATCCACTTGCCGCCCCGATGACGCTTCGACACTCAACTCAATTCATCCTCGACCACCTGCTCGTGGGCAGGTTTGACTTGTAACATCTGATTCAGTTCATCAACATGTTGGTAGAATAGCGCGGCATCTTCATGCTCATTCAAACGCTCAAGGATTTCCGCTGTCAGCATAAAGGCATGGGGATCGTATGGACGGATCTCCCGAGCCCGCTCAAGATGTGCCAACCCCTCATGGGGTAAACCGGCATGGCCTAGATTCTGGGCTAAAGCGCAAAGACCTTCGTAGAGATCGGGATTGATCGCCACACATTGCCGCAGGTAGGCAATGGCCGACTCACGCCGTTTGCTCCGCTGCATTAACAGTCCCAGACGCAGAAAGAGCTCACAGTCATCATAACCCTTATTAAGCGCCTTAAACAGCACCTGCTCTTCGCGATCAGGGGCTCCCTGTGCTTTAAACACATCCGCAAGTAACAGATAGGCCGAACACGGTGCCTGTGGGGCATTAAGCACATGCTCCAACAAGGGTTGGGCCTCATCCTGCCGTCCCAGGCGTTGCAGATGCCGGGCACGATCCATAAGGAACGCGACCTGCACATCCCCATCCAAGCGGGTTAAACCCTGGTACCAACGGATGGCCCCCGAACTTAGATTTTCCAGAATCACCCCACAGGCATACCAACCAAAAGCCAGCCACATGGTTTTGGGCAAACCACTTTGTTGGCCAAGACGACTGACCAGCGGTTTCGGCCTGCGAATTTGCGGCTCGATACGCACAGGAGCTTCTAGGGCTGCGGCGGCCAGTTTTATACGATGAGACTTCATTCGTCCAAACAAAAAACCGTTGGCCCATGAAAAAGAAGACCCATACTCCTTTTCTTTTGGGTTCGCAGCGGCTTTTTGAGCCACCTGTTCCCGGGCTTGATTGGCTAAAGAGCGACGTTGTTGGATGCGGGTTGTCTCTAAGACCGGGATCTCATCGACAATTAGACCGCTCTGCTCATCCAATTGAACATCGGCCAGCTCATGGGCTGGTATTTGCACCGTTCCCAACCCGTGGCTTGAGGTTGGCTCACTAAGCTGTTCATCTCTGTCGAGCTGTTCCAAAATATCTTGTGCCACTCGGCTAACGGTAACGCTCGAAGCAGAGTCAAAGCTCGCTTGCGTAAACGTGCTGCCCCCCTGCACTGCCCCCCCCGCCAACGCCATTGCCTCTTTTCCCTGGACCACCGAGGTAGCCTGTTGCTTGCCACCGGCCTCAGGCCCTGACAGACCCGACCCCGGTTTGTGGAGCTGCGCGGGATCCATCCCCGCGGCACTCTTATTGGCCGCTATGGATGCAACAGGAGCGGAAAACGCTGAAGCGTATCCGTCAGGCCGCTGTGCGCGGTGGACTGGCCTATCCGACCCATGCTGCAACCCGCCAGAAGCATCACCTTCAGAACCATTTTCTACAGCCCCACGCGCCGCTTCGTGAGTAGCTTCTGCCGTTGGCACCACGCCGGGGGTTTTCTCTACCCCGCGCTCCTCTTCCACTGGGGCGGACTCGACCTCCTGAACGGACTCGGCCTCCTGGACGGGCTCGACCTCCTGAACGGACTCGGCCTCCTGAACGGACTCGACCTCCTGAACGGGCTCGACCTCCTGAACGGACTCGACCTCCTGAACGGGCTCGACCTCCTGGACGGGCTCGACCTCCTGAACGGACTCAACCTCCTGAACGGGCTGGACCTCCTGAACGGACTCGACCTCCTGGACGGGCTCGACCTCCTGAACGGGCTCGACCTCCTGAACGGACTCGACCTCCTGAACGGACTCGACCTCCTGAACGGGCTGGACCTCCTGAACGGACTCGACCTCCTGGACGGGCTCGACCTCCTGAACGGGCTCGACCTCCTGAACGGACTCGACCTCCTGAACGGACTCGGCTTCTGGAGCCGCTACAACACCTGGCCTAGATCCTAGGTTTTCGCTTTCGTCCAACATGTGCGGTTCGGCAGCAGGTGGTAGATCCGAGTAAAACAGCCCGCCCTGTTCATCCACACGAGGGCGGTGTGGATCAAGGATTGTATCAGGAAGCCCCAAAAACGCTGTTTGATCTGTGTGCAGGAGAGAAATGGCAGGAAAATCGACATTCGAACCGCTGTTTGAGGGTTCTTGGCTTTGCACAAGCAATCGATCCGCCAAGACCTGATTGAGCAGATTATCAATCTGCACAAAGGTCATCACTTGTTCATGCGAAGGCACTGAATTTTGCTGAAATAAGCGCTCACTATTTTGGGTGACGTCCGCCTCTTCTCGTGCAGGCGCAACCACTTCCCGCCGTGATTCGTTGGACCACCCCGTCTCTGTCAATAAAAGCGCACCCTCTTCGTGTTCCAGCCTGTCAAGAGGTGACGCCTTGAACGCAGAAGCCTCCAAAAGCTCTGAACCCTCCCGCAATGCATGAGAGGGCTCGACCTTTAGGCCATCCCGCAAGCCCGGCTTTTCCACCCATT
Organism: Magnetococcus marinus MC-1; assembly: GCF_000014865.1. Lineage (NCBI taxonomy): Bacteria > Pseudomonadati > Pseudomonadota > Magnetococcia > Magnetococcales > Magnetococcaceae > Magnetococcus > Magnetococcus marinus. Next base: position 2,879,785 of record NC_008576.1, read on the forward strand.
GAGCATTATTCTCAGAGACAACGCCAGAACCACGAGAGAGGGGATAAGTCGCCTCAAGCAAGCCACCAACTGGCTGTTGAGATTGATTCTCCATGTTGAAATCAGGAGTCTCTTCAACAACCGGCCCATGCTGTGATGTGTGCTGCTCACGGCTACGTAAAAACGCCGCATAATCAACGGCACCAACCATCTCCCTTTTCGGCAAAATCACCACATTGCTGCGGTTGATAGGTGTGCCTACCTGCACCACGCGGCGATGACGCTCTTCCTCTACCTTGCTGAACTGACGTGTGGACTCCGCACGACTATTCAAGGGCGACGGCGCCTCCATCGCCTCCTTCTGCACAGCAGATGAAGCGGCTACCTCTATATAACCACGACGCTGTGCTGGAGCCATCAGAAGATCAGAAACATGCTCAGGGTCTAGGCGATGCATAGGCAAAAACAGATCATCATGATTCGGGAAGAGCGCGCGTTGCGTATCGTCCATGGGCTCAATAGCAGGCGTAGCTGTGGCATCCCCCTGAGCCTGCGACGCATCCGCTACGTCAGCTAGAGATTGCTCCATCCAGTGAGACACGGTTCGCGGTGTGGAATGACTCATGATCCCCATCCCGTGCAGCGCTCAAGGCATGGGCGAAACATCAGCCGCGTCGCCCTTCTTCCAATTGTGCGGCACGTTTGAAGAGTTGTACCGCTTGATCACGCATACCCAACTGCTCCATGGCAAAACCAATCGACCGATAGACACGAGGCTCTTCGGGACGCAATTTCATCGCATTTTGAAAAGCGAGCAAAGCCTCGTCATAACGCTCTAAATGGTCCAGCGCCATGCCCAAGCGATAATGGATATTGAAGTTATCAAGGTTCTCCGCCGCGCCCTGTTTGAGCACCTCCACAGCGTCCTCATACATTTCGCTCTGGATTAAAGCCATGCCCAAGATGGAAATTACTTTCGCATCCTTGTGACCCGCTTTGTAATAGTGACTCAATAGATTGATACCAGACTGAAGCTTATCCAATTTTAAGTAGCAAAACGCCAGGTGAAAACCCGCCTCAAAATCTTCATAATTGGTCTGCACAACCTCTTCAAGCACCTCAGCCGCATGGGTATAGCGGCCTTGCTTGGCATACTTGATACCCTTATCCCGGAAATAGGCCGAACGATAGTCTGTGTCAACGCTAAAGGTTTCGTCAAACCAGCGGATGGCCGCTCCCGTCGAACGTTTTAGCACCATGCCCACAGTGTGACCAAAAAAGCCCACTTCATCCCAAATTGTACCTTTGGTCGATCTGCTTCCCATCTCAATTTCCTATTTTACTGAATGATGGCATGGCAAGCCCCACAGGGACCCCTGTCTCGGTGCGGCATTGTAGCTCCGGCCCTAATGGGACCCGGCGGTAGGACAATTAAGTCCGGATCAGGCATCATAAGCCCAGCCGTACCAATGGCGTGACACTGCGTACACGGACCACGATAAGGATGGGGCATAATATCCCCGGGTAAAATCATAGGGGCGGTTTCCACTTGAGCCAATCCAAGATTGGCTTCATCAACCAGCGTCAGCGTTAACAGACGCCCCTTTCTATAGACAGCTAAACTTGCACGACGGTCCATCTGACTCCGCCGAGTTTCATCCTGCATCTGTTTTAAACTCTTCACCTTACGCCCATTGATGGCGATCAACACATCACCAGCCAGCAATCCGCTTACGGCGGCGTTTAAGGTGGTTTCATCAATCAACAGACCTTCTAAGTCCAAGGGGAGTTTAAGCTTGCGCTTCAACTCAATAGTTAGGGGCAGTGCTTCCATGCCCTGCCAATGCGCTTCAGAAAACTGAACATTGGGGGCCACAAAGCTACCATTCGCACTTGAAAGAGCGGGAATGGGTGCCCGCTGTTCCACAACCCCACGCCGCATGGCCACGGCAATACCCATGGCGGGGTCTCCCGTGTTCCCTGCAATAGGAGCCCCAACCGGGGTCTCCACGGGAGGGGGCGTTACAGACATATCTGACCCCGGCAGGTCAATCATACTGGCAAGAACGGTTATGGCCACCACCAACATACCCAGTGCGACAATGGTGGTTCCCCTGATTTTCATACAACGAACATCCGAAAGGAGACAGCAAACATGAGAATGGCATAGAGCCACCTAAGAAAGTCCATGGGCACAACCGTGGTTAGCCAAGCCCCGATCATACCACCGAGGTAGGATCCAGGCAACAAGATAAGGGCCATAATCAAGGGGGTTTCCGCTTCAAAAGCACCGCTCGTTATACCGTGCCACATCGCCACAGCAGAACCGACAATAGAGGCAAAAAACACCAAAACCGCGCTGTTCGAGATCGCCATACGCATGGGCACGCCGTTGACATACCGCTGTAACGGTACTTCTACAACACCACCTGTAATCCCTAAAATGCCACTGATTAATCCCATGGGCAGACCCAACACCCCTTCACGCATCCAACGGTTTTCAATGTGTGCCCGATTTTGAAAAAGGTGATCTCGTTCTGCCTCACGATCAATGCCGTGACGATGGTGCTCCCAGATCTCCAGCACCATCTTAATACCCAGTGCCACCGCAAACAGACCCAACAACATGCGAATGACAAAAGCATCCAGCACATTGCCAATAAAATAGCCCGCCACAACGCCCCCGATCACCCAGGGGATCAAGGGCTGCAAAGCTGGCCAATGGATGGTCCCGGAACGTTTATAGCGTAAGGCTGCGGCACCGTACATGAAGATATTGGTCAAATAGGCCACCGGTCGCACCAATACCAGTCCATAACCAAAGATGGACATTAACCCTGTCACCTTAATGATGCCCCCACCCATGGTCATCATGCCACCACTCACACCGGCCACCAAACCCAAAAGCATCAATCCAAAGAATGTGCTTACTGGATAGCCAAAAATCTGGTTTTGCTGACTGTGTGCGCTATTGAGATCTGAAGAGAGCCAAGAAAAATCAAACGGAGAGGATGGCAGGTGAAGATTAAGCTGGTCATGCATGAAATTTCTGGCTTTTGCCCACCATGCGTCCGATGGTCGACCGGTATTCACCGTATTTAAGCCCGTTAACTGCTGCTGCCCAACCGCACTCATACCCAACTGGCCCGGCGGTCCCTGAGCAGCGGCAAGCTGCATCATTGGCGGGTCTACCCCTGGCCCGCCACCCAAACCAGCCCTAGGCACAACACCATTGGTACCTACGGGAGCTATCTCCATAACATCGCGAAAGTGCGCCCGAATCAAGTAGCCGGGGACTAAAAAACCGCGCAATGTTCCGTTATTCTCTTGGAACATCACCCCAATCCCCAACAACGTGCCCTGTCTATCCACGACAGCACCACCACTTTGTGACCAGTGGTAAATGGCATTGATTGGCACCAATCCCTGATATTTCTGGTTGCTCACGGTTAAATCCACCGGTGCCCCAGTAACAGTACCACTCTGAGATATAACATTGCGCTGTAGGCCATCCCCCCAAGAGATCAAGGGGGAACCTGGATCATAACTGCGCGTATCCGTAGGTGTTAAATAGGGAAAGCTATCCCGCGTAATCAATTTAAGAACGGCCAAATTATGCTCAGGGATAACCTTCACCAGACGCGCTTGATAATCCTTGGAACCACCAGGGGTGGCTACCCTCACCTGCAAAGCTACACTACCATTGACCAAATGCGCGGCGGTCGCAACATAGCCCTTTGAGCTAATTAGGACACCTGAGCCAACAGGGTTCAAATTTGAACCCTTATCCATTGCCACAAACAGAGAGACCAATGAAGAACGCACCAAGGGTGACGAAGCCTGTTCAGCAGCCTGCCCCATCGCGGCAACCGCAACCCCTTGCGCTTGACCATCCCCTGTTGGAGTGATCGGGCCACTACCTGGTAAAACATGGCCAGGAACACCACCTGATTTCATATTAGGAAGATAGCTAACCTGACCAAGTTGGTCACGGTGGTCACTGAGCAGGTGAAAACCCCAGGCAAATGTCGCTAAACAGGCCAGGGTAAGTATTACAGCAGGTACGCGCCAACTTTGACGACAAAAGGGCGCAATGCGTTTATTTTCGGCTTTTTTCTTCATGGGGGAGAATGCCATTCCATAGAAGCAAGGTCAAAGATCAACTCTTGGCCAGATCTGTTAATACATCATCATCCGCAAGCAAGTCAGCGTTACGAACACCCTCACGCAGTTTAGCCAGATTAACCAAATCCTCTTCAACTTCCCCAAACTCAGGCACAGAACCAGGGAGCGAGAGGAAACGGACATTGACATCCCCAACATGGGGTATGGTATCGGCGATATGCTCTTCAACCCGATCTGCGATCATCTTCGCCTCTCTAATATCCATATCAGGAACGACCCCAATGTTGACAGAGATCCACAACTCCTGCCCCACCCGCCGACTACGTACCTCCAGGACTGTCTCCACCCCTTTGATTTCATTGGCGCGGCGCTTAATTTCATCTTGTGTTTCTTTGGAACCCGCTTGATCCATCAAACCCTGAACCGAATCCCAGAACACCTGACCACCCAAAATCAACAAATGAATGCTTTCACCCACAGCCACCACACTATCCAGCCATGGCATGCCAAGATAGTGCGAACCTATGATGCCAAAAGCCACGGCGACCGAGGAGATACCATCCGCGTGATGATGCTTAGCCAGTGTCTGCACCATAGGACTATTGATTTCGAGGGCAACGCAGCGGGTATACCCCCAAAAAAACAGGTTCACCAAAACCGATACAATCGCCGTCCACAACGCGATGAGATGGGGGGCTTTATGGCTGCCTTCCAGCAATACAGTGGCGACATTAAACAGCAACCACCCCGTAATGCCCAGCAACACAAAACTGACGACCAAAGAGAGCAAGAACTCAATCTTGCCATGACCGAAGGGGTGTTTTTCATCAATAGGTTTGTTTGAAACTTTCAAACCTACAATGATCAAGGCCGACGTTATCACATCTTTACTAGAGTAGAGGGCGTCTGCCAGCAACGCATGGGAACCTGAAATGATCCCGACAAAAATTTTCATAGCTGAGAGGATAAGGTTGACCAACAACCCGGCCCAACCAATCATTTCATAGCAGACGATGCATTTAGAGTAACGCATGTTTTACCTGTCGTATTTTCCCCAACATCCCATAGAAAACCCGTAATCTTGAAACCACAGGCCCTAACACGTCCAACCCAAGCGATCAGAACTCATCCACATCTTTTTTACGCGATGCCGCACTCTGCACCAAAAAACTGAATGTGGCAATGCCAAAACCACCGATAAACGCACCCGCCAAGGCGAGTATAAGTGGCATTTCAACGGGTTCACCAAAGACAAAACGAACCTCAACATCGTGCATGTTTTGCGAGGAGAAGATCAGCAAAAAAAACGTAAGGATCAGTGATAGCAGCAACCTGAACAAGAATCTCTCCGACTCGTCAAAACCAATGAGAGGTGGGTTTACAGTTTTTCGGCCACACTCGACACCCCAGGCAGACGCCATGCCCTGCCCAAGATAACGGAAACCAACCCCACCAAGGAAAGTACAAAACAGAGCACGCTTGACAGTTGAAAGGCTATTTTACCCAAACCTGGAACGATCAATGCGTAAACCGCGATGACCTCCCATATCCATATGATAATGCCTTGCCGAGCATGAAATGCCACAAAAGGATCTCGACGTCCAATCATAAATGGTACCAGTGCAAGAATACCCAGATAGCTCATCCCTGCTAAAACCTGTGCTACCAGACGATCGCGATCACTTATCAGTCGAAACGCAGCCATTAAACCACCATATTTTATAAGCACAAGGCGGAAGGCAGAAGTGCTTGCAACCTCTCCGACCTTCCGCCCCTATAGAAAAGACCCGCTTATCTGCATGTATCAGGATTAGCCCCCAACGATGTCGCCAACCTGGTTCCAGTATTCGGTAGGCAGCTCAGTGGCCAATTTTAAAGCACCGGCAGCCCCAGCAAAGTCAGGATCCGCGACACGCGAAACATTGACCTTACCATACTCCTTCAACCCTTCGGTCAGGACGGTATCAAGGCCGATAAGATTACTACCGCCCCCGGCCAGGATGATGTTCTTAAGCGCTTCCTGTTGATTATCGGGGTCGAAGGAGAGCACCAATTTTTCTACGCTTTCCAGAATATCGGGAATAATGGTCTCGCAGGCAAAACGCAGCTCGCGGGTTACATCATGCAACATGGGTTTGCCGCCGGCGCGTAGGTTGACCACGACCTCCTCGGTAGGCTCTCCTACAAAGCCATGTTTTTCCTTGATTTTTTGTGCAATGTAAGAAGTGATTTGCACATCAGGATAGGACTCTGCAATGGCATGGGTAAAGACTTCATCCACATAATTGCCACCCTTGAGTAGGGTGATTTGATCCTTATCCGATGGAACCGTCCCCTTCATTGCGCAGATATCGATGGTACCTGCACCAATATCAATGATGATGGCATTGTTCAGTTTATCCAACCCATAGGCAACCATAAACGGCTCAGAGACCACCATGGACATGCTCATCAGGTCATCTGTGATTTTGAGAAGTTGGCTTTTATTGTAGATTGAAGTACGAGCCGGAACCCCAACGATGCCGAGAATTTGCTCATCGCCCTGGGGTTTCGCTTGGCTAATGACATACTTCAGCAACTCCTTGGCGGCCATTTCATCTTTTTCACTGGTCTCTTTGAGCACGCCATCTGCCAGCGGGTAATAGAGGTTTAGATAGGCTTGGTTATCCAGAGCCTCCTGACCAATGACCACGGTATTGTTGAGTATTTTCACGCCAATAATATCTTTAGGATAGCCCACAACGGAGCGAACCATGGTCTTGACGCCACGCCTGGTCATAATAGCCGTACGGGAGGTTCCCAGATCAATACCGACAAACAGCTGCTTATCATTACCTGCAGGAGACTGCATGACCCCTCCTCGAAACAGTGAGCTTAGTGTGTGATACGGAAAAATGATGAACCTCAAGTCCCCTAAAAGCACATTCTTATAGAGCAGCAAGGTTACACCAAATCACAGGATTGTCGCGATAATGACAAAAAAATTCAAGCTAACATTTTAAAAGCGGTCGTTTTAGCCACCCTAACTTAGGAAAACGATCTCGACCGGTTCTGCAAATATTAAATTTTACCCTTTTTTTATCAGAAAGATAGATATCTTAACACCTATTCCCATGAGAGTCCGTATTTATTGTACAAGCGGTGCTATGCAAACCGGCACCCTCAAATTGGAGAGGGTTTCAGAGGCACGACCCGATCCTATGGCACCCAGCACCCACTTGCATCGACTGGCCGCCAAGGCTAAACAGCCATCCTTTTCGAATTACGTTGACATTTTTCTGGAACTCGACGGCTCAAAGGGAGGATTGCCGGAACAGGTAGCCACCGAAAAAACCCAAACAGCCCTTGACACCGCACATATTTTGCCAAATTACATCTTTTCTGTCCAGCGTGGCTCTCTCCTACTGCCAACCTGAGTCGGTGACAGCCTGATCTGGGCAACGATGCCCAGGCTCGACTCTGCTTCCGCGCGACCATCTTGCATGATCAAGGCGCACTGGCCCGGTCGTTTTCTCAACGACAAATTCCGGGGAGATCTATGCCCCCCCTGTTGCAGTTGATTGCAGATTGAGATCATCGGCTTAGTCATAATAAAAACCACCTGGCAAGAGCAGAAGGCCGATCGATGTGCCGTGATCGTTAGGGATTCGCCACGGGGTTATCCAAAAAAGCTTTAACGCGCGGCGTGGTTTGCCCAGCCAGGGCATCGAACAGTGGGCCTTCGGCACGCAACACCGTCTCTCTTTTTGGGTGTAGGCTTTTGGCTTTATTTAAGAAAAGGGTAGCCTTATTGAGTTGGCCCTCCCGCATGTGCTGTGCAACCAAAAATATGTAGCGGTCAGTCACGGCTTCTAAACTGCGCAGAGCATCTGGGTAGCCAGGTATGATGACTAACGCTTTTCTTATTTTAATCAATGCATTATTATCTTCTGGCCAGCTTAGCCGATTGCGTGGAATATCCAGCATGGCCAGCTCCAATAAGCGCTTTACCTGAGACTCTTTCTCGGTTATCTCTGTGGCTGAGAGAGCGGGTATTGGCTCTGCTTGCTCGGCTTTGGGGGGGGTGCGGGTCGCGGCCTCTGTGGACAGCGTGAGAGGGTCGCGCTGCGGCGTTGGTTGTATAGCCATCATCTGGTTTGCAGGGGCAGCCTGCGGGGACTTTGGCAAGGTTAAGGCAGTTGTCCCCATGGGAACCGGTGAGAGGGCTTGCGCCGCTTGATCCTGCGCAGAGAGAGCGTCAGCCTGCACCACTCTGTTGTTGTGCGCAACCCCCTGGGGGGACAGGGGTGTCTCTCGCATGTTTTGAGTCGTCTCAACCACTCGCGGCTTTTCAACGTCCACCCCCATTCCGATGGCGACGGCGGCCCCCGTGCTATTCTCAAGTGTGGCAGGCTGGTTCTCCTTGGTCGAGGGTGTCTTGAGCTGAGACGCCTTACCCGCAATTGTTGAGGCGGAAAGGGCAGCGGTCATGGAAAGGGAGCCATCATGCGCCGCAATGGGAGGGATCTTCTGGCCCTGCTCTGTACCATCATACCCTGCCGAGGGGCTGGTCTGCTCCCCCTGCTGCGACTTTGTGGTGGTTTGATTGGGCGTGTAAACCTCTATTGGTTCCCGATTCGCTGCACTTTGAGGCTCTCGCTTGGATGCAGGCAATTCCGGTAAAACAGCAGCGTTTTTGGTGCTCTCCTGAAACGTCCGCTCCTCTAAGAATGCTGGGAAGCTCTGGGTTGCTTGCCTTGGCAGTGAGGGGGGGGAGGTCTGTTTTAGAGCATAATAACCGACCATCACCACAGGTACGGCAATGCCCAGCAGGGTTATGGTCCACCATTTACCGCTCTGCTTCGGTTGAGTATGGCCTCTCTGTTGAGCCGCATTTAAGATCGTTATCGCATTATCTAATTGATGCTTAAGACTGTTTAAGGACTCTTCTTTCTCCCGTAATCTATTTTCGTAAGCGGCCAAATGCTCGGCATCCCGTTTTTGTTCCAAGCTACGGGTTTCTACCTGTTCTTGCTGTTTGTCCAGCAGCTGCTGGTGTGTCGCAAGCTTTTGTTCGCTGTTTTGTGCGTCCAAAGCCCTGGTTTTAAGCTCTTCAACCCGTTTATTTAACTGTGCGTCCAACAAATCGGCGGTTTCTTTGTGTTTTTGAAACGCGTTCTCGCGGATCTGTTGCTCTGCATGGATACGGATCTCCAGGCGTTCAGTCGCCTTTTCACGGGTTCTAAGTGCCGCAAACCGTTCTGCAAATTGGGTTTGAAGGTTGATCTGGTGCAGCTCATATTGGGTTAATTTAGCCTCTTTCTCGGCCAAATAATCAATCTGGTGTGCCAAGCGGACCTCGGTGGCCATAAGAGAGGCTTCTCTGTTGCGGATCTCTTGAGCCCGCTCGGCTAACGCTTTCATCTGTCGTGCGGTGAGAGCCACGTCATGGCTCTGTGAATGCTCTGCGGACAGCGCTTTGTCCGTGGCCTCTTTCAGTGCAACCTGTAGATTTTGTTCCAGTTTGATAACCCTATCGGTTATTTGTTGGAGGCGTTGAAGATCTTGATCAAACCGTAACTGTTTGTTAACAAGCGCCTGTTCCTGTCGGCGTAGGCGGCTTTCCGTTTCATGAGCCTTCTTCACTCTTTCGGCTTCGTTGGCGTGTTTGGAGGGATGCTCATCTCTCGCGTGCACGTAAGGTATGCTTTGGGGGGGTTCCATCGGGGGTTCACGCTCTTCAGGCGGGTTGGGTGCAAATTGCGCCTCTTGTGTCTGGCTGAAAATGGGGGGCGTGGGTGCCCTGTGGGGGTGGGCAACGGGTATAGATTGCAGTTGGGACAGAGGTGAGTATGCCGAAGGCTGCATGGGTTGAACGGTAGAGTGTGCCGCTAACGAACGGGCATGGGATGGCTGAACAGCTAAGGAGCCTGGCGTTAAAATATCGGCTTGGTGCAACGGGTTATCAACAGAGTGTGGTAGAGTGGTGTTTAGCGGTTCTGCTGGCACATGAGCATGGCCCCACGGGTTTGTTTCTGAAGATTGTGTTGTGCTCTTCATTTTAATAATGGGATCTTTTGTAGACATGAACAAGCCTTCAGCCATTCCCAATAAAACCCCATGTTTGCCGCAAAAGGGTGTTTTAGGGGGTATCTGTTTAGAGTGCGAGAAGAGGATCGACTAACCCGCAGGAAATCGAAAAAAGCCTAGGTATTCCGAACATGCACTCTGCCTCTGCTTAGTGGGCTAGGTAGGGTGTAAAACGCTGTTCAGACACCTGATGAACCAAATAACATGAAGCTTATACTACACCTTGTTGTGAGTCGTTGGAAACGGCTTTATGCAGGGGAGTCGGGGGTGGGGTTGAGTCAGTTTTTTTGGTTGAAAAAGTCATCAGAAATTTGTTAAATTTAAAAGCTAATCTAAGCGCTGTGTTAAATAGAAAAACGTTTCCACTGGGCTAAATCCTCAGTGTGAAGATGGGTTGTATTTGGTTGCTGTAGGGTGAAAGATTACGATGTTTACTTTTGATGACTGTTCGCCCCAACGTATCCATGAAAAGAGTCCAATTTAAGCCGCTTTTCCGTTAAAAATGCGTTCTTTTGGTGTTAAGCAGTCCTTATTAGAACATTATAGGTTTTTAACGTGTGTCACACTAAGCCTTATCTTTAGAGTGTTCCTAGGGTGAGCATGTCGGAAGCCTTGAAGACAAAAGCGTGAAGTTTTTTTTGGGAATCGATCATGGATACTCTTGAGGATCATTTTGCCAAACAGCTCGAAAGTTTGGTTCTGGATGGCGCACCTAAAAAAAAAACTCCTGAGCACATATGGGAACTGGCAGAAAAAAATTGGGTGGACGAAACCAAAGATGCACTAGAGTCGATCTTTGACGCCAAAAAAAAATATCCAACCTATTTGACGCATATTTCAAAAAACAGTGCCCTCGACCGGCTGACCTAGAGAGTGCCATTGATCAATTGCTCCACTTGATCACGCATACCAATAGTGTGGTGATGGCCCTGACCATGCTCAAACATAGCGACTACCATCTCTTGGATCATGTGGTCAATGTATCTGTATATGTAATGCATTTAGCAAATTATCTTGGGTTGGACCAGGACTATGTAAAACGGCTTGGCGTTGCGGGCATGCTCCATGACGTGGGGCTATTACTGTTGCCCACACGGATTGTTACCGAGCCGTGCCGTGTTAGTGAAGATGATTTTGAAGTATATCAAAAACATGTACTGCTCTCCCGTCAAATTTGCCATGAAATGGGCGTGGACGACCACTCCATTATCACCGCCATTTTGCAGCACCATGAGCGGCTTGATGGCTCGGGTTATCCCTGTGCCATGCATAGTGAAGAGATCTCATTGGTGGGGCGTTTATTGGGGCTTTGTGATACCATCGATAATCTGTATGGCCAGCATAGTCTCTGGTACGCACCGGATAACCAATGGGTGCTGGATCAGTTGCGCGGACAGGGCCGGGACCCAAAACGGTTGGACAGTATGCTACTGGAGATTTTTATCGAAAGTGTAGGGATCTATCCTGTGGGATCGTTGGTTCGCCTGAACGATAATCGTTTGGGTGTGGTGTTACACTGTGGACCTTCTGGTCTGTTGAGTCCTGTCTTGCGCATAATCACAAATGAGCAAAACCAACTGCTGTCCAAGCCCTATATTTTGGATTTAGCCCAGGATAAATCGGTCTCTACGATCCGTGTGCATTCCATGGAGAGTTCTCAAGAGTTGGCCGTAGACCCACGGGATTATCTTTTTGGTGCGGAACTCTATCGTTAAACCGCTTAAACAAGAAAAATTCTGGGTTGTGTTGTTGGGTGAATGAGCCTGTTGTTTGTATGTCGATTCATCTATTTCCCAATTGAGCATGCGCAGAGCAACCAGTTAAACCGTTCGACTGCCAGTGAGATAATCAACTCAAGCCTTCGTGGACGCAATAGTGCGTCTGCCCGGCATCCCCCCCCCGCGCAAGGGCCGAAAGACCCTGTATTTCTCAAAGGATTGGGATCTCCACAATGCCGCCGGAGCCTTTGTTGCGTACAGCTACAGTTTCTGCTGGCTTGTCCGCACCCTCAGGATGAGAGGGGATGAGGGCAAAGACGAAGACAGAACCCCGGTCATGTCTGGCCGGTCTGGCTGATCACGTTTGGACCTTCATGGCGTGGGTTTCTCGCCCTGTGACGCCGATTAGGTCAACATACGTAGGACACCACCGAAAACAGCAGAAAAAAACCACAACTGTGACAGCAAAAGTTACACCCTAGAGCAAATTCCGCTACAATTAACACGGCGGCGTATTTGTGCGTTTGCGTAGCCCACGCTCAGGATGGATCTTCGCCCCTAGCCCAACGGCATTTAACCAATAAAGCAACGTGTTGACTTAGCATGCCACATTTTTACGTAACTTCAGTCTCAGATCAATTCGCACCTCTTATGCCACACGACCTTTAACTCAGGGACGCACCATGAGCCAGTCACAAACGTCTAAAGATAAAAAAGAGTCTAGCGTGATGGATGGACCCGCCAGCTTTTTGGATGATGTATCTATCTCAGCCCAAAACAGCCATTCTACGACGCCAACGGCCCATTCTGCCCCTAACGTCCCATCCTCATCGCACCTTCCGGGGCCTAGCCACGGGGCGGTTAGCGGGCATCACACGGGGACACATATGGCTGGCCCGGCCAAGGTGGGTTCTATGAAAATGTTTGGGGTAGCGGGTGGCATGGCGGGTGGTGGCACAGCGGCCATAGCGGGTAGTAAACTGCTCTTGGGCTTGGTATTGATCGCCCCTGCGGTTGGTATAGCCTGCGGGGCCGCAGCATATTATTGCTTGCATGCTCGTCACGCTAAATAAAAAATCTACAGACTGCAAACCGCCTTTATAGAGAAAATATTTTCTCTATAAAGGCGTTGAAAACAAAACATCAAGCTCTTGCCTGAAAACCATAATAGCGAACCGGCGCACAACTGCACGGCGTTGTGGGGAGCCGGGAGAGCCTCTCAGCCAATACCCATCGGCAACGGCGGTGCATGGGTTTGTCCTTAGACCTCATTTGCCCCACACCCGCACGTCTGGGTGAAGTCACCCAATCCCTCAGGGGAGCAGGCCGATATTGGTGTCCATAGGGGCATGCAAAATGGTGTCGACTTGTTGCTGTGACAACTTTTGCGCCTTATATCGCTGGCCGCGCAGCTCCACGCCATGGGCAAAGCTGCGGAGATGGTTAAAGGAACCTCGTTGAATATTTTGATAGACCCGGGTAATGTCCTGGGCGCTGGTTTCACGAAGAGCTCTATTGAGATCAAAAATATCCAACTCTTCCACCAAACCGCCAACCTTTAGAGCCTCTCCCAGTGAGCGCTCCCCCCGCGCAATAAGCTTTTCGTAGAGTTCTCGTAAATCACGATCCTTAAATTGCCCGCGCACATCTTGCGCGGCCGGGTCCTCTAAGCCATAACGCGTAATCATGCGCAAAACCGCATCCATATGCCGCTGTTCTGATCGCGAAATACTACGGAAAATGGCGACCTTCCAGCGATCATACAGGTTTAAGTAGACATCTCTAGCTAACTTTTCTTCTTCACGCATATAGATCAGAAAACGTTTTTCAGCAGGGGTTAATACCCCACCCATACCAAAGGCCACGGGCTGACCGCAGGGCGTTGTTGCCATGCCCATGGCGACAGGCTGACCACAAGGTGTCTGCGCGTTCGTCAAAGCGACGGTCTGCGTATCTGGCATCAATCCATTAAAGGCGTTGATCGTGGCAGAGATCTTTTTGCTTTCAAAGTTTTGGTATACTTGCAACAAAACCACCATAAGCACCAGCAAACCAACCCCAACACCGATAAAATTAAACTTCGAACGTGCCTTGGAGACAGCCGCAATGGGGGGCTTGTCTTGACAACTGGAACAGTCATCAGCCGCGCAGGATTTTTTCTGCATAATGAATTTAAATGGTTGAAAAGAGCTGCTTTCCTCATCCATAGATGACGGCATGGCGTCATCTTGAGCAGAGGCACAGGTCCCCTTAGGCGGCTTTTGTTCCGCTAGGGGCGTGGCCTCAATGGGCCTGTCTATGTCTGCAAAAGCTTCTGCATCCAGATCATCCAGCATCGCTTGCCCATGGGGAGAATGGGCTTGCGGGGCGATGGTTGGGTTTTGCTCACCAGCCTTCTGTTCCGCTGGATGGTTCTTCGGTTTATGGGAGGGCTCCCAATCTTCAATATCCATAATTTTTCCATTTACCACAGGAAGGAGAAGTCCTCAGCACATCTCACGGAACAGCGCACACACCATGAATCCTTAACCATCACAGATGGTTAGCGGGAAAAGCATTACGGAGTTTCCAACTCCTGGGGATCAAACGGGTCTGGATTATCCCCATAGGTTTGTCCACCCTGCTCCTGGTGTTTTTTTTCCTGGAGTTTAGCCTCCATCTGCTCCATGCCATAATCCCAGGCATATTTACCTGCCACAGCCACGGCGAAGGCTGTACCCAAAGAGACCACCAAACCACCGCCCACCACACCTGCGGCATAGGCACTAACGGTTGTCGCCAAGCCTGCGCCTAGGGCCTCTTTTCCGGTGTCGATTACAGCTTCTTCGGTTGTTATTTCACCGCGTTGTTTGGCTTTTAAGTTTTTGGCCAGCGCCGCAGAACCCCCTATAACGCCACCCAAAACACCAACGCCTGGGATGCTTTTTGATAAGTACAGTGCCAAATTAAAGGCAGCCATGGAGATCTCCTTTATAGCGCCAAGCCCCCACATTGCGAGGCTGTCGGTTCAAGTCATAAGATAACGTATGTGAAGCGGGCCAAACATCAGCCAGAGCCCTCCCCTCCCTAGGGCCACTCCAAATAGATCGCTCATGATACCTGATCTTTGCCCATCCTTAAACAGATTCATTGCAAAACTGATATGCCTATGGCTTTTTTTTACCGACCCACAAGCAACGCCCCGGCCAAGGGTCAAGCGCGTTTTTTTCAACGATAAAGTCTGAAAGCAGGAGAATTTGCGTAAGACATGGGCCAGATAAGGCCATAACCATAGGAATAAACAAGAAATAAAAAACGGGGAATGAGGCTGTTGAGGAAAAGGGTTATACAGCAGGCTCGCCTAGCTTGATGAGCGCGCGCGCGACGCTCTATCCATGAAGCTGAAAACACCACAACCGGGCTAAAGCCATGCAAGGCCATACCCCCCGCTAGCAACCATGCAGACCAAGGCCGCGCGCGGCTACACCATACCTGATCGTACCGATTATAACGTAGGCCTAGCTTTGGTGCTCATCCTTAACGCTAACACCGGCACCCTGTAGGCTTGCGGGGTGTGCTAAAAAAGCCCTTTTTAAACCATGCTCAATCAATCATGGAAGACGCCAGTTTGGCAGGCAAACGGTTCAATCTCTCATGACCACGTGCTCACGATGGGCACGCTGTCACCGTTTTGAAAAGGAGACCATCTTTTTCATGACGCCGCCTGTCCAACGCGCCCCAAGAATCACCCCTCCAACGGCATCCCCTAACAAGTTGGCCACACCCTCGCCCAACCCCTCGACCTCAACTGCCTCAACATATCCCCTTTTATCCAGTTGCTTGACTGGCACATTAGAGTGGATCGCGACACCATTCTGTCGTGCAGCGGCAGGTGTGGGTTCAGACGCCGTCCCGATGCGCTGCACCGGCTTAACGATGGCAACCCGATTGGACCCAAGGCTCTGCACACTGCTGGATGTGGCAGCGTCTTGATGCGCTTTTTCCGAATTAATCGACTTATCTTTGCGCACAACCTTGGCATACAAACGTTTTGCCGGGAGGCTTGGCCGTGTGGTAACACGCCCTGACAGTGCCTTCTTAGTCGGCATGCCTGAAATGTTTTCCAAAGAAGAAGAGGTTGCGCTCTGTGCAACAGATGGCGACGCTGGCTGCGGTGTGCTGCGACGAATCCCCTGTTGCGTTATCTTGGGTAGCTTGCTGCGCATACGCTCGACACTAAACTTTTCGAGCTTACCCTCAAAAAGATGCGTCTTAGCTGTGGTATCCGAAGGTTCGCTCAAAAGAGAATCAGGCTCTGCGCGAGGCTTCTGCTGCCGCTCTCTTTCACCTTCAAAAGGTGAATCCAGAAAGCAAACATTTTTCACCCGATTGACGATGGCATGATGGGGTATCGACGGCGTGTTAAAATCACTGCGGCGCACCGAGTTGCCATCCTCGGTTTCGGGCAGGTGGTGCTGCTCTTGCGCTGAGGTCACCTCGCCTAGATACCAATGCATAGCACCTGCACTGCTAAGGCTCTTATCATTAAAAATGTAACCATGCATACCCACCGCCAAGGATGGTGGCGTCGAGACTAAAGGGGGGAGGCTGCTCGGTTTTTTTTTGTGTAAGGCGTCATACATAGCCCCCCACCGATTGCTACCTGCGAGTATGTCCGACCCATGCAGACTTGGTGCGCCTTGCGCAAAGGGGATGACACCAACCTGTAGCTTCTTGTTGCGCCGCTTAATCTCCACATGGCTCAAACTGAGCCTAAGGTGCGATGCAAAAGGGTCTTTTGGTTCAACCCCCCAGGGTCCTCGCAACTGCGCCTGCCCCATAAACCCCTTTAAAACCTTTAACTCTTGTGTATGAATGAAACGTTTTTTCCGAAGTGTTACCCCAAACAGCCCCCCTGCACAGGGTTTGACGGGACCTGTTTGCACCGTGATCTCTGACACAACAGCAGGCGTATCAATCCCTGGCACATCCTGAGCTTCAGTGGCATCCTCCACAGCCATAGGGCTTGCTACGCTCTCATCCGTTTCTGTATTTACCACGGTTTCGGGATCGCTTTGCGCTTCAATATTTTGCGTAACCTGCTGCTTTGCGGTTAGCTTAGCCTGAACCAAGGCTTCGGTAAACGTAGGCAAAGAGATCTGTTGCGGCATAATCGTACTCAATGACGCCGCCATGGACTCTGCCAACGCACCGGATGCCAACCACGGCGAAAGGGGGCTGAAGGCCCCTTTTTTCTTCTTCCCCTTGCTGGCAACAGGCATAATATGATGAACCATCTTATTTTTTTTTGTATCAGGCTGTTGCATCAAAAGATCGAGCCAAGTGTTCTGCGGTTGCACGTGCGCAGGCTCTGAGCTGACATCTGCGTGCCGATTGACGGGCAGTGCTGTGAGCAACTCCATCCAACCATGGATCAGCGGCCGCTCACGGCGCGTGCCCACCCCCAAATGAAAGGTCTCTTCATCCTTGGTCTGTTGCGGCTCAGATTTCATAGACAAGGATTTTGACTGAAGCACCAAAGCGCTCTGTTTCACCTCGGACAGCGCACTCAAATTACCCACAATTTGAGCATCCATCCCCCACGGATCCACCTTTTTAGGCTCGTAAATGCGCTGAACAAGGGTTTGTAAATCCAAGCTTGAAACCGCCACTTTATGGGGCACTGCCCCTTCATTCTGTCTATCACTCATGCTCTGTTTAGGGGGCTCCATGCTCAACAGCCCCCCCATATTTTTGAGCGAGGCACCCGCAAACATGGCGTGGGATGATTCACTGGGCACGGCTAATAACGGCTCAACCGCCATCGGCTTGGTCGCGGCGAAGGGCAATTTGCGCTCGGGGTTCATCGGGATCGACTGCACGGGCTGCATAGGTTTAGGTTGCGCCTCATACCGCAGATCGGCGGCACCAGTAGCGGGTACTGAAACCATAGGGTACCAAGGTGCGTCAGGCTCAAGTGTCAACATGCGCTGTTTGATCTGCTCGATAGACATAGCAGACTTCCGTACCAAGGCATTCACGCTGGGTTCAAAATCCTGTGTAAGATGCTCTGGTCGTTGCTGGGCGAGCGCTTGTTTACGCTCCTGACGACTCGACGTCCAAGGCTGCCCTTGATCAACACTGGAGTGAGCCGATTCTGTAACGGATCCAACTTCCATACCAGAAACCACCGCGATCTCTTCCTGCCCGGGCAGCCTACTCGGTTGGATATTAACTTGCTCCGTACGATCACCCTCTACCTGGGATGACCAGGGAACGTCACTCTTCTCAGGAGAAATTGCCTTGGAACCACGCGGGCGCACCGCCAAATATGGAGCCGCAAGAATCTCTTCACCATCCTTTAGTGCGCTGCTCTCATCCAACACGGGCCGCAACAAGCGTGAATCATGCAGGTGTCGCTCCAATTCAACTGAACGATTTCTGGTAGCTTTCTCTAACGTCTCTAGGCCACCTTTTTGAATTTCCGCGCCATCAGCCACGTCAGCCTCATCGTGTGGTTTTAGTTTTGAGTGAAACGTTTCACCACTGGAAACAGCCATCTTTTGAGCCACCAATTTAGCCAGCACCTCATGATCGCGTATGGCCCCCACATGCTGTAAAGTGCGCAAACCCGCTTGCGGCTTCAACACCTTGGTGTCAGGCTGCGGCACGTCATGATCCTGTGCAGCCCTTTTATTGGCCAAATCTGCCACCGCTTGCTCGTTATCCATAATCACCAGATTGTCCGACAGAGTAATGGGCTCACCCACAGAGTCGGTTCCAACAGCAACCGCTGCATTCTGGTTCGCTTCCGGCTCATGGCTGGCGGCTTCCGGCTCATGGCTGGCGGCTTCCGGCTCATGGCTGGCGGCTTCCGGCTCATGGCTGGCGGCTTCCGGCTCATGGCTGGCGGCTTCCGGCTCATGGCTGGCGGCTTCCGGCTCATGGCTGGCGGCTTCCGGCTCATGGCTGGCGGCTTCCGGCTCATGGCTGGCGGCTTCCGGCTCATGGCTGGCGGCTTCCGGCTCATGGCTGGCGGCTTCCGGCACGGCATACGCCCCGTTGTTTACCGTAATGCGCGTATCACGTGGATTTTCGTTATGAGAAGAAAACAGAGCCTGAGCTTGGGCACTCTCTGGGGTATTTAGGCCGGTACGCGGTGTTGCCGTGCGCTGGCTAACGTCTTTATGGCGTGGCTGATCCCCACCCATCTCGGAGGGCGCTTGAGCCAGCTTAGCCGGTACCGAAGATTGGCTGCCCAGTTCCAAGGCTTGACGATTAAGCCGAGAACGTTCCGTGATCTCCTGAGCAGCGGCACGGAACGCAGCGATGCCCTTCATACGCCGATTTTTCCTGGCCATACGCCGCTCGTCGGACCCTGAGCTGGCCGCTTGATCCGTCAACGTACTGCCCGCTTTGTGCTGATCGGTGTCCATATTCCCTTGCACCCTTTAGCATAGCAGAGCTTATAGCCAGAATGTTGACATGGTCACAACCAGAGTGCCCGTCACTGTACTTTAACGAACATCCGCGTACCATTGCGTTCAATCTCTAGCAAAGCCCACTGCTTTCCTTTGGCAGCTTTGATGGCTTGATCAATGGTACGACCATCGCTAACCGCCTGCCCATTAATCGCCACCACCACGTCACCACGTTGCACACCAGCCCGCATAGCCGGTGAGGCTGCCCCAAGATCCGTAATCACACCACCACTTTTCCCTTTTAACATGGGCTGCCGACTTATCCGCGCTGGTGTGATGGGCATAATCTCCATGCCCATCCACTCAAACTCAGTTGGGGCCGGTTTAGGTGGGGCACCATTCATGTTTGGTGCTCTGTTATTCCCTTGCCATGCAGGTGTCGCGCCATTTTGTGCGGGATTATTCCAGTTTTGCGCCTGCATAGGTTCCTGGGGCTGCTGCATCGAAAACTGCTGCATGGGCTGCTGCATCGACGGCTGCTGCATGGGCTGCTGCATCGACGGCTGCTGCATGGGCTGCTGCATGGGTTGCTGAAGATTATAGCCCAAATTGGGTTGCGTCATACCTTGGGTCTGGTTCATTGCCACAGGCTGCATCTGCGCACCGGGACCCGCTTGCAACTGCGCCAGACCAATGACCAACTCTTCACGACGCCCACCCCGCACCACAGAGAGACGGATCTGCTCATTCCCTGCCTGCACCAACTCGGCTAAGGCTGCTAAAGAGTCCAGCCATTTGCCATCGGCCTTGATCACCACATCCCCTTTTTGCAGACCAGCCTGATCCGAAGTCGAACCTACACTGACTTGATCCACCAACAGACCTTTGGGATAGGGGGATCCAACCTGGGCGGCTAATTCAACGTTCAGCACCTGAAAAGTCACACCCATTTTACTATTAACGATCGCCATAATCTCTGCGGGAACCGCCATGCCGCTATCCACAGGCAGCGTAGCTGCTGCGGGCAAAGCAAAAGCGCCGTTGGGGTCGAAAGAGAACATTCGATCCGCGCGGTTACGGTGTCGACCCATGCCCTGGCCACCGCCGCCCTGGCCACCGCCGCCCTGACCCATGCCCTGCTGCATGGCAACGGGCTGCCCATTGGCGGCTGGCAAAATCTGGTGGCAATTCTCACACGGACCGCGATCCCCATGGGGCATCACCGCGTTGGCTGGTATGGGCGGCGGCGGACGTGCCGCGACCGGCTGTCCATTGGCGGCTGGTAAAATCTGGTGGCAATTCTCACACGGACCGCGATCCCCATGGGGCATCACCGCGTTGGCTGGTATGGGCGGTGGCGGACGTGCCGCGACCGGCTGTGCATTGGCGGCTGGTAAAATCTGGTGGCAATTCTCACACGGACCTTTATCCCCATGAGTCAACACAGCATCCGCCGCAATAGGGGGGGCATTGGGGGCGGCCACAGGTAGCATGGTCGCATTAAGGGGAGTAAGCACGGGCAACTGAATTTGCTCTTCTAAAAACTCCCGCGCGGTATTGGACGGCACGGCAAAACCAACCCCCGCAAACGCGCTGGTCGTGGTATAAATAGCTGTATTCACACCGACCACACTACCATCCGCCGCCACCAGAGGACCACCGGAGTTACCCCTATTGATGGCCGCATCGGTTTGCAGAAGATTTTTATGCACCGTACCACCGATATTAACCGCCTTGCGCTTTCCAGAAATAATGCCCTTGCTAACCGTTTGATCCAACCCAAACGGGCTACCAATGGCAATAACCGGATCCCCAATATCAACGATTTTACTATCGCCAAAAGGGGCCGGTTGCAGCGGTGTATCCGCTTCAACTTTCAACAGCGCTAAATCCCGCCGCGAATCCAAAGCAATGACATCTGCGGGAAGTTTGACGGTTCCCTGATCATTAAACAGGGTTACAAAAACCTGTTTGGCATTCTCAACCACATGAAAATTACTGAGTATATAGCCATCCTCAGTAACGACGATACCCGAACCGATACTTTCAGTGGCAATGCCACTGAAGGGATTGGCAAACTGTAGCCCCCGTTTAGGATCCGCATTGGGATCGGCCGTTGTTGTCATGATGGTGGCACTCACGTTGACAACACTGGGCATCATCAACTTAACCACATGGGCAAAGGGAAAAGTCCCGCTCACGTTTTGTGGGATAGACAAAGCCGTATTACCAGCCCCCATCATAGGCTGATTCAGTGCAACCGGTACAGCAGAAACCCCCATCTGAGCAGTTGTCGCATTACCCGCAGTATCAGGCGCAGGGGCGTTTACCTGCGCCGAAATCACCGGCCTATTCGACATTGCCAGAGTCTGTTCTTGCTTTTGCTGATAGTCGGCCCACCAATATCCGCCCAGCATAAGCAGGAACGATCCAACCCATAACATGTATAGGTATTTCAGATAGTGTCTCCCGCAGCTGGGATCTTGCTCGGGTGTCATACAGTATTACTCTCGGGTAGACTCTTGAACGGACTCAGCCCCTACGGACTTAGAGTCCACAATCTGCTCATCAACCTCACGCAGACGCGTTACACCGGATCCCAAGGCGATAAAGCCCAGGAATACCAAACCAATCGGCACAAATCCGCGTAAGAACTCAACCACGGACCACCACCAGGCGGAGAGCCCCCACAACCCCAGGGAAATGGCAATCAAGCCAAAAATGATGCTGGGCATCGCATTCACATCCTAGTTTAAAATGGAAAGATAAAGACATTCCGAAACTCAAAACATCCGCACATTCAGCAAGAGAGCCTCGACACAACCGCGTTGCCGTTGCCCACCCGTGTTACCAGCAAACACAGCAAGTCAATGATCAGACGGGGAATAGTCCAACAAAAACCGCACAACACACGCCGTAACGCTGCATCATAACACAGAGTTAAAATCTTATACCAGCTTCTAAACCACAGCATGGGTTGCCAGCCTTGCAAATGTGGCTGGATCACGGTTCATAATCAACAATGGGTTCTTCTTCAAAGGGCTGTTCGCCCCAGCGTTTGACAGCCAAGCCGTAAAACATGATCAGTAGATTGGCAAAACCAGTAAACAGCAAGGGGGCCGTTGGACTGATATAGTCAAACAAAAAACCGCCAATCTGCAAAAAAACAATGATGCCAATACACCCCGCCGTATTAAAGGCCCCCATGATAGAACCACGAATCTCTGGTTCAGCATTATCCAGGGCCAAAATCTGTGGCGCGACCAGACAGCCCGCCTGCCCCAACCCCACAAACAGCGCAGGTAAGAGTGACCACCAGGTCATAGGATTGATGATCAATCCAAAACCAAGAAACCCCACGCCACTGAGCAACAATCCCAGAACAACCGCCTCTACCCGGCCATAATAGCGGATAAACCATCCCCAAAAGGGAATACTCAATAAGATCGTCACGCCGATAAAACCAATAACAAAACCGGCTCTAGCCGCTGCTTGATTATGATCTACCCCCGGCACCAGATCGCCAAAATAGATAAACCAGGTCATGAGAAACAGACCAATCAAGACCATATCATTGCGTGACGTGAACGCGGCCAAAAAACTTAACTGTAACGCACTGCGTTTGCGCACCAGATAGACAACCCGACGCAGGGGAAAGGTGCTGGACTCCAGCTTGGTGGATGTCTCCAACAAAAAGTGTCGCACCAGCCAAGCACTGAGCAAGGCAACAACAGCCGGTAGTACCATCACCCATTCAACGCCCACATAGTTCGGCAATTGCATAAGCACGGCATAAACCAATGTCGCACCAAAAGCCATCATAAAAGCCACTTTGGACAACAAAACCGGCCTGCTCTCCTTGGTGGTATAATCGCCCGTCAAGGTCGAAAGCTGCGGCCAGACAGCGGCCGTGCCCAGTGACATGAGAATGCGGGCAAGGTAGTAGATGGCCAAGGCATCTATACCTAAAATAACGCCCAACCACCCACTCATAGGGGCCAAAAGCGCGGTGACACCTGCGGCGACAAACCCCCAAAAAATGATGGGAATGCGACCAAACCGGTCCGAAAGATAGCCCAAATAACCAACCAAGACCAAATCCAGAACCTCTGTTATGACTTGGATATTGGCATTGACAAACCCCGCATTTTCCCGACCAATTTGCAGTACATTCCGCAAATAGAGTGGCTGAGTGGCCAGCACCAGCGTCATAAAAACCATGGTGAGCGCGACAATAAGGTAGAGCGTATTGTGGTGCCGCTCCAGAATAATGGGGGTGGGTCTCATAGACAGTTTCCAACCAGCTTTCGCAGCGATTAAAAAAACCTGACTTCAATACAAAAAGAACGGTGCGGGCACCGTTCCTTCGTCACAACCACGACCGATCGCTAAGCCAAGGCGCTCTAAAAACATCAACAAGCCATGCCGCGCATAAGGCTTATGGAGATTCACACACGCTTGGCTTGGCAAGCAGAGCTCCGCCAGCCGCTCTAAAAGGACCAGAAGCGTTTTGCCTTTTGACGTCGGTAGAGATAATACCCCCCGCCGATGATCAAGGCCCCCACCGCCAAGGTACCCATAGAGCCGAGCCCCAATCCTACATTTAGCCCCATCGCACCCAAGACAGAGCTGCTCCCAGCCGCTGCAACTGGAACGGCACTAGTGGCCGCCGCTGCCTTTGTAGTCGTTGCCGCAGCCTGTGTCGCGGCCCCTTGCGCAACCCCTATTTTGGTCGCCGTGGCTGCTTTGGTTACTGTCGCGGTTTTGGCCGGTGTCGCTGCCTTCATCGTTTGCAGCGCTTTAGCTATGGGCTTGGTCGCTTTAAATTTTACTTTACCTGGGCCAGTCAAAGTAACCCGCTCGCCCTCCACTAATGTGGCATTCAGATTTGTAATCGCCATCAGGCCCGCTCCACATCACTCTGATAATTGGTAATACACGATGGCAACCTTGTAGGTACCGGAAATCGATTCTACGTTAACATTCGCGTAATTTCCACGTTGAATTGCGCCCTAACCAAAAACACGCCTCAATATCCGCATTGGATTTTTTAGCAATGAGGTCAAATTTTGCTCGTGCAATAACCGGTACTCCATGAGCGTCATCAAATAAATCAACTCACGACTCTCCTCTTTTAGCTCACTATAAACTTTGCCAGCATCGGCACTGTCGCCCTTTTTAATCGAGCGTATGGCCTGATCCGCGAAACTGTGAAAACGCTTATGATGCTCATAAAGAGAAGCCATTTCAGGAAAATGCTGGTAACGATCAAGACCAAAACGATCTAACCACAAACCCAATTCGCACTGATGGTGTGAAACATGAATTTTTGAGCTCGTGACCCGCGAAACTTTTCCGGTCTGAATGGCTTTTTCGAGTTGAAACTCATAATCTAAGTGCAGCATACGCGCTACGGAGAGGTCAATCATACCACACCTTTCAGGATTGGGTTTTACCCAACAGGCTACCTACCAAAACCCGCAGATCTTGCCGTAGTAGTGCTTGTTTACGCATAACAAGGTAGGTTAGCGGGAGCAGATGGAAGATTATCATCAATGCAATCAAGATGTCCCCAAGAGACCAGATCGTAGAAACAGGCAAAAAGGGTCCACAAAACGATATGGCCACAAAAACCCAGCGAAAAGCCAACGTATTGCGGCCCCCAAGATAAAGAAAACAGCGCTCAGAAAAATAGGACCAGTTAATGATCGTGGTAAACGCAAACACCACCAAAAACAGCGTCACCAACAGTCGCCCCCAAGCCCCAGCATACAACTGAAACGAGGTCACTGTCAGGTAGGCCCCGGTGTGTTCCAACCACAGACCCCCACTTAAAATGACCAAACCCGTGGCACTACACACCAGCAGCGTATCCACAATGGGTATCATACCGGCAATGACCGCGCCTCGCACTGGGTGATCATGGTTGGCCGCATGCAAAAATGGTGCGATTCCCATTCCAGAACCATGAGAAAACACGCCACGCGAAATACCAAAATGAACCGCCTGCAACATGGTATAACCCGCCACACCGCCAGCCATCGCATAGGGCACAAAAGCATGCTCAAAGACCATTTCTAAGGCGCTCATGGCCTGATCTGGATGCGTTATCAGCACACCAAAGGCGAACACCACATACACACCCGCCATCCACGGCGCCAGGATATTACTGACGGTCAGAATATTCTTCAATCCACCAACAATGACCATCGCCACCAGCACCGCCAACGTCAATGCCACCAGCCCATGAGCCAACCCCAAATCCGACTCAACAGCGTGGGCAACCGAGTTGGTCTGAATAAGATTGGCAGCAACCATCCCCTGAACAATGACCAAACCGGCAAACAGCGTCGGAATCCAGCGCCACGGCCCCTGAAAAAAACGATCCAGATAACTAAGGGGTGTGCCAAACAGGGGGTGTTTGGCATCTTGCGGCTGATAGCGCAGGGCCATGTAGGTCGAACACATCCTGAAGGAGACCCCCAACACCGCAGAAACCCACATCCAAAAGAGCGCACCCGGACCACCCAGATGAATGGCCGTGGCAACCCCCGCCATATTGCCAACACCGATACTGGTGGCCAGCGCCGCAAAAAAACCATGTGAGTGGTTAATCGGGTCACCATCAGCCTCGCGAAGCAGCCCTTTTTTGCGCATCGCAAAAAATACGGGCAGCAGGTAGCGTACCGCAAAACCACCGGTCACCACGAGAAACAGTATTCCCAATTCTAAATAGATAAGGCTGAAAAAGGGATTCCAAATCCCGTCAGCCAACGCACCCAACATACATGCCCTCTCTTCCGGTACGCGCCGAGCCGACGGATGACCCACCCCTACCCTATATAGGTTTAATGAAAAAGGTGAGCTTGCCAACTCGCCTTACACGCTCCGATTCTGTTAACATCAAATAATGTAAAAAAAAACACGACTTTAGGTGATAGAAACTCTTTCATTTTTTTATGAAATGGGGTAAGACTGTTGAGCAACTTTTAAAGTTATCTATCCACCTGGGGGGAGATATGCCCGGCACGATCATCACTACAAAACTCGCGACTGAAGAGACCCTAACCATCACTGGACCTGGCGAAGTCAAGATCATAGCTTCCAAACAAATTGCCATTTTCAAAGCTCCACACTTTTCGTTGCCTGTCTTGGCCAGCGCGGCCAAACCAACGATTTTGGGGCTCAACTTGATGGGCCCAGCCCTCGGCCTAGTTGGTGTAACCCTGAGTTTAGCCTATTTAACCAAGTTGGTTGGTGATGCCGTGCAAAAGCATAATCCCCCAGCTTGATGGGGTCTAATTTTTTAACACGCTTCACAAAAAAGCCCGGCTTAGTTCTAGCCGGGCTTTTATTATTCCACGTCCCGTTGCATCAGAGTTTGGTTGCTAACAACCCAACCCCCGGAATGCGCCATGCCCTGGAAAGCAAAACGGAGACCAGCCCAACCAGGGATAAAAGACCAATGACCATCGCTGAAAAGCTAAAGAAAAAAGGCCCAACCACTGGAACATGCAGGGCTAAAATAGATAAAACCCCCCATGTCCACAGCACGATGCCCTGCCGTGCATGGAAATCCACATACTCATCATCCTGATTAAAAATCAGGGGAACCAAGCAGAGAATACCAAGATAGCTCAGCATGGCAAAAACACGACTACGGGCAGCACGCCGCTTGGCGACTACCCCTTTATCTCGACGTGGCAACATAACCTTCAACTCCGTCAGCTAATGGCCTCTTCCAATTCATCGGCCTGTTCGCCACGATTTTTCATGTAGGCGTAGATCCCATAACCCACGGCACCCGCAACACCTAGCAGAAGAACAGGACCCCACGCGCCCAAGCCCAGCCCCAAACCTAAGCTTGGACCCGCCGCCGAAGCCGTTACGGCTGCCGCACCGCCAGCCGCCGCAGAGCCAGAGACTGCGGGCTTGGTCGCGGTCATCGCAACAGGCATGCCCTTAGCCGCAAGAGGCGCTGCTTTCATGGTGCCTGCTTTAGCTGTTTTGGCCACTTTGGCTGTTTTGGCCGCTTTGGCTGTTTTGGCCGCTTTGGCTGTTTTGGCCGCCTTAGGCGCTTCAGGCGCTTCCCACTCACCCGCCGTCATTGCTTTCTGCGGTATGCAAACGGGGTTGGTCCCACCCGCCATATTTTGGGTTTGAGCAGCCGCACCCTTAGCAGCCGCACCCTTAGCAGCCGCACCCTTACCCTGCGCAGCCGGGCAAGCGAAGGGTTTCATAGCGTTAGCCCCTTCTAACTCAGCCGGAATTTTCAGTGGTATGGCTTTATTTGGTACAGCAACAGGCATGATCACTCCCCCATGCTCGCAAAAGGACTGGAAGCACCACATACACACAGTGTGGCGCATGCTACAAGCCCTTACATGATACTCAAATTTGTACAACTGTCAAACGCTAAGGCATTAAATATTTTTAGCTAGACTCATTGTATCCGCTAACCATCTGGTTTTGCGCTCTATGGGGCTTTTTTTAAGACCAAAATTGATCAAATCGCCTTCCCTTATCCACCGTTTACAGGGAGAGCCGCCGGATTTTTTTTGTGGCAGTTTCGCCCTTATTCGGAGTGGAGATCGCCCTGCGGCACGCCTATTCATTCGGTTTATCCTGATTTATTATGCGTAATTTACGAATTTACATGATAGCAGATTGTTTCTTAGAATAGACAAGGAAGGCACCTCAAACGTCGCTGTTTGAGCAACCTTGTTAGCCGCTGAGCACAACATAGGCAAAGCTCATCACTGCTCAAAACATGGCACCTATTGACCCAGCTTAGCTAGCCTTGTTACAGGGGTTGTGCCTAGGGCTTGGCCCGTGATACCGCACGTTTAAACGAATGATTGAGCATCTCTGCTTTACTTTTTAAGTGTTGCTCAACTTTTCTCCCCCCCTGCAAGGAGGCGTAAGCCATGTCTACAGATTTAACACATTTGCTTAAACTGTCCTACATTTTCAATGGTATAAGCAATGACCATCTAGAAACCATCGCCAACCATCCTGAAATAGGCATTGTCAAAAAAAAGAAGGGCGAAATACTCTACCGGGTAGGAGAGATCGCTGATCGGTTTTGGATCATTATCTCCGGGCAACTCTCCATGGAGGTCCACGACCTGCGCAAACCGTTCCGCAGCCTTGCCACACAACCCGGCCATATCACAGGGATTAAGGGACTCCTTCAGCCAGGAGCCGCACGCCCCGTCACCATCTCCATTGACGAAGATGCGGAACTTATCGAGATCCCAAGCAAAGTCTTGCAGGATATTCCCCCTGAAAACCTTGCCGTCATGTACCAGAGTATCTCTATCATATTGCTTGATCATCTTCTGAGCAAACATCAGGCTTATTAGTGCCCTGTAGCTGCGGCCATGTGACCCTATCTTAAACGTCCACGGCATATAGAGACCATGTATGTTTACTCCGCCATGCGTGATAAAAAGCAACGTTGTCTGCTGAAGACCCACATCGAGGAGCGTGTTCATGAATGCTAAAATTAGAAAAATGCTACACAATCCGGCGGCAAGTGGAATTTTGATCTTTCTTGCGGCTGTTGCAGCGATGGCTGTAGAAAACAGTGCATGGAACACTCACTACAACGCCTTTCTCGATATTCCAGTCTCGGTACAGTTTGCCGATTTAACCATTGCCAAGCCCCTGCTGCTTTGGATCAATGATGGTTTAATGGCGGTTTTTTTTCTTTTGGTCGGTTTGGAACTTAAACGTGAGTTTCTTGAAGGAGAGCTGTCACAACCCTCCAACGTCATCTTACCGGTGGTCGGTGCCGTAGGCGGCATCGCTCTGCCAGCTGCAATCTACACATTAATCAATCAAGGCAACCCTGCGGCGTTGGATGGCTGGGCCATACCAACAGCCACGGACATCGCCTTCGCGTTGGGTATCCTGGCCTTATTGGGTAAGCGTGTACCTGCATCTCTGAAACTGTTCCTGTTAACCTTAGCCATTATCGATGATTTGGCTGCCATCCTAATCATCGCCTTTTTTTATACCAGCGAGCTCTCCCCCGCTTCCCTAATGATTGCAGGCAGCGCGATCGGTACGCTTATCCTTATGAATCGCCTAGGTGTTACGGGAATTTCTGGCTACATGGTAGTGGGCATCGTGCTGTGGATTGCTGTGCTGAAGTCTGGTGTGCACGCCACATTGGCCGGGGTTGTGCTGGGTTTTGTCATTCCGCTTAAGGGGGAAGAACCAGGGGAGCTTTCCCCCCTGCATCAACTGGAAGACGATCTTCACCACGTGGTAGGGTTGGGTATTCTGCCCCTGTTTGCTTTTGCCAATGCGGGGGTTTCTCTGCAAGGGCTTACGCCCTCCATCCTGCTGGACCCTGTTCCCCTGGGCATTGCACTGGGCCTGTTCTTAGGCAAACAAATCGGCGTGTTCGGTTTTGTTTGGCTGAGCATTAAGAGTGGTTTGGCCAAATTACCAGAGGGTTTCACCTGGAAGCAACTCTATGGTGTCGCGCTACTGTGTGGGGTTGGTTTTACCATGAGTCTATTTATCAGTTCCTTGGCTTTTGAACATGGTAGCTCCGCCCTCGTGTCGGGCGCTCCCGATATGGGAAGCGCTCGTTTGGGCATTCTCACTGGCTCTATCCTTTCCGGCATTTTCGGATACATCCTCTTGCGTTTTTCCTTACCAAAACCTCCGCAATAGGTTGTATTAGATGGGAAAAATAGGGTGGCCATGTCATTGTGCGGCACCATGTTCAGGCGTGCATCCAGCCAATCAACAGCCTATTGGCTCTGTTCACTTAACGAACGGGGCTGTTTGTGGATAACGCTGTTGACTAGGCATGGTGCCATTCAGACGCCGCAATAATCGGTATCTTTCGCCTATAAATCGCATTTCGATAGAGGAACAGATCTATGACTCTGGCACATTGGCTCTATTGGATACCGAACCCCTTTCAAAAAGTAGTGGCTCTTTTCTGCATAATTACCCTAGGCGCAGCAATCTTATTATTACATTACTTAATTGGACTTTCGTATGAATTCCACATTTTCCTAAGCATACCGGTCCTGCTCTCCTCATGGTTTCTTGGCCTTACTGTTGGCATCGCGGTTGCGGTTCTTACGGTGACAGCGTGGCTACAGATTGATTGGATCTTGGACCATGAAACGGAAACCCATGCTGCACTGGTGTTTAATAGCATCATGCGGCTGATTATCTCGCTCATTGGTGCATACATATTTTCCAAGCTTAGGGAAACTTTAGAAAGTTTATCAAAACATAATAATTATCTTTATAACGAACAGGCGTTGGTTAAAGAGAATATTCGACTCCGTGAAGATGCTGAGCACATTACCCGCCACAATTTAAAAAGCCCTCTCAATTTCATTATTGGTGCACCGGATATTCTGCTGGAATCGGACAATCTCACCCAAGAGCAGAGAACACTCATTCAACAAATCCAGAAAACTGGATATAGAATGATCAATGAAATCAACCATTCACTTATCCTTTACCGGATAGAAAAGGGATTATACACACTCAATCCGGTATTAATTCAACTCTACCCCATGCTACAAAGGGTAAAAGAGGAATTAACACCACTCGCCAAGCAAATGGGTGTTGGTATTGAGATCCATTACCATTCTAATACGGTCGCCATGGGGGAAGAGATGTTGATTTTCTCCGTGTTCAATAACTTGATTAAAAATGCCGTTGAGGCCTCTGCTAACGGGGATAGGGTTACGGTTACGCTCACAGGTGAAGCAAGCCCGCAGGTTACGATTCACAATCCTGCGGTGGTGGCTGAATCGGTGCGGGCACGTTTTTTCGATAAATTGGCAACCGCAAACAAACCTGGGGGGACTGGGTTGGGTACTTATGCCGCCCAACTCATTGTGCATGCCCATGGTGGGGAGGTGGCGATGATAACGTCTGAGCAGGAGGGTACCCTTGTAACCATCACCTTAACCCAAAACGCATCATGCTGATTATCATTAATTATTATACATTATTTAAAAGCGAATTCTGGGGAATTCCGAGGAGAGGGGCCTTCGAGGCCGTATAACTGACCAGGAGAAAACGCGCGGTTTCCATCAGGGCCAGAGATCAAACAGCCATCCCTCCTAAAGGCCGAATAGATCTCTGCATTCGCACCATGTTTGTGCCAGATAAAAAAATTCTTCTTATAATTAGGGGGCGGGTCCATAGATCTCCCCGGAACTTCTCTTTTTTTGGCCGGAAACATGCCCCTTGTGGGCCAAACTGGCCTGAATTCATCTTAAAACGCTCATTTGCAGAGTCCGCTGGTCAAGCCATCTCCGAAACTCAAGCGGGTTTTTTCTGGGGGGCGCAATCTTGAGGCTTTGAAAATGAGGCTCTCCGCTGACCTGCTCTGGTTGCAAGGGTTCACCGAGCTCAGCCAGCCGTTTCCACCACGCGTAGAACGTAGACGCCGTTAATCCATGCCGATCAGCGTACGCTTGCACACTTATTCCTGACAACGCTGTGCTTTAAGGTGATTACGCCAAAATTTAATACGCTTTTGCCTTAGATGACGACACACTCCCCCCGCCTAGCCGCAACCCTGCGGCCCTCTGACCGCTTACCCCCAAGCGAGGCCTCGCTTTACCCGATGGTCACTTGGCCTAGCCGCCTAAATAGGGTATATATGGCCTGCCTTTTTTTCTCATCTCTGTGCCACCCTAGCGTGCCCACACCCCCTTTATCATAGGTGAACCATGGTCGATGACGTTATTGAAAATATTATGCAGCGGGCGGTTGATTCGGAAATGATCTCTGCGGAACAGCTTGAGCAGGTCATTGCGCATAAACCAGAGGATGTCATAATTTTGGATATACGCACTGAAGTAGAGTTCCGCGAGGGCATGGTTGCCCACTCTCTACAATATCCCTTTGCCCATAATCTGCAAAACCGCGCAGATACCGAGCCGTTTAAGCATGATTTTTTCAGCCGCTGCACCCCCGCTGACCTCGATGCCGACAAACGCTATATTCTGCTTTGCCGCACCGGTCCCCGCACCGAAATTGCCGTCGAAGCCTTTGTGGAAGCAGGGCTGCAAGCCTGTGAATTGGTAGGGGGCATTAATGGCTGGGCAGAGCAGGGATTACCCTTGGTTGACGGCCAAAACATGCCCCGCTTTGTGCCCTAAAAGGATAAACACCACAAGGGCACGCGGGGAACATTGGGCCGCAAAAGAGCCCTCTTACTCAAACGCCAGCAATAAAAACAGCGTGCGTTGCTGCGGGTTAAAATTATTATCGGATACCAACACCAACGTGCGCCGCCCATCCGCCAGCCGAGGCCCCCAACTCATCGCCTCCTGATTATCTAGATTGTGGCTGGCTAGATTGTGGCTGGCCGGTCGGTGTGCAGGGGTCTGCAATGCGTTGAGCTCCACCGCCCAGCGTTTCACCCCCATGCCCGGCGAGGCCGCAGACAGATGCTCTTGAGCAAGCTGGTTTTTGGCGCCACTCAAATCGTAGAGCACCAGCCGCACCAGCACATCCCCCCAGTAACGGTGCGGGTGAAATCGCTCCAAGACCAACAGTTGCGTGGCATCCAGCGCCAGCAACTCCACCACCTCCAGCGCATGCCCCGCTACCACCGATTGGGGATAACCATAGCTGCCAACCACCCTACCCTGCTGAAGGTCCAACACCAGCAAACGGTGTACCCCCCCATCCTGCCGTAAAGGCTGCTCCATGGCTAAAATCGCGGTGTGCCCATCGGGCATCCGCGCCATACCCTCAAGACTCTTGTTCGCCACCACCCGCCCCGCCCCGCGTCCAAATCGGGCAGGCAGCTTAAATTCTTGTCCAACTCGGCCATCCAAACCCATGCTGCGCACCACCGGTACCGCAGCGCCACCACGTTGTTCGCTGCTCCATAAGAGCTGCTGACCAAACAGACGCAGTGCCTCACCATCGGCTTGGTTGGGTCTCAGCGGTAAGCCATCGCTACCCTGTATGGCAACCACCCCCACACAATGCACCCCATGAATACCCTGTTCATTCAGGGAGATCTCTAACTGATAAATTCTTGGATTCTTTTTATCATCACTCAAAGCCCAATAGAGGCCGCTATTAGGGTCATAATCCAAACCACTTAACCCCCCCAAGGCCAACTCTGCTTGGGGAGACGCCAAAGAGCGGCACAAGGTCGAACCGGTAGCCACAGCAAAACTACCCAACAGCGTCACCTGCGCATGCGCTTGCGTGATGACAAACCAAGCCAACACTGCCCAAGCCATCCCCTTAAACATAGCCTAGCTTTCCAGCGAAATTTTTAGACCATATTGGGCAATTGAAGACAATAATTCCAATTTTTTAATAGGTTTAACCAAATGGGCATCACACCCAACATCCCGACTTTTATCTGCATCACCACTTAATGCATAGGCGGTTAAGGCCAAGATAGGGGTGGGCGGTCGCCGCTGCTGCTTTTCAAAAAAACGCATGGCACGGGTTGCACTGTAGCCATCCATAACCGGCATTTGTAAATCCATAAAGACCAGATCATAGTGATGCTGCTCAAAAAGCGTGAGTGCTTCAGCCCCATTGGCGGCATGGGTAATTTCTAAGGGATACTGTTTTAAATAGGCTTTAAACAGTACGGCGTTGTCCACCGAATCTTCCGTGAGCAGAATTTTAAGCGGCACCTGTTTAAGCATCTCAATGGCGGCTGTCGGTGACAGAGAAGAAGATAATAGCGCTGCTTCACCCTGCTCCATCGTCGCCCCCAGCGCCTCAAGCAGGCGACCGTGCGAAACGGGCCTTTCCAGCAGCAATACCCCTAAATCTGCCGCTATTTGGATATCCTCTTGCCGCGCTTCACCCACCAACAGCACCATGGGCATAACGCTGCCATTGGCCCGGACCGAGGCAATCTGCTGGTGAACACGCGCCATGCTATTGTAACAGTCCACCAGCACCGCGTGAAAAGGGCGCAATCCCGCTGGCGGCTCCAACAAATGGCCCGCCAACTGCGCCTGATGCGTGACCGTGGTAATCTGGCAGCCGGCACGGCGTAACACAGATTCCAGCAAAACTCGGTTTTGCGGTTGACTGCCCAACAGCAAAACATGGCGCCCGTGCAGTTTGGCTGACGTGAACGCTCGCTCACTTTCAGCCACCAGAGCGGTATGGGTAAAACGTGCGGTAAAATGAAAACGACTGCCCTGGCCGAGTTCGCTCTCCAACCAGATATCCCCGGATAATAGCTCCACCAACTTTTTACAAATCGCCAAACCTAAGCCTGTCCCCCCATGCTGACGGGTAACAGAGGCATCCGCTTGCACAAAGGGCTCAAAAATCGACTTTTGCTGCGCTTTGCTCATACCAATGCCACTATCTTGCACGCGAAAATAGAGCCAACCGCCTGCATCTTCACAATCTCTCACATCCACCCAGAGTTGAATTTGACCCGATTGGGTGAATTTTACCGCATTACCCAGCAAATTGACCAAGATCTGCCGAAGCCGTTTCTGGTCGCTAATCACATAGCGTGGTGCGCGTGCCGAGAGCTCAAAATCCAGTTTGACCCCTTTTTCTTGGGTACGCAGGGTAAAAATTTCTACCGCACCCTCGACCAATGCCCACAGATCAAAAGGTCGATGTTCCAACTCCAGCCTATCGGCCTCCACCTTTGAGAGATCTAACACATCATTAATAAGCTCTAACAGCGACGCCCCCGCCCGGGCGAAAATTTGCACATAACGCCGTTGATCCTTATTCAACTCGGTTTCCAGCAGCAGATCTGCCATACCGATAATGGCATTCATCGGGGTGCGGATCTCATGGCTCATATTCGCCAAAAACTCGCTCTTGGCCTGGTTCGCTTGATCGGCCTTCAAGCGACTGGCGGTAAGCTCCTCTTCCCGCTGCATCAGCACGCGGGTCTGTTCTTGCAGCAGCTGCTCGCGCTGCACCGTGTGGCTGATATCTTGGATTTGGATCAGTACGAAACGTTTTTCCCCATGGGGTCGCAGCGCATTGATCATAATTTGCTGACAGAGGCGCGGTCCATGTGGACGCACCGCATAAGAAGGATAGAGCGGTAAGGGCCAAAGATTAAGCTTGTGTGACAACAAGGCCGGCAGGCCCGTCTCCAACGCGGTAGCGACAGCACGCAAAAGGCGACCACCCACCAGCTCTGGAAAAACCTCTCGCAATGGACGCCCCAGAACCTCTGCTCGTTTTAGACCAGAAGCACGCTCCATCCAGCGATTCCAGAACACAATCTGTTCTTGGTCATCCAGAAAAATGCTACCCAAAGCGCCGTCGTTGATTCCGGCTAACATTAATTGGGGATCCAGTTCTTGCATCTTACCCCCCTTACCCCCATTTCACCCAAACGCATTCATGGTGTTCAAATTGACGGTAACATTTGACCAATCATCTGTTTTAATTTTTCTACGGCCTCGGCATCCAACAGCAAAACAACATACCCTTTAATACTGTTTTTCAATGGGTTATGGGCTCCGGTCACAAAATCAACGATGAGGAAAATAACCCGATCCTCCTCCAACGCATAACTGGGTCCATTCTGCGGGGTAAGGTTAAGCAGCGCTTCACTTTGGAGTTTCATATATTCAGGCAGATAAAAATCCAACTCCAAATGCATAATGTTGGCAAAGCTACCCAAGCAGGCATTGAGGATGACATTGCCCACTTCAAGCAGGCTCTCCTGCTCCAACTCGGTTAAACTCTCTAGTGAAATAGCCCCACCTAATAAGGTACGCACCAGTTCTAAACTTTTTGTCTCTGGATAAATCAACAGCGCCGAACCGCAAAACGGCCCTTTGAACTGCTGGCGTATCGCCGCCACTTGCCCCACCACATGTCGGCTTAGCAGCGCGACCGCTTCTTGACTGGGTAAAACTTCAAGCTCAGGCACCGACAGCAGCACTTCGTCGTTAACCATCTCGGCCAAGGCTTCGGCAGCACGTCCAATACCTATATTGAACAACTCTTTAAGCGCATCTTTTTCGAAGCTGCTAAGCTGAATCACCAGACACCCACTCCACAACGCTGATGGTTACCCTCACCCCATGCATGGGCGCACAATAGCGGGAGGGGGCGCCAGTCACATCGGCTTACTGGGTACCACGCTCTACATGCCACCCTCAATGCGCCCGGTTTGTTGGCCAGATCACCCTTCCAATTCATGAACCACACCAGCAAGCTTATCCTCTGTAATGGGTTTCATGATAAAACCCACACCCAAGGCTTCAGCCCGTTGACGCATGCGATCCTGGATATTGGCCGTCACCAAATGGATCGACACACTCGGCTGCTGTTCCATTAACTGCGTTGCCAAATCAATCCCATTTAGACCCGGCATATTATAATCAATCAGAGCCAAATCTATCTCAGTTGCGCGAACTAGGTTCAATGCTTCAGCCCCCTCTTTCGCCTCCAAGATCTCCCACTCTGGATGATTTTTGGTCAGGTTGTTGCGCATCATCATGCGCGCCAAGCTGCTATCATCAACGATGAGCACACGTTTTTGTGCCATCCCATCCACTCCTACACTATGTTATAATGTCGTTGCGTGGCCGAAGTTGCTAAACCAACAACATAAAAAGGTACGCGATTAGGGCCAAAAAAGTTTCCCTACCACCCTATGTAGGCCTATGGTGTCATGGACCAACATCGGTAGCAAGCGGTTTAGCGCTTAACCCACCCATTTAACTTATCCTTACGGATCTCTATCTATGAGTCAGTTGGCGTTACCTCAAGAGGTATTTGATGAGTTTCTCAGTGAAAACCGAGAAGCTCTCGACCATATTGAGCGCAAACTCCTGCAACTGGAAGAGACACCTAAAAACCAAGCGTTGCTCAACGAAATTTTCCGTTATATGCACACGGTTAAGGGCAACTGTCGCATGGTGGGCTTTGAACGACTAGAAAGCCTCGGCCATCAAGCCGAAAACCTACTGGATTTGGTGCGCAACCACAAGCTTATCGTCGATGAAGCCATCGGCACCCTGCTCTTGGAAGTATTGGATAGCCTGCGTAATGCCCTAGACCGCGTTGCCCAAGAACGATCCGACGATGGCATGGTGTTTACCCACCTGATCCAACAGTTGCAACAGGCCGCAGCCTGCGCCGAAACAGCCACCGACGAAACCTATTTAGAGACCACCACGCAAGGGATTCATCTGGATCTGGAGAGCACCGCCCCAACCACCGAAACGGCAACCGCCGAAGCCTTGGGGGAGAAGGCAGGCTTGCAGACCATTCGTCTCTCCATTGATAAGCTGGATAGCCTGATGGATATGGTTGGTGAACTGGCTGCAAGCTATAACCAATTGCGTTTTGGCGTGTTACACGGATCGGACCACACCACCCAACACTTAGAAGCGCTCGAACAACATATCCATACCCTTCAGGATGAAATTTTACAGTACCGGCTACAGCCCATCGGCCATGTTTGGGAGACCTACCACCGTCTCATACGGGATCTGGCCATCGCCACCGGCAAAAAGGTCATGCTCAACCTTACTGGAGAGGAAACCGAAGTCGACCGCAGCATCCTGCTTTCGGTCAAAGATTTTATGGTGCATCTGCTGCGTAATGCCGTGGACCACGGCTTAGAGACACCCGAACAGCGCAAACAAGCGGGCAAGTCGGTGGTGGGGAAAATTCAACTCGAAGCCTCGCGCCGACATGGCTGGATCCTGCTCAGCATTGCCGACGATGGGCGCGGCTTAGAGCTAAACAATCTGCGCAAAAGAGCCCTTGAACAAGGGATGATCACCCCCGATGAGGCCGCCACCATGGGCGAACAAGCCCTCTGCGCCCTTATTTTACGACCGGGCTTCTCTACCCGTGGTGAGGTCGGCACCATCTCTGGCCGTGGCACGGGTATGGACGCCGTTAGCGCAGCCGTGCAAAAAATTGGTGGAACCCTACGTATTTACAACACACCGGGCCAAGGCACCCGTTTTCTGATTCGCATTCCCCAGACCATGGCCATTGTCCCGGCACTCATTGCCCACGTGGGGGTAAGCCGCTATGCCATTCCCCAAAATAGCGTGGTTGAGCTGCTCTCCTACTACGATGCGCAAGTGGCTACCCACCTAGAAAACAAGCTACAAACCCCCATGGTCAGGGTGCGAGATCAACTTTTACCCCTGTTGGATCTTGAGTGTATTTTAGAAGAGTGCGTGCCACAAAAAGCGGAACATGCCCTACACTACCTCCAGCAACAACAGGCCCTGCATCT
Organism: Magnetococcus marinus MC-1; assembly: GCF_000014865.1. NCBI lineage: Bacteria > Pseudomonadati > Pseudomonadota > Magnetococcia > Magnetococcales > Magnetococcaceae > Magnetococcus > Magnetococcus marinus. The sequence continues at coordinate 2,918,313 of NC_008576.1, forward strand.
GGTGGTCGTGCAAGCAGAAGAGCGCCGTTTTGCCCTGCGCGTGACCAGTATTGACGAACCGGTATCGCTGGTGGTTAAGCCTATGCCCCATGTCTTTAAATCGGTACAGATGCTGTCGGGCTCTGCGGTCATGCCCGATGGCTCCATCTCGTTTTTACTCAACGTGGCCGAACTCAGCCAGATTTTTAGTACCTCTCGTCCTCTGGATAGATCACCCGATAACGCTGCAAAAAAACAGTGAAAGAACGGGCCTTCGCCCGGCGGTCACAGCCACACAACTGTGGGTTTTTATCCAGGTAAAACCCATAAGCCTGTTGCAGCGCCAACTGCTGCTGCTCGCTTAACGCCTGCCACAAGGTGGGTTCAGCACAGGGCTGTGGCGACTGATCCTCCACCCGCGTCGATGGCCCACCAAACCAACGCTGTAGCCCTTTAGCGAGAGGGAACATCTACGCCCCCTTTAGGATCCCATTGAAACAGATACCAACGCCCCTGGAGAGGGAAAAGCCGAATTTTTTCCCGCGCAAAGAGCTCTTTAGCATGGGCCAGATCATCTTCTAAATAGAGATAGCCAAAACTACCAACATCTTTAAGCTTACGGAACGAGGCGCTATAGAGCAGGATATGCCGACGGTCACCCTCCAACCACCGAATTTTGAGCGCCTTTAGCCCAGCCTGTTGCAACATCTGCTGCCAGTGCCGCCACACCTCACGGCTGTAGCGACCAGCCGCCACGGCTACCCGCTCGCCATGGCGGTCACGGGTGCTCTCAAACTTTTCCACATCTAAAAATGCAAAGGGGGGATCGCCCCCCAACTGTTTGACTAATGCTTCAAAAGCAGGCTGGTTTTTTTGAAAATGCGCGGCCATATCTGCCGGGTTTGGCATCTCGATACGCATAAAGTTGAGAGCCAAAAAAATGAGCGGAATGCCCAGCAGAAAAATCATCTTTTTCCACTCTGGCCCACTATGTTCGGCCACATAATCCTTGTCCGACATGGTTTTTTACTCCTTCAGGCGCCATCCGCGCCGCACAATCCACACCGTTACGCCAAACAGCACCAACATAAAGCCCACGGCAAACCCCATGGCCAAGGTAAGATCGGTGGTTTGCAACCCTAAAATGGCATACCGATAGAGCCCCACTAAATGATAGATGGGATTCCACGTCGCCAGCGGTTGCCAACCCTGGGGCAGCATCGCCGCTGAGAAAAACACCCCGCCAAGATAGGTTAAAGGGGTCAACACAAAATTGCTCACCAACGAGATATCGTCAAAGGTTTTCCCCCACAATCCCGTGAGTACCCCAACCAAACCAAAAATCCCTGCCAATAACGCCGAAACCAGCACAAGCAGAGCCACATGTTCAATGTGAAAGGGTAGAAAAATCCGCGCCGCCAACAACACCACGCAACCCACCAACAATCCCCGCACCATCGCCCCCCCCACCATCGCCAGCACCACCTGCAAAGGGTGCAGCGGCAGCGCCACCAAATCCATGGGCAACATGCCGATATAGCGCATTTGGATTAAGGATGAGCTGGCATTTTGAAAGGCGTGTTGCACAATGCCCATGGCGGCCAAACCTGGGATTAAAAACTGTAGATAACTGATCCCTTCGGTGGGGCCAATACGGTGCCCCAAAGCCCCTCCAAAAACGGCAAAATAGAGCATGGCCGAGACCAAAGGAGCCCCGACGGTCTGCCCAAATACCCGCATAAAGCGGTGGCACTCCCGTTTAAACAACGACCAAGCCCCAAACCAACTGCTGGGGCGTGCTTGTGGTGTATGGTTCATGCCATCACCCCTCTGCGGTAAGTTGCAGATAAACATCCTCAAGCCGGGGAGGCTCCAAACGCAAATCCCGCACCCCATGGCCATGCTCTGCCGCCCAAGCCAACAACTGTGGCAAGGCTTGCTCATCCACGGTGCCGGACAACGCTTCACCGGCCACATCCCACTGCATCCCCACCGGCAACTGAGCAGGCTTAGCCACCCCCCCCTGCCACTGAATGGCCGCACGACGCCCGCCAAAGCTGTTCAACAACTGGCTCATGGGCGCACAACGCACCACCCGGCCATGGTTAATAATGGCAACCCGCCCCGCCAACGCCTGCGCCTCTTCCAGGTAGTGGGTGGTTAAAATAACCGTAACTCCCTCTTGATGCAGCTCACTGACAAAGGCCCACAAATCCCGCCTTAGAGCCACATCCACCCCAGCGGTCGGCTCATCCAGAATAATCAAGGGGGGTTGGTGGACCAGGGATTTCGCCACCGTCAAACGCCGCTTCATTCCCCCAGAGAGCTGCCGTGTACGCTTATGCGCATGCTCGGCCAATCCCAGCCGTTCCAACAAACGCTCCACATGCGCTGAGGCATCGCGAAAGCCATAATAACCAGCATGGTTGACCAGTACTTCACGCACCGTAAAAAAGGGGTCCAAAGCGATCTCTTGCGGGGTTATCCCAACCAACCGCTTGGTGGCCAGTGGATCTTGCTGCAAGGCGGTACCAAAGACCGCCACCGCACCGGCCGTGGCAGTGGTTATTTGCGCCACAATATTAATTAAGGTGGATTTTCCCGCACCATTGGGACCCAAAATGGCAAACACCTCTCCAGGCTCTACCCGCAGATCCACCCCATCGAGGGCCGTAATGCCCCCTTTATACCGTTTAACCAACCCTTCGACCAACAGGGCTGCTGCTGTTCCAGCCATGCGCTTAAAATCCTCTAGTTAGTACCATCCGCCACAACCCACCCGGCTGCTACCGTGTTGATACCCGCAAACACCCTAACAGATACCGACCCAAAACAGAACGGGCTGAGACAATGCAGCGTCTCAGCCCGTTCCTATAGGGTGTTGGATCTCTTGTTATTAGCTGCTCTGTTTTTTCTTACGCTCACGGCTAGCTTGCAGTTTTTCACTCAAGCCCACCTCTTCAGCCAACACACGCCGCCGCGCCGAATAGTTGGGGGCGGTCATGGGAAAATCTTTAGGCAAATTAAACATGGCGCGATAATCGGCCACATCCAACTTATGGGTGCGGGTCAAATGCCCTTTAAGGGCCTTGCAGGTCTTGCCGCAGATGAGACAGGTCACACTATCTTCCTGCACCGCTTGATCCACGGCCACCGCAGGTTGCAACTTGGTCAACCCGGTACGCTCTTTTTTGTTTAGGCCATCAACCCAACGGTCCAGATCCTCAGCAGTGGCGGCGTCAATATCCCCCAACGAACCCTTTTGGGACAACTCCTCTAGGGAGTTAAACACCTCACCAATTAGGCCGGTTAACTGCTCAGCCTCGATGGGGTTATTGCTTACATAGGACTGGATGATGCCGGCTGTGGTTTGAATCAGATCCCTTGACATGTATATCTCCCTGTCTGCTTTTTTTACTTGGATCGGTCTGGTAAACAGGCTTTCACCCAGATGTCGTCTGCCACCACATCTGTCCACACGTTTTTTTGATAGGCGTGCTTGGTTAAAAAGTCTGCCCGAGGGGATTGGCGCACCACTTCATTGGAATCGCCACGGTTTTTTATTTATAATCGTGGGCCATGGTCAATTCCTCCACAGCCTGCCTGTGCAACCCTTGCCACCAAATTAGCATGGCTACACCATTCCCCGCTTAGCTTCTATTTATAGCCTAACCTGAATCACCTTTCCAAGGAAGAAACCGCAACTTTTAACAGAAAAACGGTAAAGTCACCTCTTTGTTTCGACATGCTCTTCGTATCGCCCGACTCTTTCGATACAAAAAACGGCGTCTACCTGGGCAGACGCCGCATCTATTCTGACCTTTACCACTCCGCTGGGGCAGCGGCACACCCAGGGTGCCGTCGTCGATTTTGCGAAAACGCCTCCCCCTGCGCAACCAAGCAAACCTCAGCATGCCAGCATTGGGTTTGCATAAATCCTATCTTCGTTCCACGCCACGCATGAGGTGCCTCTCCTCTGCCGACCCCGTCCCTCTTCACAAGCCAAGCTTAAGGCACGCTTTAACCCAATTTTTCTGCAATGAGCATACCCCATACCAGCAGCGCCAAACCCACACTCATAAACACCGCAGCCGAACCCAAATCTTTGGCCCGCTTGGCATAAGCGTTCCACTCTGGACCGGCACGGTCCACCACGGCCTCCACAGCCGAGTTAAGCAACTCTGTAATCAGCACAATCAACAGGCTACCCACCAACAATGCCCGCTCTACCGCATCGCCCCCCACCAACATGCCGACAGGCATCATCAAAGAACAGAGTGCCACCTCCATCCGAAAAGCGATTTCGTGGCTCCAGGCCGCTCTTAACCCCTGCCATGAATAGCCCGATGCCCGTACCAAATGTAATAGCCCGCTCTCCTGCGCCTGTTTCATATTCGATCCCTCTTTATCCTTATTAATTTTCACCTTAAACCAAATCCATAACGCCTTTTAGGATAAACGGGATACTCGATTAGGGTTTAATCGTGCCATGGCCGTTGTCATCATCCCGACACAGAATCGCCCATTTAAGCGCATATTTCACTAAAAATTCGCCTACCTCCATCAACATTTCACATAAAAAATATTGGACATGCCGTTGCTTCCCCTAAAAGCCACCACACTCTGCCAAAAAAAGTGCGTCAAGAAGCTTGATCTTGCTGGGTTTGTTTAGCGACATCTTCGGCTATTTTGCGTTTAAAATAGCGTATAATCAGGTAAATTTTTATAGGAATAATAACCGCTGAACCCCAAGCTATCCACATAATACTCTGCATATCCAGCTTCACAAACCACCTCGTCGTTTAAAATCAGGGAGAATTGGTGTTATCATACACTGCCACTTAGAAAGTATATGCCGTAAAAGTTCCGTTACTTTGTCCAACCCCCCTCTTTGCAACCCTGCGGAAAACCGTCATGTCTACCCCAGCCCTACTGCTTTGCACCGATCTGGACCGCACCCTTCTCCCGAATGGGGGAAGCCCTGAACCCCATGGCGCACGCCACCGCTTCCAGCAACTGGTCAAGCAACCCCATATCCAGTTGAGCTACCTTTCTGGTCGTGACCACAGCGGTATGGAAGAGGCCATAAAAACCTACCAACTCCCGACCCCTCGTTTTATGGTCGCCGATGCGGGGGGAGCCATCTCTCTCTTTACCGACGGTCATTGGCAATCGTTGCCCGGCTGGCGTACCATTTTAGCCTCCACTTGGAGTTTGGAGCTGCGCCATCAAATTCCTCTTTTGCTCCGTGACCTCCCCCTCACCCCACGCTGTGTTGACCGCCAAAGCCGGTTTAAGCAGAGCTATAGCGTTGCCCCTGATTTAGACAAACAGCCCCTTATGGAGCAGATTTCCGTACGGCTAAAGGGATTACCCATCGAGCAGCGCTGGAGCCGCGATGAAGAGAGTGGCACACGTCTGTTAAATATTATACCATCCGGTATCAATAAGTTAACCGCCATACGCATGCTGCAACAGCATTGTGCGATCGACGATAGCCACACCCTTTTTGCGGGGGATTCGGCCAACGATCTGTCGGTATTTGCCAGCTCGGTACCCAGTATTTTAGTGGGAAATGCCGATAAAAGCGTGCGGGAACAAGCCCTCTACCAGTGCCAGCAAGCGGGGGTAGCGCAGAGCCTTTATCTGGCACGAGAGAATTACGCCGACGGTATCTGTGAAGGGTTTCACCACTTCTACGGCCCTTAGAACCAACTTTATTTTAAAATATTGGTCGCTCAACATAAAAAAGACACGCAACCATAAAATTTTGTTACTCAAGCGCGACATTTAGGTCTTGCCCTCAAGGGACAATGCCACCGGTTAAGCTCATCAAAAAAACCGGGGGAGCATCCCATGTCTGCACAAAAAAACTGTTTCCATCTCAATACCATGGCAGGGGGAGATGGCAGGGGTTTTTGGCACCACATTTATATCCACTACGGCATACACTACAAACGACCGCTGCAATCCTTTACCGAACAACTGCTGGGCATGCGCATGCCCTTTAAGTGGCGCAAACGTTCTTTAGAAGAGCGCCGCAAACGTGTTTATAGCAAGTTATCACCCCAACGGATTATCGATCAACTCCAACACCTTAATCAAGATGAACCCATGGATGTGGTCGGCTTGTGCGAAGTGTTGCGTTCGCAACAACCGCTCTACGTCCAGGCTTTGCGCACCATGGGTTTTAAAACCATTCACACAGCGCTGGGACACAAAGCCAAAGGGGTAAAAGAGCACCTTAGCGTCATCCTAGCCACCCGTGAAACCAGCGAAGCGGTTGCCATTCCCCACCCTTTTCCCTGGGCTAAAAAAATTGGCGGCGGCGGCGGGGCAGTGATGGCACGGGGCAGCGAGAGCGGCACAACCTATTTTTATGTGCACCTTTGCACCACAGAAAAGCTCACCCTCTACCAACACCATTTAAAAACCCTTAACCACAACATGCTGAGCGTACCCAGCGAGGCCCCCTTGATCCTGATGGGGGATTTTAATGTTCCGCTGCATCGCTTGCAGCATGAGGTACCCAGCCTGCAAAATTTTACTGACTGCATGAACCAACCCAAAGCCCCCACCTTTCTACAGTGGTGGGACCGCCGTTCTGTGGACCATATCTTGGCCCGGGGGTGTTATCCCCAACCAGAACAGGGGCGCGTTATAGCCACCACCTTTCAATCGGACCACGCCGCCGTGAGCAGCCGCTTGGTGGCCGCCAACTAAGGGGCTGCATGGGGGTATTTTAACGGCCATCCTCCGGCCCCAACCCTTTCTCTTATTTGAGTATCGACCTTGCCATGCGCCAAACCGAGCCCCATATGGAAAACCCGAATCCTACCTTTGGCCGCAACAAGCGGATTCTTATCGCCACCGACGCCTGGGACCCCCCCCAGGTAAATGGTGTTGCGCTAACCTACCAGGACACAGTGGATCAATTGCGGCTGTGGGGGGACCACTTAGAGGTTATTCATCCCCGCCGCTTTGAAAAAAAATGGTTCACCCTCAAAGGGGATAATGTGGAGATGATTCGCGACCAAGGGTTAACTGCCCGCTTGATCGAGTCGTTTCAACCCGAGCATATCCATATTGCCACCGAAGGCCCCATTGGCATGGCAGCCTGTCGCTATTGCCGCAACCACCATTTGGCCTTTACCACCACCTACCACACTCAGTGGCCTGAGTATGCCCAACGTCGCAGCCGTGGGCTGATCTCCAGCAACTGGGTCTATCCCTTGATGCGTCGTTTTCATAACCGCGCGGCCTGCATTATGGCCACCACGCCGCCCATGGCAGATATGCTTAAAGAAAAACAGTTTAACACCCGCATTGCCTTGTGGATGCGGGGGGTTGACACGCAGCTTTTCCGGCCCCGCCCTGCCACCGAAAAGCCAGAGATTTTACGCCACGCAAAGGGGCCGATCTATCTCTATGTGGGACGTTTGGCCCGCGAGAAGAATTTGGATCCTTTTATTCATGCCGATGTGGCGGGCACCAAGGTTTTGGTGGGGGAAGGTCCTGACCAAGAGCGTCTTCAGCGTTTGGGGGGGAACACTCTGTTTGCGGGGTTGCAACGGGGGGAGGCCTTGGCCCGTTTTTATGCCGCGGCGGATGTCTTTGTCTTCCCCTCACTCACAGACACCTTTGGCAAGGTGTTGATTGAGGCTCTCGCCAGTGGCACCCCTATAGCGGCGTTCCATCATTTGGCACCGGCGTTTGTATTGGGTCAATCTGGAGCGGGGGTCATGCATGATGATCTCAAAATCGCCATGCTGGCGGCACGCCAGATTGATCCCCTGCTCTGTTTGAAACGGGCGGCGGATTTTTCCATTGCCGGGGCAACAGCGCAATTTCGTAATAACCTTGTACCCTGCGCAGCGGGTTAAAAAACCGTGCGGCCCACCCGCTTACCAAGGTGGACCGCGCTACGGGCAGGGTTTTACCGATCCAAAATCGGTTCGTCTCTAGGTAAGCAGGGTCTAAAACACCACCCCAGTTCCACCCAGCCCGCAATAGCCGCCTGGGTTTTTAGCCAAATATTGTTGATGATACGCTTCTGCGTAATAAAAGGGGGGCATGGGTAAAATCTCTGTGGTGATGGTGCCTAGACCCGCACCACTCAAACGCTGCTGATAGGCATCCCGGGTTGCCAAGGCCAGGGCCAGCTCCGCCTCATGGGCCAGATAGATCCCCGAACGGTATTGCGTACCCACATCGTTGCCCTGCTGCATCCCCTGGGTCGGATTATGCGCCTCCCAAAAGAGGCGCAGTAGCCGCTCTAAATCGGTCTGTTGCGGATCATACACCACCAACACCACCTCATTATGGCCGGTCTTATTGGCGCACACCTCCTCATAGGTCGGATTGGGGGTATAACCCGCAGCATAACCCACCGCCGTCATGTGTACCCCTGGCTGCTGCCAAAAGCGCCGTTCCGCACCCCAAAAACAGCCCATCCCCACCAGCAGTTGCTGCATCCCCGGCCATGGCCCACGCATAGGGGTTTTCAACACCCAATGTTGATCCTCTACCGGCATGGGTATTCCACGCCCAGGCAGGGCCTCTTGGGGGGCAACCATCGTAATTTTTTTCTTCATAAACAGCATGGAAAACACCTATTAACCATTAAGAGAGGGGGGCTCATGCCAAACGCCCAAAAGCCATGCATACAGAGGTTCACCCCTACAGCCCACACACAACCCATGTCTACCAACGCCTAACGACACCACGCCCACCCGGATCAAACCGCTTTGGCTCAGGCGGGAAAGCAGGCCGAAACAGCCCTGCCAAACCGAGTTGCTCAACCACTCCGACACCGCCATCCTTGAAACGTTCCCCCCACACACAACCTGCTCATACCATTTACTCAAGCTGTTTGAGCGCCCTCACATGCCCCTGTTTGGCCGCTTTACCCAACCACAACTTGGCCTCTGCGGCATCCTTGGGCACCATGTTCCCCCGCTCATACAACATGCCTAGATCATATTGCGCCTCGGCCACACCCCGATCTGCCGCTTTACGCAGCCAAACCAACGCCTCTTGCCGCCCATCGGTTCCAGAGCGGGGTGACATTAATGCCCGGGATAGATTATGCATCCCTGGGGCATAACCACCCATGGCCGCTTGGCGTAACCAGCGCACCGCTTCACGCATATTGCGTTTGACCAACCGCCCATTGGCCAAATGCACCCCTATGGCATTTTGGGCAGGCGGCAATTTGGCCAGCGCCGCCTTTTGCAGCAACCGCAAACCAGCATGAATATCCTGTGCGCCACCCTTGCCGCTTAACAGCAACATGCCCAACCGATAACTACCCATGGCATACCACACATTGGAGGCTTGCTGGTGGGCATCCCGCGCCCCACGCCAAGCCGATTTGGCCTCCAAAATGCGCCCCAACTGGTAGAAATACCTGCCTTCTTTGGGTGCGTTTTCCACCATCTCGCGGCAAGCTGACTCCGCATCCCCTATGGTGGTCGGCTCAAGCATAACGCCTGGACTAACCCGCTGAGGATCATCGGGCGAGGCGGCCAAACGGTCGCAAAGATTGGTGGCCGCCGCATCCCCCCCCACCCCTGCCATGGGTTTAGGCGGCGTGGCAGAGGCTTGGGCAGATACAGTCGTCGAGATCGCGGGCGACTTGGCTGCGGCTTGTTGGGGAACGCGCGGGAGAGTCCGTTCTTGCCGTGGCTGCGCCGTAGCGGCCAACGCAGTAGATCTGGTATCCTCAATCACAACGATCTTGTCACGAGGTGCTACCGTGCGTACCAACATCAATGCCGCCAGTATCACCAGCAGGCTCGGAACCAAGGGAAGTCGAAAGGGGTGTGCCATGCCATTCAATCCATGGATAAACGTGAAAAGAAGTAGGTGATGACTACTCAGTACCATCACCGCAGCAGCCTACCAACGAACAAGGCAAATTTTGCACTCAGCCCCGCCCTGCCAACAGCCAAGTGCTTAGAGTAACAATATGCGGCACAGCATGAAAGCCGCCTTGGAGGCGACTTCTTTGTAAATACCGTTTTATTTTTTTGTTCCTTTTCCAAAAAAACTGTTGCAGATTGTACAGATAGTCTTACCAAACCCTATTATAAACCGCACTTTTTATCCCTTTTTAGCAGGATGAATGGACCATGCCGCCGCCCCAAGTAACCACCTCCTACTGGTTAGCCACGGCCCTACAAGCTGTCGATGCCCCTTGCCTGCTGCTTAACACCGATCTGCACTTACTGGGTTGGAACCATGCGATGGTGGCTTGGCTGGTGCATTTACCCGACCTCTATACTAACACCACGCTGAGCGATCTGCTTGCACCACAGGATAAGCAGGTGCTCTACCAAGGGCTACAAACGCTACGCGAGGGGCGCCATTTTACCGCGAAGGTCGAAGGGCTCCATTGGTTAACGGAAACAGGACCCAAGCAGGTTACCCTGCATTTTTCCACCATGGCCACCCAAAACGGGTTGCCGCCCATGATGCTCTGCCATCTTCTGCTCACCCAGGAGGGCAATCCGTCACCCAAAGAGCGCCACACAGCAAGCCAACTCAGCGAGCAGGTTGGTCGCTTGGAGCAGGCTCTAAACGACAAAAACCATTTTTTCACCCTGATCCAGCGCAATCTACGCGAACCATTGGCAAGTACGATCAATTTATTAGAGGCCATTAATGCGGAACAGTTATTGCCCCGCGACCTGCATGAAGCCTGCGCCCAAGCGCAGCTCAATCTCAACACATTGGTGGAGATGGCCGGCTATCGCAATCGCTCCAGCCATCAACCTGCGGATGCCCTTAGCCCCGCTTTTGGCTATCTTAACACCCATCATTTAATGCAACGTGTGCTCCGCAGTTTGGCCAACCTTGCGCAAGAGCAGCACATTACCGTACTCAACCAGATAAACCCAAGTCAGCGCCTACACGGAGACCCCTATCTGCTCGACGAAGCGCTCCGCCACCTGCTTACGTTGGCAATGGATCTGAGCAGCAGCGGTGACACCCTGCATATTCTCCAAGTCGGATCAAAACTTTCATTTAGAAGCCTAGGCTTAGCCAAGCACATACCCGGCTTGGAACAGACCTTATTGCGACCGACGGACCCCAACAGACAGGGAACCATCACCGAGTACGACACCCATTGTCGGGCCATTATTGCGGCCCATAAAGGGGAGATTCGCTTTAGCACACTCCCTGCGTTAGGGGGAGAAATCGCCATTCTCCTACCCCACACCGATCCTGTCGTGTTACTGGTGGATGATAATGATGCCGAACGCATGCTCTTGCGCAAACCCCTTGAGGAGATCGGTCTACAGGTGTGCGAAGCCAAAGATGGCCAAGAGGCCCTGGAGATGCTCGGGCAACAGCACGTGGATATGGTCCTGACGGATGTGCGCATGCCTCGCATGGATGGTTTTAGCCTATTGCGGCAGATCCAGAGCAACCCCCTTTATGAATCCATACCAACCCTTTTATTAACCGTGGATCAAGAGAGTGATAGCCGCACACAAGCGTTTCAACTTGGTGCCGTGGATTTTGTCAATAAACCCATCCAGTTTCATGATTTAATCCCCCGCATTAGACGCTTTTTGGGGTGACATGATGATGCTTTTTAGCCCCGCTCACGGGAGGGCAAACGCCCAGGGAGTTAAGCGATGCTCATCGACTTTTCCACCCAAAGCCCTGGTGCCATTTACCATTTAATGACCCAGACTTTAATCCCACCTCCCATCGCTTGGGTATTGAGCGAAAACGAGAATGCCGCGATTAATTAGCCCCCTTCTCCTATTTTACCGGCAGTACCAGCCCCCCTCTATTGATGTTGTCGGTGGGCAAAAAGAGCGATGGCAGCCCCAAAGATAGCCGCTTAACTCTTTTGCAACGTATTTATTTTCCCGTACATATTCCGCGCACCCATCAGGCTATGCAGGTGAAAGCCAGCGCAGTTCCTCTGCCAGCGGGGGTATCTGAAGTTACCCACCCCGCAAACCCTCTTATTTGGGCAAATCCACGCGTGCTATGTGGAAGAGAGCCTCATCACCCACGACAGCCAGGGGCGTCTGACCGTAGCAGCCCAGCAGGTAGAGCCTCTAGCTCGTCTGGGAGCGGGCTTTATAGGCGGCCTGGTGCACCTTTTCCTGCCCCACATCTATAATGTTACAGGGCAGTGGGAACCCTTTTGTGCGCATGGGCTCTGAATAGTGGAGTGTTGGCATTTTCACCTTTAATCAAAGGATCGCGGCATGGCATTTATGAATGATGAGCTACCTGAACAGGTCCGTGATCTGCTGGAAGGGCAAGATTACCAGCAGATTAGCGAAGCCCACAAAGATCAGTTAGTAACCCTCATTCAGCAACGCTTGGGCCGCATGAAATGGGTGGATGAACATGTTATTGCCACCGATTTAATGTTGCTGCAAATGGAAAAGCCCGAGCTGTTTGACAGCTAAACCCAGCGTCACTCAAGCTGCTCCACATCCCAGCTCTGACCCTTAGGTGGTGTGCGGCTTGTTACCCATGCCCCCGTGTCACACCCTCCGCCGTTTGGCCCCCTTGGCATGGGCCAATAAGGTAAGCTGGCACATCCTTAAAGACGGTCCGGCTCAAATCACCCAAGCAGTGATGCCCTTCGACCCAGGGCCTAGACAGCGCTCTCCTTGATATGTATCACGATTTTTTCCGCTTCGACCCGCCATATGGGCGAAAGCGACACGGCCATAAGCAACGATTGTGATAAAAACGCGAGGAATCCCCCATGAAAATGGGTTGATTTATTGCCCTCCTTCTGCGAAGTTGGCACTGCATTGCCCCCCACAGCGACGATGATGACAAAGGCAACTCGATGTCCGCAACGGTTTCCCACTGGTTGGATAAGCTGCAAGAGTCCCTACAACAGACCAACTGCCACCTCCAAGGCCGTCCCTGCTCACGGCAGCGTGGCTTTGAGCGCACGCAGCAGCTGCTGGAAAAACAGCAACAGCAAAGTGGCCAGATATGGTGGATTGGCAATGGCGGCAGCAACGCCCTGTGCAGTCATTTAAGTCAGGATATGATTAACAAGCTGGCCTTGCGTTCCCACACCTTTAGTGATGCCAGTTTGCTTACCTGCATGGCCAACGACAATGGCTATGCGGCGGTTTTTTTGGAGCCCTTAAAAAAGTTGGCCCGCCCAGGTGACCTGCTTATTGCCATTTCCAGCTCGGGCAACTCGGAAAATATTTTATGCTGCGGCCAGTGGGCCTTGGACAATGGGCTGGATTTAATCACCCTCTCTGCCTTTGCCCCAGACAACGCTTTGTGGCAACTCCCGGCACAGGTGGCTTTTCACCTACCCTGCACCCTTTATGGGCATGCTGAGGTCGGTCATGAGGCACTGCTGCACGGCATCATTGAGACGCTCTGGCTTAACCAGCACCGGCAGCCCACCCCCCAGCCATAGAACAACGTCGAGCAGACCCGGCCAAAAAAATATGGCTCAGGGATTGCCGCGTAGCGGCTTCGTCCGCCCCAAGCGGGGCTGTTGGGCATATTTACGGGCGGCCAACCAAGTGGTAATGGGCAGGGCCAATGTCAAAGCAAAGCCGCCACTTAGGGTACGCACCAGCACCTCTTGCACCACTTGGCTGTTAAGACTGACCCAGAGGGGTAGGCTTTGGTCGTAAAGTGCTAAAATCAGTAGAGGCAAGCCCGCTCCTACGTAGGCCAAAGCCAGGGTATTGATCATCCCGACCAGATACTCCCGCCCCGCTAACAGTGACGCTTGATAGAGCTCTATGGTACCCATGCGCGGGTGATTGAGCGCCATATCTTCCACCACGGCCGCTTGTGCCCAGGTCACATCATCCAGCACGCCGATGCAACCCAGCAGGATCGCTCCAAGAAACAGCCCCCGCATATCCAAATTTTTCAGCACCCCAAAGTTGCTGTAAAGCCCCACTTCACTGCCTGCACCATCCAAGCCTAAGATCCAAACCGTTACCCAGGCAAAGAGGGCAGCCGTGAGCAGCGCCAGCACCGCCCCTTGCGCGGCGATGGCACTGCGCATGGTCACGCCATGGCCCACCACGATGAGCACCACAACCAGCAAGATCGCGGTACCCAAACAGAGCCAAAAGGGGTTCCAACCTTGCAGCAGCAGTGGGGTCATAAAGACAAAAATGGTCGCCAAGCTAAAGCCCATGGCAAACAGCGCAAAAGCGCCATGAATGCCACACACCAGAGCCACCACCACCAAGAACAGCACACCAATCAACCACCAGCCATGACGCCGGTCTTGATCAAAATAACTGCACTGTTCACCATTGCAACTCAGGATGATAGAGTCCCCCACATTGAGCGTTTGGGGCATCAACTCTGGCGTTGCGGGATCGGCAAACAGCTCAAACCCAGTGGGCACACCTTCGTCTTGGAGCAGTGCCTTAACATGCCAGCTCTGCACCTGTCGTTCGGGGAGTTTACCGGTTGAGGCAATCTCAACCACCACCGCAGCCTGATAGCGCCCCTCACTAAAGAGGTCTGCTTTAGCCTCAGCAGGCCACCCCCATGCCAGCACCATACAGAGCCAAAATAAGCGTTGCATCATTCCCCACTCCACCGACCTATACATTACCATTAACCCTTTACCACCTCCAACAAAACACCCCGGCAACAAAACACCCTGGCAACAAAACACCCTGGCAAGCGGCACCCCCATGCCCTCTGTTACGAACGTGGGGGGTTAACATAGCATGTAACAGCTTGGTAACGCCATATGTACCGCATCCCCACCCCACCAGCGCCACGCAAACACCCCCGCCTAAAAGGCCATCCGCTGGGCACCTGGCACCCCCATGCTCATTTTTTACCAATGAATAATTTTTATTATATTTATCTGACACTTTTTCCTTGAGTTTGGATGCTGTGCTGGGTTGGAGCCATCCATTTACCAATTTTTTAGATCGTTAACAAACCATTAAAATAGTTACCAAGCGCCCCGCCCCTTGGGATGATGCCAAAACCAGCGCTGCCGGCTACCCTTTAGAAATCGTTCACAAGGCTCATGATCCGCATACTCTCTATTTATTTCATCATGTTAGCCTGTTTATAACGAACCTAAAAATCGCAAACACCACGTTAACCTAGCCAAACGAGAGGTTGATTCAGCCCACATACACCTATCTTATATGATCTATGACCAACAACAAACTTGTATCAGAAATTCATAACGATTTAATAAAAATCTAATGATTGATATTTTTTCTTTCTCACTGGCCGCCAATGGTGTACAAATGAGATAGAATGCGATCAAGGTAGCGTGTGGGAAATGATGCAGCTACTCGTACGGGTATCCTGCCAACGACCGCCTCGGATCGGTCGCTGGCCGTGAAATACTCTTTTCATTTTCAGGTATGCCAGTAGCTCCACCATTCATGTGGCGATCATTTATCGCACACGATATCTCTATAAAACGCATTGAGCTATCTGCTTACAGCGGTAGCCAAAAAAAGCTCATTCAAACCCCTTTTAATAAGAGCAAGCATATGAAAAAATCGAGTTCTCTAACCCTTACTCAAGACCCCAAACCTCATGCTCTCAACGGCCATATGGTCGGTTTAGGTATGCGCATTGCCCAAGTGGCCGAGGCTGTTGGCGGCAAGAAAAAGCTTTCCGAACTGATTGATATTTCCGAGGCCCACCTCTACCGCTACATTTCGGGAAAAAGCCAGCCAACCGTCGGCCCACTATTGGCCATTGCCCGTGCCGCCAATGTCTCCATTGATTGGTTGGTAACGGGCGCCGTTCATCCCCTGAACACCCCTTTTAACAAGTCAATTTCCAGCTCAGGGGGGCGCGGCAACAAGCAGGGGAATGGCGTCAAAGGCTATCCAGAAATTGACCCTCAAATGCTGTTGACCACCCTGCAATCGTTGGAAAACTACACACAAACCCAGGCTCAAAACCTACGACCGGGTGTGCTCCATGATCTGCTCTTGGCGGTTTGTAAACAGCACGTGGACCGACTACGGGCCAGCGCAGGCATAAACAACCCGCACCAGTTAGACATAAAAGCGTTTGAAGAGACCATTCGGCTGGCCTTGTAAGAGGGTCTCAACCCCATAGTCGGTAAACCGTGCGCCCTGCGCACAACGTTTCTATTTAGGTATGCAGGGCGCTCTAGACGCAAAGAACGTGACCCAGCCCCTATAAACGAGGCTGGGCGGAGGGATCTAAGCAACCAAACCCGCGTCGCCCCCAAATTGGGGGGCACCTGGTCACCCCCAAATTGGGGGGCACCTGGTCACCCCCAACAGATTTGACCAACCACCGCCATGACATCATTCCATAGATTTTTGGGGTTGAACGGGGTTTTGGCAAACAGCATCTCCCCTTTACCAAAGCGTGTTGTTTTTAAAAACAGGCGCATGATTAACCTTAGCGCTCCGTTCCATTAGAGGCTCTTTATGGGTGATCATGAAATTCTTCTTTTTCCCAAAGCGGCACCACCCAGCATTGCGTTCTCTCGTCAGCAGCGTGCTACGATTCTGTTATTAACACCCGCATCCCCCCCCAAAGCGCCCTACTTTTGGTTTCGTCTGCTCAGCGCCCTCGAATACGCCCTTGCTCAAGCTGGTTGGCAAACACTGCGCTGGACAGCCCCCCCCACCAGCACCACCGCACCCCTATGGCATACTGGCCAATTACAACTCCAAATGGCCTGGAGCAAACCCCCAGCATGGTGGGAAAACCACACACAACAGCCGCCGCTGCGCTTACGCTTGAAGCTACAACAGGGTGCATGGCAACTGCTTGACTTAACCACACGCCAACCGCTTTTTACCTGTTTGGTTAACCAAAGCAGCCAAGCTACAGAGCTTGTTTTCCAGCATATTACCCAAGCTTTACACCAGCAACAGCAGCAACAGATTACCCAACAGATGCAGCACCTTATTCCACCGCAAAAAAGCGACACCTACCCCATGCATCCCACAGAGGGTATCCATCAAACCCTCGCTAAGCTGGATCAAGACCTGCACAGTTTGGGACAACAACTTGAACACCTGCTTGAGAGCCCTCCCCACCCCCTCCTGGAGGATCGCCACCGCCCAGGCCGCCAAGCCTTACTGCGTAGTTTATTGCATGAAGTACAACATGGCTTAAATCGCTTTGGCAAACTCCAATCCCTCCTAAAAAGCCACTTGAGCCATCTCCAACGAGACGCCCCTAAACAGCACCTGCACAGTTTGCTGGCCGATGCCATTGGTCACTTGTCCCAACGGTTACCCAAACGCATTTTGTGGTCCGATACATTGCACCACTTCCCCCCCCTACCCGCGACGGAACAATTGGGGCAACGCCAGTTGCAACTGGCGTTAAGCGCACTGTTTCATCATGTTGCCCCCCACGGTGAGGTTGCCATACAAGGCCAACTGCATGCCCATGGTATCCTGCTTATTCTATCCGGTTGGCCAGACCGCGCGCGTTTTCTGGAACCCGAAGCACTGCCTTGCAACCTGCATCAGGAGGGCATACAACGCTTCGATTTTGGCGCGCAAGGCCTGCACTACGCGATTTTTTTCCAAACCAGCCTCTAAACGTGCCCGCCCGCCATCCAGACATCGGGCCACGGCTTTGGTAATGGTTTAGCCGTTCCAAGCCCGCACCCTTTTTTTATCCCCCTCCTTCAACAGGTGGCCGCCGCGCAGGCTTCATCCGAGGAGAGCTCTCCTATTGGGAAACGACCATCTGGGGCGCCACCGCCATGCCTGCGGGGATCGTTGCTGGTTTATGTAAAAAGCCGCAAACCAGCACCTTGTCGCGATTTTTTACTGATCACGTTGTCACAATCCGCTACACTAACACCCTGTCGTTCTAACGGCTAAGCCCGCAGCCAAAGGCTGCGACATGGACGCCCTTATCCACCCCCACGAAGGCCCCCTCCATGAATCGAGTTGATGAGAAACAGGCTATTTTGGTTGTCGATGACAGCCCTGCTAATATTGAAATCATAAAAGGCACCCTGGTACCCGAGTTTACCATTCTCGCTACCCTAAACGGCAATTCTGCGGTTAAAATTGCCGAAGCCAAGCAACCTGATCTTATTCTTTTAGACATCATGATGCCCGATATGGATGGCTATGAGGTATGCCGCCGACTTAAAGCCAATGACCAGACCAACCGTATTCCGATTATCTTTACTTCGGCCAAAAATGCCATTATGGATGAGGCTAAAGGGATGATGTTGGGAGCTGTGGACTATTTAATTAAACCCCTTGAGCCCAAAATATTAAAAGTACGGGTTCAGGCGCAGTTACACCAACAACGCCAATGGCGCATACGTGAACATCAACTGCTTGCCCGCATTCACGAGTTGGAGTCTACCCAACGCGGGTAATCTAAGCCACCGACCACCCAGACACGGACCATGACCACGACCCCTGTTACGGTTTTGACCGGCTTTCTCGGCAGTGGCAAAACCACGCTACTCAACCATATTTTGAGCCATACCCCACATAGGCGGGTGGCGGTGATCGTTAATGAGTTAGGCCGTATTGGTATTGATCAAGATTTAATTATGCAAACGGATGAAGATCTTTTTGAACTGAGTAATGGCTGTCTCTGCTGCTCCATGCGGGGGGATTTACTCAACACCCTGCAACGGCTCCAACCCCGCACCGGGCAGATTGATCATATCCTTATCGAAACCACTGGCCTAGCGACGCCCGGCCCCATTGCCCAGACCTTTTTGCACGAACCCTTTCTTAAAACCCACTACCGTCTCGACGGCTTTATTACCCTCTGCGATGCCCTACATCTACCCCAACAGCTCCAACGAAGTCGTGAGTGTCAGACTCAAGTGGCCTTTGCCGACCTGCTCTTAATCAATAAAATTGATCTGGTGGCCGACCCCAGCGCAGCCTTGGCCGCCCTTCGCCCCTTCAACAACCATGCCCCCTATCTGCTGGTGGAACAGGCTCAAGCGCCTTTGGCAAAGCTGCTGGATTTGGGCGGATTTCAGCCCCATCGCCAAGAGATCCACCCCCAACAACCGCCATCCACCGACACCACCCCTCTGCTGTTCCATGGGCAACCCCAGCATGGGCCAGTGCGTGCCGTCGCACTGACGCTAGAAGGCGCCATTGATGCCCCGTTGTTTATCCGCTGGATCACCCGGCTGTTGGCCTTGCAAGGGGACGACTTACTGCGCATGAAGGGAATTTTGCACATCCATGGGCAAGCCACCCAACACATTTTCCAAGGGGTGCATCATGTGATTGAAGGTCGCGAGGGCGCTGTTTGGGGCACTCAGCCAAAGATAAGCCGCATGGTCTTAATCGGCTATCATCTTGATGAAGCCCAACTACGGCAGGCTTTTATGGAGTGTCGACAGCATGATCCCGCAACCACCCTTTAAGCAGCTCAGCCGCCTGTTCAAACTCATATATATTAAGCAGATCCAACACACGCTGTAATCCATGATCGACGGCCAATTGGGTGTCGCTGTGCAGCAGCTGCTGCAACTGCTCTCCGGCCATAGCATCATAACCTTCGACAATTTCTAATACCTGCACTAGGCGCTCTCGCTGGCGTGGCAAAATGGCACCTACGGCGCCCCCTTCAACCACTGTTTTGGGGCTGATAACCGCCAAAAACCGATTCATTTCTAGCGCCAATTGCTGCTGCATCGCGGCAAACGGATCGGCATCGGGCAGGCCCTTTTTCAGGGCACCATCCAATACCTCGGCCGCATGTTGCAATGAGACCGCCCCCACCGCCGAAGCTCCCCCTTTGACCGTATGCACCAAACGCTGCAAAGCGTCATAGGCACCACGCTGCCAGTGGCTTTCTACAAGGGCGATGGTCTGTTGATGCTGACGCTGAAAAACCGCCAATACCCGGATCAAACGTTCAGTATTGCCCCCCGCATAGTGCAGCCCCAACGACAGATCATAGCCGGGGGTTTGGCGCAGCGTCTGCAACAGCGGCTCTTGCTCATCTTGTTGGGAAATCATGCCGAAAACACCTCCGTTACCCGCTGCCTGACTTGCTGCATGCGCACTTCAGCCAAGGCAAAATCAAAACCGCTCACCGCTTGCATCACCTCTGACAGGGGCTCTATTAACGGGGCGGGGGGCGAAGCGACCAACATGCGCGCCACCAGATCTTCTGCCTCCGCATTATAATCTTCAATAAGTTTCTGCAAATGCTCCAGTTGTTCTTGCCAGTCATAGGCAGCACCATCCCCAGGCATGGTTTCACTCTCTAGGTACGCCAACGCCCCAGGGGATGCCAATATCTGAGTAAGGGAGCGTAACACCAGCGCCAAGGCTGCCTCCATATCTTCCAAAACAGCGAAGCTGGCGAGGCTGTCCCTTGGGCTCGATTCTTGTTTTTGTCTTATACTTAACTCCAACTGTTTGGCTTTTTCTTGCAACAGGGTCGCCCCAAGCGTACCCGCAGCCCCCTTTAGGGTGTGGGCCAAACGTTGGGCATCTGCCAAGGCCCCGAGCTCTAACTGCTGCCGTATACGTGCCACCACATCATGTTGTTCCTGCTTAAACCGCTGCATCAGCTTGCACATTAAAGCCACCCGACCATCGGCATAAAACAGCGCTTGGGATAACGCAACCCCAGCGGGATGAGCAGGAAAACCTTGCAGGCTTTGCTGCACGAGTTGCTCTTGATCCGGCGGATCTTCCCGCAGCTCCAGTTTGGACTCTAACCCCAAATGGGTCGCCAACAGACGAAACAGCACATTAGGATCCACCGGCTTGGGCAGGTGATCGTTCATACCTGCTTCATAACAGCGGCGCACTTGGTCTTTCATAACATTGGCACTAAGGGCAATAATGGGCAGATCGTGCAGACCCGGTTGTGCGCGGATGAGCCGTGTAGCCTCATAACCATCCATTACCGGCATTTGCAGATCCATCAACACGGCGTCAAAACGGCTTACCTGGACCAAATCCAGCGCCTCTTGCCCATGCTTGGCGATGCTCACCTCGGCCCCAGCCCCTTTGATGATTTCGCTGGCAACCAATTGATTAACCTCATTATCCTCGACCAATAGCAGATGCAGGCCGTGTAAATCCATATGCATCGTCGGGTTAGTTTCTGGGCAGCCCCATCGTCATCCTGTTGGGGGCAGAGAATCGCTGTCAAGCCACTCTGCAACGCCGCAGGATAGATGGGCTTAAACTGCAACACCCCTACATCTAAGCGGTCCGCCGCCCGGATCAAGGCTTCTTGAGTAACGGGCACAATGACCAAGGTACGCCGCAAGGCCTCATCACCCCCCAAACGCTGTAGATCTTGCAACACCGCCAACCCCGTGGCGCTGTCCTGCTCGGCGCTGAAATTCAGCACCACCACATCAAAGGGATGCCCTTCATCCCGTGCCTGATGGCACTTTTGCATGCCCTCATCCAGCCCACAGGCCAACTGCACTTTGAGTGAGAACGAGGCGATCATTTCTCTTAAAAATCCACGGGAGGTGGGATTATTATCCACCAACAAAGCCCGTTTATCTTGCAACGCCCAG
Source organism: Magnetococcus marinus MC-1 (assembly GCF_000014865.1). NCBI lineage: Bacteria > Pseudomonadati > Pseudomonadota > Magnetococcia > Magnetococcales > Magnetococcaceae > Magnetococcus > Magnetococcus marinus. The sequence goes on from NC_008576.1 coordinate 2,939,800, forward strand.
GTCAACATACAAGGGGCCAAGGCCCGCTCAGGGTCATAACGAAAACATGCGGTAAAGTGAAAAGCGCTGCCCTGCCCTAGGCTACTTTCTACCCAAATTTTACCTTGCATCATCTCCACGAGCCGTTTGGAGATGGTTAACCCCAAGCCTGTCCCCCCAAACCGTCGGGTGGTTGAGCTATCTGCTTGGGTAAACGAGTGGAACAGCCGCTCCAGTTGGGGTTGACTCATCCCCATACCGCTATCCCTAACGCTAAAATGCAGTACCACTTGCTCCTCCAGATAGCGATCCACCGCTACCTGCACCACGATATCCCCCTCTTCCGTAAACTTAACGGCGTTACTGGCAAGATTGATCAATATCTGCGACAGACGCAGGGGATCCCCCCTCAGATAGGTCGGCACACTGCGGGGCACCCCATAGACCACCTCTAGCCCCTTTTCATGGGCCTTTTGGGAGATCATGGTCGAAAGATGGTCAAAAACACTCTCTAGCTCAAAATCGGTCTCTTCCAACACCAAACAACCGGCCTCTACCTTTGAGAAATCCAGAATATCATCGACAATGCGCAGCAGCGAACGGGCTGCCCCCTCCACCTTGGTCAAATAGTCCCGCTGTTTGCTGTTGAGATCGGTTTTTAGACAGAGCCCCGTCAAACCGGTAATGGCGTTCATCGGGGTACGAATTTCGTGGCTCATATTGGCGAGAAACTCACTCTTGGCCTGGGCTGCCTGTTCGGCGGCCTCTTTGGCCCAGCGCAAGGCCCGCTCCCGCTGATCAATCAGCGCAATAAAGTAGGCCAACCCTTGGCTAATACGGGCAATTTCATTTTTTCCGCTTTGTCGCACTGTGGAGCGGGTATTCCCACGTAGATGCTCCACAATCGCGCTGTGTAGCTGATCCAGGGGCACCACCAAGCGCCACCGCACCATCATCACCCCGATCACGATGGCCACTAACGCCACTGCGGCAATGCCTCTAAGATGCTGTGAACTCTGTTTAGCCACCTCTTTGACTTGGGCGGTTTGTCGGCGCACATCGGACCGCACCAGATCAAACAAACGCGCCACGGTTTCATTAAACTGCGAGGCCAATTGCTTGTTACGTTGCAGCAATCCTCGCTGTTTTTTGAGCACATCCAACGCCTCTAAACGCAATTGAAAGAGATTGGCAGGACCTTCCAACAGTTCATGAATGGCATCAAAAAAGGGCGCCAGCTGCTCCGACTCCAGATGCAAGCTATCGTAGTAGTCATGGGCTAACTGGTGGGCATCCATCACCCGTTTTTGCAACCGTTTAAGCCGCCCACGGGAGTCACTTTGCATCGCCGAGTGCAAAATCGCGCTCATGCTGTGAAAGGTCGCCCCAAAAGCCAAGAGATTTACCTGAAATTGTGGGGTTTGTTGGGTTTTCACGGTGGGCAACAGACGGGCCAGCGACTCATCATTACGCTGCAATATTAACATTTTTTCGGCAAGTTGCTGATCAAGAGCAATGCGTCTGGCCACCACACCATCAAGCGCATAGAGATTATCCAGCAGATCATCACGGTGACTGATAACCGCTTTTAGATAGCGCCCCCGCTCTTCATCCGCAGCGACCCGCTGCATTTTTTTGACCCCCGAGATGGAACGGGCCAACAGACGTTGCCAATCCATCAATTGGTCCATTACCGCCATGCGGGAAAAATCATTTTTAGCCGCCGCCAAAGCTGGGGCCGCAGCCGCATGGGCGGCGCTCTCATTGGCCAACTCAGCGGTGGCCACTAAACTTTCCAGATCCGTTGTCACCATATAATCGACACGGCGCTGCATATGCTCAAAGGCACTCTCACTAAGCAGCAGTGCCGACAACACCAAACCCGACAAAACCACCAGCATAAGCAACATCTGCACGCCCACACTGCGAACCAAGCGCAAAGGCCCAGGGTCTGGTGGCAGCGTAAGGCTTGGGCTTGACTCTTGGCTCTCTTTTGGCGCTTGCTCAGCCATTTTGAGCACCCCAATCAAGACGCTTTACTCGACCCCAATCTCGCGAAATCATTTATTGGAAAGGTGGCACATAGTGCAACCCCCCCTTGTACCACAACCCATTATAGCCTCGACGCACCCCCAACTGAGCCAATGCCCCTAAGTTACGTTGATAAATCTCTTCAAAGTTACCCACGACCCGTATCACCCGCCGCATCCATTGGGCATCCACCCCTAACGCTTGATGGGCATTGCCCACCACCCCTAACAGATGCTGAATTTCACGATCTTCAGTGGTCCCCGCCAATTTATCCACATTATCCCGCGTAACCCCCTTATGTTCGGCCAATAATAGCCCCTGCACCAACCAACGAAGCAGTGAAAACCACTGTTCATCGCCTTGTCGCACATACGGCCCCAAGGGCTCGCGGGAAATAATATCCTCTAAGATATGATAAGCCCCCTGCTCGCCCCCCCGCACCAATTGTTCCGAGGCTAAAACCAACCGATCAGAACTAAGCATGTCGCAATTACCGCTAAAAAAACTCTCGCGCATGCGCTCCAACGTGACAAAACTGGTCAGGGTAAAGTGGGGGTAGTGCTGGGCCAACAGTGCTTTAAGATTGGTTAGCGAGGTGGTACTATCCAGCACACAAATATTGGCTTTATCGTAGGCGCTCAAACGGGTGCGCCCCTGTTTAAGGTGGGCCAAAAAGCCCTGGCCATCAAAGAGGTAAGGGGTAACAAAACGGACCCCAAGTGCCGTTTCACGCGTCAAAGTCCAAGTACTGTTGCTCATGAGCACATCATAGGCATTGCCCTTAAGTGCTTCATAGCGTAGATGTTTATTGACCTCAATGATCTCCACATCTTGGGTGGTCCCCAAGAGCGCCACCCCCAAGGCATGGCACAGATCCACCATAAAACCGCGCCACTCCCCATCCCGATCCATCGCCGACATGGTAAGGGTGTTCTGTTCCACCCCGCAGCGCAACACGCCTCTATCCTTTATGCCCTGCACAGTGCTACCAAGGCTTGCGGCCTCCCCACACCAACCCGCTTGGGGTAGCCAACAGGCGATCCACAGCAGCGCCAAAACCACACCCAACTTGCGAACATTCAAACCATATCTAAACTTTATAAAAGTAAAATTCATTCTATAGGCACCCTTAAATTAAAGAGAAATATTGACGCCAAACCCTGCCCCAAACTCAGCCACCAACCCCCTCAAGCTCACCCCAGCAAACGCGCAGGCACCCCCACCACCCGCGCCCCATCGCCTACGCCATGCAGTACCACCGCACCCATGCCCACCGTCACATCGGCACCAATACGCACCACCATCTTGACCACTGCGTGCATACCCACCAGACTCCGTGCGCCAACCTCTACCCCGCCACCCAACACCGCACCGGGGGCAATCTGCACCCCATCGGCCAGCTGGCAATCATGTTCCACCACCGCAGCGGTATTCACCACCACCGCCTCCCCCACCAGCGCATCCACCTGCACCACCGCCCGCGCGGCCACAAAACTGCCCGCGCCAAGCCGCGCCCAAGGGCTAACTGTGGCCGCAGGATGAACCACCGTAACCGCACGTAACCCCAACGCTACAAAACGCTGGTGCAGTCTGAGGCGTAAGGCGTTATCCCCTACCCCGACAATGAAATCACCGTGGTGGCCCCCCTCACGCTGTGACACCCGCTCCTCAGGCAATACCGGCCACGGTCCCACCTGATAAGGGGCGGAGCAGCGATCCAACAAGGTAATGGTACGCCACCGCCCCACCAGCGCCGCCGCATCCGCCACCACTTTGGCATGCCCCCCCGCGCCCACCACATAGAGTTCAGGCATCGCCTATCCTTCCGCTTCAATATAGCCTTGGGTCAATAAAAACTCCTCGGTCAGCTCCATCAGCACATGCCCTGCGGTAATATGCATCTCTTGCACCCGGCCCGTCTCTTTATCCGGCACCACCAACGCATGGTCACACAGGGCTAAAGCTGGGCCACCATCCCCCCCCAGCAACCCCATGGTAATCAACCCCTGCTTACGCCCCTGCTCCAGCGCATGCAACACATTGGGGGAACGCCCCGAGGTGGTAATGCCCAGCAACACATCCCCGGCCACCCCCAAAGCTTGCACCATACGCCCATAGTAGGCTGCGTAACTGTAATCGTTACCACAGGCGGTCATGGCAGAGGCATCCATGGCCAGACTCATAGCGGGCAAGCCGGGGCGATTGATATGAGAGCGCAGCCGCACCAACAGCTCAGCCGCCAAATGCTGGGCGTCTGCCGCTGAGCCTCCATTGCCACATAGCAGCAGCTTGTTACCAGCAGCCAAGGCGTTGGCAATAACCTGACCCATGCTGGCGAGCTGGGCCATATAGGCTCCCTCCAGCATGCGTGCTTTAAGCGCCAAGGAGCGTTGGAACAGATCCCGCGCATAGCGCTCTGCCTGCTCTTGGGTCGATATAGGCATGACAGGACTCCTTATCTTTTTTCCACTGGGCTTGATTGAACGCCACGCAACGGTTGCGAGCCCTCCCCATGAGCAAGCCCATCACACCCATGGCTAAATCACCTTAGCAAGGGGCAAGGGAGCAAGCCCTCTTTACCCCATCAACATTTTCACCCCCACCAGCAGCAAAAACAGGCCAAAGCCCCGCTTGAGCTTAACCCCATCCATGGCGTGGGCCCATTTAACCCCCAGCGGGGTGGTGAGCAAAGTCGCCGTGATGATCCCCAAAAAGACCGGCCACGCAACAAATCCCACACACCAATCGGGCCGTTGCGCGACCCCCTGGCCCGCCTGCATAAACCCAACGGTGCCAAACAGCGCCAAGACCAACCCCATGGCCGAAGAGGTGGCAACCGCCCGCTGCATCGACAACCCAAACAGCAGGCTTAGTGTGGGCACCGACAGGGTACCCCCGCCAATACCAAACAGTGTGCTAATGCCCCCGATCACCCCCCCTATGAGGGGGCGGCTCCAACGGGGCCAGTGCAGCCCAGCCCCACCCCCATCCCGGCTGGCGGTGAGCATTTTAAGCCCCACCGCCATCTCAAACAGGGCAAACAGAATGCGTAGATGCTCACCCGCCATCCAGGCCGCCAGCCATGCCCCACTCCAAGCCCCCAACAGCAGCCCCGGAGCAAACCACCCTACCATAGGCCACAACACCGCACCCTTTTTATGATGGTGCCAGGAGGCAGAGATGTTGGTCACAATAATGGTCGCCAGCGAGGTCGCCACCGCCATCTGCATCACCACCCCGGTATCCACCCCATACCAAACAAACAGCAGCAGCAGGGTTGGCACCAAGACAATGCCACCCCCCACCCCAAACAGACCGGCAACCACCCCGGCAAACAGTCCCGCAAAGGCCGAAACCAACACCAAATAGAGCATTTTAACCCTTTCACCCCACAGGCTAGACGCCTCCTCGCCAGCCCGCTATGGTGCCTTGACAAAGGGCGACCCACACACCCTACAGACCTAACACCTCTTTAGCTAAGGGTACCGTCAGGGCGCGCTGCTGTCGCAGCGCCTCCTCATCCAAGCGCTGGATGGTCTGCGCAAAAACCGGCACACTGCGGGGCAAGCGTAACAACAAAAAATGGCGCACCGCTTCACTCAGGCGCAGTTGCCGGTCAGCCGCCATTTTATCCATAATCTGCCCCAAGGCGACCTCATCGGGCTCATCAATATGCAGCACCGGCCCCCACAACAACCGCGAACGCAGATCATCGCGCAAACCGCTCATCGTGCTCGGATCCTCACGCCCAGCCCCTAATAGATGCCCCCCCGCCACCCGCAAACGGTTGTAGAGGTAGAGCACCCCCTCTTGCAAACCCACCGCATGTTCCAACAGCTCCAACTCATCAATGGCAGCCAAACGACAACTGCCATAGCGGTCAATAAAGCGAGATAGCAGCGCCTCGCTATGGGCTTTTGGTTGATTTTCCAAGTGCTTGGATAAGGTTGCCAGATCCAGATAAACCGCAGCATGTTCACCATATTGGGCCCGCACCGAAGCCACCGCCGCCTGTAAAAGATGGGTCTTTCCCGCCCCGGCTGCGCCGGTTAAGATTAACCCAGGCACCTTGGCCGCTTCCAACTGACGCACCCCATGGATGGCGATGGTATTATGCGCCCCCACCACCAGGTTCTCCCACGAGAGTACCGGATCCAGAGGAAAAGCGATCAACAGTTGCGCTGAACCTGTGTGCATTATTCCCGTCCACCAAAAAAACCGGTTGTCACCCCATGCCCCTCGGCACGATGGCTCCAGGACCAAATATAGGCGACACCAGAAACCACCGTGGTCACCATCACCACCCACACCATGATCGCCACCCCCCCCTCAAACCAACCATAGTTGTGATGGGCCATGGCCATCCCTAACACCATGATTTGCGCCGCTGTATTAATTTTGCTGATAAACAGAGGCTCCATTTTTAAATCCCCGGTGGTGATCTGGTAGAGGATGGCTCCGCCAATAATAATCAGATCCCGCGTAACCACCAGCAGGGTTAACCATAGGGGCATTTGGTGGGTCCAAGTTAGGGTGACAAAGCCCGCAATTAGCAGCATTTTATCCGCAAGAGGGTCCAAAAAACCGCCCAACTCCGTTACCTGCCCCAACCGCTTGGCGAGGTAGCCATCCAAGGCGTCGGTGATACCCGCCAGCACAAAGATCCATAACGCCCACTGCCCATGCCCTTCAAAAACGCACCAGATAAATATGGGTACCATAAAAATCCGGGCAAACGAGAGCAGGTTGGGCAGGTTCATCTGCCACCCCCGACGCGACCGGCAAAGGGGTCGTTGAAAGGGGCTGGAAAACTTAATGGACTCAACGCCCAGTACCCCTCGGCCAACTGGACCTGCCAGCCCGCCTTAACAATGGCCCGTTGCAGGGCACTATCTTCGCCCTGATAATCCAGCTCCAACACCACGCCCCGGTTATTCAAGCCACTCACCCGCAAAGCGGCCACTCCAGCCTGCTCCCGGAGCTGCTGGGCCAACTGCGCATAGCGCTTAAGATCCATGCGATGCTCCACCTCCAGCACCAATCGGTGGCGCATGCTGGAGCGGCTGGCGTGCTGATTGATCCAGGCTTCTTGAAACTGTACAATCAGCTGTTTGGCGATCTGATCGGCATGGCAACGCTCCGCATCCGCTTGATCGGCCGCATAGCTGGTGGCCTGCCCCAGGCGCTGCTGGGCCGCAAGCCCATTGCCGCCATGAATAATCTGTCCTTGGCTTTGAAAAAAGGGGGCATCAAACAGGTCGACGGGGGGGTTGCGGTAGACCTGACCATTGACCATCCACACCTGATTAACCCCATAGCGCTGGGCCACCCAACGGTAAAGCCAAGGATCGCCCGCAATAATTTTATCGGGTTTAAGATTGACCATATCCACCGTATCTTCCAACGGTGTAAAGATCTGCATGCCAATCTGCTCGCCGTGAAACTGGACAGCTTCCATCAAAGCGTGATCAAACGCAGAGACTTTATCGCTATCCCGCTGCATGGTAATCAACAAAATGGGGGGAAAGGGCACCTCGGAGTAGTTGACCCCCTGCCCATCGAGGCGGCTACGCACCTGCTCGCGGGAAAAAGTGACCGAGAGGATAAGGTCTACGGCGCTCCCATCGGGTTGCCACTTTTCGCTGTTGACGGTTATGCGCTTGGTCAGTTTATCCACATCTTTATATAGCCCTCGTAAAAAATCATGCTGCTCTTGGCGTTCTGACAGACCAATCATGCGGCTAAACAGACGATCCAGCGCAATGCTTTTACCCCGCCACAGTCCCACCGCCCGGGGGCTGCTCTGCTGCTTAGGCAGCGGCAGTGTCACCCTGACCCGGACACTTTCTACCTGATAGATAGAGCTATCTTGCTGCTGGGCCTGTAGCGGCCTTGCCGTCAGCGTTACCAGCAGGGTAAGCGTAAATACAAGGGCAACCAGGCCCGTTTGCGGAGTCAATTTCATCAAGAACATGCGCTTCCGGTCCATCAAGAGTGGAATCGTGTTGCGAGAGCCACAGTCGCAGCTTATAATCGCCCCAAGCCAACGTCTGCTGAACGTCTGTAACCAAGCCCCGCGTGTTGGGGCGTTCGGCGTTGCAGCGTAGCCGACCAACGCTTTATATTACCCCCCCGTATCCACACAACAAAGGCTAAAACGGAACTTTTCATGGCCCACAATCAAGACGCCTCCTCACCCAGCGGCATGACTTACCGTGATGCAGGGGTTGATATCGACGCAGGTAACCGTCTGGTCTCTATGATCAAGCGCTCGGTGGCATCCACCCACCGCCCCGAAGTGCGTAGTGATCTGGGGGGCTTTGGAGCCCTGTTTGATCTGGACACCCGTAAATATCAAGACCCCGTCTTGGTCTCGGCCACCGATGGCGTAGGCACCAAATTAAAATTGGCTTTTCTCACCGGTAAGCATGACACCGTGGGCATTGACTTGGTGGCGATGTCGGTTAACGATCTGGTGGTTCAGGGGGCCGAGCCGCTTTTCTTTTTAGATTATTTTGCCTGTGGCAAGCTCTCCCCCGAAACCGCCGCCACGGTGGTTGAAGGCATCGCAACGGGCTGTCGCGCGGCGGGTTGCGCCTTAATTGGGGGCGAAACCGCCGAAATGCCCGGTTTTTATACCGAGGGTGAATATGATCTGGCCGGTTTTGCGGTAGGTGCGGTGGATAAACATAAGATTATTGATGGCCGCCATATCAGCCCGGGGGATGCCATTATTGGTTTGGCCTCCTCGGGTCCCCACTCCAACGGTTACTCCCTGATTCGTAAATTGGTATTGGGGCAGAGCGGCCCTGGTTTGGAGGCCGACTTTAATGGCAAACCCTTGGGTGAAGTGCTGTTAACCCCTACCCACATCTATGTATTGCCCTTGCTGGAGTTGGCAAAAACCCACGCCATTCATGGCTTGGTGCATATTACCGGCGGCGGCTTTTGGGAGAATATCCCCCGCATTTTGCCCGACGCTACCGGTGCGCTGCTCAAACGCAGCTGTTGGCAGCAGCCCGAGGTATTTAACCTTTTGCAAAAGCTTGGTAACATTGCTGAAGATGAGATGTTGCGCACCTTTAACTGTGGTCTCGGCATGCTGGTCATCGTGCCCGCAACCCAGGCCGACAGCGCCCTGGCCCAGCTACGCGCCGCCGGGGAGCAAGCCGAACTGGTGGGGGAAATCACCTCCTGTAAAGAGGGTGACGCACGGGTGGTTATCCTATGAGCGGGGCAAGCTTTCGTATTGGTGTACTGATCTCGGGTTCTGGCAGCAATCTGCAAGCTCTTATTGATGGGGTTAAGAGCGGTTTTATTCCCGCAGAGATCGCCTTGGTGATTAGCAATAAGGCCGATGCCTATGGCCTGACCCGTGCCCGCGAGGCGGGGATTGAGACGCGGGTGGTGGATCATAAAACCTTTGAGGGCCGCAGCCCTTTTGAGCATGAACTTATTCGCGCGCTGGATGATGCCGGTGTGGAGTTGGTCTGTTTGGCTGGTTTTATGCGGGTATTGACCCCCCTATTTGTGCGCCACTATTTGGGCCGGTTGATCAACATTCACCCCTCTTTACTGCCCGCTTTTGCAGGGCTGCATGTGCAGCAGCGGGCCATTGATGCGGGGGTGCGTTTTAGTGGCTGTACCGTCCATTTTGTGGAAGAAGAGGTGGATGCAGGGCCTATTATCGCCCAAGCGGTGGTACCTGTACTGCCCAGCGACCGTGCTGAAGATCTGGCCAAGCGCATTTTAACCCAAGAGCACCGGCTCTATCCGTGGGCGGTTAAGCTGTTTGTGGAGGGGCGCACCCAGGTTAAGGAGCGGGTCGTACATATTCAACCGGCCCAATGGGGCGCTGAGCAGGCATTGATCGGCCCAACCCCCGACTGATCCGCCCGCACCATGACAGATGATAAGAGCAGCCTTGTCAGGAACGCATAACGATATGGCCCCACCCCCACTGAAAAGGTCATACGCTGAGTAAGGCGGGTAAACCGTCATGGCTACGCTGGATCTTATAGGTATGGCGGGGGATGCAACCGTGGGGCTGTATTTTTATGCACCACGGCCATCCACCAGCGCCTCCAGCACCTGCTGGCCCAGGGCCGCCGTGAGCACCCGCTCCACCTGCTGAAGATCCGCTTGACCATAGAGATAGAGCTCTTGCACCCCGCCCCCTGCCACCCGCACCCGAGTGCGGTTGGCATCCGCTGAAAGTTTAATGCGCAACACCCCACCCCGCCCACCCTTGGGATCAATAGGGCCTGGGTGGGGATGAAAACCACTCCGACTGAGCACCTCCGCCACCCGTCTGGCGTGGGGGGTCAGGGTGCTATGGCGGGTACCACGCCGCCCCATTTAGTTTTGCACATCCGACGCATAGGGGGCTAACACCTGAGCCAGACTGGCATCGGTCACATCATCCACCACTACCGCAGCGCCCATACCCGTGGGCAATACAAAACGCATCTTACCCGCGACCACCTTTTTATCGCGCCCCATGGCATCCAAATAGGCCGCCAACGGCTGGCGCTGCGCGGGAAACTCCGGCAGGCCCGCCCGCACAATCAAAGCCCGCACCCTTGCAACCAAAGCGGCATCCACCATGCCCCGCAGATAGGCCATGTGCGCCGCCATCATCATGCCCATACCGACCGCTTCGCCATGCAGGTTTTCACCATAACCTGCCAAATTTTCAATCGCATGTCCAAAGGTATGACCCAGATTTAATAAGGCCCGTACCCCCGTTTCCCGCTCATCCTTGGCCACCACCTCGGCCTTGATCACACAGCAACGATGCACCACCTTAGCCAACACCCCATAATCCAGCGCCAGCAGGGGCTCTAATTGCTCCTCTAACTGCTGAAACAGGGCCTCATCCCAGATAATGCCATACTTAATCACCTCGGCCAGTCCCGCCAACAACTCCCGCTTGGGCAGCGTGTGCAGGGTCGCCAAATCCATCAACACCAACTTGGGTTGATAAAAGGCACCAATCAGGTTTTTGCCCAAGGGGTGGTTAATGCCGGTTTTCCCCCCCACCGAACTATCCACCTGCGCGAGCAGCGTGGTGGGTACCTGCACATAGGGCACCCCCCGCAGTAATGAGGCCGCCGCATAACCCGCCATATCCCCAACCACCCCGCCCCCCAGCGCCACAATCGCCCCTTGGCGTTCAAACTTGGCACCAATCAGTGCATCAAAAATGAGATTGAGGGTCTCCCAATTTTTATAGCGCTCGCCATCGGGCAAAATCACCAGTGTGACCTGAAAACCCGCCTCTTCCAAGCTGCGAATGACCGTTTCAGCATAGAGTGGGGCTACGGTCTCATTGGTCACTAAACCAATCTGCCGACCTTTGAGCATCGGTTTTAAACGCGCCCCCAAACTGGCCAGCACATTTTCACCAATCACGATCTCATAGCTGCGGTCTCCCAGATCCAGGGAGAGGGTTTCACGTACGGACATAAGATGCTCTCAACAGGGCAAAGGCTCCCCCTTAAAGAAGCCTGATTAAACTAGGGCCTACGAACAATTTGCAGCCGATCCTCACCCTCCAGCGGTTGCAGTGACCAGCCATAGGCATCCAGCAACTGTACCAGAGCCTGAGCCGCTGCTGTACTGGTAAAAGTCTGATTTTCCACGATCCCCTGCAACCCTTCTAGCCCAACCAAGCTTAATTGTGCCTGCTGAGCCAACAGATGCGCGGCTTCTGCCAGCGAGGCCGCGACAAATTGATAGCTGGGCAAAGGGGTGGCTAAGGCGTGATCTTTCATCCGGGCACTATGGTAACGGCTGTGACTGAGGGTCACTTGATAACGACCATCGCGCTGCTCCAGCCGCCAGTGCTGCTTGGCATCCCGCAGCCCCACCGTTAAGCGCAGCCCACCCTCATGGTGACTGAGTTGCAGCCCCCGCACCCAGGCATCGGCACCGGGCAAGGGCGGCAGCCGATGGCTAAGCTGAGGCCAATCCAACACCAGCGTCGCTGTCGCAGGCAACCACTGTACACGAGGCTCAGGTAAGGGGGCATCCCCCTGAATAAAAAGATGCCACGCTTGCTCGTCCCACTGCACCTCCATATGGGTCACGGCGGGCGAATCGGCTTCAGCAGCCGGAGACGACCGCCACTGCAAGCGCAACCCTTGAGGGGTTAGCGCCCATTGCGGCGTGGGGTCATGGGCTGTGAGCAGCAGCAGCACACCGTTATCCCGCCACTGTAGCGTGGCTGGCAGGGTTTTATCCAGCACCGGCGGGGCAATCTGTTGCCATAACGCAGAGGGGCACTGTAAGCTCAGTCCATATTCTGGCCAACCCTCCAACACTTGGCAAAGTTTGGGATCTTTAGAGAGTGCCTCCAGGGGCAAAAAAAGTGTCATCTCGCCCTGTGCGCCTTGCTCCAACCGGGCTGTTGCCCCCCAAACCGGTAGAGTGAGCAAAAAAATGAGGCCAAATAGAAGAATCTGCGCCCAAATGCACGGCGTGACCTTTTGGAACAGCTTCATAAACGGTAAACTATCCACTTTTGAGTGCCCCTAGGGTTTGGGGTGCGCCATAGGTTCATTGATTTCACCCAAAACGGAACGGCGAAACCACTCCATGCCGGAAAATCATACAGACAAGAGTGCACCGACAAAAGGTGCGGCGAAACCAAAACGTAAATCCCGTTGGATATGGCGCTGGTTTAAGCGTCTCTTTGTGCTGGGGCTGTTACTGACCCTGGGCGGGGGGATCTATGGTTGGTCCATCTATCTTAAATTTTCCCGCGATCTGCCCTCGCTGCGCAGCTTGCAGGATTATCACCCTTCATTGGTAACGCGGGTCTATGCGCGGGACTATCGTTTGATGGGCGAGTTCTACATTGAACGACGCAAATTTATTCCCATCAAAGATGTTCCCCCCATGCTGGTCAACGCCTTCCTCGCCACGGAGGACGCCCGCTTTTACAGCCATTTTGGCTTAGACCCCGTGGGCATCCTACGCGCCTTTATCACCAACGCCATCGCTGGACGGGTGGTGCAAGGGGCCTCGACCATCACCCAACAGGTGGCCAAAACCTTTCTGCTCACCGCCGAGCGAAGCTATACCCGCAAAATTAAAGAGGCCATCCTTGCCCTGCGCATCGAAGAGACCCTCACTAAAGAGGAGATCTTGGAGCTCTACATCAACCAGATCTATCTGGGGGCCGGGGCCTATGGGGTTGGCTCGGCTGCACGCATCTACTTTAATAAAGATGTTTCAGAGTTAAGCATTGCCCAGATGGCGATGCTGGCCGCGCTGCCCAAAGCGCCCTCTCGCTACTCGCCATGGAACTATGAAAAGCGCGCTAAAACCCGTCAATTGGTGATCTTGCAGCGCATGTTTGACGTGGGCCAAATCACCCGTGAACAGGCCATTGAAGAGGCCGCCCGCCCCCTGGAGTTAGCCCGCCCCCAGGTGCCCCTGGAACAGGTTGCACCCCACTATCTGGAACATGTACGGCGCACCCTGTTAGAAGAGTGGGGCTCTAGCCGTCTCTACCGGGGTGGGCTGGATGTCTACACCACCCTGGACCCAACCCTACAGGTGGCCGCCCAACAAGCCGTGCGGGATGGGCTGGTGGCCTATAGCCAGCGGCATGGTTATATGGGCCCTATGGGCAAACTGGAGAGTGTGGATAAAGCCAGCCTCGCTAAATGGCTGGAGCAGGTGGAAAAAGATCCGGTCACCACGCAAGGTTTTGTGAAGGCCGTGGTGTTGGAGGTTCCCCCTCAGGGGGCGGCCAAAATCATGCTCGCCAAGGGGCACACTTTTGATTTACCTTTCTCCGCTGTCGCTTGGGCCAGACCCCGCACGGAAAAGGATTTAATGCCCGGCAAAGCCATTGATAAAATAAGCGCTATTTTATCACCTGGTGACATCATTTTGGTGGATCTTAAACCGGCGTTAACCCCCAATGCCAAAGGGGATCTGGAGCCCGGCCATCAGGCTATTTTAGCGCAGGAGCCCGATGCCGAAGCCGCCCTCATCAGCATGGACCCCAACACCGGGCAAATTATCGCCATGGTGGGGGGGTATGACTATTCCAACAGTGAGTATAACCGCGCCACCCAATCCAAACGGTTGCCCGGTTCGGCCTTTAAACCGTTCATTTATGCTGCGGCTCTCAGCCAGGGTTACACCCCGGCCAGCCGCATTGATGATGCACCCATCCCCATTGTCTATCGCGATAGTGTGACCGGCGAGCGCAAGATCTGGAAAGCGGAAAACTATGAACGCCGCTTCTACGGCCCAACCACGCTGCGGGTAGCGTTAGAACATTCACGCAACTTGGTGACCATCCGCCTCCTAAAAAACCTGGGTGTGCGGCAGGTGGTGCCTTTTGTGGAAAAATTTGGTCTGGATATTCCTGAAGCCCGTCAAGATCTCTCCATCGCTCTGGGCACCATGAACTATTCACCCATGGAGATGGCCCAAGCCTATGCAGCCTTTCCCAATGGCGGTAAGTTGGTGGAGCCGGTCTATATAGCACGGGTGCAAGACCGTTATGGACGCACCATTTTTCGCCATCGTAGCGGCGACTGCCAGCTCTGCCATAAAGAGACCGAACGTTCCATCACCAACATGTTAGAGGGGCGGGATAAAGATCTGCCCAAGGGCCACGAAAATATGTTTGGAGAACAGGTTATGGAGCCCCAGGTAGCCTATCAGATCACCAACATGCTCAAGGGCGTCATTACCCATGGCACCGGCCAAAAGGCGCGGGTTATCAACCGTCCCTTGGCGGGTAAAACCGGCACCACCAACGATCTGCGGGACGCTTGGTTCCTTGGCTTTAGCCCCTCCTTAGTCACCTCGGTATGGGTAGGTCGAGATGACTATGCTACCCTGGGTTATAAAGAGACCGGTGCCCGTGCGGCGTTGCCAATCTGGATCGACTATATGCAAGAGGCACTCAAAGACCGCCCCATTGTGGATTTCCCCGTACCTCCCGGCATCTATTTAGAGTCGGTGGATGGCGACAGTGGCGGCCCCGTGACCGATGCCACCAAGCGGGTGGTGCTGGAAGCGTTTAAACCTGAAGATCGTCAGGTTCGCGCTCAAGAGATGCGTCAATTTAACCCCAATGGGCGCAGCGACCCCATGCAGCAAGGCAGCCCTATGGGCAGCGCCACCGATGGCGGTTCCATTCCCTCTGGGCTTTACTAAAGAAACGGCCAAGGGGAGCCTATCAAATGCCTCCCTTGGGGTATGCTCGCTCCGTTTGAGACCGGATTTAAAAAAACGGTGTGCGCGCGCTTTCCTAGAGCATAGCGTGGTATCGTTACTGGAGTTGGGATTGCGCAGCTCATCGCCATAACACATCGGCTTTAACAGCATCGCTTGCGGCGGCTATGAGAAGGATTCGACGAGCCAACACCCGTTTTTGGAGGGCTGGCCGCAGCCCATGGTCGCATTCTTGTAAGCGGCAGCCCACACCACATTGTTCCAGAATCCTCGCCCCTTTTCTTGATTGGAGCTCCCATGCCTGCTCTTTTTGGCACCCCCTTTCGCCCCTTTTTCCTGTTTGGGTTGCTCTACGGTCTTCTCGCCATGGCGCTCTGGGTTGCCACCCTGCTGCTGCCGGAGGGGTGGCCCCTGGTACCCATGTTGGTAAACACCCCCTTGATGCCGGTATTTTGGCATGGACACGCCCTGGTTTTTGGCTTTTGCGGGGCCATTGGCGTGGGCTTTTTACTCACCGCAGCGGGCAACTGGATGGGCAAACCTTTGCTCACACCTGGGCAAACCGCTGTTTTGCTACTGCTCTGGTTGCTGGGCCGTATTGCCATGCTCAGCATAAGCCTGCTGCCCCCATGGTGGGCCTGTGTGGCCGATGGACTTTTCCCCTTGGCCGCGCTGCTGCTTTTGCTATGGCGTGTAGGGGAATCCAGCAATCCTTGGCATCGCGCCGTATTGGTGGCGTTTGCCCTGTTTGCCATACTCCATATTCTTTCACTGCCCACGGCGCTGGAGTTGATCCCCACGCCCTGGGCCAGCACCGGCCCCAAATTGGGCATGGCAGCCCTGGTGCTTATTGCCGCCACCCTGGGGGGACGTATTATTCCCCTCTTTACCGTCAACTGGCTAAAAAGCAGCGGAACCGATAGCCAAGCCGACTATACCCCCCTGCCCTGGTTGGAAAACAGCACCCTGCTGGCGACCTTGTTGGTGGTGATCGGTATGATTTTGGTGGGTATGGAAAACCGCTGGATGGGCCTGCTCTATCTGCTTACCGCCGCCTTACACCTGCTGCGCATGGCCCGTTGGCAGGGCCATCGCACCCTCAGCGCCCCCATTGTTTGGGTGATGCATGTGGGCTATCTCACCATCCCTATGGGGCTCTTTTTCCTGGCCATGCCCTTTAAACTGGATGTGGTGCGCATGATCACCGCCTTTCACATCTGGACCATTGGTGTGGGCGGGTTGTTTTTGATCGGCATTGTCACCCGTGTTGCTTTGGGCCATACAGGCCGCCCCATCCAACCCCATCCGTGGACGGTTTTGGCCTATGGCCTGCTGATGCTGGCACTGCTGGTGCGGTCGATCCTGCCCATGCTTTGGCAAGAGCTGCTGGGTCCCAGCTACTGGCTCTCGGCGGCCATTTGGTGCGCCGCCATGCTGTTGATACTGCTGCGCTACACCCCTATTCTGCTCAGCCGTCGACCCGATGGCAAAGCCGGATGACGCCCCAGCGGGCGCAGCCACGCTTTACCAAACGGCCTTATAAAGGAGCTAACATTGGCGGCCATGATCTCTTCCTATGGCAAAATTTGACATAGGGCACCCCATACAGCCACAAAAATCACCTTCTGAAAAAAGGTTTACAAGGACATTTCAGCATCGTCATGCATGGGAAAACCGTTCTAAATTCATGGAGCTGGTTACTTTTTATTTCGAAATCCATTGATTACATCCTGACCCAAGCCTGGCCGAGCGTTCGCCAAAAAAAAAACGGGAGCCCACCGTTCACGGGTCCACGCTTGAGCGTAAATTCTCAGCGAAGCGCGGGCAGGCTCTATCACCATTCCTCTGCTGGCATTGCCGCTCCTAGGGTCAAGAAACCGTGATGCCGTTTTTATGATGCTGCCTTTACATACCAAGATACACACCAAAAAACCGGCAGTTGGCCGGTTTTTTGGTGTTCTTGCGGTTGCTTGAATGCGTGGCTCTAGGCAGGCATTAAATCTTCTAAGGAAGCCCCATCGGCCTCAAAAAAGGCCCGCAGCTTTTTCAAAGCCCGCGTCTCCAACTGCCGAATACGCTCACGGGAGACCCCTAAACGCTCACCCAGCACCTCCAGCGTGACGGGCTCAGCACACATAATGCGGGCACGAACAATCATCTGCTCGCGCTCACTTAAAAATGACAGCGCCTGTTTAATCATCTGCTGTTGCAGACGTTCAGACTCGCTCGCCAACAGCCGCATCTCCTGATTCGGAGCACTATCAGCCAGCATATTCTGGATCTCTTCACCGCCCTCCACCAAACAACGGTTCAGGCTATCATCGGGACCGCTCAAGCGGGCATCCATCTCCAACACCGCCTCGCCGCTTACCCCAAAACGCTGCCCCATCTCCTCTGCCTGAGTGGCATCCAGACGCTCCAAGGTATCCTTGGATTTACGCAGGTTGAAAAACAGTTTGCGCTGGGCTGCGGTGGTACCAATCTTAACCAGCGACCAATGGTGCAGTACAAATTCCTGGATGGAAGCCTTAATCCACCACATGGCATAGGTCGCGAGGCGAAACCCCTTGTGGGGGTCAAAGCGTTTGACCGCCTGCATCAACCCCACCGAGCCCTCTTGCACCAGATCCATAAACTTAATGCCGTAATAGCCTTGATACTCCTTGGCAATACTGGCCACATAACGCAGATAGGAGGTCACCAATTTATGCGCGGCTTCCAGGTCATTCTGCTCTCGGTAACGCACCGCCAGCTCAAACTCTTCCTCCGCTGACAACATCGGGTAGCTATCGACCTGCTGCATATAACCGGCGAGTTGGTTTTCTCCTTTATAAGGAACCAACATAGTAACACTCATGAACCACCAACCTCATCAACAAACCAAAAAGGGGGTTAACCGAAATTCAGATCCTAATTTCATGCTGTGGGTAGCGCATTATACCCTTCTTTTTCAAAATGCGCTATAACCATTGCATACTCTTTTTCCATGTTGAAAAGTGTGGCACTCTCGATGCAATTATAACCCTATGAAGGCTCTTTTCAATGGTGCAGTGGTTACGTTCTCTCCTGTTTTTTACGATGTTCTGCGTTGGTATTTTCTTCTACGGCGTGCTCATCACCCTGGTCTGGCCGATTACGCCACTGACCTTTCGCCGCTGGCTGGCCAAGCAGTGGGCTTATTATAACCTGTTTATGCTCAAATGGGTTTGCGGGCTTAAACATGTGGTGAGCGGTCAAGAAAACCTGCCACCAGCCCCGTTTGTAATCCTCAGCAAACATCAGTCGGAGTGGGAAACCGTCACCTTTCACACCCTTTTTCCCTTTTTTGCCTTCGCCCTCAAACGTAGCCTGAAGTGGATTCCCATCTTCGGCTGGGCGCTGGCCGCTACCCAGCAAATTTTCATCAACCGCAGCCATGGCACCGAGGCCCTACGTCTGCTGGCCACCGAAGGTAAAGCCGCAATGGCGCAAGGTGACTGTATTTTAATCTTTCCCGAAGGCACACGTATGCCCGCCGGGCAGGTAGGAGATTACAAACCCGGCGGGGTCATGCTGGCCATGGCCGCCGAAGCCCCCATTGTACCCGTGGCCCATGACGCCGGTTACTACTGGCCCAAGGGCCAATTGTTAAAAAAAGCGGGCACCGTGCGGGTTAAGATCGGTAAACCCATCCCCACCGCAGGGCTACCCAAAAATGCCCGCAAACAGCTTATGGCCCAGGTGGAACAATCCATTGAGGGGATGATTGAGGAGATTCGCGCCGAGCGTGAAGCAGAAGGTTCGATCACACCCAACCCGCCCGGTTAAGGGCGTTGGCGGACATGCAGAAAAGCGGGTATCACAAACCCTCGCACCCCACCGACTAAGGGGCGCTGGTGGGCATAGGGGTATTCGCGAGCTGGGCGAATTGCGCCAGGGTCAGCACCTCGGCCCGCAAGGCCCCATCAATGCCCGCCTGCTCCAACCAACGGTTGGGATCTGGACAGATGGTTTTTAGGGTATTACGCAGGGTCTTGCGCCGCTGGGCAAAAGCCGCCTTAACCACCCGCACAAAGTGACGCTCATCCTCCACCGCTACCCGTGGCTGGCGCATCATCTGCACATGCACCACCGCTGAGGTGACTTTGGGGGCAGGCAAAAAAGCCGCAGGCGGCACATCAAAGCCATGCCGGATCTCGGCCCACAAGGCACACTGCACCGTTAATGCCCCATACGCCTTACTGCCGGGCTCAGCCGCCAACCGCTGGGCCACCTCCTTTTGAAACATCAACGCCATACATTCAAAAGCAGCGTGATGATCCAGCAGGTGCACCATCAAGGGGGTCGAAATATTATAGGGCAGGTTGGCCGCCAGCTTGAGGGGACCACCCAACTGCTGGGCCAGCGCGGTGTAGTCCACCAGCAGCGCATCCTCCTCAACCAGGGTGAGCGCCCCTACCCCTGCGGCCTCTACCCTAAGCAATGGCAGCAACTTGCGATCCTTTTCCACCGCCGTTACCGCCCCAGCCTTTTGCAGCAATGGGATGGTCAAAGACCCCACCCCAGGCCCGATCTCCAGCACCCGATCCCCGGCCTTAATACCGGCGAGGGCAACAATGCGGGGGGCCACGGAGGGATCCACCAAAAAATTTTGCCCAAACCGCTTATTGGGGCTTAAACCATGCTGTTCCAGCAATAGCTTGATGCGGCCATAGTGGCTCATGGGTGCTCCTGTTGCCAAGTTCGGCGGTTGGCGGCCATACGGGCTGCCTGCTCCACCGCAATAAGTAGTGCCCCGTGCTTGGCACGACCGCTACCGGCAATATCATAAGCGGTGCCATGGTCCACACTGGTACGGATAATGGGTAAACCCAAGGTAATGTTGGTGGCCTCACCAAAACAGTGCATCTTAATGGGGATCAAGGCTTGATCATGGTACATGCAGATAATGGCCCCATAGGGGGCACGCGCGGCTTCTGAAAAAAGCGCATCGGCAGGAAAGGGCCCCTCCAACCGAACCTCACCCATCAGCGCCGCCATGGCGGGTTGAATGATGCGCCGCTCCTCATCCCCAAACGCGCCCCCTTCCCCGGCGTGGGGGTTAAGGGCGCAGATGGCAATGCGGGGTTCCCTCAAACCAAAATCCTGTTGCAGGGAGTGCCCCACCACGCTAAAAATTTGCGTCAGCTTGGCCACACTCAGGCTATCGGGCACCGAACGGATGGATTGATGAATGGTCGCCGGGACCACCCGCAATCCGCGCCCCGCCAACATCATCACCGGCGTGGTCACACCGGTACAGTGCCCCAGCAACTCGGTATGGCCCGGCCAACGATACCCCCCAGCATGCAGCACACCCTTATGGATGGGCGGTGTCACCACCCCCCCCACCTGCCCACTCATCGCCAGTGCGGTAGCGGTCTCAATGCTCTCGACCACCGCCTTGGCATGGGCACCATCCGCCACCCCAAAGGCCAGCTTGTGCCGATCAATACAAGCCTCCAAGGGTAACACCGCCAAAACCTCGTCAGCGACCTGGGCTACTTCAGCGGCTTGACGAACCCGCTGCAACTTTGGGGGCACCAAGCCCATTTGTTGCGCGGTCCACAGCAACACCTCGGGATCACCCACCCACAACCATTTGGCCCCAGCAAGGCGTTTCTGTCTCTCTCGCTGCTGTTGGGCAAAGGCTTTGAGCACAATCTCTGGACCAATCCCAGCGGGGTCCCCCATGGTCAGGGCGATGGGTAGGGCGTCCATACCAAGCTGTTGCTCCACCATTAACGATAATCCACAAAACTGCTCAGCCGCAGATCCCGCAACCACTGGGTGTAGCGGGCTTTGATCTTGGCTTCGCGCAGACGCACCGTCAGCTCCTTTTTAGCCTCATCCATGGTGTCAGCCTTCTGCTCCTCCCGCTTGGTTACTTCAATCAAATGCCAACCAAAGGGGCTACGCACCGGCTCACTCACCACACCAGGTTTTAAGAAAAATGCCACATCCTCAAACGAAGGCACCATCACACCACGACCAAAGCCGCCCAAATCACCCCCTTTTTGAGCACTCCCATCGTCCTGCGAATAACGCTTAGCCACCTCTGCAAACGAAGCCCCCGCTTCAATCTCCCGCCGCAGCTTTTCCAACTGATTGCGTACCTGGGCCGAAGTTTGCGCGTCACTATTGGGGGCCACTTTAAGCAAAATATGACGGGCATAGACCTTGACATGATCCCCCTCACTCTGCCCAAAATGCTGCTGCACACGCCGCTCAGCCACCATAAAAATATGGAACCCTTGCGTGGTACGCACCGGTTCAGAAATGGCCCCATCCTCCAATTTAAACACCAGATCCTCAATTTGAGCCTGCAATTCTCCCCGCTTAAACCACCCCATATCCCCCCCGTTCAAACCGCTAGGGTCGTCCGAATGCTCACTGGCCAAACGGGCAAAGGAGGCTCCCCCGCGCAGTTGCGAAACCAACGATTTTGCCTTATCACTAATCTCGCGCACCCGGTGGATGAGCGCATTTTCCGGCACCGACAGCAAAATTTGCTTAATGCGCAGCTCTGGCTCACCCCCTATTTTTTCTGGATCTTGGCGGGTCGCCTTATAGAGATCCTGGACCTCCTCATCACTTACCCGCACCGAGGGTAAAATGACCTGGCGAATGATCTGTTGCACATAAAGCTGATCCCGAATGCTACTTAAGTAGCTATCAAAACCAACACCTTCTCGCGCCAACATCATTTTAAATTGCTCAACCGAAACATTATTATGCTGGGCCATTCGCTGTACGGCCCCATCCACATCGGCATCTTTGAGGTTAATGCCCAATTGCTTGGCTTTTTGCGCACGCAAAACCCGCATCACCGCCCCATCCAGCACCCGGCGCCGCAGCAGCGCAACATCCACCTGTTCCCCTGCGCGGGAAAATTTCATTACCTGGGCCCGTAGTTGGTCCGCAATCTCCGACTCCAAAATAATCTCGCCCTCAACCACCGCAGCAATACCATCCAGTGGCACCCCAGCCTCAACCGGTTTGGTAAGGGTACTTAGCAGAATCATGCTTACCATGATTACCCAACGGACCCAGCGCTTCTCTATCAACATGGATTGCACCTTTATCTTCTTGCCACTTAATCCTCGACAAACTTCCCCATGGGAAAGCCGTGCGCTTAGACCTTCACCAACCCGCATCACCTTGAGCGATCCTCTGAAAGCCAACCAACCACCCATCAAAACCTGTGCCAAGCCAATGTCACACACTGGATAGGATCGGCCAATACCTTTTTACCACCAACCGATTTAAGCCACAAAAAAACAGGCGCATGGCCTGTTTTTTTGTGGCTTAAATCGGTTGGCAGAACGGCAAACTATTTAACACCATACCCACCCAACCCACTCAAGTTAATAATAAAGCCTGCAAAGCCACCACCATGCACTTCGCTAGAGCTGGAGAGCCGAGAACCGGCAAACAGCTCAAAAGACCAACAATCATGGCTGTAGACCAAAGCGGTTTTCCAACTTTTGCTGCTGCTGGTCTCCAAAGAGTAGTCTAACTCCTGTTGCCAGGCCCATTCATCATTCAACTTGAGTTTGCTGTTGTAGGTGATATCCCGTTTGACATCCTGTTCGGTATCATTACGGTTGATCATGTAGCCCACCTCGACCTCACCCATATCGGTCTTATACGTAAAGGCCGTATCCGACAGTGAGATAATTTTATTGTTGGGGCTATAACGGGTTTCTGCCTCCAATGCCCAACTTGGGTAGAGCGAGAGACTCCCACCCAACACCACATCAGACAAGGCATGACCACCCTGATACTCTTCATGACCATTGGGGGCGTAGCGCTGGCCCACCGTGACACGGGCGATTTCCCGAATGCTATCTTCCCCCACCGTGTTACCCATCAAGCGGCTGGTCACGCCATAACTGACCCAATGACCACCGCTAATACGGTCCACCCCACTGTATTGATTCTCTTCAAACAGATTGGTGGTGGTAAAGGTCCGATTGGCAATATCGCTACTGCTGCCGGTGATGGTGTCATAAACACGAGAGTCGTAGTTGGGCACCTTATCCTGATTATTGACCGCATTCATGACATACTGAACCGTTGGTTCAATGGTGTGGCGCAAATTTTTAAAGGTGGCGTTCTTGGCCGTCACAATATTTTTACTCAGCTCCACATCCAACTTGGCACTCAGCATGGAGGCTTGTCGGTGCGCGAAGCTCTCTTTGGTATTACTCAAAGCCGGTTCATTACGCATGGCGTACAGTGTTTCGCGCACACCCGCACCCAGGCTTAAACGACCAATATGCAGGGGTTTGCTATAACGCAGCGTCGGTGCAATATCCAAACGCTGGGTGGCATCCCCCTTCATTTGATAAAAACTGTCAAAACGCACACCGCCGGTTAAGAAAATACGGCGGTCCCAAATGGGGAGCTGTTGCGAACCGGTAAAGGCCAGATAGGGGGCCTGCTGCACGGTGTAATAGTCATCATCGGTAGCCACGTTTTCATACCAACGCACCCCACCTTCCAACGCCATATGGCCCATTTGCCCTAGCTGGCTGGCTTGCCACAAGCGTTCACCCGTTAGATAAGAGCTGATATAGCGGCTTTTGCCATCCATAAGCGCTTGTTCAAAGTCACCCAAAAAATTATCGGAGCGCACAGTCTCAACGTGGGCATCAATTTTCCAATGGTTTAAACGCTGCTGATGATCAAAATAGGTCAGCGCTCGGTAGCTATCCAGATCCGTATCATGGATGCCTTGATGCTCAAACACACCCTGGTAACCCTGCCCCAAATAACGATACTGCACCTTGCCCATAACCCCGCGTTCGCTGGTGGGGTGCAGGGTTAGGGTGGCATCCCGTGCGGGGTCAATGTTCCAATAGTAGGGAATATCCATCTCCATACCATTAGCCCCGCTGTACTGGATACTGGGGGTCAAAAAGCCACTTTGGCGTTCTTTGCGCAACGGTTGACGCAGCCAGGGCAGATAGGCAATGGGCACCCCCTTAAAACGCAGGGTTACATCTTCAGCGGTGACGGTGTTTTTGGCCCGATCTACCGATATATTATCCGATTCTAAAAACCACGGTGGGTTTTCGCAATCACAGTTGGTATAGGTCGCTTTGGTGAGGTTAAGCCGGTTGCGGTCCAACAACTCCACCCGCTCTGCGGTGGCAATCCCACCAGGGCCGGGCATGTCAATTTGCCCACGTTCAATGACGCCACTGCCCTGCCCCAAGTTGAGGATGACCGCCTCACCCCGATAGCTCGCCCCATCGTGCAGTATCTGGATTTTACCATGGGCATTCAAGCTCTGCTCACCCATATGATACATGGCACGCTCGGCCTGGAGATCCAACACCCCTTCTTGCAGAATTTTCACCCCACCGGTGGCGGTAATGGTGCCATGTTCCCGATCATGCTCAAGAAAACCCGCCTCGACTTCAATAGGGGTTTCGGCAATCAGGCGTTGCAGATCCGCTCGATCAATGAGGGTGGTGGCGGCATACAACGGCTGACTGGCCGCCATAGCCAGCACCAACCAAGAAGCGGACAGCACACCACGGCCCAGCAGGTGGACCCGCTGCTGGGTTAAGGGCGCTAAAGACTCTCTGGATGGGGCACAGCGTTTTGGCATCGCATCTCAATCCAAAAAACAGCCAACTTACGGTGCTTTTTCGATCACCGCAGTGGGCTTAACCGAGTAAAACGGCTAAGCAATTCGTACAGAGGCTTAAAACCCGAATCCTAATCTACGGGAAAATTCGGGACATCATAACAATTTTTTTACCTCTCCCACCAGATAAAGTGAGCCCGAAACGAGGATTTTTCCTGCATGACCCGCTTTTTTTCGGGCAAGCTGCCAACCTTGTTCGGTCGAAGGGGCAGTTTCCGCTGTCACCCCCACCGCTCGCCAAGCCTGAGCCAACCCCTCAGCGGCCATGCTTCGCCCACCCACCGGCTCAACCACCACCACCGTTTTTACCAGCTCCAACCACGGTTCCAGCATGCCTGCTACATCCTTATCGGCCATCAAGGCGAAAAGCATGACATCCACCCGCCCATATTGGCGAAAAAAATCAGCACACACCTGTGCACCCGCCGGATTGTGCGCCCCATCCAGCCACACCTCCGGTGCATCCCCCACCCGCTCTAACCGCCCTGGCCAGCGCACAGCGGTAAGACCCGCTGCATAGGCCGAAGAGGGTACCGACCAGCCTTGCGCGACAAGCTGGCGCACCATGGCCACCGCTTGCGCCCCATTGTGGTATTGGTGCGCCCCCAATAATCCCGGCTCTGGCAGCATCAGTTGCCCCACGCCATCGGAATACCACCAACCGGCCCCCTCGTTATTCTGCCCCCAGCGGTAATCCTGCCCGGCTACCTGCACCGGTGCCCCCACCTGCTGGGCCTGCTGCACCAACACAGCCAGCGCCTCATCCTGGGCCGGGGCCAATACCGCAGGCACCCCAGCTTTTAGAATGCCCGCCTTCTCCTGGGCAATCTGCGCCATGCTCGTACCAAGATAACTTTGATGATCCAACCCCATGGCAGTAATGGCCGTCAGCACCGGTTGCACCACATTGGTGGCATCCAACCGTCCCCCGAGCCCCGTCTCTAACACCACCACCAAAGATGGGTCGCTTGCCTGCCAATGGGCCATTACCGCAAAGGCGGTCGCGGTTAAGCGCTCAAAAAATGTAGCCTGTTGGGATTGAGGTAGCGCCAGCACCTGCTGGGCGTAGTACCGTAATAAAGCATCCTCTACCGGTACGCCGTTGTATTGGATACGCTCATGAATGGTCACCAGATGCGGCGAAGTATAGGCGGCCACTGAACGACCCGCTTGCCGCAGTATCGCCCCAAAAAAAGCGATCACCGAACCCTTGCCATTGGTACCCGCCACATGCACCACCGGCCCCAGCCGCCGCTGAGGGTTGCCCATGGCCTGCAACAGGTCAAGCATACGCGCCAATTTCAGTTCGATGATACAATCGGCCCGTGACTCACTTTGTGCCAGCAGGGCATCGAGCACCGAGAGGGATGCACTCAAGCAATTAAGCTCCCGCCGTCTCTTCAGCGTTTTCGTCACCATCGCTTTCAGGAATGATATCCACCCGACTTACCACAGGCTCCTGCCACGAGGTCATGCGGGCCAACAGATCTGAGAGCGTATCGCGCATTTTATCGCGGCTGACAATCATATCTAGAAAACCGTGCTCCAACAGATATTCACTGCGCTGAAAACCGGGGGGCAGTTTTTCCCGCACCGTCTGCTCAATCACACGGGGGCCAGCAAAACAGATCAAAGCGTTGGGCTCACCAATATGAATATCCCCCAGCATGGCAAACGAGGCCGTTACCCCGCCGCTGGTGGGGTCGGTCAGCACCACGATAAAGGGCAACCCCTTCTCTTCTAACTTGGTCAGCGCCGCTGAGGTTTTAGCCATCTGCATGAGAGAGAAAATCCCCTCCTGCATACGCGCCCCACCCGAAGCCGCAAACAGTACATAACCGCAGTTGGCCTGGGCTGCTGCCAGCGCACCATGGGCTACCTTCGCCCCCACCACCGAGCCCATCGAGCCACCTAAAAAATGAAAATCAAAGGCGGCCACCACCGCAGGCACCCCTTTAATGGTGCCCTTAAAGAGCCTTAGCGCATCGTTTTGGCCGGTCTTCTTTTGGGCATCCTTAATGCGGTCCCGATACTTTTTGGTATCCTTAAATTTAAGAGGGTCCGCAGGCTGAATATGGGTCAGCAGCTCTTCACGACCCTCTTCATCCATGGTGATATCAATGCGCCGCTGCCCCGAGGTACGAAAATGGTTGTCGCAGTGGGGACAGACATCCAAACTCCGCTCCAGCTCTTTTTGAAACAGCGCCTGCCCACAGTTGGGGCACTTGATCCAGAGACCTTCCGGGGTCTGTGCCCGGCGGCTTTCGCTCTTAATCTTGGGCAGAAGACGGGTCAACCAGCTTTTGGCTTGGGAATCTTCGGTCATCGTTCCACCTATGCAAAGTTACCCCCCGGCAAAAACCGGGATCGCTTATAGTCCGGCACCATCCTGAGCACGGCGAACCGCTGCCACAAAACGGTGCATCTTATTATGATCTTTCTTACCAGGGGCTGACTCCACACCGCTGGAGACATCCACCCCATAGGGCTGCACCTGCCGCACCGCAGCCTCCACATTGTCCGGATCAAGTCCACCGGCCAAAATCCATGGCTTGGGCAATTCGGCCTGCCCCAACAACTGCCAATCAAAACAGGCTCCCGTACCACCATAGCTGCCCTTGATCTTGGCATCCAACAACAGCGCCCCCACCGGCCAACGCGCTAAATCGTGCAGGTCCGCCGCCTCCGCCACCCGGATAGCACGAATAGCCCGCGCCCCCCAAGCCCGACACTGCGCCGGCGACTCATCCCCGTGCAGTTGAATACGATCCAAGCTACACAGCGCGGTGGTAGAAGCGATCCACTGGGCTGTGGCATTGACAAACAACCCCACCACCGTCATAAACGGCGGCAGATCACCCCGCCACTGCGCCACCTGTTGCGGCGTAACCGCTCTAGGTGAACCGGGATAAAAGACCAAGCCCATGGCATCGGCCCCAGCATCATGGGCCGCCCAAGCATCCGCGAGGGAGGTAATGCCGCATATTTTAATCTTTACCGCCACCCTCAGACCACCTCTCGCCCCAGCAACTGCGCCAGCGCACCACCCGGCTCCCCACCACGCATCAACGATTCACCAATCAAAAAGCTAAAGATGCCGGCCTCGTTCAAACGAGCCAGATCCTCCGGCGTGTTCAAGCCGCTCTCGGAGATCGCCAAACGCCCCTTTTCCATCCGTGCCGCCAAGCGAAAACTGGTCTCAATGTCGGTCACAAAGGTTTTGAGATTGCGGTTATTAACCCCCATCAACGGGGTTTTTAGTTCGTGGGCCTGTTCCAGCTCACGCTCATCATGCACCTCAACCAGCACATCCATACCCAGCTCCCGCGCGGCGGCCTCTAGCTCTTGGGCCTGAGGGGTCTCCAGCACCGCCATGATAAGCAAAATGGCATCGGCCCCCAAACTGCGCGCCTCCACCACCTGATAGCTATGGTAAAGAAAATCTTTGCGCAATACGGGACAAGCGACCGCAGCCCGAATCGCCTGCAAAAACGCATCATGCCCCATAAAAAAGGTCTCATCGGTCAGGCAACTAATGCAGGCCGCCCCATTGGCCCGATAGGACTCCGCGATCTGCGCCGGTTGCCAAGCGAGATGCTCCGGATAGATGCGCCCCTTGGAAGGAGAGCCCCGTTTAACCTCTGCAATCACCCCATTTTGCCCCTGCTGGGCACGACTCAATAAAGCGTGAGCAAAGCCTTGGGTCGGCGGCGCATACTTGACCCGTTGGAGCAGAGCGGCCTCCGAAACCTGCCCTCGGCGGATGGCTACCTCTTGGGCTTTTTGCTGCATAATTTTCTGTAAAATATCCACCGACCCCCCAACCCTTTGCACAAGATGCCCAAAAAGTACGACGCTTCAGCCTCTTTTTATGGCGCCCGGTGCACCATCATACGAAAAACCATAGCATAAGGCAAAACGCAACCCCCCTGTTTGGGAAGATTTCGTCACTTTTTCCAATGTACACGCTATTATTCTACGGTAACATAGGCAAAACGACGCTTGCCAACCTGGATCAGACTACGGCTGCCACGGGCCAGTTCATAGCGTCCATCACTCACCTTTTCCCGCTCCACCGATACCGCATTTTGGCTGATCATGCGCATGCCCTCGCCATTGGATTTAACCAAACCCGCTTGGCAAAGCAGGGCTGCCAATCCTAGGTTTGCCCCTTCGGCCTTAACCGTCAGCTCGGGCACATCGTCGGGCAGGTCGCCCTTTTTAAACATGCCCTCAAACTCTGCCCGAGCGGCAACCGCAGCCTCTGCCCCATGAAAACGCTCCACCAGCTCGGCCGCCAACGCTTTTTTGGCCTCCATCGGGTGGTAACGACCCGCCTCTACCTCACCGCGCAGGTGAGTGATCTGGGCCATTTCCTGATCCGACAGCAGCTCATAATAACGCCACATAAGATCGTCGGAAATCGACATGCATTTACCAAAAATCTCCCGCGCAGGCTCTTTAACCCCAATATAATTATTAAGGGATTTGGACATTTTGTTGACCCCATCCAGCCCCTCTAAAATGGGCAGGGTGATGACACACTGGGGCTCCTGTCCGGCATCCTTTTGCAGCTCACGCCCCACCAGCAGGTTGAAGAGCTGGTCAGTCCCCCCCAACTCTACATCGGCTTCTAGCGCGACCGAATCATACCCCTGCACCAGCGGGTAGAGAAATTCATGGATGGCAATCGGCCGTCCTTCTTTATAGCGTTTGGAAAAGTCATCCCGCTCCAGCATGCGTGCCACGGTAAATTGCGCCGCCAATTTGATCATATCCGACGCACGCAGTTGCCCCATCCAGCTACTGTTAAATACCACCTCGGTACGCTGGGCATCCAGCAGTTTGAACACCTGCTCTTTGTAGGTCTCGGCATTGCTTGCGACATCCGCTGGGGTAAGGGATTTGCGGGTCTCGCTTTTACCGGTAGGATCCCCAATTTGGGCGGTAAAATCGCCGATCAAAAAGAGCACTTGATGGCCCAACTCCTGAAACTGGCGCAGCTTGTGCAGTAGCACCGTATGACCCAGATGCAGATCTGGGGCGGTGGGATCAAAACCGGCTTTGATGCGTAGTGGCACCCCACTCGCCAAAGAGCGGGTCAATTTTTGCTCCAGCTGCTCAGCGGAAACCAGATCCACGATACCGCGCTGAATGATCGCCATCTGCTCTTTGACCGGTTTCATACCACCACTCCCTATCGTTTATTCGGAAAGAGTCGCGCATTTTAGCGCATTCAGGAGCATAAAACCATGGCCGAATCCCACCCCCTCAATACGCCGCTTTGTGTGATCGGCCTGATCTCTGGCACCTCGGTGGATGCCATGGATGCGGTGGTGGCCCACACCGACGGTATCTCCCCTTGCCAGCCCTTGGCTTTTTTAGAGTATCCCTTCGCCGCCCCGTTGCGTGAGCAGGTCTTGGCCCTACAAAAACCCGGCACCGAAGATATTGAGTTATTAGGCGAG
This sequence comes from Magnetococcus marinus MC-1, assembly GCF_000014865.1. Classification (NCBI taxonomy): domain Bacteria; kingdom Pseudomonadati; phylum Pseudomonadota; class Magnetococcia; order Magnetococcales; family Magnetococcaceae; genus Magnetococcus; species Magnetococcus marinus. The sequence continues at coordinate 2,970,163 of NC_008576.1, forward strand.
ATTGATCGACAACTGGGCGAACAGTTTGCCCAAGCCGCCCTAGCGGTCTGCGCTAAGGCCAACCTGTCCATTACGCAGGTGGATCTCATTGGCAGCCATGGTCAGACCATCCGTCATCGGCCACCCCGTTTTACCCTGCAAATAGGGGCTCCAGCGGTGATCGCCCAGCACACCGGCGTCACCACCGTGGCCGATTTTCGCGCCGCCGATATTGCCCATGACGGGCAAGGGGCACCCTTAGCGCCCCTCTATCACCATGCCCTTTACGGGGCGCATGGTGGACTGCAAGCGGTGGTCAATCTTGGGGGCATTGCCAATATCACCTTGCTGGAAAGTAACGGTGCGGGCCCCATCATTGCCGGTGATTGTGGACCGGCCAACGCTTTAATGGACCATCTTGCTCGACACCTTAGCCAAGGAGAGATCGGCTTTGATGCCGAGGGTCGACGGGCGGCCCGAGGTCAGGTTAACCCCCAAGCTCTGGCTTGGCTGTTAAACCACCCCTATTTGACGGCCCCCTACCCCAAATCCACCGGTAAAGAGGCATTTGGTCCTGCCTACCTACAGCAGTGGCTGGATCATTTTCCCCACATGGCCAGTGACGATGGCTTTGCCACCCTGGCGGCCTTCACGGTGCAAAGCGTCTGGCGGGGCTGCCAACAGGCACACCCCCAAGGCACCTCCCCCACCCGTGTCATTCTGTGTGGCGGGGGGGCCTCTAATCCAACCCTCAAACAGCTCTTTAAAGAAGCATTTAGCTCAAGTGTGGTCATCAGCAGTGATGAGGCTGGCATCAACCCTGCCCAAGTCGAGGCCGAGGCCTTTGCTTGGCTGGCCGTGCGCGCCCTGCGTAATCTGCCCGGCTCAGCCCCACAGATCACCCGCGCCCGCCGCACAGCCGTGCTGGGGGGCATCTATCCCGGTGCCAACTGGGGCCGCCTGCTTAAACAGATTGGGGCTTAACCCCCCGCGCCTTAGGGGATCATGTGCAACCAGAGCCCCAACCCTAGTGCAGAGTGGCCGGTCCAAACAGGGCAAAGGGTGGAATGGTGGCCTCAAAATAGGTTCCATCGTCGGCCACCATCTGGTAGCTGCCCCGCATGCTACCCATAGGCGTCGTTAGGGGGGTACCGCTGGTATATTGAAAACTCTCCCCGGGATTTAAATGGGGCTGTTCCCCCACCACACCCTCACCCCGCACCTCTTGCTCACCCCCGTTGGCATCACTAATAATCCAGTGACGCGAGAGCAGTTTGGCCCCCATACTGCCACGATTAAGGAGGGTCACGGTGTAAGCAAACACATATTGATTATGTGCAGGCAAGGATTGATCCGGCAGATAGGTCGCGTTTACCTGGACATCCACTTGGTATTTTTCGTTAGCCATTCTCTTCGCCCTATCAAAAAACCTATAAAAGAAACGGGAACTCTTGGCCCGTTGAATTATCCACTACAGGGATACATCAAGCCATGGCACAAAGCCCCGTGCCTAGGGCATACCCCTCGCCAACCCGACGATAGAAAGTTCAAACCATGAGCAACGACACCAAAAAAACCGATGCCCAGTGGAAAGAAATTCTTACCCCAGAGGTCTATCATGTTTGCCGCCAAAAAGGAACCGAACGCCCCTTTAGCGGCCAATATACCCATAATAAAGAGCCCGGCCTCTACTGCTGTGCGTGCTGTGGGCAGCCCCTGTTTAATGCCGACGCTAAATATGATTCCGGCAGCGGTTGGCCCAGCTATTTTCAAGCGATCAGTGAACATGCCATTCGCGCCGAGACCGACTTAAGCCACGGCATGCGCCGGGTAGAGGTGCTCTGTAGCAGCTGCGATGCCCACCTGGGCCATCTGTTTGACGATGGCCCGCAGCCCACTGGCCTACGCTATTGCATCAACTCCCTAGCGTTGCAGTTAAACCCCAAACCCACAGCCTAAGCCAAGCGCAAAAAGGCCCGCACCTAAGGGTACGGGCCTTTTAATCCGCCACGGCAACGCGACCGTTAGACCGGCTTACTGCACCTTGCGCAGGGACTGCTCAATTTTATCGGACATGGAGGAGATTTCACTGATCACACGATCAATATCCCCAGCCAGATCCCGAGCGACCCGAGCCGTGCTTTTCACTTCACCGGCCACCACGGCAAAGCCCTTACCAAACTCACCCGCGCGGGAGGCCTGAATACCTGCGTTAATGGCCAGCACTTCCAATTCATTGGAGATTTTTTCAATGCCATGCAGGGTTTTGGAGACATCCCGTGTATTACGGTCAATTTCCTGACGAACCTCGGTCAGATCATCAAACAACTGCTGATTGGTTTCGCCGCTCTGATCCCCCACAATTTGGTTAAACAGCAGGGCAATATGACTGGAGACCACCTCGCCAGAGTGTTTGCTGGCATGCACCCGTGACATAACCTCTTCGGAGGAATCCACCACAATAATATAGTCGGCTTCCACGTTTTTAACCGCAGCTTCAAGTTTGGACAGGGTTTTAATGCCAAGCTTTTTTGCTGCCGTCATGGTAGGCGAGTTGGCATTACTGTCCGCCACATACACCACCTCCACGCGGGAGCTTTGAGCCAACATGCGCAGCAGTTCCTTCCCCTCGGCACCACCGCCGACAAGTCCGATACGTTTTTTTTCCTCGGTGGTTTCCATGCCCTTGCACCCCGGTATCTTAGCTAAATTTTACAGTTAATTAACAGTTATTCGAACGACCTTACTCGCCACGCCAAGCATGCTATTTCAGAGAGATTGTCTCTTGCCATACTGCGGGCCTGTTCACGCGACTTAGGGTATCACTGTTTTTGCATAGCAGCGTCTCAAGCGCACACTTTCGCTATACTTTATATAACGCATCGTTATACAACCATGCAAACAATTGGCGCTTTTCCCAACTTTTTTTCTCTGTGCGTCACCCATGTTGAACATGCTCGGGATTTTTTTCAAGTAAAACCCTTCGCATCACGCAAGATAGCCCATCAAAAGGGAATGCTTACGGAAATGGTTTTGCAAATCGGCCCTGACACCGTATAGTCTCAACGTAAGGATTACGGCCAGTACGATAACCGCATGAACGATTTTTGCACCCATGATCATCGTTCACATGAACGGACGCACCAACGCCATCCAACACAAGCACAATCACACCATCAGCCATGGTGTATAGAGGGGGTTATGATGCCAAAAACCATGGATAGTGCAACACTGCAAGCCAGCTGTATTGCCCAAATATCCCCACTGTTGGAAGGGGTGCGGCAAGCCCACGAGGGAAAAATTCCTCAAGAGCTACTCAACAATCATTATTTGCTAGGCTATCTATGGGGCATGCTATCGGTAAGCATAAGCCGCGCCCACATGGAAGACGAAGCAAGCCGTGGCCGGATCATGATAAATGTTACCGCCCAATTGCTGCAACAAGAGCCACAAATGATTGCGGTCAAACTGGCCAACCTACACCAAGCAGATGATGATTTGGATTATTTTGAAGGAATCAGCGACGGCAGCGACCGGCTGTCAGCCCCCCATGAAGGCCGTCGCGAAGAAGTGATTTATCGACTCATTCACCGCCTGGAGCCTTATTGTTAATGGATGTTACACCCGTTAATTCACCCAACCCGGCTGCTTTTAAACCCCCGGTTACGGATGTTACCCTAGAGCGCCAACGCTCAGAGATCTGCGCCCTTTGGCAACGGTTGGATGCCTCGGCAGCCGCCCAACTCTATGGTCAAGCCACAGCCTATTTAAGCCTTACCACCCCTATCATCTCAGACAATTTGGGCGACCATATGCCCTGCGCCCACTTTTTAGAGAGCTATCTAAAGGCGCTTTTTTGTTGCCAAGACCCGCTCCATGAAGAGGCCTTTGCCCAGCGCTCGGCTCTGATGGATACCATGCGTGCCTCTGGGGGCAAAGCACTCTCGCTGGCCTCGATTTGGGGCGCACTGGCGTTTGCCCTCCAGCAACTGGCCAGCAACCAAGAAAAATCTGACCACGCCCTCTGGCAGGAGACGCTTCTCTACCGCACCCTGTTTGCGGATTTAGAGCGCCTACTCGGCATCCATCTGAATTTGTATGAATTAGAAGACCAACTCCCGCTGCTGGATGCTCAACCCTTTATTACCGCGCTGTTTCAGGCGATTACCCATGCCATTCGTCATCAGGAATCGCTAACGGTGGTATCCATCCTGCCTCATCACGGTCATGAGCTTAGCGCTACGGACACACGAGAACCGCCGGATGCCAAGGCTACCCTGCCTTTAGCGCGCCTACTGGTGCGCTCTTGCCGCGCTGGGGATACGGTGGGACGCATGGACGATGGTGTCTTAACGCTTATTTTAGGTAAAACTTCGGGGCAGGAAGCGGTGGCTTGGTTACAGCGCATCATTGATCGTTTTAAAAAAGAAAAAACGGGGGGCTTTCAATTTAGTAGTGGCATGGCCCATCTGGCCCCAGGCAATAAAGCCACACCCGAAGAGCTGTTACGCATCAGTCGGAACAATTTAGAACATGCCCTCTCGCATATTCACTTTGGACAGGGCTTTTATAACCACAAAACCAATTTTATCGGTTAATTGGTGTTCTTAAACGGCTAATCACTGGGTATGACAATGAAAACCACTATTTTGGTGTGCACCAACAATCGTCCTGGCAGCAATGTCTCATGTGGCGCCAAAGAGAGCTACCAACTCTATTTGGCTTTGATTAAAGCCGCCAAAGCCTGTAACGCCCCCTACTCGGTTGGGGAACTGCAATGTTTTGGGGAGTGCCAAAAAGGGCCGAATGTACGCATCGCCCCAGGGGGTGCGTTTTTCCATTATGCCACAGTCGATACCATTCCAGAGATTCTACGCGCCGCCCAAGCGCTCTGGGATCAACGGGAAGGCGCCTAATGCTTCCCCCCCTTGCACGGGGTTGGGAGCACCGTCACTCTGCCTCAATCTAGGAACAGCCCCCCACAGGAATATCTAGGCCATCCCACCAAGGCAGCTACGGGTAGCCTTGGGGATCCACCCTCCCTTCGCCAGCTTGGGTGTTATGCTCATGCCGACCGCCCTCAACCAACAGTGAACCATGGCTTATTCTTCGAAAAATATTTCGTAAAACCACACCTATTTGGTAGCGACACCCTCTCTTGATCCCGATTAAACCTGGACCCCTCGGTATTTTTTGTATAAACTTTAGGGAAAAATAGGGGGTCATGTGAAAAAATGATGACCGGGCCGCTACCATGGCACCAACCGCGCTGGTGTCACCCTATTGGCCCCATAGGCACCCTGCCTTACCTGTTGATGGAGAGTTGCTCATGGCGACCGAATCGATTTCACCAAGCATTGAGCCGGTACACCCTTCGCGGCAACTCTATGCGGCCTTGCAGCTTAATCGCAGCATCGACACCCCCTTGGCGGGCACTCTGTCAACCTTTGGGCAAGAGATTCTCACCTACCAACCGCTGCGGCGCGCCTTCACCAATGCGGGTTATGCGGCCGGTGGCACACCAGACACCCTCGCTCTACTGCGCGGGCGGGCGGCCGTCAAAAGTGAAAATTTTCATACCTTTTTTGAACGCGCGGTGGAGCTTGCCAGCCTCGAAAAACTGGAAACCCCTCACTATAACAGCGGCTTTGGCCAAACTTTTCCAGACCTTACTAATCTTAGTCGCCAGGTGCAATATTCCACCAGCGCCGTACAGCAATATACCCTGCAATCCAATAACAGTACCGCCTTAACCGATTTCACCCCTACGCTTAACCGCTCCATTGCCAACCTTTACCAAGCCAGTGCCAAACTTGGCCCTGGGGTCCCCAGCCTGCGCAGTAACTTTACCTTTGCCGCCTAACCACACGCGCCACCAGCAGACAGGCTAAGCCGTACGCTCTGTAAGCATCAAAATAGAGCCTTTACCCAAAATCAGGCATTCATCCATATTCTTTTATTGAATTGCTGGGGAATTTTTGCTCATAATTACCCGGAACATTTCTTAATTTTCTCCGCACATTTTCAACTGTTCATTCAACCACCTAACAGGTAATGGCATGATCATTGAGCCTAACATGGCTATCTTGGTGGTGGATGACGACTTAGACATGCAGACACTGCTCAAGCGCTATCTGGCTGAGTTGAACCTGCCCCTCTATCTGGCCAATCACGGTGAACAAGCCGTTGAACTTTACCGCCAACACCAACCGCAGCTTATTTTAATGGATGTGGCGATGCCCATTATGGACGGGTTTGCTGCGGCCCACAGCATCCGTCATTATCAAAACCCCAAAAGTGAGTGTGCCATTCTGTTCATGACCGCGCTCGAAACCGAAGAACTTTTGGTGCACTGTCTGGAGTGCGGTGGGGATGACATCATTACCAAGCCCTTTCGTCGCGCCCTACTGTTAGCCCGCACCAAAAGTTGGCTAAAACGGACACAACTGGCAATCCAACTGCGTGAACACCGCGATCGCCTTGCGTATGAGCGCCGTTTTGTAGAAAACACCCTAGAACGGATTCGCCACTCTTCTCGCTTGGATGAACATAATCTACGCTTTTTATTGGATAGCGTGGAGCGGGCCGCCGGGGATATTTTATTGGCGGCCAGTCGTCCCGATGGTGTACAGCATATTTTTTTAGGGGATTTTACCGGTCACGGCCTACCCGCCGCGCTGGGTGCGCCCTTGGTTTCTGATATTTTTTACAGTATGACCCAACGTGGCTGTGTTTTGAGCCATATATTAATGGAGATCAATCAAAAACTACACGATAGGCTGCCTTCCGGCATGTTTTTGGCCATGGCCGCTTGCGAAGCTGATCATGGGCGAGGCGTGGTCAAACTGTGGAATGCCGGGCTCCCTGATATTCTTGTTTACGAACAAGATCGTGTCTGTTTTCGCGCACCATCTTCGTTAATTCCACTGGGTATAACGGTGGATGAAAATTTTCTTGCCGTCGGCTACTATTATCAGAGTCGCCAGCCCAAACGCATTTTTCTTTATACCGATGGCGTGACTGAAATGCAAAACAGTGAGGGGCAGTTTTTTGGTCAACAGACTTTAGAACGGGTCATTAGCCAAATTATCGCGTTTAATGAACCCCTGAGCATGGTCCAACATTTTCTACGGGCCTACCGGGGCCACAGCTCCCAGTTGGATGACGCCTCTATGGCGGAGCTCTTTTGCGATCCGACCCTTCCCTCAATCATGCACAGGCCTCCGCATCCCCACTTGCTCGACACCCAGGTGGAGGAGTCTGACTGGAGTTTGGAACTTACCTTTGGCCCCGACGCCTTGAACACCATGGACCTGATACCCCAGGTTATGTCTATTTTAGCCATCCGCCACAATCTACGCCAACACTATAGCCGTCTCTTTACCATTGTCGGTGAGCTCATTACCAATGCCATTGATTGGGGTATTTTACAGCTGCCCCCCTGCCCACAAAAAAACAGAAATGGTGAAAATTACCATTTAAAATCTAAGCTTTCCGCAATGCGCCGTTTAGACAACGGCACCCTGCACATCGTCATACGCCACCAACATGGTATGGTCGAAACCCACGAGACATCCCTTTATCATGGTGCGGTTATCATCCAGGTCTCCGACTCTGGCCCCGGTTTTTCATCGCCCCGACCTCCACTTGATGGCCATTGTGGTTTGGCTTTGGTTAACAGGTTGTGCCACAGCCTGAGCTTTTCACAAAAGGGCAATCAGGTTGAGGCGATCTATCATTATTGAGTTAGCGCGCTTACACACCCCTGGCAAAGCAACCATATCCTCCCCCCAAGCGGTCACCAACATGGCTAAATTGGCTCAAAGCGTTAACCCGGCACGTCCATATAGCCAAGCGAGGCCCATAAAAAAACCCCACTCCAGGGGGATGGAGCGGGGCCGCGTAAAGTATAAATCGCGAGAGGAGGGATGCAGATTGTGCGGTCCAAGGGCACGCTCAGAAGAGCCTAGGCCCTTGGACCAGATTCAAACACGCCTTATTACTGAGCGGCGGGGGTTTCTACAGGAGCTTGGGGCATACCCCAGGGACCATGATGCATCGCCCAAGGAGCCTGTTGGGGCTGCCACATTTGGGGCATCTGGTTCATTTTGGGCATTTGAGGAGCTTGGTTCATTTGGGGGAACTTCTCCTGCAAGGTGGAGACTTGCTCCATAAGCTGCTTTTGCATGGTGTCATGATTTTCCATCATTTGCGCATGCAGTTTGTCCTGCTGGGTCATGATCTCTTTTTTCAGCTCTTCGCCTTGGGGACCTTGGAATGCATTGTTTTCCAGCATTTTTTTATGCATCATGTACTGGTCTTCCATCATCTTACGATGCAGGGAGAACTGGCTCTCCATCAAAGCTTTTTGGAACTTAAAGGGAGCCTGTGCAAAGGGAACTTGACCCTCTTCTGCGGTAGCGGGCATGCCCTGGTAGGCCGCATAAGGGTTATAGTAACCGGGAAAGTAAGGGGCTTGCGCTTCGTAAGGAGCCGCCGCTACTTCTGGTGCGGTCTGTTCTTCGGCCTGGGCGCTAACGGCCATGCTGGTCAGTGCAGCGGCGGTGGCCAAACCCATGATCATTTTAGTAACCTTCATTGCCTGCTCCTTCAAAATCGTCTTGTACGGTATGGAAAATCAGCCTTGCTAGGCCGTTGCTATCCTTTTCGAAACAGCGGGCTCATAAAAGCTACCCCGCCTCCCTGTGGTTCATACAATGGCACAAAACGGTGTCGAATGAGAAATAGATTTATGTAAAACAAATCTATGAAATCTCTTCTTTTGTTACGATCCTTCAAACCATTGATAAATTTGTTGCAGATAGGTTACATTCAACCTTACTCCTGTTGCGTGGTGGCAAATTTGCTGCGGAGCGGTTGCATTTTTTTGGGTGCTGGGCACCTTTATTTCGATCTGAGCCGCTTTAAATTTGGCGATGGTGCTCTTTTTTTTACCGCTAGCCTCTTTCCCTCCTTCGGATGTGGTGCCATTTTGGGTAAAGTGTATGGGGTGGTTAAAAGAACAGCACTGGGGGGTGCAACGGTTAAGGCCCCACAAGCGCCCGCACGGTTGTTTTGGTTCGTAGGCTAAAGTGTATGGGGTGGTTAAAAGAACAGCACTGGGGGGTGCAACGGTTAAGGCCCCACAAGCGCCCGCACGGTTGTTTTGGTTCGTAGGCTGACGTCAAGTATTGGGAGGGTTGGGATGAGACAATCTTTAGATGGATCCCCCCAGCGGGACCATATTTTGATCGTAGAGGATGATGAGGGGATTCGGGAGCTCCTGACCGACTATCTAACCCAAAACGGTTTTATCTGTAGCGCCTTACCCGATGGTAGCAAACTCCGTGAAACCATGGACCGTGCCCGTCCAGATTTGGTGGTCATGGACCTTATGTTGCCTGGTGAAGACGGCTTAACCCTTACCCGCAACCTGCGTGCAGGGGCCACCACCGCCCATATTCCCATTATTATGCTCACCGCACGGGTAGAAGAGACCGACCGTATTATCGGCCTGGAAATGGGGGCCGATGACTATCTTCCCAAACCCTTTAATCCCCGTGAACTGCTGGCCCGCATCAACAGCGTCATGCGTCGGGCGCGCTCGGAGCCGGTCACCAAATCCGACAGCAGCCCGGTTAAAGGGTATCGCTTTTCTGGCTGGTATTTGGATATTGCCTCGCGCAAGCTTTCGGCCCCCGATGGTGAACCCATTACGCTAAGTCGTAAAGAGTATGAACTGCTTAACATTTTTCTACAAAACCCCCAAACCCTGCTCAACCGTGATGCGATTATGATGCGCTATGGTGGACGCGAGGCATCCCCTTTTGAACGGGGGATTGATGTCCAAATTGGGCGCCTACGTAAACGCTTGCAGTATGATAACGCAGACCCCCAAGAGATGATCAAAACCGTTTGGGGCCAGGGCTATATGTTGGATGTGCTGGTCGAAACCATGATTTAATGGGGTAGCGTCGCCTACATGACTCTCTTTCCGTACAGCCTTAAGGGACGACTGTTCCTCTTTATGATGATGGGCACCCTGCTGGCTATGGCCATTAGCGGTACGCTTTATCTGAGAGAGCGTGGACGTACCCTCTATTATGCCGGGGGCATCCAGACCGCTGAACGGTTTGCCGCCATTGTGCGGTTGTTGGACCCCCTGGATAACGAGACACGCACCAGACTGGCCTCGGCCCTGGAGACACCCCACCAATTTATTCGCTTTAGCGATACGCCAGTGGAGATGAACCTCAGCCAATCGCCCTATTCAGCCCAGGCTAAGTTTGTGCATGCGCTGTTGGAACGGTATTTAGAACAGACCCGCGCCCTACAGGTTAGCGTGCTGGACCAGCGCAAAGATGCTAAACCCTTGCTGCAATTACAGGGGATGGGTTTGCCGGCGTCTATGGTGAGCAAACCACCCGAGGCCACCCCGGAGAACCCCGCACAAGCCGAAGCGACGCCCTCCTCTCCGAACGCCCTCGCTCAACCCGAAAACCTGGCAAAGGCCCCTCCCTCGCAGCAGGAGAAGGCCCCAAAGCGGCCCACAAATCCGGCTCCAAGCCAAGCATCCCGCAGCGCGAGCACCACCACGTCCCCCTCAAGCGGCTATTATCCGCCGGGTTTATATCCACTTTTCATGTGGCAGCAGCCCCCGCTTGCCATGGCCGGACAACCCTATACGGCACCCCATAACGGGTTAAGCCAAGCCGGTCCCAGCACCTCGGAAAGCTCGCCTCAAGCGATGGCGCAACCCTTGGCGGGAAACCCCTTTTATTCACCCTATGGATATAACCCCTATAACCAAGCACTTCCGCCACAAACGCTGGCCCAGCCGGGCACGAACCGGGGGGAGAGCAACAAAGCGGGCACCCCCACCAGCTTTACCCCAAGCTCCCCTTTTATTAATCTGCCCGGTTTTAGTCGCAGCGGCACCACCACACCCGGCATTGAGACGTCGACCACCCCGGGGCTGCCCTTCCCGCTGCCGCTGCCTGGGGTCATGACACCCCCAGGCTTTGACCGCCCCATGTTTCGACCCGCTTTTGAATCGCCGCTTTATCCGCCACAGGCACAAGCCCCCAAAAGCGAGAAGACCAAACAGGCCATTACCCAAACGGCCAAAGATCTTGAGCCCGCCCCGCCTCTGGAAAAACGCCTGCTCCCCGACGGTTTGGCTTTTGTGGCGCAGGTACGTTTACACGATGGGGTGTGGGCTATCTTTCACAACAACCTGCCGGAGACCCTGTTTGAAGAACCACGCCGCCTGCTCTTTAGCATCTCCATTCTGTTTGGCACCATTTTGTTAATTACTTGGTACGTGGTCCACCAAGCGGTACGCCCACTTGGGGTATTGGCTAAATCGGCCGAAGCGTTGGGGCGAGATATTCAACGCCCCCCCCTGTTGGAAAAGGGCTCCCGTGAGATGCGTCAGGCGGCTAGCGCTCTAAACGTGATGCAGGCCCGCATTTTGCGCTACGTTCAGGAACGCACCCACCTATTAGGGGCACTCTCCCACGATTTAAAAACCCCCATGACCCGCTTGCGCCTCAGGGCAGAGATGATGGAGGATGAGACCCTACGCCAAAAAATTCTTACCGATTTGGCGGAGATGGAGTCTATGGCAGCCTGCTCTCTTGATTTTATTCGTGGCATGGAGAGTGGTGAATCTTATGAGACCATTGATCTTAACTCAATGTTGGAACAAATTTTTGCTGAGCATAGCGATATGGGCCATGAGGTCAAAATTTTGTGCGATGCCATGCCTCCTGTCACGGTAAAGCCCAAAAGCCTCAAACGCTGTCTGGATAATTTGATTAAAAATGCCTGTAACTATGGTAAGCGGGCTTATGTGCGGGCTGGTACCGGTCGCAACGGTCTACACATTGTGGTGGCTGATGATGGCCCGGGTATCCCCGAGGAGGAGTTGGAAAAAGTTTTTGAACCCTTTCGACGGCTGGAAAGCTCACGCAACCGCAAATCTGGGGGAACTGGGCTGGGGCTGGGCATTGCTCGTAACATTGCCCGTTCTCATCAAGGGGACCTCCTCCTGCGGAATCGCCCCGAAGGAGGGCTTGAGGCGGTCATCTCCTTACCCACAGCCACCCAACCTGCCAGCAAGCGGGAAAAATAGGCTTAACCCTTTGCAAGCCGGGCCCACTTGCTCGGCTTATCTCTCTCCCTTCTATAAAAACCCCCTCAAAGAGACACCTGCTGAACCCTATTACACCACCTTACGTTGGATCTGTTGCACATCCTTTTCGTACTATCACAAAAACACTATCCTATTTTACCAAGCATGCGTAAATAATAGAAACTCAACGCCTAAAGACCTTGCTATTAAAGACCAATAACCCTCAAATTTTTCATTTTATACCCATTTTTTCCTCATCTCTTTTCAAACCGTACCCGATACCAGAAACACTAAGCAGATTTTTTAAGCGATCTGTACGGCTGCAAAGCGCCCTTGTTGGTGGGGGTACCCACCTAGGCGTGCTGCTTATCCTGTTGCACTAAGGCATGAAGCCTTTTTTATTAAACAGACGGAGAGCTGACTGTGAAAAATCACCAAACAAACCTGTTGCGCAAATCCTGCCCACTGTGCCGGATCATGCTGCCTGCCCTGGTGGTTGCTCCGTTACTGACGGGCTGTTTTGTTCCAGTTTACGATAATTTGGGTTTTTTCGGGCATGATGGGCAGGGTGGGGCGATGGGCATTAACCCTTATGCTCAAGGGGGCTATGCGCCATCCATGTATGGTCAAGCAGCCTACGGCCAAGCTGAATATGGTGCTGCGGGCTATGCGCAGGCCGCTTACGCCCAAGCGGCCTATGCTCAGGCCGCATATGCGCAAACCTCTTATAATCAAGTAACCGATCCCTATGGTGCCAATGTTGATGCCTATGGCCAATCCCTTTACAACCCCTATGCAGCGGCGGGTTATGGTCAAGGTTACAGCAATGGTTATGCTCAGCCCCAAGCCGTTTATGGCAATGGTTATGGCCAACCCCAGGCCGGTTACGGCCATGGTTATGCTCAGCCACAAGCCGTTTATGGCAATGGTTATGCCCATCAACCGAGCTATGGCTATGCCCATCAGTCGGCTTATGGGGTGCCGAATCAGCAAGTGTATACGGTTGCGGCCTATGCGCCCCAAGCGCAAAGCTACCCAGTCGCTGTTCAGCCGGTCTATGTTACCCAAGCCATTGACCCTTATGCCATTGCGACCGCTCATAACCAGCCCCAGCAAAACAGTCAACGGGTGGTCGAATGGCAAGCCCCTGCCCCAGCGCAGAGCAGCCCACAAGCCTATCAGTGGCAGGCCGCTAACATGGGGCAACAGCCTCCTGCGGTGCAAAAAATGGTTCCCGCCACCACACCCAGTGCAGGCACAGCCATGCGTGGGCTCAAGCCGCTGCCACCAGCAGTAGCTGAACCCCCCCAAGCTATGATGCCCAGTGTTGGGGCCGATACCCCAACCCACCCCACCAGCAGCCGTATTCCGCTGGTGCGAAACTAAAATACGGCATCATGCGAAGTGCCTTGGAAGCAAGCAACGATCACCCAGCTTACGCGCAGCGGTTAGCGTTAACCCCGCGAAACCCAAAGGTCGGCTTAAGAAACGGCCTCAGATTAAGGTTGACATAACCCCTTCAGCCGATGGCTTTGACACTTTTGTCTGGCAAAAGCACGCAATCAGTCAACTTTACGGCGATTGGTGCCGATAACGCTACTTAGGATAAATAAAGAGCCCAACACGGGCCATTTCGTATAATATTGGGAAACAGGAGAAAGACATGCCAGCCTTCAACCAAAAAGAGAGCACCATCGGACGGATATTATCCGCAGCCATGCTATCGGCGGCCCTGTTCATACCGATGGCCGCCCATGCGTTTGATGGTGAGCTACCGCCATCGTCTAACCAGCTGTCGGCGCCGATTTTTAATATCCTGCCCTTTGGGGAGGAGGAACCTTTAATTAAGACCCAGGTGCTACGCAAAGGGTTGATGCATCCAATTGATTATTGGTGGTACACCGACCCCTCAATGAGTGGCAAGTGGGACTACACCTCGCCGGTGGCCCACGCTGAAGAGCCTGTAGAGGTGCTAACCATGCAAACCGCACTGGTACGCCCTCCCCGGCCTCAGTTGCCCCAGATCTACAACTATCCAAGCTATAATGTGCAGGTAAGCCCTACCTTTAACGGAGCGCCCGCACAGAATAGTGCCATGTATGGTTCAGCACCCATGCCGTCCTATAATGGTGTTGAACCCATAAAAAATACGAACGGCCACATTAATACTTGGCTGAACGGTTCGATACCTGTACGGTATGTATCGATGGTAGAAACGCGTGCTCATCGTCAAACAGCGACGATTTACCGATAAATATTCGTATTACTTAGCACCGGGCACGTATTTAACACTCTGGGAGAATAAAACCATGAAAAAACCGACCCGCTATCTAAAACCCACTGTGTTGGCCGTTGCTGGTGCGTTAGCCATCGCTTCGGCACAACCCGCACCTGCCAAAGCAGATGCTGCTGGTATTGCAACTGTGATTGGGGGCTTAGCTCTTGCTGGCGTACTTTACCACGCCAGCCAACCGGTCAACGTTCCGCGTTATGGGGTTAACCAATATTTGTTGCATCCCAACCAGCCCGCAGGGCCTATGTATGGTTATGGTATGCCTCAGGTACCGCCCCCGGCCATGCCTGTGCGCTATGTGGCGACACAACCAGCACAAGTTTACACCGCATCCATGCCCTACCCCCAGACCACCATGCAATACCGCACGGTTGGGGTGCCCGTGATGGTTTCGCAAGGCGCACCGGTTGGGGTTTTGCCGATGACGGTAAATATGCAAAATGCTCAACCGGCGGTTGCAGCACCCATTACCGCGGCACCTAAGCCATTGAGCGAATAAAAGAAAAACCCGATTCGCTTTCTAAAACCCACTGTGTTGGCCGTTGCTGGTGCGTTAGCCATCGCTTCGGCACAACCTACACCTGCCGCCACCGCACGGTTGGGGTGCCCGTGATGGTTTCGCAAGGCGCACCGGTTGGGGTTTTGCCGATGACGGTAAATATGCAAAATGCTCAACCGGCGGTTGCAGCACCCATTACCGCGGCACCTAAGCCATAAGGTTTGGGCACCACGGTCTCGTTCAAAGGATTGAATTGGAGATCGGCCATGGATAAGGCTAAAAAAATGTTGCGCAAATTCACCTGGGTTGCCGGTCTCACCGTCAGCCTCATGGTGTGTGGTGTTCAGGCCCAGGCTGCGGATGTGGTACGGGGAGAAGCCTCCAACCATATCTACTATCCAGACTACGCCTTGCCGACCCATTACCCAGTCAATCGGGAGCCTGTTTTGGTGGTCCAGTGGGCTGTTACAGGTCCCACTTTTTACACGATGGGTAATCGTCAGATCCCTCTGGAAGTGGTCTACCCGACCTCCCAG
Organism: Magnetococcus marinus MC-1; assembly: GCF_000014865.1. Taxonomy (NCBI): domain Bacteria; kingdom Pseudomonadati; phylum Pseudomonadota; class Magnetococcia; order Magnetococcales; family Magnetococcaceae; genus Magnetococcus; species Magnetococcus marinus. The sequence continues at coordinate 2,985,606 of NC_008576.1, forward strand.
AAGAAGCTTCTACACGGCAATGTTGTCATGGCCCGTGTCATGCGCTTTACGGGTTCACCATAGAAGGTTTTGTTGGGTGTGGGGCTTTGTGCCCCGCACCCAACACACCCTCCCTGCCCTACCGAACAATTCCGCACTTTCGCCTCTACTACGTTGTTTGCCCCCAACAGCGATGGGCCGATATACCCTGCACGGATACCACCCCACAACGCCATATTCTTCTGGTATAGAAATCGCCTCCTTACTCCACCATCCTTTGGGTCGGCTTATGGGGGATTGTTTGTCTGACCTTGCACATATGATCCTGTTTTAAGCGGATTCCCACAAACGCATCGAATCAAGACGCCAAGCCAAACGCGCCAAGCCTTATGGCACACATCGGGCAAAAAAAAGAGGACCCGTCAAGGGCCCTCTTTTTTTTTGCCACACTTGTCGCCTTTACGGCTCCAGTTTTTTATCTTCCGCATCATCGAAAGGAATTTTGCCGGCTTCATCCAACTTCTTTTTGTTCGATGGCCAATAAGCCCAAGCCACAATTCCAATGAAAGCCAGGAAGAACCATACCAAGCCCACCTGTTTGCTCAAGGAAATCAAACTATCTGGCATGTTACTGCTCCTTCACTACACGCTACAAATGGCACTTTAGCGCACCACTTGAATTCTCTTTTTATAGACATACAATTCGTCACCCCGTGTAATGGTCGCTTGAACATACCAAGAGCCGATGAGATGGGGCGTAACCAGACCAACATATACCCCTGGGCTAGACTCTGCCAGCATGAAATTCACATCACTGCCAGCCCCAATCGGACGTATGAGCGAACCCTGAACGTGAGCCCCCTGGATGGGTTGATCCGTTTTATCCAACACAGTGATGGTCAGGGGGCGCTCCTGATTGAGCATCAACTGGCTGCTATCCTGGGTAATTTTCCAACCCAACGCCACCTGGTTTTTATACTGCTCCATCTCTTTGTCGTAGGTCATACCCTTTTTAAAGCGCCCCTCGATGACCAACCCGGTTGCGCTTTGGCTACCAGAGTACCACATGTAAAAGTTGACGCCAATAACCGCAACGGCCATCACCACACCAGCTATGGCCCAGGGCCAACCCCCAGCATACCAGGGTAGTTTCTCTTCTGTATGACTCATTCCGGCCTCATAAAGACAGAATTGTAGCTGCTGCTTCCGCCCGACGCATCCGCAGCCTTCATCGTGAACACAATCTCCTGAGCCCCAGGTTTACCCAACTTGCGGGGCTGTTTGACAAAGAGTTTGTGGGGAACAACCTTACCTGAACCGACATCGAAGTAGGGATTGCCTTGGCCATCATAACCATCTGCGGTATCGGACTTCAAGGAAACACCCTCAAGACCGGTCAGGCTAACGGTGTAGCGCTGGGTATCTGTGGTCATATTCAAGATGCGAATGGTGTAGTTATTTTGCACACCACCATCAGACTGCATGATATAGACAGGCTGACGATGCTTGATCACATTTAAATGGGTCGGTTCACGCAACATAAAGTAGCCAGCCATAGCCCCAATGCCAATGGCCATTAAGGCAAGATAGACCAGCGTACGGGTACGAAGAAAGCGCGGCTTTTTACCCTTAATCTCAACCAAAGAGGTATAACGGATCAAACGTGGCGGAGTTGCTTCCCCCTCTTTAGCCAAACTGGCCATCACATCATCACAAGCATCAATACACATACCACATGTAATACATTGATACTGTTGACCATCACGAATATCAATACCGGTTGGGCAGACCGTGACACACTCATTACAGTCGATACACCAACCCACTTGATCTGGGTTTTCCTGGCGCACCCGACGGTTGGATTCGCGGGGCTCCCCCAGTTCATTGTGGTAAGCAATGATAATGGTATCTTCATCAAACATGGCACCCTGGAAACGGGCATAGGGGCACATGTAAATACAGACCTGCTCACGGGCAAAACCGGCCATGGTGTAGGTGGTCAACGCCAAAAAGCCCATGGTAAACCATGCGGGAAAGGGCGCTGTACCATCAATAAACTGGCCCATCAGTGTAGGTGCATCGGCAAAATAAAAAACGAAGACACCGCCGGTCAGTACGCCTATGAGCATCCAAGTCGCATGTTTGGCAATTTTGATGGCCCACTTATGCGCTGTCCAAGGCCCCTCATCCAGCTTCATACGTTTTTTGCGATTCCCTTCAAACAGCTTTTCCACAAGTAGAAAAAGATCTGTCCAAACGGTCTGGAAGCAAAAATAGCCACAAAACACCCGCCCAGCCAAGGATGTCACAAAAAACAGGGCAATCGCTGCCAAAAACAGCAGCATCGAGAGGAGAAAAATCTCCTGCGGCCAAATAATCAGATCGAAAATATAAAATTTTCGGGCTGGCAGGTCAAACAACACCGCTTGATCGGGTAAATTGCCGGCCCGCTCCCAACGCAGCATAGGTAACAAATAGTAGATACCCAAGGTGATGACCAACAGGGCCCAGCGAATACTGCGGAAAAAGCCTTTTTGATAACGGGGGTAGAGTTTTTTCCAGTCTTGATATAGGGACTCGTTCTCTGCTGCACCTGACATGGGCTAACCTCACTGGTTTATTCGTATGATAGGGGCTAGCCGAAAGTGGCTTATTTCTGGCTAGCCGTCAATACTGAATCTCTATTTAAAGAGGGAGTAGATGAGCAAACCGCCAGTCTATCGACAATTTTGCCCGTTTCGTAACCACACGCAAACTCTACCATAATGGTACCGTAAAGAAAATTGAACAGATGCAATGCATTTCATTGACGCTGACTATCAAAATACAGGGCAAGCAACTGTTTTTTGATTGAAAGTGTGTGAAATGCCACATATCAGCTTGATTTGGTCTATTTAAACATGGTAGGAATCCACAGTTGAACAATCATTAGGACAGGATGACGGCGGGGAACTTGGGTTTTCACGTCCACTCCACTTCAAAGGAGCGTTGCCGTGGCGCAATCAACAACAGCGACAGAGAAGTACGATTATACAATTGTCAAATGGTTCAGTGTTATGACAGTTGTGTATGCGATCGTCGGGTTTTTACTCGGGGATTTCATCGCTTGGGAACTCGCATTTCCCGCACTGAACGCAGAAATCCCTTACATTACGTTTGGACGGTTGCGTCCACTGCACACCTCGGCCGTGATTTTCGCCTTTGGTGGTAGCGCACTGTTCGCAACCAGTTATTATGTGGTCCAACGTACCTGTAAGGCACGTCTGTTCTCAGACACCATCTCCTGGTTTACATTTTGGGGATGGAACGCCGTGATCGTTTTGGCCGTAATCACTTATCCTTTGGGTCTCACCCAAGGGCAAGAGTACGCCGAGACCATCTGGCCCATCGATATCCTCATCACTTTGGTGTGGGTTGCCTACTTTATCAACTATGTAGGGACTCTTGCCAAGCGTAAGGATAAGCATATCTTTGTGGCAAACTGGTTCTACCTGGCCTTCATCATTACCGTTGCGGTGTTGCACCTGGGCAACAACCTACAGGTACCAGTGAGCCTGACCGAATCCTACCCCATCTTCGCGGGTGTGCAAAACGCGATGATTCAGTGGTGGTACGGTCACAACGCGGTGGGCTTCTTCCTGACGGCGGCATTCTTGGGTATGATGTACTACTTCATCCCCAAACAGGCTGAGCGTCCCATTTTCTCTTACCGTCTTTCCATTGTGCACTTCTGGGCGCTGATCTTCCTTTACATCTGGGCTGGTCCGCACCACCTGCACTACACCGCACTGCCTGACTGGACCGGTACCCTGGGCATGACCTTCTCGCTGATGCTGATTCTGCCCTCTTGGGGTGGTATGATCAACGGGATCATGACCCTCTCTGGTGCTTGGGACAAGCTGCGTACCGACCCCATTATCCGTTTCATGGTGGTTTCGCTCTCCTTCTACGGTATGTCCACCTTTGAAGGTCCCATCATGTCCATCAAAGAGGTCAATGCTCTTTCCCACTACACCGATTGGACCGTTGGTCACGTTCACTCGGGTGCTTTGGGTTGGGTTGCTTTCATCTCCTTTGGTGCGCTCTACCACATGATCCCCAAATTGTGGAACACCCGCATCTACTCCACCGCTTTAATCAGCCTGCACTTCTGGCTGGCGACCATCGGTGTGGTGATCTACATTGTCTCCATGTGGGTTTCCGGTATCATGCAGGGTCTGATGTGGCGTGCCTATGATGATTATGGCAACCTCGTCTACTCTTTCGCTGAAACCGTTGACGCCATGCACATTTACTATGTGATGCGTGCCTTTGGTGGTTTCTTGTTCTTAATTGGTGGGCTGATTATGGCCTTTAACGTCTTCAAGACCATCCGCCAGGGTGTTCGTGAAGCTGCCACGGCTACCGCCTAATCACCACTTGGGAACGAGATCGATAAGGAGTCAAAACGGTGAAACATGAATCAATTGAGAAAAATATCCCGTTGATGAGCATCTTGGTGGTGATTGTTATCTCCATCGGTGCCATCATTGAGATCTTCCCACTCTTCTGGATCGATAAGACCATTGAAAAAGTGGAAGGCATTCGTCCCTATACACCACTGGAACTGCGCGGTCGTGACATTTATGTTCGTGAAGGTTGCTACAACTGTCACTCCCAGATGATTCGTCCTTTCCGTGACGAGTGGGAGCGCTATGGTCATTACTCTTTGGCTGCTGAGTCCAAATATGACCATCCATTCCAGTGGGCTTCCAAGCGGACCGGTCCTGATCTGGCCCGCGTTGGTGGCAAATATTCCAGCCTCTGGCACCAGTCCCACATGCGTAAACCTCAGTCCGTTGTGCCTGAGTCTGTGATGCCCCACTATCCCTGGCTTGAGAAATCCAAGCTTGAGTATGGTAACATCACCGGTCGCATGAATGCTCTGAACACCGCCCATAGCATCGCCTATGGTGAGACCATGTACACCGAAGATATGATCGCCAATGCCAAAGCAGACCTGGAAGCTCAGGCTACTCCTGACAGTAACACCGACGGTGTAACAACTCGCTATGGTAACAAGGTTGCCTTTGATAACTTCGATGGCAAGGCTGGTGAGATCACCGAACTGGACGCCCTGGTGGCCTATCTGCAGATGTTGGGAACCCTTGTGGACTTCACCAACTATAAAGATCAGGAACGCTATTAATCGCGCCCCACCGGCTAACCAAAGGAGAGACGTTCATGTCTGAAGAGAACAAAAGCGTATCCACCACCGGGCACCAGTGGGACGATGAAGAGGGGTATCCCCTTCAGGAGCTTAACAACCCGCTGCCAACTTGGTGGCTCTACACCTTCTACTTTACCATCGCTTTGTCGATTGTATGGTGGATTCTGTACCCAGCTTGGCCCATGAGCGAGAGTGCCACCCGTGGTACCCTCGGTTGGACCATGCACACACAGCTGCGTGAAGAGTTGGCCGCAGCGAAACAAGGCCGCGCTGTTTATGAAGAACAGATTGACAGCATGAGCCTGAACGATATTGTTAAGGATAGCGGTCTGAAAGCTTATGCTGAGTCCGCTGGTAAAGCGATCTTTGGTGACAACTGCCGTCCTTGTCATGGTCAGGCTGGTCAGAACAATACCCCTGGGTTCCCTGTTCTAAACGACGACGACTGGATCTATGGCGGTAAATTGGCCAACATCAGCGAGACCATTAACAATGGTCGCGGTGGTATCATGCCGATTCACTTGGAATCTGCTGGTGGCTCCTTTAGCGAAGCTCAGGTCAATAGTCTGGTTGACTATGTTATGAGCCTCTCTGGTATGGATCATGATGCCGCAGCAGCTGCTAAGGGTAAAGCTCTGTATAATGGCGATGCTTCCTGCTACACCTGTCATGGTAACGATGCCAAAGGCTCCCTCAAGGGTAAAGCCGATGGTGAAGAGATTGATGACAGTGTGGGTGCGCCTAACCTGACGGATGCGATCTGGTTGTACGGTTCTTCACGCGATGTTATCTACAAGACCATCGCCTATGGCCGTAATGGTAAGATGCCCGCATGGGGTGAAGGTTTCCAAGGGTTTGGTAAGCAGCTTACCCCCCTGGATATCAAAAAGCTGGCCATTTATGTGCATGGCTTGGGTGGCGGTCAGTAAGGCCACCTAATGGAACCCTGCTGTTAGGGGAACCGTGTTGAGTAAAAAAAGCCCCGTCCTGTGGACGGGGCTTTTTTCTTTTCTGTTCTGCCCCCAGGCGTTTGCTTTTATTGTTATAATCGCCTTGCACCGATGATGTGGCTCCTGGAACAACGTGCCAACGGCGTTCCCCCTAAAGGGGGGCTTTTTATTTACAGAGGTGCTGGCCCCCACATTGGTGTGCAAAAGGCCCTTTTCCTAAATATTTTGAACGCGGTGGGAACGCTGCTGTGGGATTTCTACCCTGGTCTAACACCTGGCCTTATGGCGTCTGTGCTCATCTGCTTAGGCGGATCATCCCTCGGGTTTATCTAATCAGTGCTCAAGTTTACCCCCTCTTCTACCGATCTGAGCAACAGGAGACCTGCACTTTGTAGGTCGTTTATCCACGGTATGGTTTCTCTGCGGCAGGAGCGCGCCCCATGAATTTAGATAAGGTGATCTTTGGCTTTTTTATCGTGTTGGCCCTTACTCTAAATTTTGGCTTTTGCCTCGGGGATATTGATAATCCTTCACACCATCACGTTTATGAGTTATTTGCCACCATTGTGGTCAACCTGGTTGCTACGATTCTAAAATTTGGTGACCGCTCACAGATGGGGGCCGCTCTGCTGGCCACTAGCTTTGTCGCCGATTTACAGCTCTTTGCCGCTGCCATTATGTGGGGGTACAGCGCCCATATTTCTATGACGTTTGGTCAAGAAGGCGTCATGGCGGGCATTGTTTCTTTAGCCAGCGGAGCGCTGCTTGCAAATGTGATCTCTGTCACCATCCTGGTGATTGAGGTCGTTATGCTGCGTCGTTAATGCCATGATTTTAAAAAGCATCTACTATCAGATTTTTCGGCGCATGCGGTTTCCATTGCTGCTGCTGCTGGGTACTTATGCCATAGCTATTTTAGGCATGACCTTGATTCCTGGTGTGGATGATCAAGGCAATCCGTGGAAGATGTCCTTTTTCCATGCGACCTACTACGTAAGCTATATGGCTACCACCATTGGTTTTGGGGAGATCCCCTACCCCTTTTCCGAGGCACAGCGTCTGTGGGGGATATTTTGCATCTATCTCAATGTAATTTCCTGGCTTTATGCCATTGGGTCGATTATCAACATCATGCAGGACGCCGCCTTTAGACGGGCCTTGGTCGAATTAAAATTTAGCAGCATGGTGCGTCATTTGGGCGAACCCTTTTATATTTTGTGCGGTTTTGGGGATACCGGTACCGCACTGGTACGTGCCCTTACCAACCGTGGCATTTATGCTGTGGTTTTAGATCAGAAAGAAGCGGCCATCAATCGCTTGAACCTCACCGATTATCAATTGGATGTACCCGCGCTCTATGGCGATGCCACTATGCCAGATACCCTAAAGCTGGCAGGGCTCGAACACCCCCGGTGTAAGGGGGTGGTGGCCATGACGGATAAAGATGAGGTTAACCTAAAGATTGCCATTACCAGCAAACTGCTCAACCCAAAGCTGCCGGTGATCTGTCGTGGTGAGCGCCCCGATTATGAAGAGAATATGGCCTCCTTTGGTACGGACCATATCATTGATCCCTACCTGACCTTTTCCAGCCGGTTAAGTCTTGCCCTGGATAAACCAGGCGTCTACACACTTTACAATTGGTTGGCAGCCATCTCTCGCGCACCGCTGCCCGACCCCATTTTTCCGCCAAAGGGAAAATGGGTACTTTGCGGTTTTGGTCAATTTGGTCAAGCCATGCACGCCCGCTTAACCACCCAGGGCATCACTGTGGTCACAGTTGAGGTGGACCCCGAGGGAACCCATAGCCCACCTGGCAGTATTCAGGGCTGGGGTACCGATCACGATACCCTGCATAAAGCGGGTATCGAAACTGCGGTTGGCTTGGTTGCTGGTACGGAAAATGACACCAACAATCTTTCCATTGTTATGACAGCACTTGAGATGAACCCTAACCTGTTTGTGGTAACGCGGGAAAACCGACGCTATAATAGAGAACTTTTTCAAAAGGTCGGGGCTGATTTGGTCATGCAGAGCAGTGAAATTCTCGCTCGCGAGGTACGCCTGCTGCTCACCCTACCCTTGGTCAGAGATTTTTTGCGTGAAGTCGAAAAGATGGATAATGAGTGGGCCAACCAGACGGTTAGCCGTATTGCAGGTATTGCCGGCGAAACGGTACCCGATGTGTGGGATGTGGAGATCAACGCCACGCAGACCCCGGCGATTATCCTTCAACTGGATCGTGGTCAAAGCATCACCCTAGCCCATGTACAGAGCAACCCCCGACAGCGTGAACACACCTTGCCCATGCTGGCCCTGTTTATTCGCCGTAGCGACGGTTCCTGCATGGTGTTACCGCCTCCAGCTTGTCCGCTGTTTGATGGGGATCGAGTCCTTTTTTGTGGGGATTATGGCATTAAACAGCGCATGCAGTGGACCCTCTATAACGATGCCCTGCTGAACTATGTTATAAGCGGTGATGAGCAGCGCCAAAGCTGGTTGATGCGCAAATTCCGGGCATGAAAAAACCCCAAAAATGGGGTCTAAGAGCGTGCGATGAATCTGATTATCGTTATACGTGCGTGCAAACCCGCTGACCTCATGATTCGACCTATTATCCGCTGGAGGCTGTCTCAAAAACACGTCTCAGCATGCTCTTGAAACAACCCCCTAACGTCCCCCTTTATTTTGGCTCAATGGTGCCTTTTTTGGCTTTCTCATCGGCGCGGGGAATCATATCCTGATCGTCATCATAGAGGATACGGTGAGCGGGACCTTCCAAATCATCAAACTGCCCCTGTTTCCAAGACCAGATCATGAGCCCCAGAAAACCCAGAGCAATGAAGATACCCAGCGGCAAAAGGATAAAGATGACTTCCATTCAGTAAACCCGAACCTCTCATCCCCCCGACCTTCTCGACAGTGCTACTATATGAAGATTTCACTGTAAGAACAAGGAGGAATTGTAAAAATCATGCCGCTTTTTTTACGTTTTTTCGGCTGTTTTTTTTCAGGGTGAATAATATCCATCAGTTACTCAACATTTTTATATTTTAGAGTGTCGATATTCACCCCTAACTTCAATCTTTCCCTGCGTTCAAACCTTTTGCCATACGGTTAAGCCGCAGTGCATTCCCCACCACAATCAAGCTAGAGACCGGCATGGTCACAGCCGCCACGATGGGCAGCACCAGCCCCGCCATCGCCAAGGGTATCACAATGCCATTGTAAGCCAGTGAGAAAAGCAGGTTCTGCTTAATGACCCGCATGGTAGCGCGGGAGAGCGCCATGGCATCCACAGCGGTCTCCAGACGAGGATTAAGCAACACCACATCGGCGGTTTCCATGGAGATATCCGAGGCGTTGGCCACCGCCACCGCCACATCGGCGCGTGCCATTGCTGGGGCATCGTTAATGCCATCCCCGATCATAGCAACCACGCTACCATCGGCTTGCAAAGCGGCGATCTGCTGTTCCTTGTCCCCGGGCAGTACGCCACCAATGCCCCCTTGCGCACCCACCTGTTGACGAACCCTTTTCACCACCGCCGCATGATCCCCTGACAAAAGCAGCGTGCTCATACCCATTTCATGGATACGCGATACCGCATGATAAGCGTCGGACTTAAGATCATCCGCCAGTTCAATCCAACCCAAAAACAGCCCATTTTCCACCACGGCAACGCGGGTAACAGCCTGTTCAGCATCCTCCATTGGCAGTTCAATACCTGCATACTCTTGCACAAAACCAACCCGGCCTATCACCGCGGTCGTGGACGCCCATCGGCCCACAACGCCTAATCCAGGATAGTTTTTAAGGGTCACGCCCTCTTGCAAAATGGTCAGTTCCTGCGCTTTGGCGGCCGCGACAATAGCGGCGGCCAAGGGGTGCTCAGAGAGACGTTCCAAACTGGCCGCACAGCTCAACAACTGCTGCGCGGTGACCCCCGGCTGGGGCAGCAGCGCCGTCACTTTCGGCTTGCCGGTGGTCAGGGTACCGGTTTTATCCAGCACCACCTGCGAAACCTTGGCTAACCGTTCCAAAACCTCGCCCCCTTTAATCAGCAAGCCATTGCGCGAGGCCACGCCCGTCGCCACCACAATGGCCGCCGGCGTCGCCAAACCCAGCGCACAGGGGCAGGTTATGATGAGCAAGGCAACGGTGTTTTCCAAGGCTTGCGAGGGATCAAACCACATCCAAAAGGCAAAACTGGCGCTGGCCAGCAGTAGGATGACCGCCACAAACCAGCTTGCCACCCGATCTGCCAGGGTTTGGATGGGGGGTCGTGAGGCTTGCGCCCGTTCCACCATGCGAATAATCCGGGCGATGGCGGAATCCTGCCCCACCCGTGTTACGCGCATGGTAAAACCACCATCCAGGTTAATCGCCCCTCCGGGCACCCGATCTCCCGCTTTTTTGGGGATCGGCATGCTCTCCCCGGTGAGCATGGACTCATCCACCGCGCTCACCCCATCAATGATGCAGCCATCCAAGGGAATCTGCATGCCCGGACGCACCACCACATGCTCACCAATGGCGACCTCACGCAGGGCCACCGTCACCTCTTCACCCCCGCGCAGTACCACCGCCGTGCGCGGCTCCAGGCTGATAAGCCGCTCCGTGGCACCAGCCGCCTTGCGTCTCGCCACCGACTCCAAATAACGCCCGGTAAGCAGAATAAACAGAAACATGGTGACGGAGTCGAAATAGACCTCGCCCTCCATGCGCAGGGTAACATAGACGCTGTAGCTATAGGTGATGATGGCACCCAGGGCGATGGGCAGATCCATGGTCAAGCGCCACGCCCGCAGCCCATTGACGGCACCCCGCAAAAACGGCCAGCCCGCAAAAAACACCACAGGGGTTGCAATAAGCAGAGAGATTAGATGCAGAAAATTTTTATATTGTGCCTCAATACCGCTAAAGTAGCCCGCATAGAGGGCCACCGCGATCAACATAACATTGCCCGCCCCAAAACCGGCCACCGTCATACGCAACAGCAGATCCCGATCCCGCTTGCGGTGTGAGCTTTCACCACTTTCGGGGTCATAAGGCTCGGCTTTGTAGCCAATGCGCCGCACCGCCTCAATCACCTCTGAAAGGGGCAACACATCCCGCCGCCACCTAAGCAGCGCCCGATGGGTGGAAAAATTGACCCGAGCCTCTATCACGCCCGGTAGATTGCTCAATACTTTTTCGTTCAGCCAAACACAGGCCGCACAATGGATGCCTTCCAGCAACAGATGAATCTCCTGGCTGCCATCTTCCAACTCATGCACATAACGCTTTTGATACTCCACATTATCAAAAGCGTGTAAATAAGAGAGCTCCCGCTCTTGGGGACGCCCACCGCTCTGTTGAGGGTCGCGGCGTTTGTAGAACTCTTGCAGGCCCGCATCTTGAATCAGCCGAAACGCGGTTTTACAGCCGGTACAACAAAAGTGACGCACCACCCCTTCATGCTCCAGCTTAATCTCCAAGCCGTCGGCAATGGGCAGACCACAGTGATAACAGAACCCTGCATCTTGGTAAGACATACGGACTCAATTCACTCTTTTATGTTGGTTTCCAGGATAATTACCGGTGCCATACCGCTCTGTGCATTGAGCACCTGCCCGACAAATCCAGGGATCGCTTGGATGCGCCCTGCCGTTGGGGCCACAAGCTGGCTGTAACCCAGACGCCACTGCGCAAGGGTAAGATCCCGGTGGGTGGCAGCCTGTTCGGCCTTGGCACGGGCCAGCAGCAGTTGGGCCTCTTCCAACTCCTGCTTAGAGGCATTGAGATCATCATACAACTGACGCAGCCGCTGCCAGCCCTGTTGCGCCAGCTCATAATTTAGGGTGGCCGCTTTATGCTGCTGGGTCGCGGCCTCCAGTTCAGCCTGGAACACCCGCCGATCAAGTTCGGCCAAGGGAGTACCCGCCTGCACCTGCATACCGGGTTTAACCAACAGTCGTGTCACCACACCATCCACCGCAAAGCTTAATTGGCGCTCCGCCCCGTGGGCCACAGAGAAGGTTAGCCACACGCCCGCTACGGCGGTAAAGATTTTATTGCGCAACATGATTATCCCCATAGCCACTGCCGGATGGCGGGGTAAAACCCGCCTTTGACGAATCGTGTTCTTGACCGCTTCGCGCCGCTAACTGCACCAGATAATCGGCCTGCAAAGCCGCTTCTGGAGCATCCCCCATGAGCGCGGCCAGCTGGGCGGCTGCGCCATAATAGGCACCATAGGCGCGCACCTGATCGGCCTCGGCCTGGGTCTGCTCCACCATGGCATCCCCGAGGGTTGCTACCCGCTCCATCTGATAGAGGCTCTGCCGCTTGAGCAGGTTAGCTTGAGCCCAACGCAGGCTGGCTCCGGCTGCAATCAACCCCTGTTTGGCATCCGCAATCTCATTGAGGCGCTGTTTCAGCGCCAACTGCAAGGTTTGCTGAAGCGCCTCCTGTTGCGCTAATGCGGTATCTACCGATGCGGCCTCTTGCTGCTGCTGGGCATCCAGCGCCCCGCCGCTCCACAACGGCAACGAAAGCGTTAACCCCACCGCCCAGCGGTCGCGCCCGCTCAATGGGCGGGCGCTCTGACCAACCCGTGCAAACAGGTTAAAATCTGGGGTAAAGCCCACTGCCTGCTGCTTAGCACGGGCGGCGGCTACCGCCAAATTGGCCGCACGGGCACGGGGATTATTAAGCATCACGAATTGAAACAGCGCTTGCTCTTCAAACTCAGTGGGAAATTTGGCCGGCGCTTTGGGGGGTTGAATAAGATTTTCCAAAACCGCATGACCCGTCAACAGCGCCAGCCGCCCCCGCACCATCCGATTTTCGCTGCGGGCTTGATAGAGCTTATGCCGCGTCCGTTCGACTTGCGCCAACCACTGGGCAACCTCCAACTCATCGGTTTTACCCAGTGCCAACAGCTCTTTGGCACGATCCCATCGTACATAGGCCAGGGCATGCGCCTCATCCAAATTTTGCACCGCCAACTCCGAGGCGTGCAGTTGGTAGTAGCGCTCAATGACCTCCACCACAAAATCGGCCTGCGCCTGGACGATTTCCCATTGCGCACGCTGCTGCTGTTGGCTGGCTGCCTGCTCGTTGGCCTGCTGCCGCCCAAACAGTGGAATAGGCTGTTTGACCTCCAACACCGTTTGATAATCGGTGCGGCGGCTGCTCTCATCATGGCTTTCAAAGCGTTTGCCCTGCAGCTCAAGGTTCAAACGCGCCCGTTTGGCGGCCTCTACCGCAGCCAAGGCCGCCTCAGCCCCGCGTGCCTTGGCCTGCACCAACGCAACACGAGGATCGCTATGCTGACGGGCCTCTTGGATAAGTGCCGCCAGATCAAGCTTGATGGTCTCAGCAGCGACCCCCAACGGCCAACACAGCAGCAACCCTATCATAAATATGCGCCCCATCACACTCATGACCCCGACTGGCGCAGCCAGCGTACAAAGGAGCCCTTTTCCCACCCTTTTTCTTGCACATACCGACCTGCTTGTATAAAGACGTTGGGGGCCTGATAGCCGGTCAATTTAAGCCGTTCTTTGCCCTCGGCATCAAAAAACAGAAAGACAGGTGTGGCACGGATGCGCATCTTATGGGCCCACTGTTTTTCGCTCATCCCCTCACCATTGGGGGCAACCATCTCAAGATCCCCCCGAATATTGGTCTCTAACAGCACAAAATGCTGGCTGTAATAGGCCACCACTGCGGGATCAGGAAAAACCCGCTGGCGCATTTTGTCGCAGAAAGGGCAGCCACTATAGTGGAACATAACCACCAGCCCTTTACCCTCTTTACCTGCGTTGGCCATCTCCCCAGGGAGATCCATGTCCAAACTTTCACCAATGAAAGAAGCCTGTGACGATGGCACCATCAGCATGCTCAACGCAAACAGTATAAGTGAAATTAACTTTTTCAATGTCCACGCTCCTACGCCACCCATAGTGAGGAAAGCCTCGATTAAACCCTTCGCACCATTTTTTTTCAACCTCCAACCGCGGCTAGCCTATCATGGCCACGCTTAAATGGGTCCATTTCTTCACGAGAGACGCTTTTAGCCACCCCAAGCCCCAGTAAGCGGCTGCGCCCTCGTCCTAGCGGTTCCCCCTTGATGGGCCAGCGTACCACGCCTTATCTGCTTAGGCGACCTGCGGTTTGATTGGTTTTCGGGCTGGTTTACACCGTTCGTTAATTTTGGCTCATTTTTTGCGTATTTTTTTATTAGATTATTGTGTGGATTACTGCACGAAATGATCCATACCACGAACCGCCATGCAACTTGCGACACACCTCCACACAGCTCACCCTATTCGCTGACGAAACAACCATTAATGGGGAAGCCATGATGTTTGAATTTATGAGCAGCTTTTTTTTAATCGCCACCATCTCTGTGCTTATGATCGTGCTACTCGACGGCTCACTGCTGCTGTTGCACATGGTTAAGCGCTACTGGGAGCAGCATCAACGCGGTCGCTCATAGCCGACCCTATAAAGATTGGGCAGTAAGCCCTCCACGACGGTATTCACTGGTTAAACCGTCTTTGCAAGAACCGCCAGCCCCTCTACCCTCAAAGTAAACGAGCATGTTTAACTTTTTGCGGGTTTTCGCTCGGCTTACCGAGCCCTGCGTGGCACTCTCAAGTAAAACAGTTCATCCCCATAACAGAATTGATATTTTATGTGTTCAATTATTCAGACAATTTTGCCACTTTTTCTAACCTCTCACCATAATTTCATTGAGATCTAATCTCACTATTGGCTACATTAAATGGAGAGTCACGCTGCGATTTCATTAAGGCGTCCATCCGGTCAGCGACGACATTGGCGCACCCAACCAATCGTCAGCCAATCTGTCTAACACACTCGGCGGCAAGTTAGCCACTCAGAATGGTGCGCTCCTGGAGCGGCCCCGCTAACAGCGTCAGCCCAGTAAGAGCGCCAAGCTACAGTCCGCACTCTTGCAAAAAGCACAGACTGTTGAATGGGTAGTGCACATTGGGTCTCGCACTTCTATTGAAGAAGTCTCGCCTTCCCTTTTAAGATCGCGAATGCGTTGCCCAATCCTGTTAAAACACAACTTTTCGGATTGCCCATGTTTGCCATTGTGCAAAAAAAGGTCGGTTTAAAAATCCTGGTGGTGGTCGGCATTATAGGGACCATCAGCTTGCTGGGGATGGGCGGTTTTGTCATCCACACTATGGAAAAAAGCCTGCTGGAGCAGCACGAGGGGGGCATTCGACAGCTCGCCGAGGGGGCTAAGCTGGGCCTGCAAACCATCATGCTGGCGGGTAGCTCCAGCATTGCCCATGATTACAAAACCAACTTTAAACAGGTTAAAGGGCTAAAAACGTTCCGCATTTTGCGCACTGATCGCTCATTGGCTTTTTACCGTTCTCGTGAAGACTTAATCAACAGTGCCGCTGAAAAAGCCGACGAAGAGGGGCTGGAGGGGGAGGAGCGCGAAAGCTTTATCGCGCGAGCCACCAACAGCATCACCAACATGCCCCCCCAGGATGAGGATGCTTTTGAATCCGACACCCCTATTCCCCTTGGCGCACAGGGCGAGGCCATTTTTAAAGAGGTGCTCCAGCAGACCGACGACCACGCCCGTTTTATCCGGGAGACCAGCCCCGATGGGGAAAATCTCATCACCATCCTAAGCCCACTCTTTAACCAGCCCCAGTGCCACAGTTGCCACGACCCAGAAGAACGGATTCGCGGTGTGTTTCAGATTACCACCTCCCTCCAGGAGGTCGAGCGCAAAATAGCCGACACCAAGTTAAAGGCGCTCTTGGTCTTGATCGCCGCCAACTTGGCCTTTTTGGCCCTCTTGGGCTTCATGTTACGGCGCACCTTAACCTGCCCTTTAAACCATATTAGCCGTGCCCTGCATGTGCTGGCCGACGGCGATCTTACCAACCGTATCACCACCAGCCACGCCACGGTGGATGCCCAGGATGAGCTGGATGAGATTGTCACCCAGGTCAACCACATGACCGACAATCTGACCGGCACAGTCGATACCATTGAGGTACAATCCACCACCCTAAACGTCTGTGTCGCCCAATTGCAATATGTGCAACAGATCTTGCGTAATGACGCCGAAGAGGCACATACCATCAACCAAGAGCTGGCCCAGGATAACCAAAAAATGGGGCAAGGGCTCTCCGAAATGCAAAATTCGGTCTCCCAAGCCAGCGTGCGTATTCAGGGCATTGCGGCGGACATCAACCGACTCACCGGTGAGATTGGCGGTATTGCCGACTCTGCTGAAATCGCCAGCCAAAATGTCCACACCATGGCCGCCGCCGCCGAGCAGATGAACGCCAATATTGAGCAGGTAAACACCAGCTTGCGGCGAGTAGATGACGAAGTGAGTACCGTTGTACATGCCATTTCTGAACTGGCGCAAAATCAAAATCAGATACGCAGCCTGTGTGAACAGGCCAATGCGGCTTCCACCACAGCCGCGAACCAAGCTCAAAACACCCGCAATGCCATGAATGATTTAACCGAATCGGCCCATGAAATTGGCAAAGTGGTGGATATCATCAACGCCATCGCAGGGCAGACCAATATGCTGGCCCTGAATGCCTCGATTGAAGCAGCTGGGGCGGGTGAGGCGGGCAAGGGCTTTGCGGTGGTCGCCAACGAGGTTAAAGAGCTGGCCCAACAGACCGCCAGCGCCACCAAATTGATCTCTAAGCGGGTTGAAGAGATTCAGGGACACACCAACCAGGCTGACCTTATTTCACGAGAAGTAAATAGCAACATTGAGCATATTACCAAGATCAACGCCAATATTAACTTGGCGGTTGATAACCAGTCCCGCTCGGCGGAACAGATTCATGTAGCGGTCGATAAGGTATCCGAATCGGGCTCTACGGTTACCCGCAATGCCGAAGAGTTGCAGCAGGCCGCCCATGAGGTAGCCCGCTCTGCCGCCGAAGCTGCGGTAGGCACCACCGACATCGCCGGAGCATCCGCCAATTTGGCCAAAATGGCGGGTCATGTCTCCCAACAGACCGAAGAGGCTAACCAATTTATTCAATCGGTCAACGCCTTTGCTCAGCAGACGCAGCAGGCTTCGGGCGGTGACAAGATGCAACGGGCCTTCCAATTAGCCACCTATCTACGCCGTACCGTGGAGTATTTGGGCAAATTAACCAACACCGTGTACGCCACCAGTACCGCCCTAAACAACTCCCATCAAGAGTTACAGATTGCGGAAAAGGTTTTTGACACCGACTGCTTTAAATCCAGCGCGCTCGATTGGGTCAACATGCTCGGGCAGGTCATTGAGGGCCGCATGTCCCACCTTGAGTTAGGGGATAAATTAACCGACAAATGTGACTATTATGCTTGGCTGGAAAACGAAGCGAAGCCCCAGTTTGCCGGCAACGAAAAGTTTGAAGCCCTCTATGCGGGCAGCATAGCGTTACGTAATCTCGCCGAACGCGTGCTGGATGCCCTGCACCGTGGCGACCGTGCCGCCGCGCTGCAACGGTTGGATGATTTTGATAACCACCGTGCCCAGCTGTTTGTCATCATGGATAACTTTTACCTCTCACTTTAAGACGCTGAGCGGTCACCCACCGATCCGTTGGTTCCGCTCATCCCTCACCAAAAAACAGCCCCCTAACGGGCCAAGGCTACCACCTTACCCGTGTTGAGTGTTTGGGCTTGGACGGAGAAGCCCTGCTCTGCCAGGGGCCTGCTCACGCTGCCCCCATGCAAGCCCATTTGGGATCGACAGGTTTGCTAGACTCCCTGTACCAAGCCATGGATCATTGATTTTACAGGAAGAAATCGACCAATTTACTTGCAATTTAACGATCAAAATGCTATCCGATAGGAGTGGATGTACAGGACAGCCGATGAATCAGTCTTGAGCAGGCACGGCTGGTGTTGAGCGGATAATGCAAGAATCCCCACCATTAAGGATTGCTTTAGGAGATAGAACCCATGGCACTGGCAACAAAAACCACGACCCTCGCCCTGGCGGCATCCCTGCTGGCCTTGGCTGCCACCGTTACCCCGACCAAAGATGCCCAGGCATGGTTTGGCAATGGTGGCCCCTGGAACAATTTTAACGGCCCCTGGAACAGCTATGACGCCCCTTGGAACAATGGCTGGGGCGGCGGCGCACCCTGGAACAATGGCTGGGGCGGCCCTGGTTATGGCTACGCCCCCTACGGCTATCCTGGTTATGCCTATCCTGGTTATGGTTACGCACCTTACCCTGGCTATGGTTACGCACCCTCTGTACCCTTTTACCCCAACTTTGGCATGGCCGCACCTGCCCAGCGCTTTTCCGCAGAGGATGTCGCCATGCTCAAAGGTAAGCTTGGCGTTCGTCCCGATCAAGAGCAAGCCTGGAATGCCCTCGTAGAAGCCGCCAAAGCAGTGGATCCCAAGAGCAGCATTGTGCAAGATCCCGCTGTCAATGAGGCCTTTGCTGGACTTATGCAGGTACTGGATCCTCAGCAACAAGCGATGGCGCAAAATTTCAAGAACTCGCTGCTTTATTAAGCCCTATTCTTACCCAAAAAAGCCCGCCTTTAGGCGGGCTTTTTTTCTTGTTTGGAGCATCGTGGTATGCCTTTACTCCCCACCAATGGATCCCTTCTCACCACCTTACACACCCTCCAACAACAGCTACAGACAGGTTCTTTAAGTGTGGCACAGCAAAACGCGCTACTGCCTGAACTGCTCGGCACCCTGCTTGAGAGCCAGCAGCAGATAGAACAGCTTCGCAAAACCCTGCTGCAAATCCCCCACGGCAACGGCGACCATAGCGACTATTGCCGTATGCAGAACAACGGTCTGGCCCCCAAACAAGGGGAGCACTGCCACTGCCATGTTAAGGCCATTCAGGAGACCCTTCAACAGTGCCCACCGGCGTAAATCACCTACAGCACCCCGCAAAGCCGAGCGCGCGCATGGCTGAACAAGACCCGACCCAACAAACCTGCCCCCAATGCAAGGGGCAAGGCAGACTGTTTTGGGGAAACGATGATTGCTGTATGCAGGGTTGCTGTTTTGAGTCCTGCCCCACCTGTCAAGGTAGCGGCACCCTAGCCAGCACACCGTCAACACGCCCCACAGAGCCAAACTCAGCCTCATCTAACGCCAAGGATTAGCGGTACAACAAGCTGCCCTCAATCTTTGGCTGCGACAGTTTCACTGACGGCTTCATACATCTCAAATACGTTAGGGCCTTTATAGATCTCTGGCTGATTGCCGGCATTTTTGTGGGCCTCACGAAAGGCATCGCTTTTGGTCCAGGCCATAAAATGCGCTTGGCTCTCCCAAAAGGTCATGACCACATGGTATTCGCTGCTCTCTTCAGCCGGACGCAAAATGACATTGCGGATAAAACCAGGAGAACGGTCCACCAAGCCAGCGCGGTTGCGAAACCGCTCTTCAAAATCAGCATGATGTTCTTTGTGTACGGGAATTCGATTCATCACCACAATCATGGAAAACTCCTAATCCGTAAAAGAGGACCAAACGTGGAGAGTTTGTCATGACCACGGCCATTTGGCAAAGGGAGATGGGATATTTAAGAAAACCGATCGGGAAATAAACGCGCTG
Organism: Magnetococcus marinus MC-1; assembly: GCF_000014865.1. Lineage (NCBI taxonomy): Bacteria > Pseudomonadati > Pseudomonadota > Magnetococcia > Magnetococcales > Magnetococcaceae > Magnetococcus > Magnetococcus marinus. The sequence continues at coordinate 3,005,349 of NC_008576.1, forward strand.
GACAGCGCAAAAAAGGCTAACAGGGCTGGTGACGACGATCAATAAACAGGGAATTACCTTCGGTCTGTTTGGCCATTTTTTTAGCATGGGCCGCCATGCTCGCGACATCGTGATGAGATTTACACGCCCCACGCACAGGTTCAACCGCGCCAACGGAGAGAGAAACAATGCCAAAAAAACGCTCCGTGCCACGCCGATCACGGGAGACAATACCGCCCTTTTCCCGATCTTCAGGGCTGTACCAAATGGGGGCATACACTTCAAACTCACGCAGCATGGTTTCGGTGCGGGTTTGCCAATCTTCGCTCCGAAACAGCACAATAAAGTCATCGCCCCCCACGTGACCGACAAAATCGCGCCGGCTATCCACATGCTGCGTCAGCAGCTCCGCCACCTTACGAATGACCTGATCCCCCATTTCGTAACCATAGGCGTCGTTGAAGGGTTTAAAATTATCCAGATCAAAATAACAGACAATAAAGGGCTTATGCTCCTCCAAACAGGCATCAATCTCTTCACAAATGGGCACATTGCCTGGCAACAGCGTTAACGGGTTGGCATAGCGTGCATAATTGATCTGTAATTCTGTGATTTTTTTCAACAGGTCTAACAGAAAACCGGCACCCACACACTGCCCACCCTCCGTGATCACAAAATCATGTTCATCTCGGACCAAAGAGCTATCGGTAATAATCCGGCTGGCCTCCTGCAAAGTAACGCTCTGCTCTAAAATCAGCGGTTCGTCACACATAAGCCGATGGATGGGTTTACGTCCATACAGATCGTGCCCAAACTGGCTTAAAAAGATCGCCATAAAACGGTTGCGATGGACCGCCCCAATGGGGCGGTGTACATCATCCACAACCGGCACAATACGCAGCAAGGGATCGCGCTGAAACAACTCCGCCACCTCATTGGCCCGTACCTCTGCATGGATCATGGTGGTTGGCCGCATCAGCGACCGGACCGTATCTGTATTGCTAACTGTACGGGCTGGGGGTGGCTTGGCTGGATCGGAGCTGGGCAATCCTCCCCCATCCTCTTGTTTACCCAAATCTACGTCAAGGGCGTTCATCATGGTCCGTTTCCACCCACATGGGCACCGGTAACATTGCTTACAAAGGTTGCGCACCCGGCTTGCCTGATAAGAAGAAATAAAGGCTCATGCCCGCACGCCTGTCTCTCCCAAGCCGCCTCTATATTTCTAGCGCCACCTTTTTTACCAATCCGGCTTGACCCACACGCAACGCTCTTGCAACATTTATATGACAAACATGCAGATTTCTCCTACAACCTCAGCAATCCCTTTTTTACAGGGGATCGCGCACCCTGCACACCATCATATTATTGTTTTATAACGTTGTGTTAATGGCCTGTTGCAAACGCGTATGCCCATTGCGTAGGCGTTGGATCAAAAGCGCGCCATCGGCCATCCCATGCGGGGGTTGGGCAGACCACCGCAATAACGCATCCCCTAATCTCTCCATCTCCAGCGCACCGACCTGCTGCGCCCCCCCCTGCAAACCACGCAGTAACGGCATCAAGGCGGCAGGGCTCTCCAGCAAGGTGGGCAGGCGTTGTAGCACTTGATCGGTATCGCGCAACCATAGCTCTAACAAAGCGCGACTGGCCCCTTGAGTCGCTTGCGCTTGCAAACCCTGCATGGCCTGCTCACTCAAGAGCTGAGAGAGGGGCACCACAGGGGTTGCGGGGGCTGACTGCGGCGGCAACCAACGGGCCAGCGCTTGGTAGAGTTGCTCCACCGACAGCGGCTTGCTTAAAAAATCGGCCATGCCTGCATCCAAACAGTGCTGCTGTTCGACAAGATCTTGGCTGGCGGTCAAAGCCACCACCGCCACCGATTGCCGCCCCTGTTGCTGCTCCCATTGACGCAACTGTCGGCAGGTTTCAATACCATTCATCGTGGGCATATGCAGATCCATAAGCACCAAATCAAAGGCTTGCTTCTGTAACCATTGCAAGGCTTCGGCCCCAGAACTGACGATCTGTACCGAAACCCCCATACCACTGAGCATAGCCAGCGCCACCTTTTGGTTAACCGGGTTATCCTCCACCACCAAAAGCTGACCTCGCAACGGTAGCGGCTGTGCCGGCGCGTCGGGAACGGCCCTTATGCGTTGTTGCAGCAGCCGAGTTATCTCCCCCAAGCGTACCGGTTTGGGTAGATAATGCACACTCTCACCAAGGTGATGGCGCGCCTCCTGTAAAGAGGTCGCCCACCCCATAAGCGCTATTTCATAGCGGCTACATACCTGCGGATGCGCCAACAACCAAGAGAGCACGTCAGGACGGGCAGAATCGTTAAGGTTAATCAACACCAGGGGTGGCGGCTCCTTGCCCAAAGTCAGGATAGCGGATAACCCGTCTAAGCGCTGCGAAGAGAGACCCAAGGCGTGCAACAAGGCTTGCAAGGCGGTTGCGGCGGCCTCATGACGCTCTAACAGCCACACCGGTCTGTTTGGATCGGCCAGCCCACTCTCCATATAGGGCTCTAAAATCGGCGCCGCCGCGGCCAGCATGGGCACGCTAAAAAAGAAATGCGCCCCTTGCCCCAGGTCGCTCTCAACACCAATCTGCCCACCCTGTAACTCGATAAGCTGGCGTGAAATGGCCAACCCTAAGCCGCTGCCACCAAAGCGCCGGGTGGTGGAGCCGTCTGCTTGGGTAAAGACCTGGAATAATTTTTTTTGGGTGTCGGCATCAATACCCACTCCGGTATCCTTAACCGAAAAGTGCAGCACCCCCGCCGTACCTTGCCCCGCTTGCCAACCCAACGCCACCACCACCTCACCCTGCTGGGTAAATTTGATGGCATTACCGATCAGATTGGTCAACACCTGCCGAAAACGCAGCGGATCCCCCACCACCTGTCCAGGCAAAACCTGCCATTGGGCCTCTGTAACCAACGCAACCCCTTTATCCTGAGCACGCGGAGCCAGCAGGGCCACCACCTCTTCCATCTCCATTAAGGGTTGAAAAGGGATTGACTCCAGCACCAAATGCCCAGCTTCGACTTTTGAAAAATCCAGAATATCATTAATAATCGCCAGCAACGCCTCAGCAGAGTGTTTGGCGATCTCCACATACTCCTGCTGTTGGGGTGAGAGGGTTTTCTCATCCAGCAACTCCAGCATGCCCACCACCCCATTCATGGGGGTGCTAATCTCATGACTCATGGTTGCTAAAAACTCTGACTTTAACCGAACCGACTCCAAAGCCTGATCTCTGGCCGTGGCCAACTCACCGTTAAGCACCGTCAGTTCGGTGGTGCGCAGAGCAACCTGCGCCTCTAACGAATCCCGATGCTGGCGCAGGGCATCATCCTGCCGACCGATTTCGTCCAGCATGCCATTAAAGCCTTCCACCAGCAGTTGCAGTTCGTCACGGGTGTGAATTTGTGGCGCACGAGCCGCATAGTCTTGCTCTCTGCTTACCTGTTGTGCCACCGCCGCCAAGGCTTGAATGGGGGTGGTGATAAAACGGTGCATCCGTTGGGCGATCACGTAAGCCGCCGATACCGCCAACAACAGAAACAGCAGCGTCAGATAGAGATCTTGCCACAACATGGACCAATAGTGTTTAAGGTCGACTCTAAGATAAAAAAGCCCCACCCGCTCACCTTGCAGGGTAACGGGCACCGCCAAATCCAACAGGCGTTTACCAAAACGATAGCCCGACATGGGCAAGGAGCCCGGCGTCGGTGGAACAACACGGCTTAGATTGGCACGCACATAACGGCTAAACACCTCCCCCCGCAGGTCATACAACCAAGCGCTATGGACCTGCCCATCGGCCTTTAGCGCCGACAGCAGATCTGTGGCACTAGGGGCGTCATTAAAAACCAGTGCCGCTTGTAGGCTTTGCGCCATCAATTGAGCTTGAATGCGATATTGGGTCTCCAACGCTCCGCGCCGCCCCCAATAATCGCGCGCCATATAGGCGCTGGCCGAAAACAGCAACGCCACAAGGGTCGCCCCCACTGCCATCAAGGTCAGTTTTTGATGGATGGAGAGTCGCTGTACAAACGCCATGGATCGCCCCCTCAAGGTACAATCTCCAGCGCCAACTGCATAAGCTTGGCGGCAAACTGCACCGACATGGCCTCAGCATGACCCTGATGAATCCGGAATTTTAAACGGTTTTGTTGCTCGACCAGCTGCACAATCCCCCCCAAAGCCAGAAAATCGGGGTGGTCCGAGACCGTCACCAACCCCTTATGATTAAGCGCTTGCAACGTCGTCGCGTCCCCCTGCCAGCCCTCGCCCAGATAGAGCAGTTGGCACACTTTACTACTGGCTTGCTCGCCCACCACCGTCACCCCACGCCCCGCCACCCGCTTACCGGTGAGCATCTTGGCCATCACCCCTTGCAAGGGGGCATCCCCCCACACACACAGGTGTAGGGCGCCTTGCTGCTCGCTTGGCCAATAGACAAATTTAGAGATGTTGTAAAGGTAAGCACCTTTTAGGGATAACGCACGCAGATCCTCAGCCCATGCAAAACACGGCACGCCTAGCAGCAGCAAGATGATGCCTATGTGCAGACGCCGGAGCATCAAAAGGCCCAATTCATACGTAAAAAGAGCGCGCGCGATACCTCACTGGAACGGGTTTTATAGAGATCAGAGGTCACAAATTCACGACTATGGGCATCCAACAGATTTTGCCCTACCAGCTCCAGCTGCACCTGTTTGGTCAAGGCGCGGGCCAGACGTAGATCCATGGTCGCGTAGGCATCTACCCCCTTATGGGCCATAGACGAGACATAACGAAAAGTGGGGTCCACCTGCCACACCCCATCGGGGGACCAGTTAAGCCGTAAATGTAGTTGGTGGCTGGGCTGCAACTGTTCTTGGCTCAACGCCTGAGTGGTATCCTGACTGGTGGGCTCATTGTGCAGCCACAGTTTGGTTAAGGTGTAGGCCAGATGGCTCTGCAACTGGGCCGTGGGCTGCCAGGAGAGGGCCAACTCCAGCCCAGCCCCTTCCCCTTTTAACAAGTTGGCCACATAACGCCGCGTAGGATCGGCAGGATCGCTTTCTATAGAACGCAAATCTTTAAATTGGTTGATATAAACCGCGCCATCCCACATCCAACGTGGATTGGGTTGATAGCGCATACCCAACTCAAAGGCTGTCAGCTTTTCCGAGGTATAGGCATTATCCCCATAGAGCGAAACATAGGCCGCCCCGGTACCCGCTAGGCGTATGGCACCATCCCGCTCCATCCGCGCGGGGGTGCGCACCGCGCGGGAGATGGCCGCCCAATAACTGCTCTGCCGATCAGGGGTGTAGAGCAAGCGCACGTTGGGTTGCAGATTATGCCCACTGGCTTGGTGATACTCCCATTTACTGCCCCAAATTAGTTTCCAACGCCCGGGTTGCAGCTCAATGGCATCTCGCACATAAGCATTCACCAAAAAGCTCACATCATTGAGGGGCGTTAAGCTAATGGTATCTGAGCCACGCAGATTATCCAGCAGCATCCGCCCCCCGCCACCCACTGTCCAGGCGTGGTTGTTACCCCCTGGAAAACGGTATTGCAGATCACCATCTAGAATGGTGCTATGGATCTCAATGGCGCTCTCCTGCAAAGCGGTATGTTCAAAATTAAATTGTCCATTCCACTGTCGCCCCGCCTGCTCAACCCCACGATAGTGACTGACCAAATAGAGGTTGCTGCGGCGGCTATCTTCATACAGATCGCGGCTTAGACCTACCGCAGCATTATCAGGCACTTGAACCGTCTGCCCACTGCGCACATGGGTTACTCCCCCTTGCAGCATCCATCCAGCCCCGCGCTCCAACGCGCGATCTAGGCGAAAATTAAGCTGGGCATCCTGCCAATCATCATGGGCACCCTGAGGATCATAGCCATGTTCATAACGGTTGAGTTTGCCAGTTACGCGATAATCGCTGCCATCCTCCAGGGTGGCCCCATGGGTATAGCTTAGATGGCCCTGGTGCTGATTGCCCCCACCCACGGAGAGCTGATTGCCCCGGCTCTCTTTGGCGTGGCGGGTAAGGATATTGATGACACCATTGACGGCATTGGCCCCCCACAATGCGCCACCGGGGCCACGCACCACCTCAATCCGCTCAATATCGTTTAGGGATATGCTCTGAAGATCCCAGCGCACCCCTGAATAAAGCGGGTTATAGAGAGAGCGGCCATCCATTAACACCAGCAATTTATTGGAAAACTGACCATTAAAGCCGCGGGCTGAAACCGCCCATTTACTGGCATCCACGCGGGCCACCTGAAGGCCCGGCACCATTCGCAACAGCTCTGGGATATGCTCTGCACCGCTGCGTTGAATCGCCTCACGGGAGATCACAAAAATTGCGGCGGCACTCTCAGCCAAGCGTTCATCGCGACGGGAAGCCGAACTCACCACCAGATCCATGCTCATCAACTCTTCCAAAGAGAGATCCCCAAAACCGCTCTCTCCTTGAAGGTTCTGCGCCCCTAAAGCGCCCCCCATAGGCAGACATAGCACCCCCCCCAGCAGCAGCATCCTACCTGCTCTTGGCCAATGCAATCCAACCATACTTGCCCGTATTTTTGTGTCATTCTTCAAAACATCACCCTAAAGATTCTGTTCGACTAAGCACACATCCCCATTGAGCAACGCTTTTATGTTCGAATAAAAAACGCTTACCCGAAAAAATGCCATCGTCACATGGTACAACAGCCACTTTTCTCAAGTTTCGCAGTTCGTTTCGGCCAGAATTTGACGTTGTGAACCAAGGGGATCGAGCATCAATGCCTTGCTGAGCCAAGCCTCGACCTCCTGTTCAAAGAGTTCAATTACCTCGTTTTTTTGGTGATTTTCAAGAATGGATGTTCGGCCAAGGGCATCATTGAAGATGGCGCGGAAGGTATGCCAGAGCTTTCGGGCATAGGTCAAAGCGGCCAGATTGTGGGCGAGTTGATCCCGCTGGCTGCCTTTGATCGCCACCATGCTGGAGAGAACAGCATGGCGCATGGCAGCTAGGTGTAGGCAGGCGATGACTGCTTCGAAGGATCGGACGGATTCATTAAGGAAACCAAGGTGCTGTTTGGATTCCTTGTAGAAAACTTCGATTCCCCAGCGGTTGGCGTAGTGCTCGATCATATTTGACAGCCCCATTGACCGGTCTGTGGTCAGAAAGACGGCCCACTCCTTCGAGCCGGTTTTCGGATCGATCAGCCGGACGAAGAACAGACGTATAAGGCCGATTTCGGGGTGCTCTGCATCTAGGAAGGTTCCTTTGAAGCGCTTGGACCCCTTAGCTTTCCTGATCTTGCCCTTGGCAAACCGGGTGTAAAGTTCGGCACTGGTCAGTCTCTCGCCCTGGAATAGGAACTTGGTGTTGTTGCGCTTCCATCGGATCAGGGGGACCACGCCCAGATCCAGGATTTTCTTGACGAACTTAACCGATGAGTACCAAGCATCGGCGAGAAAATACTGGGCCGGAATCCCAGCTTGAATGGCTCTGGCAACCATGTCGACAGTCTGATCAAGCTTAGACATCTTGGCCGCCTCACGGTAACGCCGTCCAAGATGTGAGCGACAATCGAACCGGTAACTGAGGATGTGGAGCAGATTGCTGATCAGAGGCCGCTTTGAAAAACGCAAAGCGGCATCCAGTGGCAAGGTTCCCTGCTTGTTAACCCAGACCAAGTGGGCTGCTTCAAAACCTGCAACTGAGCGGCCGGTATTGTGGTCATGATGCCAGCAAACACCTTCAATACGATCACCACGCTTCTCTTTGACGGTGGTATCGGCAACAAGGTAGCCGGGGCCGAGATCCAGCGTTCGCCACTGGGGTAGTAACTTTTTGATTAGCGCCCAATGCGCATTCCGCCATGGAAATTGGCGTTGGAGCAACCGGTAGAAGGTATCCTTGCCTACCGCGAAGACCGACAGAAAGTGGTCGCGGCAAAAAAGGTGAATGGATGGCACCTTCAACAGAGGATGCAGGATCAGTAACATGATCAGCGTCGGAAGATCCTTCCCCGTTCGTTTGCTCCATCCGCGCCGATTGAATATCGCCTGGAAGCCAATTTCCTGGAGAAAATCGACGATAGCGTTATCTACGCCGAATACTCCAAAGGATTGGGTTTTGATCTCGTCAATCATGGGGGTAGGCACAGTAGCCTGTTCCCTGTTATGCTGATTCATGAAGCTGGCCTCGTCCCTGAGCTATCTGACTGATTCGACACCAGAATTATAGCATACACGAGGCAGCTTTGCCCTTGACTTGGTTGGCAAATATCAGTCCAATTGATCGGTCAACGAACTGCGAAACTTGAGCACTTTTATACTGCATCCAAGAAAAACCGATCTCCCATAAGCTGCCCGACACGGCGTGGTTCCACCAGGCGCACCTTAACCAAATAAAGATCACTTTTATATGGACTTAGGTACTTGCGCGTGCTTACAGCCACCTTAACAGAGACCATTAAAAGCCTTTGCGACAGGCAAGCTGTTGAAACCATCGGCACAGATCGCTAACATGGGGTTTGGATGTGTTAGCAACGCACCACCACTGATCCACCAAAAGGTATGGTATGTCCAACACCGAAAACCGCTCTAATGATAATGAGGCCGTCTTTCAGATCAACATCGCCTACAGTGCGGAGGAGGATCGCCTCTTGCTGCGTCTGAACGATGCCCATAGCCATGAATACCGCTTTTGGATAACCCGTCATTTAATCATACGGGTCTGGCCAGCGCTGCTTAAATTTTTACGCCAATTTTCCACCGGCACCGCCACCGCCCTCACCCCCGAGGCCGAAGAGATGATGTTGGATTTTGCCCAACAAAGTGCCAATGAAAAGGTGGACTTTGAGCGTCAATATCGCGCAGACGCCAGCACCCTGCCCCTAGGGGATGCCCCCATTTTGGTCCACACCATCACCTTTACCCCCAAAGAAAAGCTGTTGGAGCTCTCTTTGCGCCCCAAAGTGGGGCTGGGTATGACCGTAAATATGGATGTAACCCTACTCCATGCGGTGTGCAAGTTGATCTTAACCCGCGTCAATCAAGTGGATTGGGGGGTAACCTTCTCCCTCAAGGATGAACCTTACCAACCCCAGCCGGACTCCCCGCCCCGCTCCACCCCGCCCTCCTTACCACCCGCGCCGGGCAGCGGGCAGCTACACTAAATCGGTGCCGAGCGGGTCGTTATGCGTCCTGTCTATATTCACCCTTTTAACACCAAGGGCAACCCCGCCACCGTCAGCACCACCCGCTCGGCCCGCGCCGCCACGGCTTGATGCAACGCGCCTGCGGCATCCACATAGCGCCGTGTCAAGGCCCCCATGGGCACCACGCCAAGGCCGCTTTCATTACTCACCATCACCACTTGCCCAGGCAACTCAGCCAGCACACGCAGCAGCGCCTGCTGCTCACGGGCCAGCGCCACACCCTGCTCATCGAGCATCAACAGGTTGCTTAACCACAGGGTCAAACAGTCCACCACCACAAACCGCTCTGCCGCCGCATGCTGCTGTAGTACGGCGGCCAACTGCACCGGCTCCTCCACCGTTTGCCAATGGGCGGGGCGCAAGGCCCGATGACGGGCGATGCGCTGCGCCATCTCAGCATCCTCATTGCGGGCGGTAGCGATCATCACCACCGGCCAACCACTCTGCTTGGCCCACTGCTCCGCAAGAGCGGTTTTACCAGAGCGTGCCCCCCCTAAAATCAGTCCAATTGCCACACCAATGCCCCTTCTCACAGGTATTCTTTGTTTTCCTCGATCAGGATCGGTATGGTAGCAACCATTGACCTCTTTCGAGTAACCACCATGTTCCCATCCACCGCGCTACAGGCCTATCTGGCACGCACCCTTAGCCCCAACGTGCGCGGGGCACTATGGCTGCTGCAAGCCGGGCTCTTTTTCTCCACCGTTGGGGCGCTGGTCAAATGGATCGGTAGCGATTTAGACGCCATGCAGATTGTCTTTTTGCGCTGCCTGTTTGGGATGCTGCTGCTCTTACCCCTGCTGCTGCGCAAAGGTGGTGCTATTCTACGCACCCAACGGCCACGCATCCATGCCGTACGAGCGGTGGTCGGCATTTTAGCCATGCTCACCACCTTTTATGCCTACGCCAACTTACCCTTGGCGGATGTCACCGCGCTCTCTTTCACCAACCCACTATTTATGATCCCCCTTGCGGTGCTTTTTTTGGGGGAATCCATTCACTGGCGGCGTTGGAGTGCCACCTTGGTGGGCTTTGCGGGCGTGGTGGTCATGTTGCGCCCTGGCGATGCCCCGTTTACTTTGGCTTTGTGGGCTGCCATCCTCAGCCCGCTGTTGATTGCCATGGTGCAGGTGTTGTTTAAACGCATGTCCAGCACCGAATCCACCCTGACCATTATTGGCCGTTATGCGGTTGCCTCTACCCTGCTGTCGTTGCCTTTAGCATTGGGGGTATGGCGCTGGCCCACTCTGGAGGCCCTGCTACTCATCGCCCTTGCCAGTGCGTTTGGCAATCTTGCTTCGGCCATGCTGGTATGGGCCTATAAGGTGGGCGAAGCCACCGCTATTGCCCCCTTTGATTATACCCGCCTTTTCTTCGCCACAGGGTTTGGCATTTGGATCTTTGACGAAACCACCTCGCTACACACATGGTTGGGGGCTGCCATTATTTTGGCCGCCACCCTCTATATTGTCCATCGGGATCGTTTGGACCGTTTGCCAAAAGCCATCGCTGTGGAATAATAGCGAGGCACCCTTTTCGACAAGGTAGGATTGATGAGTAAGCAGCAGGCCCCCAACACAACCGGCATCGGCACAGCCGACCTACAATGGCACAGCGATGAGACCCCCTATAGCCCCAGGTTTGACGACATTTACTACGCCCCCACCCATGGCGCAGAAGAGTCCACCCATGTCTTTTTAGAGGGGATCAACGCTCCGGCCTGCTGGCAACAACGCCCCCACTATACCCTGGCAGAGACGGGCTTTGGCACCGGTTTAAACTTTTTATTGACCCTTGATTTATGGCTGGCCACCGCCCCCGCCCATGGCCGCCTGCACTATATTGCCGTCGAAGCCTACCCCATGGATCAGGCCGCCCTCGCCCGCGCCCATGCGCCCTTTGCTTGGCTGGCACCGCACTCAGCCGCACTGGTGCAAGCGTGGCCCCCAGCGGTGGCCGGTTTTCACCAGCGCTCCCTCGCCCAAGGGCGCGTCACCCTTACCCTCTTGTTTGGTCCCGCCGCTTCGATGTTGGCCCAATTGAGCGCGACGGTCGATGGCTGGTATCTGGATGGTTTTGCCCCCAGCCGCAACCCAGAGATGTGGAGTGATACCCTGTTTGCTCAACTCTCCCGCCTAAGTCGGCTCGGCACTCGACTGGCCAGTTTTACCGTGGCCGGAACGGTTAAACGGGGGCTGCGTGCCCAGGGCTTTACCCTGCACAAAGCCCCAGGATTTGGTCAAAAACGGGAGTGTCTGCGGGGTGTTTTGGAAAATCCGCTCCCCCATAAACCCAATATTCCCCCTTGGTATGCCCCCCCCCAACGCAGCGAGCCTGTAAGCTCTGTCGCGATCATTGGTGCGGGCATTGCGGGGGCCGCCTGCGCTTACGCCTGCCGTCGGGCTGGCTTGCAGGTTACACTCTTTGAACGCCATGCCCAGCCAGGGGCCGAGGCCTCGGGCAATCCCTCGGGCCTGTTCAGTCCCCGCCTTACCGCAGGGGTAAGTCTGGATGGGCGCTTTCATGCCGCAGCCTATTTTCATGCCCTTGATCTCTATGCCCAACTGGCCCAACACACCCCAGAGATTTACCACCCAGGCCGTGGCTTGTTGCAGATGGCGGAGAGCGAGGCCGATGTCCAGCGTTTGCAGCAGGCCCTGTTTCACAGCGCATGGCCCCCCCAACATGCCCAATGGTGGGATGCCGCTACCGCCAGCCAACAGTTAGGCACGCCCCTGCCCCGTGGTGGCCTATGGCATGCTCAGGCGGGGGCGCTTAACCCCAGCGTTCTCTGTGCGGCACTGCTGGCCGATGTCACGGCGCACTACCAGACAGAGATCGTCCGTCTCGCCCCCCAGCCAGAAGGCTGGACGCTGCACACCGCCCAACGTCACTATGGGACATTTGATGCGGTGGTGATTGCCGCAGGGGCCACCGCCCCGCTGCTCTACCCTGAAGCGGAGATACCCAATACGGCGGTACAGGGGCAACTGAGTATTTTGCCTGCGGCCAACCCACTTAACCAACATGCCTTGGTGTTTGGTGGCTATCTTACCCCGCCCTATCAGGATGAGCAGGGGCAGCTCTGTCAGGTACTGGGCTCGACCTATCGACCATGGGACGATCTCAGTGACTGTTCTTGGTCGGAGTGCCAGCCCGAGGCGCACCAGCTCGTCTGGCAACAACTTAACGAAACCCTGCCCCAACTGGGTCAGCAGTGGTTAGGCCCCGCCCGCCAAGGACGGGCAGCCCTAAGGGCCGCCATGAAGGACCATTTTCCTCTGTTTGGCCCCCTCATAAATCCATCGGCATATCGAACCAATTATGCTACCCTGTACCAGGGCAAGCGGGTCTCCTTGGCGAAACCCGCTGTCTATATTGACGGACTTTATCTGATCGGCGGCTTGGGCTCACGCGGGCTACTCACAGCCCCCCTGTTTGGGGCGTGCATGGCAGCCCTCTTGAGCGGGGGACCGCTACCGCTGGAGGCCGATCTATGGTGCGCCGTACACCCAGCCCGCCTGCTGGTGCGCTCATTAAAAAAACCACCGCTTTAATGTAAAGGTTTAACCATGCAAGCCAAACCCACGCCGCGTGTCGTTACCTTTATCGGCATCTTCTTTCCCTTGATGCTGGCGGTCTCACTGCTCACCTATTTTCTCTATAAACTGGACAAGTTAGACCGTATCGCCCTCATCGAGAGCCACGCCCGCAACGAGGTTCACGCGCTGCGTAAGCTGGTGATGGCCGATCTTAAAGGCACCTATAGCGACCTGGATTTTTTGGTTAATTTAGACGCCTTGGGGGATTTTTTGGATGACCCCAGCGTGGCCAACCGCGCCCGTGTCAACCGCCTCTTCCAAGGCTTTGCCCAAGCCAAACAGCTCTACGACCAAGTGCGTTTTATTGACGATCAAGGCATGGAGGTTATCCGCATCAATTTTCAGGGGGGGCATGCCACTGTGGTCCCCCGGCAAGAGTTGCAGGATAAACATAACCGCTACTATTTCTTTAACAGCCTCGCCATAAACCGTGGTGAGGTCTATTTTTCACCCCTGGATCTCAATGTGGAACATGGCAAGGTCGAAGAGCCCTTTAAACCCATGTTACGCATCGGCACCCCATTGTATGACCGCAAAGGGGTAAAACGGGGGGTGGTGCTGCTCAACTACCTTGCCGACAACCTCTTAAAGCGCTTTTCCGAAACAGGCCAAGGAGTCTATAGCCGACCGCTATTGGTCAACCAAGATGGTTATTGGCTGATTGCCCCGACCCCAGAACAGGCATGGGGATTTATGTTTCCTGACCGACACCATCACCATATTGGCCAAACCTTTCCCATCGCTTGGAGCAATATGGGCCAAGATGATAGCAACACCATTGTGGGCAGCAATGGGATGTTTGTGTTTGATACCATCTATCCCCTGGAAAAACACAAAATCACTGCGGTTGCCGGTGGCGCAGACCCCCAACCGGGCAAGCTGCTTGAGCGCACCTATCATTGGAAAGTGATCTCCCATGTTCCCCAGCAGGAGCTACAGAGCATCTTTGACCATTTGCGCAACAGCATTTTCACCCTCTATGGGGTGGTGGTGTTTGTGATCACCACGGTGGCCTTGGTTATGGCGCAAAAACGCTATGCCGACCAGCGTGCCCGGCTGCACAGTGACACTCAATTAATGCAGCTGGATGTGGCCCGCAAAGAGTTGGTGCAGACCGAAAAAATGGCATCCTTGGGTCGATTGGTTGGGGGCTTCACCCACGAAATCAACACCCCCATAGGCATCGCTGTAGGGGCCTCATCACAGATCCATAATTTGCTCGACGAGATTCAGCAAATATTAGGGCAGGAAGAGGTCCACGAGCAGGAGCTATTGGATAAACTCAAAACGATGGATGAGGCGACCCTGCTGACAGAGAAAAACCTTGCCCGCGCCGCCAACATGATCGTGCGTTTTAAACGCACCTCAGCCGATCAAGCCTCGCTGGATGTTCGCAGCTTTAATGTCCGTCAAGCGGTGGATGATGTGGTGGGCAGCTTGCATAATCATTTTAAAAACACCCCTGTAGGGGTGCGCATTCAGTGCCATGAGCAGCTCATATTCCGGGGGATTCCTGGTATTTTAGAGCAGGTCATCACCAATCTACTGATCAACAGCTTGACCCATGCCTATGATAATGGCAAACAGTCGGGGGTGATCCAACTCAATCTTCAGTTGGCCACCGATGGCAGCTTGGAGATGCTGTTTGCCGATGATGGTGCAGGTATTGCCCACGAAACGATTGGGCGTATTTTTGAGCCCTTTTATACCACCCGCCGTCACCAGGGGGGTACTGGGTTAGGGCTCTACGTCTGTTATGATCTGGTGGTCAACCAATTAGGGGGTGATCTCCACTGTACCTCTGTGTTAGGGGAAGGAACCCAATTTACCATGCGCATGCCCCCCTTGGTCGATCCCATCTCCAGCGCGAGCCAAGAGAGCGCTTGAGGCGGCTCCTCCTTCTAACAAGAGACGGCCCCCTCACCCGATGCGGAAAGACACAGTGCCATGTTAGATGAAGTAACCCGTGGCCGTCAGTTGCAGCCAGATGGCACCCTGAAGCAGTGGTTTCAAAGTGGGGATATGGATCTCTTTATTTGGTCTCTGGCCGGTCAACTGGTCCGTTTTCAACTGGCTTATGATCGCACGCACAAGGAACGCGTGGTGGCTTGGCAGAGCCCTGGCCCACTTCGCCATTACCAAGTGGACGATGGCGAAGCCAGCCCCATCAAAAACCGCACCCCCCTCTTAACCCACAGCACCGCGCCAGCTTGGTCACAGATTGCGCAACGGTTACAGAGCCAAGCCCCGCCGCACAATGCCCCTTGGCTGGCACAAATTGTCACGATTTTGCAAAACCCTTAGTGGCACACAATTGGAGTTGGGGCAAGGAGGCTCACATCCCTGCTGTGTAACCCGCCCCCGTGAGCATGCGACAAGCCCTATCCTCGGACGAGAAAAAGGCTCGACGATCCCCCTATTTTACCCACACCGCACCGGCTCATCCCGATACACAGGACGCCCCCTAGCCCTACTAAACCTCGACCAATTTGCCCATTTCCACCGTCGGCGGCATCTTAATGCCATTGGGGTCTTTCAGCAGGCGCTCCAGATCCGTTTGCGGCAAAGGGCGGCTGAAATAGTAACCCTGTACCGTTTCACAGCCGCGCTCTTTTAAGAAGAGCACTTGCTCGGCTTTTTCAGCCCCTTCAGCCACCACATGCAGGTTGAGATCCTGGGCCATGGAGATAATGGCCGAGACAATCGCCGCATCATCCGAATCCACCCCCAAATCCCGGATGAATGATTGGTCAATTTTTAGGGTGTTGATGGGGAAACGCTTGAGATAACTTAGGGAAGAGTAGCCGGTACCAAAATCATCAATGGCCAACGTAACCCCCATATTACGGATCGCCACCAAGGTCTCAATACTCTTTTCCACATTGCCCATCATCATGCTTTCGGTAATTTCAAACTCCAACATGCTGGGGTCAATGGCGCTATTATTAAGGGTTTCAGAGATACTCTCTAACAGATTACGGCTCTGAAACTGCCGTGCCGAGAGGTTAACCGCCACGGTAAAAGGTTGCCCCAAATAGTCGGTAATGCGCTTGGCTTCGGCACAGGCGGTTTCTAAAATCCACAACCCCATGGGTACAATCAGGCCAGTCTCTTCGGCCACGGGGATAAACTCAACCGGGGAGATCATGCCCTTCTGTTTGTGTTGCCAACGTATCAGTGACTCAACTCCAGAGACCACCCCCCGTTGCAAATTCACTTTCGGCTGGTAATAGAGCACAAAATCCCGTTGCTCCAATGCGGTGTGCATCTCCTGTTCCAGAGCCAACCGTTTATTGCTGATGTTAGACATCTCTTCTGAATAGAAGCGATAGTTATTCACCCCTTGCTGTTTGGCCTGTCCCAGGGCGTTTTCCACGTGCCGCAGCAGGGTTTCGGCATCCTGCCCATCGGTTGGATAGAGTACAATCCCCATGGCGGTACGCAGCATAAGCTCATGGCCATTGACCAAAAAGGGCATAACAAACTGTTTGAGCAGGTTATTGGCCACACCTGTGATCTCACCCTCCTGTTTAAGGTCAACCAAGGTGATGGCAAAGGTATCGGCACCAATACGTGCCACAATATCCGACTCGCGCAAGCGCTCGACAATGCGCTCGGCCACTTGAATCAACAGACCATCCCCCACCCCATAACCGTAGCTCTCATTGATTAATTTAAAGCGGTTAAGGTCCAGCATCACCACCCCAACGTGGCGTTTATAGCGTTTGGCGGTGGTAATGGATTGGGTTAACCGTTCGTGGAACAGTGCCCGGTTGGGCAATTTGGTCAGGGGGTCATAATAGGCCAACCGCTCCATCTGCTCTTCTGTGGCTTTTTGGGTACTAATATCCACAAACACGCCGACAAAAAAGGCCGTCTCGCCATACTGGTTTAGCATGCGTCGCATGGTCATCCACTTGGGGTAGAGCTCACCATTTTTGCGCCGCTCCCACACCTCGCCCGACCAGCGTCCCTCCTGCAACAAGGATTGCCAAATGCGACTATAAAAGGCCTCACCCTGCTCTTCATTGTGCACCACTTGCGGATTTTGACCCATCACCTCATCCCGACTGAAACCGGTGATCTTGGTATAAGCGTGGTTCACATCAATAATGCGGTTGTTCACGTCGGTAATGATCACCGCGTCACTGGTGGTATCCAAAATATATTTGGCCAGATCCAGGTTTTCTTGGGTACGTTTAAGGTCGGTAATATCCTGCACCGTACCGGTCATGCGCACCGGTTCACCCGACGCCGAACGCTCCACATCGCCCAACTGCAATACGGTACGCACATTACCATCCGAGCGCACAATCCGGTGTTCCACGCGAAAAAACAGATCCGGCTCTTTAAGCACCCGCGCCACCATATCCCGCACCCGCTGGCGGTCGTCGGGGTGTACATGGTCCATATAGCTTTCAAAACTGGCACTCACATGGGCCCTGGGACGATGCAGCATGCGGTAGATCTCTTCGGACCAAAACTGCTCATCACCTTGTAAATTCCAACTCCAATAGCCCAGCCCCGCCAAACGTTGCGCACGATCCAGGTGGTGACGGCTCTCCAGCAATTTAAGCTCGGCCTGTTTTTGCTCACTAATATCCCAACAGGCCCCGATCAAATGAGCCTCGACCCCATGTTCGGGCATGCGCAACTCCCCCCGTAGGGAGAGGGTTTTTTGAACCCCAGCAACCGGTTGTGTACGACACTCCAGCTCAAAACGCAGTTGCTCGGTCAAACTCTCTTGACGACACTGCTCCAAACGTGCGCTATCTTCCCCATCAAACAGCGCCAAAAAGCCCTCCCAAGTACCATCAAACGCCCCTTTTGGCAAATCAAAGATCTGGTGCATGCCTTCGTCCCACTCCACCTTACCCGTGACCACATCCCACTCCCAAATGCCGATGCGAGAGGCCGCCATGGCCAAGCCCAGCCGGGCTTGGTAGCGTTCCAAGCCAGAGATGAGTGGCCCACCCACTTGCATAAACAGCCATCCACCGAACACCACCACCAAGGCAGACCCCAACAGCAGCCCCCAGGCAATGCGCAAAAACGGCTTACGCTGATAGGACAAACGGTAGTGAACCACCACCCCCCAGCCCAGATCAGGGACCGCCGTAAAGCCCATCAACGCCATTTCCCCATTCAAGTCCAAGGCAATTGCAGAGCCGGACTCACCCCTAAGGGCTTGCGCAAAAGGATGATCTTGATACTCTTTTAGGGGCAAGCGCCGCACGGATGTCTCCCTAAGGGCGCGTTCATCAAGCCGCACAAGGATCTCATCTTGCCCCATTTGCACCAGGTGGAGATAACCCAGCAGACGCTCACCGCCCTGTTCAGCCTGCAAGCGCGTGCGCAATTTATGCAACGCATCATTTTGGCGTACCCGCAGCTGTTCAGCGGCGGTTAGCCCCGCATAGCGGCTCGCATTCGCGTTTTGCTGGCGCAGCGCATACTCCTGCGAGGTAAGTTGCAGTGAGAGCGCGAGCTGTCGCGCAGATTCCAAAAGGTGCTGTTGGGTATCGTTTAAGGCTTTGAGATAGAGCGTGTAGGTAATGATGCCACCGACGAGGATCACCAACGCCACCATGATCGTCATCATGGCAAAAATACGGTGTGCAGCCGACCACTCGTGGATCAACCTAACCACCCCTGAACGTTGCCCATCCACCGTTTGGCTCTCCACAAAACGCCCCTTACTTCTGAGAGGATAGGCAAGCGCCCTACCCTAATAATGCACGGTTCAACCCAACGCAACCCGCGCCACTGGCGGCCATGATCGTAACACAACCTATCGTACATTACAGCAGAGCCAGCCAACACAAAAGCAAACAATGGTTGACGCCGAGGGAACAAGCGCGTCACCATACACCAAGCCGAGCGTAAAAGCCCATGTTTAGCCCCTAAACGAGCCAACGATGAACCTAAACCAGCTACGCTTTATTGATGCCGTCGCCCGTACCCGCCACTTTGGCCGGGCCGCTAAAGCATGCCATGTCTCTCAACCAACCTTGAGCATCGGTATCCGCAAGCTGGAGGAGGAGTTGGGGGTTATCCTCTTTGAGCGCAGCCGTAGCGAAGTGCGACCCACGGAAAATAGTTTGGAAATCCTTACCCAGGCACGCTTGATTGTAGAGTCTGCCAACCATATAAAAGAGTTAGGCAAAAGCCGCCGCGACCCCCTGCAAGGCCCCTTACGCCTCGGCATCATCAACACCATTGGCCCCTATCTGCTACCCACCCTTATTCCCCACTGTCAGGCCGCCGCCCCAGGGATGACCCTGCTTATTGAAGAGGAGCACACCGACACCTTGATCGCCCATCTAAAAGCAGGCACCCTGGATCTGCTGCTCATTGCGCGGGAGTGTGCCGAACCCGGACTGGCGGTTACCCCCCTCTATCGGGAACCCTTTCGAGTAACCGTACCGAGCAACCACCCCTGGGCCAACCGCAGCAGCATCGCCGGTCATGAGTTGGATCAGCAACCCCTCTTATTACTACGTCGTGGTCACTGTTTACGGGATCAAATTATTAATCTATGCCCCACCTATAACACCCCAGACAGTGACCCTAACGGTCTTTCATCGGTCCTGGAGAGCAGCTCCTTAGAGACCATCCGCCATATGGTAGCAGGCGGGGCTGGCATCACCGTGCTGCCCAGCACGGTGGCGGATTCACCCTTTTCTCACCAGGATACCTTACGCCATATCCCCTTTGCCGAGCCTGCCCCCTATCGTACCGTCAGTCTTGTCTGGCGACGTACCTTTAGCCGACAACCTGCGGTGGCACTGCTGGCCAGTTTGGTTAAAAACATGCCTTTGCCGGGGGTGCATGTCATCCCTTAATGGCGCAGCTCCCCCAAAGTAGCCTCACCACACCCCACCAACGCAGGGCAACGGTCACTGGCCGCGATCCTAAAGATAAAACGCCTGCTGCTGGTGTCGAGCATGGGGAATGAGCGCGCGACAGAGCCAACCCTGGACCCCAACGGGGCCACGGGTCGGCTTTTTTTGCTGCTGCTTTAGGAAAAATGCCCATTGTCCTGTGAGATTTGCTAGACTTTCGGAAGGGGGTGATCCGACACAAGCAACCGCTCTGTGGCCCAGACGGGCAGAGGCTTTGACAAGACAGCTCATGTGTTGAATAAACGCCTAGACCGTCCCTGTAAGGCCAACCAAGCCGGGCGATCCCTCTCTGCCCAATGGGGCGCAAGTCGCGTCTTCATTAACCCTATTTTTGACAGAAAATACGTGTTAACGGCCATGTTTATTAACATTCCAGGATGGCGAATCTCCCGCCCTATGCGCACCCTACCCGCCATTGTCATGATGACTCTCTACGCATTGGCGGGCTTGGCCCACGCCCAGCAACCCCCTTGGCGGGTCGGTTTTTGCCAAGACACCCTGGATATTCCCTGGCGTGCAGCCCAGGCTATGACGTTTAGCCAAACCCTACAAACGGACAAACGGTTTCAGGTTATCCTCTCCGATGCCAAAGGCAATACCACCCAACAGGCCATTGATTTGGAGCATATGGTCGAACGCGGGGTGCATGTGCTGGTAACCAGCCCGCGGGATGGTGCTGTGCTTACCCCTGTCATCTCAAACATCTATCGCCAAGGGGTGCCCGTGGTCTTATTGTCCCGACGCACCTTGGATGAAAATTTTACAACCTTTATTGCCCCGGATGATGCAGAAATTGGTCGCCAAGCGGCGCGTTATTTATCAAAACGCCTCAATGAAAAGGGTAAAATTCTTGTTATTCAAGGCCTCGGTAGCGCTTCCACAACCCAGCAGCGCACCGTCGGCTTTATACAAGAGCTCTCTTTACATCCGCACATGCAGATTGTTGCCCAACCCTTTGCCAATTATAAAAAAGAGATGGCTATCTTAATTATGGAGTCTATCCTGGCCCAAAAGCTCCCCTTTGATGCCATTTATGTCCACTCCGACGCGATGGCTTTGGGGGCCATTTTGGCTTTAAAACGAGCGGGCATTGATCCCACAAAGTTACCGATTGTCAGTATAGATTACACCCGCGCTGGGCGAGAGTCCCTCCGGAAAGGGGAGATTGATGCGATTTTCACCTATCCAAACGGGGTTAAACAGGGGATAACCGCGGTTAAACGCATCCTAGCAGGACAGCCTGTCAACAAATTTCAAACTGTGCCTTCCACTCTGGTGACCCAGGAGAATATCAACACCCTGGAACCGGTCTTTTGATGCTCATGGACATCAAACGTATCCTACTCTCTGCATGGTTGCTTGCTTCGCTTTTGCTGCTCCTGATTGTGGGCCTGCTTTTTCATCGTTTTATCCAGCATGAATTTAACCGGCGAGCTGAACAACACCTCCAATTTGCGCAACAGTTTTTATTGGATGAGTTAGGGCAACGCCGCAAGGATTTACAGCAACGGGCAGCCAGTTTGGCACAGTCGCCCAATATCAGCGGCCCGATGCATCTCATCAACCGTTACGAAGACCCAACGCGCCGCGAAACATTGGTTTTTGACCAAGAAAAAGAGCAACTTATACATGAGGTACTCAAGCATATTCATGATTTAAACAACATCTTGGTGGTGCTGTATGATACCAAACAGCGCCCCATTGTGTGGATCAACCGTGAACAAACCAAAACCTCGGTCGGCTACCGGGGTTTTGGTCCTGATGGCGCGATCAATCTAACCCTTCAGCGCCCCGAGCAACCATCACCACCACCGCAGCGCGATCTTGCCGGGTTGTCACACTGGCTGAGCAAGCACCCCCTCTACCACCTGATCCATTTTGACCAGGAGATTGCTCAAGCCGAGCTTAGCCCCATGCTCTGGCAAAGCAAGGGTGGCGAGCCCAAACAGGCTGGTACACTCCTGTTAATTTCCCGTTTGGATGAGCATTTTACCAACCATATTCAACTTCGTACCCACACCCAGGTGCAGCTCTTACACCACAATAGCACCCTTAACCAGAAACAAACCGGTACGCACCCTTTTCAAAAATTGGACCTTCAACAGGCTTTGACGAAGAGCCTGGATCTCAGCCAACTTAGCAGCGTTCCAGCAAGCGGACACAGCCATTGGATTGATCATGCTGACGCGCGATTATCGCTGCTCCACGCCCCCCTGGATAATGGCGACTTGGCGCTCTTTGGGTTTGCCTTGCCCAAGGAGCAAATTAGCACCAGCTTTATGGCTTTTCAGGGGGCTGCCGCGCTGGGTGGAGGCTTAACAGCCCTCATGTTAATACCCCTAGGATGGTGGTTTATCCGCCGCCAATTGGTCAGCCCCTTACACACCCTTTTGCACGAGATTCAACAGTTTCATCAAGAAGGCCGCATACCACCCCGGCAGATCCGTTATGGTGCCAGCGAGTTCCGCACATTAACGCTAGAGTTTCGCACCCTGGCGCACTCGATCATTGAGCGTGAAAAACGGTTACGCACCCTCTCTACTGGACTGGAGCAAGCCCCGATATCGGTGCTTATTAGTGACACCCAAGGCAACATTGAGTATGTTAACCCCTATTTTGAGCAGCTTACCGGCTATTATTCCCATGAGGTGTTAGGCAAAAATCCCAATCTGCTTAAATCCGATCTCAATCCCCCTGAACTGTTTCGTGATCTATGGCGTACCATCTCTGCGGGGGCCCCTTGGCGCGGCGAGTTCATTAACCGCAAAAAAAATGGCGCCCTGCACTGGCAAATGGCCCACATTGCGCCGGTGTTGGATAATGACGGGCAGATTACCCACTTTATCGCCTTGAGCGAAGAGATAACCGCCCGCAAACAAGCAGATGCCGCCCTTAACGAGAGCAATGAACGTTTTCGCACGTTAGCCCAGGTCTCGCCAGTGGGTATTTTCCAGACCGATCATGATGGCGAATATATCTATGTCAACACAACCTGGGAGAGCATTACCGGCACCACCTCCCCTCAAGCGCTCAGCAGTCAGTGGGACATTCATCTCCATCCAGATGATCAACCCCGGGTTCAACAGCGCTGGCAGGAGACGGTGCTCCATGGCAACGCTTTTCATGAAGAGTATCGTTTTCTACGTGGGGATGGCACCATTCGCTGGGTGATCGGCTCAGCAGCCCCCCAACGGGACCCTGACAGGGTGATTCAAGGTTTTGTGGGTACCTTAACCGACATTACCGAGCGTAAGCAGATGGAGTTGGAGCTGGGCAAGGAGCGTGCTTTACTACGCTCCTTAATCGACTCCATTCCTGATCTCATTTTTTACAAACGGGCGGATGGCACCTACATGGGATGTAACCGCGCCTTTGAACTGTTTTGCAAACGTCCCGAGGCCGCCCTTATCGGCCATACCGACCAAGCCCTCTTTAGCCCAGAGCTGGCCCAACTGCTCAAATCGGGGGATGAGCTGGTCATCAACAAAAATAGCTGCTTTAGCCACGAAGCCACGGGGCTGTTTGGGGATGGCCACCAAGTACCCTTTCTCATTCAAAAGTCACCCATGCATGGTTACCAAGGGGAGCTATTGGGATTAATCGGGGTGGCGCGGGACATCACCCAACGACTGCGTGTTGAGCAGGAGCTGCAACAGGCCAAAGAGGATGCCGAAGCAGCCAACCGCAGCAAGTCGGAATTTTTGGCAGCCATGAGCCATGAAATCCGTACCCCGATGAATGTGGTGATCGGCATGGGGGAGATTTTATTGGAAACCCCGTTAAATGCCGAACAGACCCGCTATATCAACAGCATGCAACACGCCGGGGATGCCCTACTGGAGTTGATTGACAATATCCTAGACCTCTCAAAAATCGAGGCCGGGCGCATGACCTTAGAAGAGCGCGCCTTCAGGTTGGATACCATGGTCATTAGCATTACCGATTTTTTCCGGCTCCAAGCGCTTAACCATAATCTTAGCCTTGTGGTGGAGATTGCACCGGAACTTGAGCAACAGTATGTGCTGGGGGATGCCGGCCGGGTGCGTCAGGTGCTGTATAATCTGCTGGGTAACGCACTTAAATTTACGGAAGAAGGGGGAGTCTCTCTCCATTTAAGCCTTGATGCAAACCAGCATATTCATACCCGTGTGAGCGATACAGGTATCGGCATTGCCCCCCAGCAGTTGGAGCGTATTTTTGATAATTTTACGCAGGAGGATTCCAGCGTCACCCGACGTTTTGGGGGAACAGGACTGGGTTTAGCGATCTGCCGTCGTTTTACGGAGCTGATGGGGGGTAGGATCTGGGTTGAAAGTATTGAGGGACAAGGCAGCACTTTTCACATGACGCTGCCCCTGGTACTAAGCCACACGCCCTTGCATGAAACACCGACTACGGCTGTTATCACCCCCTATAATCAAGGCATTGTAGAAGCACCGTGCGCGTTTACCCCAGAGCATCCGCAACGTCCGCTCTCCATTTTGCTGGTGGAGGATTCTGAGGACAATCGCACCTTGTTCAAAGCCTTTTTACAGCACACCCCCCACGCCCTCGTGATGGTCGAAAATGGGGCCGATGCGCTAGAGCGGGTTATTGTGGAGCGCTTTGATCTCATCTTTATGGATATGCAGATGCCCATCATGGATGGCTATAGCGCCACACGTGCCATACGCCAATGGGAGCAGCAACGGGGCGTGCCACCACACATTATCTACGCCCTAACGGCTCATGCCCTGAGCGGAGATCGGGAACGCAGTCTGCAAGCAGGCTGTGACGACCACCTAACCAAACCCATTAAAAAGCGTAAATTGTTGGAGATTATTCAACAACACGCCCAGCCCGTCGAGTGAGCCATGGAAGAGGCTATGGAAGAGGATAGAGAGCCCTATCAAGCCCAATTGTTGAGCCGGCGGGATGAATTGCTGGCCGATGCGGCCAGCGCCAGCGAAAGCCAACAGGCGGTTGAGCTAGACCAAACCCGCGTAGGTCGCCTATCCCGCATGGATGCCCTACAGATGCAGGCCATGGCAAAAGAGAGTGGCTTACGTCGCCAACAGGAGTTGCGCCGTATTGATGCCGCCTTGGTGCGCCTAACCGATGGCAGCTTTGGCGAGTGCTTGGTGTGCGGTGGACAGATTGCCCCCCAACGTCTGCAATGGGACCCTAGCGTGGCAACCTGTATTGGCTGTGCCAGTCGGGCGGAATCTCGTTAATGCCAGCGCTTATCCCCACCCTGACGGCGGCCCGCGCGGCCCCCCCCTTTGTGCCAATAAATTGTGCGACACGCCCCCGGATAGAGAGCTCGGACGTCCGACCCAGGCACAGCAGACGGCCCTAGGGCGCTCCCCCCTAAACCACCGTCACATAGGGATGATCCGGGGAGAAACCCTCGCGCGCGGTTAATTCACCCAAGGGGTGCAACGACAAGCCAGCGGCAGCGCTTACCTGCTGAAATGCCGCCATCCCTTCCTCCGTCACCGCCACCAACAGCCCACCGCTGGTCTGGGGATCGCACAATACCATCTGATCCCGCTCGCTGATGCTGCTTACCTTGTGCCCGTAGCTCTGCCAGTTGCGTTTGGTACCACCTGGGGTGCTCCCCTGATCGAGATAATAATCCAACCCCTCAATCAGCGGTACCGCGTGGCGCCGCACCACACCATTAACCCCACTGCCCTCGCACATCTCCACCAAATGACCCAACAGACCAAACCCGGTCACATCGGTCATGGCGGTTACACCGGGCAATTTACCCAGTGCCATACCCAGGGTATTGAGACGGGTCATGGAGTCTACCGCTGCGCTGGCATGTTCCGGTTTGAGAATGCCCCGTTTTTCGGCGGTGGTGAGAATGCCCACCCCCAAGGGTTTGGTCAAAAACAGTTGGCAGCCCGCTTGTGCGCTGTTATTGCGTTTTAGGTGCTCAATGGCCACCTGCCCGGTGACCGCCAAACCAAAAATGGGCTCAGAGATATCAATACTGTGCCCCCCAGCCAGGGCAATCCCCACTTGGGCACACACTGAACGCGCCCCTTCGAGCACCTTTTGCGCCACCTCGATGGGCAGTTTTTTCACGGGCCAACCCAAAATACCAATGGCCACCAAAGGCTGCCCCCCCATGGCGTAAACATCGCTAATGGCGTTGACCGAGGCAATTTGGCCAAACAAAAAGGGATCATTAACAATGGGCGTAAAAAAATCGGTGGTGCTAATCAATGCCTGACCATTGCCTATGTCATAGACAGCGGCATCGTCATTGCTGTCATTACCCACCAGCAACCGTGCATCGGGGGCTGCCGCAAAGGTTTGGGTACCATGGACAATGGCCGCCAGATCCTTGGGCGAGAGTTTGCAACCACAGCCGGAACCGGGGCTAAACTCGGTCAATTTAATGGGGGCATTCAAGATCTTATCTCCATAAGGCGCGGGGTAATCCGCTGTAACCACTCCGACCAACGCTGCGGGGCGGGCTGCAACGTGACCTCAACCACCTGCCCCGGTGTACGTCGCTCCAATCCATAGCGATACATTTTATCGTAATAATCCAAGAGTTGCTGCGTAACCTGGGCCATCTCCCCAGCCAGCAGCGCCTCACGCAGTTGGGCGGTATGCCGCGTACCAAGCCGCTTTTCAATTTTAAGTAACGAGGCCTCCAAGGCCTCCACCGCATGACCCGCATAAACCTGTTGCAGGTGCTCTACCCGCAAGGCGGTCTCTACCGACACCGCATAAACCGGCGCAAGGCGCATCTGCACAAACAGGGGCTCAGGCACCGTTACACATCCAATGGAGCGGCTCTCGTCCTCCACCCAGATGGTGCGGTTAGGATCCAGTTGATTAAAGCGGTCAAAAACCAGGTTCCAAAACTGTTCATTGCTGGGTTGGGCAGGCAGACCCACCCCACCAAAGGCAGAGCCGCGATGGTTCGCCAGCCCTTCCAGATCAATCACCTGCTCTCCAGCCATAGCCAACTGCTGAAGGATCTCCGTTTTGCCGCTGCCGGTCATGCCCCCCACCACGGCCAGCTTTAAGGGTTGCCCCAACGTGGTGAGCAGGTGATTGCGGTAAGCCTTGTAGCCCCCTTCTAATACCAAGCTTTCAAAACCCGCTTGGGCGAGCAACCAGCCCATGCTGCCACTGCGCTTACCCCCCCGCCAGCAATAGACCTTAATGCGTCCATGGGGGGCGATCTGGCGGGCCTGTTTGACAAAGCCAGCCATCTTGGGTCCTACCCGCTCCAGACCCAGACTAAAGGCTTGCTCTGGCCCCACCTGTTTGTAGGTGGTGCCCACCTCTGCCCGTTCGGCATCGGTAAACAGCGGCATGCTCAGCGCACCGGGCAGGTGGCCCTTGGCATACTCAGCAGGGGAGCGCACATCAATAATGGGCGTGGTATCCGCTGGATCCAAAAAGGTTTGAACATCAACAGCCATGCAATGAGTACCTACAGCGCCGCAGAAGGTGAAAAACTGTGGGATAGTGATACGCCCATTCTGCGCGGCTCACAAGTTATCAAGCTGCACAACTGGGCAAAAAACCGCATACAATGCCAGACAAGCCACGCCCATTCGGGGGCCGCCAAGGTTGGTCATGGTGTTTCCCGGCCCAGCAGCCACCAAGGCGCGCGGTTTAGCGGCGTAATTGGCTTATTGGCTCCTACCCCGCTGCCCAGAGCCTCGGCTCACCGGCCAAAAAAACAAACCTTTAGGAAAAATAGCCTTTTTTCGCTTTAAACAAGCCACGCAACGCGGCGGCTTTCCCGCTGGGCTCGCTGGCCGCTGGGGGTTTCGCTGCCTCTCGTTTAAGGCGCAGCCGACTTAGATATTCCCGCTGCACCAAGGCCGCGGCCTGCTCCACCTTTTGCACCAGTAGATTATCTTCCAGCTCAAACGCCATACCCACCACCGGTTGGTTAATGGATTTTCCTCCACGTCGAGGGATTTTCTCCATGCCCCGGTTACGTACGGTGCCCCACACCGTGATGGCGGGCAGTTTATCCACCTGTAGATCCATTTTTAGACGCGTGCCGACCTCAAAGCTATCAATCAGTTTGGCATTGCTCCAAGCCAAGCCCCCCACGCTTAGATTAACCAACTCCACCTTAGAGATTTTACGCCCCTTTTCCGCACTCACATTCAGGGTGGCGGCCACCCCATACTCCACACGGGCACGAAAATGGCGGCGCATGCGCTGTACCAGCAGTTGCTGGGGAAAATCCAGCACATAAACCGGCCCTTCCGGCTGGGTTTGCAGTGCCCGATAGCACACCGTCGCGGTGAAACTTTTGCGGTTTTCAAAAAACAGCAAGCGCACCTCCCGGCTGGCTTGCAGCTGCTCATTACCCACCTCAGGCTCCAGCGGACCAATCAACAAACGGGCATGTTTATCCAGATAGCTTAGGGGTTCATAGGGGCCATCGGTGGCAAACAGGTCGGCCTCATCCTGCGCCCCTGTTTCTCCCTGCTGGGGTGGCTCATCTCCCACCACCGGGGGCAGATAATCCATAAACTGAGAAAAAAAGATGCGGGGCTGGTCATTAACCTGTATCTCCACATGCTCTTCGGACATGAAAGCCTGTTTAATCAAGGCCTCGATACGCCTAGGCTGATCCACCACCTCGCTGGGCTCAAGCTCCAAACCTTCCTGATCCTCGTGTGTCTCGCTCATGCTCGCTACCTTGACCACAGATTAAAAAAAACCACCCATGCCAGCCCCCAGAGGGAGAGACAATGCCTCAGGACAGAGAAAGCCCCGCTGCCCTTTGCAAGGCGTCCAAGGGGAAATTAAAATCTATCATACCCTGGGTGATCTCGGCCAGATAGGCCGCATCAGGGGCTTGATAGGCCCCACCCCGCATACAATAAAACATCACCGGCAGGGGTTGGATGGGCTGTTCATAGAGGTGTGCCTCTACCGTTGTGTAGCGTTTATCATACAGGGAGGGAAACTCCTCATACAGATCCAACGCCTTCTCGCAACCGGGGGTAATGCGGTAGAGCCCCCCATAGACATGACAACCCGGGGCGGGCTGCACATCGGCCCAGTAGCGGAAACAGAGCTGCCAATCCTGCAACAGGCACCACCCCACCGGCTGGGCCGCACCACAGCGTTGCGCCATATGGGCGCGGTTAAGGTTACTGCCGTAGGCCAGATAGTAGAAGGTGCGCATCTTCAAATCGGCTAAGGCGATGCCCAGCATAAAGCCATGGCCGCGCCTGAAGGTTGAAGGATAGAGACCACAAAGGTGCAAACCCAACGGGATTAGCCAACGTGCACCGCATCTCTGCCAAAGGAGCCGCTCTAGTAGGTAAAATCTTTATCACGGGGCAACCCCTCCAGCAACAAACGGTCAAAGCGGGCGGGTTGCACCGGCTCACTAAACAGATAACCCTGCCCCCAAGGACAGGCATGTTTTAGCAGAAAATCCAGATGTTGGGGACGTTCAATACCCTCGGCCACAATGTCTAGGTTCAAACTTTTTGCCATAGAGAGGATGGCGCGGGTGAGGGAGGCACTGTTTTCATCCTGGTCCACATCCCGCACAAAGGCGCGATCTATTTTAAGAATATCAATCGGAAATTGCTTGAGATAGCTTAGGGACGAATAACCGGTGCCAAAATCGTCAATGGAGAGATGCACCCCCAATTTTTTTAATTGGAGCAGGGTTTCTGCCACTTTATGGTCATCTTCCATCAACAAGTGTTCCGTTAGCTCCAGATCCAACACCAGCTCTGGGGGGGCCTCTGCCATTAAACCTGCGATCAGCGGCACAAAATCAGGGGATTTAAACTGCCGCACCGAAACATTGACCGACAACCGAAACGCCCCCATTTGCCGAGCCCACAAGGCCCCTTGCACAAAGGCAGACTGCAACACCATGGTGCCAATCTCTTGGATGGCCCCAGAATCCTCGGCAATAGGGATAAAGTGTTCGGGGGACATCTCACCCAGTCGGGCGCTGGTCCAGCGCAACAGCGTTTCAGCCCCAATAATTTGACGCCGCTGTAGATCCACCAAGGGTTGATAGACCAAACTTAGCTCACCCTGCACCCGCGCCTGACGCAGGTGTGATTCAATCTCAATACGGGTGCGGGCCACTTGGTCCAGCTCAGCGGTGTAAAAGCGTAGGCAGTTGCGGCCATCCTCTTTGGCTTGATACATGGCCCGATCCCCATGGCTAAACAGAACTTCGGGCGTTAAACCATTATCGGGATAGAGGGTCAGACCGACACTGGCGGTCACCACCAGTTGGTGATCTTCATACGCCAGGGGTTGGCGTAGCACATCCAACATTTTTTCGGCAACCATCAATGCTTGGGCGGGCTCGTGCAACTGTTGCAGGATCGCCACAAACTTATCCCCCCCGGCTCTCGCCAGGGTATCTTCACTGCGGATGCACCCTTTTAAGCGCTGCGTTACCTGTTTGAGCAGGTCATCCCCCTGGCTATGCCCCACAAAATCATTGACCTGCTTAAAGCGATCTAGGTCCAGGCAAATCAACCCCACCCGTGCTCGGCCCCGTTGGGCACGAAAAATGGCCTGCCCCAAACGGTCCAGCATAATGGTGCGGTTGGGCAGCCCGGTAAGGGTATCAAAATTGGCTTGTTGAAGAATGGCCTCTTCATGATCCTTGCGAATATGGACATCACGGATTATTAAAACACCATAGCGCTGCCCTTGCAGGGTGACGCAGCGCAGGCTCACCTCGACCGGACACCGGGCATGATCTTGCAGGTCGAGGCTGCTCTCTATGTTGACAGGCCGGTCCTCGTCCGAAAGCCCTCCCTCTCCGTAAAGATCCCATATGCGCTGCACAAGGGCTTTGCCTAACCGTTTGGCCATCTCATGCTGGACATTTTCTGCTGGATTTAGGCTCAATTTTTGACGGGCCAAGCCATTGGCGTCCACAAACGGCAGGTTTGGCTGCATGCGCACCAAAAGGATCATATCGGGGGCTTGATCCAGCAGGGCACGAAACAGCTCCAATTGCTGTCGTGAGGCGCCCTCTACCTGGATCGCATCCAGGGATTGCGGCACACCTTGCTGGGTTTGGGCAGACCCCCTCTTCATGGGCAGACCTCTCAGACGCTTGCTGTTATGGTATTTCCTGGCCCATTTAGGGCCTTGCCGGATTATTTTACCGTTCAGATGTGTGTGTTTGGCACCCGTTAGCGGGCATCTCACACCCTGCCTCCACAAACGCGAGGGGGGCCGTTACTCAGGATTAAGCCTGTGCCAACGCTTGGGGGGGGGGCCTCAAAACACCGCCATCTCTTGATGGAGGATGCACCTTAAGCTGACCGGGGCAAGGTTATCTTACCTGGACAAACCACCCAAGTTCCGCGCTGGCTTGACCTAAGGCGTCTCTACGGCAAATTTGCGGTTTATCCCAAAACCACCAAGCCTACCTTAGCCCCGGTTTAAACCCAGGGGGATAGCGGCCACACTGAGTGACTTGCTGCCCTGCTTTGGCATATCATTTATATCTCTCTATACGGTTAGCTTCATAGAATAGAAATTCAGGCTATTTGTCCACTATAAAGAGACCAAACCCGCTGAGATTACCCTTGTTTAGTCTGAGACAACGCCTTTCTTACCCGCTTTATTTTAATCCCTAACGCAGAGACAGAACGCATACCCGAAGTGGGGATATGGCCCGTTTTTGCAGTCACCACCTATCGTCGAGCGTCCCTATTGAGTTCGTCAATCATTTTGCGGCAGCCGCCTGTGTTAATCCCCGTTCTAGCATCTGCTTAACGGCTTCAGCTCGAAACGCTGGTGCGCAAAATGGTTCCTTTGATTGATCATCCTCCCTCTCGCTCGCATAGCAAGCGGGAATATCTGCTTACATCAGGCTAAGTGTTCATACATAAGATCTGGGTAGTAAATTCCCATTTAGACTAATGCTATTCCATTTTCTAATACCTTGCATAACCCTATGACAGCCACGCATCTCGGAAGCCATCTAGAAAAATCTGGCTTTAAGAACCCCTCCTGTTATGACAATCACGCATACCAATAGGGCCTTCACCCCACTCATGTTAACGCATTGGGCGCGTTAACAACAAACACTCTTTAGGTGTTAGATGGCGCGTTTGCACACGCTTTCAGCACCTATTTCACATACCTTTGCCAAATTCATAAGCCACTCTTTTGGCGAAAAAAACACAAATTTCTTTCACGTAAAACCGTATTTACATGATTTTTTAAGATTTTTTAAAATAAGCCTATTGATCGCACCGACATATTTAGCCGATGAATGGTTGAACAATGAACGCTAAGGACTAGTATTCTGTTTTTTTGGTATTAGCCATAGTAATATTAAATTGACTTACTAATCCTATCATGGTACCTATGCATCACCTATATGACGCATGCAGCCCTACGGCGATTTAGCGCTGCGTGAAAATTTGAAACCATGGGGTGCCGTACACATCACCCTCATAACATAAAAATCCACCCTATTTCTTTAGGTTAATAAACACTCATAATGTGCAAGCATTTGACTTTAAAAGGGGTTATTTGTGTTGGGAAAGCACCTCCATGCAGAGGATAACAAGCGCAACTCAGCACCTCATCAGCAGAGCACAAAATTTCTGCCTTTTTTCTCTCTCAAGGGCTCATGTTCCATCTTTTTCAACAGGATCATGTCATGATCAAACTCAACTCTCTTGATAAAAAAATTATGCTTGGCGTTGGTTTGGTGGGATTTTTTGCCCTATTAAGCATGGGGGGCTTTGCCATTTATAAAATGGAGAAAGCTGTGCTGTTTGAAAATACAATGGGCGTCAACAAGCTTACCTCTGGTGTGATCAATGGGCTGGAGAGCATCATGCTCTCTGGCAACTCCGAGCTGGCAAGGGACCTAGCCCAAAGACTTAGTAAAATGGAGGATGTAAGGAGTTTCCGGATCTTACGCTTAGATGGTCAAGAAGCCTTTGTTGAGGGGCAAGAAGCCCCAGAAGATGCCGAGACGGGCTGGGTGGGATTTCGACATTTTGATGCGACCAAAGTGAGTCCTCTTTTTGCGTCGGCCGTTGAAAACAAACAAGAGGTTAGCTTTGATCACACCGATGCCGATGGGGGCCGGCAACGGAGTTATCTCGTGCCCATCCTAAATAAGGAGCCCTGCCAGGCTTGCCATGGAGACCAGCACGATGTGCGTGGCGTCTTAAAGATCACCGTCTCTACGGAAGAGATGATCAGTAATATTTCGCAAACTCGATTAGATCTCGCTCTTATGCTTACTATAAGTATTATTTTATTTTTAGTATTACTTAAATATATCCTTAAATTTTTAATTATTAACCCCGTTAATACCGTCAAAGCAAAAATGCGCGATTTTGCTGAGGGTGAAAACCCCGACCTTACGCAAAAACTCGACTTCACCTCCAATGATGAGATTGGAGAACTGGTTTACTGGTTTAATCAATTTCTTGGGGTGATCAGTGAAATTGTTGAAAATGTCAAAGGCAGTGCGGTCACTCTTGATCAGCTTGCGTTGATATTAAATCAAGCATCCGAACATATGAGTGCGGGGATTGATAGTGTGCAAACGCAAACGATCTCCTCAACCGGTCTCACAGAAACCATGCGCGTACAGATGGAAGATGTATCCAGAGCGACGATGGGTATTGTTGCCCTGCTCGAATCCAGCGTGGAACGCGTGACAGATGTCAATCAAAGCATGGTGACAATCGCGGCGGCGGCTGAGGAGGCCAATACAAACCTACGGCATGTTGCAGACAGTTCAGACTCCATGAGCCAAAACATGTCACAGATTAAAGAGGCGGCCAACCGGAGCAATGAAAATTTCGATATTATCGCCTCTTCCGTCACCTCCTTAGGGGACTCTTTTCAAAAAGTACGATCCCGTTGTAAAAACGCCCTTCATGACGCCGGTCAAGCCGTTGAACTCTCACTAGAGACCTCTCAACTGGTTCAGCATCTTGAAGAAGCGACAGAGACCATCAGCAGAACAGTCGGGGAAATTCGTCAAATTGCGGATCAAACCAATATGCTGGCATTGAATGCATCCATTGAAGCTGCGGGAGCGGGTCAAGCAGGACTCGGGTTTGCTGTGGTTGCAAATGAAGTAAAACAACTGGCTAGCCGCACGGCTCAAGCCACCGTTAGCATTACAAAGGACACCAAAAGCATTCAGGAAAGAACAAAAAAGGCGATCCAAGCGACAGAACGGGTCGCAGAGATGATCCAAGCGTTGGGTGACAGCAATCGTAAAATCACCGACTCAGTTGATGAGCAAAACCAAGCTCTCGACGAAATTAGCCTTGCCATCTCGCAATCTGCCAAAGAGACCATCGCGGTTACGAACAGCATCAATGCCACCTCCGAGGGTATTTCAGAAACCGCAAGGAATGTGAATGAAATTTCATATGGGATGGATGAGGTAACACGCAGCGTGGCCATTATAAGCTCTCATGTCAATGACTTAGCTAACGCCGTCAAGAATGGCGCAAGGCAAGGAAAAGATTCCATTGGAACCGTCATGGAAGTGGCAAAATCCTCTCAGATGATTGTGGAAGCGATGGAGGCAGGCATGCAATCCGCTGAGGGTATCCAAGTACTTAGTAACTCAGTACGCCAACATGCCAAAACCCTCTCTGACCTTGGCAAAACACTGAACAATCAGTTAGCCCGCTTTATTTGTGGTTAAAGTGAAACAATCAACCCTTACGAAAAATCGTCTCCACCATAGGATGAATGGCGGATAAATAAACAGGGGCGAAGTAAAACGGATCGCTTTAAACATAACAATCGACAGGGATGGATGTTAAATATTTTTAAAAACAGTAAAAAATATTAATGGGGTTCAATCACGTTCGTCTGGGGTTTCAGGATTGCTTTTAGCTTGTGGGGAGTGCCATGTCTGCTCTGTTTTTAAAGCTCAATATACGCACACGCATCTGGTTATTGATCGTGTTGGCGGTGGTTATCTTTTGGCTGAGTGGTCTAACCTTTTTGTTGGATCAAGACAAAGCCTTAATGCACTCCAGACAGCAGAAAACGCAGCAGTTGGTCGAAACCGCCCATAGTGTGTTGGTGGATTTTTACCAAAAGGTGCAGGATGGCAAAATAACCGAAGAGGCCGCTAAAAAACACGCTATAGAAGTGTTAAAAGGTTTGCGTTATAACAAAAACGACTATTTCTGGGTTAACGATTATCACGCCGTGATGGTGATGCACCCCATCAAACCCGCCTTGGATGGAAAGGATCTTGCCAATTTTGAAGATAAGGGGGGCAAGAAAATCTTCACCGAATTTGCCAAGGTCGCCAAAGAGCAGGGTGAAGGTTTTGTGGAGTATCTATGGCCAAAGCCAAACTTTGAAGCACCGGTGGAGAAGCTCTCTTTTGTTAAAGGGTTTAAACCTTGGGGCTGGGTGGTTGGCTCGGGCATCTATATTGATGATGTGCGGGCGGCCTTTTGGCATAATGCCTGGGCATTGACCCTGCGTTTTCTGTTTGTGACGGTGATTTTGGTGGGGTTGGCGTCGCTGGTGGCGCGTAGCATTACCAAACCCTTGGGGCTGCTGTTTGAGGGGATTCAAGACGCCGTCTCGGGTAAGTTGCTCCAGCGTATTCCTATCCCCGTTGTCAAAGATGATGTGTTGGAGTTGGGTGAAAAAATTAATGCCATGACCGATGGATTGGCCCATAACGTCTGGAGCAGCACCCTGCACTCCGAGAGTATTCGCTCCTGCGTGACCGAGTTTGGTGAGGTGTTGGAGAGTTTAACCAAAGATACCAGCGATGCTAAACTCATCGGCTCTAACGTCAAACGCGAGCAAGAAAACCTTAACCAAGAGATGACAGCGATTCACCATGCGGTGACCCTAGCAACGGATAACTTGGATCGCATAGGCCAGTCGTCAGAAAATCTTTCCAGCATGATTCAGGGTATGGCGGATGCCTCCATGGAGACCTCCGCCGCCGTTAACACCGTGGCTTCTGCGGCCGAGGAGATGACCGCCAACGTCACTCAAGTCAACGGTAACTTGGCGCAGGTGAGCCATGAGGTCGGTTCGGTTTCGGGCTCCATTGCGGATATGGCCGAGGCGTTGGATGAGATCTATCGGCGCTGCTATCGTGCCAACCAGCGCTCGGGGCAGGCTACAGAGCAGGCCAATAACACCCTAAAGGTGACCGAGCAGCTCTCCCATTCGGCGGTGGAGATTGGACGCGCCATTGAGGTGATTAATAATATTGCCGAACAAACCAATATGTTGGCCCTTAATGCCTCCATTGAGGCCGCTGGGGCAGGCGAGGCGGGTAAGGGCTTTGCGGTGGTGGCCAACGAGGTTAAAGAGTTGGCCAGTCAAACCGCCGAAGCCACCCAGATGATCGCCAACCAGGTGCAGGAGATCCAGGATCATACCCGCCAAGCTACGCGAGCTGTGGATGGTATTACGGAGATGATTAAGGATCTCAACAACTCCAACAGTGAGATCAGTGATCTAGTGGAGGAGCGTAAACTGTCGGTGCAGGAGATCAATCTCTCCATCCGACATGTTTCCGAGGCAGCCCAGGCGGTTACGTTAAATGCCCAGGAGTTGGGGCAGGCCATTAGTGAAATTGCGCAAGCCGCCGCCGCCGCCGCTTCGCAGACCGATAGCATGGTTGATGCCACCAACCGTAGCATGGAGGCCGCGACAGCGACGGTGCAGCAAGGCCACGATGCCCGTGGGGCCATGGAGAAGATTCAGCTCTCCACCGATCAAGCAGAAACCTATTCCAGCCGGGTGGATGATGAAGCCAAGGCGCTGTTTCAATTGGTCTCTTATCTGGAAGGCTCGACCAACTATTTCCACAGTCTGCTCCAGGTGATCCAGAGTACCGCCAAGGATATGGGCAAACGGGAAGCGATGCAGGCTGGGGAACCCCCGTTTGATATCTTTATGATTAAATCGGCCCATTTGGCGTGGCTTAACCGGTTGGAAAAAATGATGCGGGGCCGGGTGCAGCTAAAGCCCGAAGAGGTCGCCAGCGAGCGTCAGTGTGCGTTTGGTAAATGGTACTACAGTGAGGGCACGGCCAAATTTGGCGAGAACCCCATTTTTCAATCCATTGAGCCAGAGCATATGAAAGTCCACCAAATGGCCCGCGAGGTGGCCGAGATGGTGGCGCGGGGCGAGGTGGAGAATGTGCGGGCATTGATCGAAAAGTTTGATGTGACCAAGGATATTCTGTTTGCACGGCTGGATGCGCTCTACTTGAGCCAATGGAAATAGCTTGCACCCGTTAACAGTGCGGTGAGGGTAATGGGGTCGAGAGGCCGGTTAAGTGGGCCATTCCCCCCTAGAGCAGAATGGTTCTTAAAAATAACATTGTCTCGTCATGTGTTAAGAGGCTCCTATAAAAAAGCCTCAAGGCCCTAATTTAATAAGGCATTCAGTACGCACGATCTCTAGCAGGGGGCGATGATTGCGCATATTCATCTCATCCTTCCCCCCATAACGCACATTTTATGTCAAACCGGCACCCCGTAGGATTCTTGCGCCCCGCGCCTGCGCCCGTTTGTTTGGGCTTAACAACCCTGGCTGCGCGCCTGTATGATGTTGTTGATCTCCTCCATGAGCCGTCTTTTTTGGATGGGCTTAGAGAGAAATTGAGTACACCCCGCCGCTTTGGCCTCCGCCACAGCATCGGCCATGGCATGGGCGGTCAGGGCAACGATGGGCAGGGTCGCCCGCCCCTCCTCCTGCTCCCAACAGCGGATTTGTCGGGTGGCTGCATAACCATCCATGACAGGCATCTGCACATCCATCAAAATAAGATCAAACGCTCCCTGCCGGTAGCAGGTCAGCGCCTCTTGTCCGTCCCTGGCAAAGGTAAGTTCATGACCGCTCTCTTTAAAATAGTGTTTCAATAAAAGCGCATTGTCTTCGGCATCCTCCGCAACCAAAATCGACAACCGCGGCAATGCCTGCATGGTAGCAGGGTCCGGTTCGGCCTTTACAACCGGTTGCTGTTGAGGCTGCGACACCTGCTCAAAAGGAATCACCACCGTAAAGGTAGTGCCCTGCCCTTGCTGGCTCTGCAAACGCAACGTACCGTGCATGAGCTCTACCAACTGACGGGTAATATGCAAACCCAAACCCAGCCCGCCATAGCGCCGTGTTAGGGAGACATCCGATTGGCTAAAGGCATCAAAAATACGTGCTTGGTCCCCCGCGCCAATGCCAATCCCGGTATCCCGCACCACAAAACAGACCCCCTTAGGATGCGTCTCTAACAGCATGGAGACCGAACCCTCATGGGTAAATTTCACCCCATTACCACATAGGTTCAACAATACCTGGGTTATACGGTGCCGATCCCCCACCAACTGCTCAGCAAGCCCGCTCTGACAGGTTATGTTAAAGCCAATCCCCTTGGCGCTGGCCTGCGCACCCACCACGGCTTGCACCACCGCCACCACGTCCGCCAAATAAAAAGGTGCGAGCGTCAGCGTAAAGGCGCCTCGCTCCATATCACACACATCCAAAACATCATCAAGCAGGATAAGCAAATCCTCACCAGCACGCTTTTGGGTCGCCACATACTCCTGCTGTTTGTCGGTTAATTGCGTGAGCGTCAGCAGCTCGTTCATACCCATAATGGCATTCATCGGCGTGCGTATCTCGTGACTGACCATGGCTAAAAAGGCGTTTTTGGCCTGATTAGCGGCCTCGGCCCGCTCCTTTTGCAGGCGCAT
This sequence comes from Magnetococcus marinus MC-1, assembly GCF_000014865.1. Taxonomy (NCBI): domain Bacteria; kingdom Pseudomonadati; phylum Pseudomonadota; class Magnetococcia; order Magnetococcales; family Magnetococcaceae; genus Magnetococcus; species Magnetococcus marinus. The sequence goes on from NC_008576.1 coordinate 3,043,787, forward strand.
TTTTGATTCATTAATGGCGGTCAGATGGATCTTAATGCGTGCCTTAACAATCGGCGGGCTGATGGGTTTGGCAATATAGTCCACCGCCCCCAGCTCCAGCCCATACGCTTCATCCTCCACCGAGCTCTTAACCGTTAAAAAAATCACCGGAATATCACAGGTCTGTGGATCCGCCTTTAAACGGCGGCACACCTCGTAGCCATCCATCTCCGGCATCACAATATCCAACAAAATTAAGTCTGGCCTAGGCTCGCTTTGTACCAGTGCCAACGCCCGCTCACCATTTTTTGCCACACATAGGGCGTGATCTCCATTAAGAATGGCAACCAGATGGTCAATGGTGGCCCGCTCATCATCCACCACCAATATTTTATCTTTTCTGGTCATCACCCTCTCCTATGCGCATGGTAGCAACCACGCAGAGCAGCCCCTGCAAGGCAAGCCTTCCCGCCTATTTTAAAATAGCGGCGTCCAAATGTTTAGAGGCCGCCTCAAACTCATAATCCTGCAATAAATGTTTCACTTGATCCAAATCTTTTTTAAACCGCTCCTCCAGCACCCCCCCTTGCAGCTCTTCCGCACGCTCTACCGCATCGGTCTGCCCGCCATCAATGAGCCTTTTGAGCTCGACCAATTTCTCCAGCATCTCCCCCCTATCCAACAGCGCACCTTGGGCTTGGGAGGGCGATTCAACCGCAGCCCCCCCCAGCGTTTGCAGACGTTCCAGCACCGCCTCCATCTCTTCTGCCAACAGCGGGTACAAGCGGCTAATGGCTAAAGGGCGAGCCTGTTCCCCATGTCGCTCCATACGTTTTGCCAAAGCATATAACTTCATGGCACCCATGCCTCCGGCCACTCCCGCCAACCTATGGGCTAGCGCCGCCACCTCGGCCATGGCACCCCGAGCTATCATGGCCCCTAATAGCTCCAGATCACGAGCATGATCTTCCACAAACAGCTGCAACAAACGCCTGAGCAACACCCGGTTACCTGCCCCTTGGGCCAACGCCCAGCGCAAATAAAAGTGGCGATCCTCTTGGGGCAATACCACCGCATCGGCATCCGCCCCGCCCTCTGTCGTGCCAGCGCATTGATCCCGCAGGGCGTGCTGTAGCGTTGCCATAAGGGTTAACCCCTCCACCGGCACCAACAGCCAATCATCCGCCCACACCGGACGCTCAACCGTGGCATGGCCCTCATGCTCAACCAAAACGGTATAACAACGGGGCAGAGGGGAAGAAGAAAGGCTTTCATAACCCTGACGGTCTACCAACACCACCTCTGGCTGCCAACGGTTAAGATCTTCACGGCCAGTCGCAAGCTGCTCGACCAGAGCGCCACTTTGCTGCAACATCTGCTCAATTTCATCCCCTAGGCTGCCACCGCCCAAGGCCATAAGAATCCGTCTACCCATCAGCACAGGAGCCCGTCCACTGCGGGCTGCATCATGGCTTGCCCTCCCCCTTTGCTGCGGCCCTAACCACTGGGTGATTTTGGCAAACAGCAACGGTGGATCAATCGGCTTACCCAGATGGTCGTTCATCCCCCCATCCAAACATTTTTGCCGATCATCGGCCATGGCGTGGGCCGTCATCGCAATAATTGGGATATGTTGCCAACGGGGATCGGCGCGGATCGCTTGAGTGGCAGAAAAGCCATCCATCACCGGCATCTGGATATCCATAAAGATGAGATCCACAGACGCTTCTTGCAACAGATCCAAGGCATGCTGCCCATGATCCGCCGTAATAACCTGTAGTTTGGCCAACGAGAGCATCTCACGCGCCAACGCTTGATTGATGGGGTGGTCCTCCACCAACAGCACCCGATAACCTGACAGGTCTGGGACCGTATACCCCCACCCAGCATCCCCAGAAGGGGCTTCTTGCGGGGCGCCATGCAAACCGATCATGATGGCACCGAATAAATTTGCAGGGGTTGTGGGTTTCTCCAAAAAGCCCGCAAAGCCCGGCTCGGAGACCGCTGTGTGGCTATCTTCTTGACCATATGCGGCGGCCATAATCATGACTGGCGTTCTTTGCGCGCGAACCCCTTGCAAGTGCCGTATCTGCTCGCTAGCCTGAAGGCCATCCATCTGTGGCATATGCCAATCCATCAAGATCAAATCGTAGGGCTGCCCCTGTTGCAGAGCACTCTCCACCAGCGCCACACCCGTCGGCCCCTCCGCAGCCAGATCCACCCAATAGCCAAAGGATTTCAACATACGCTGCAAAACCTCGCGCACGGTCTGGTTATCGTCCACCACCAATACCCGCAGGTTCAAAGAGGTTTGATCAACCCTTTCAAGCGCCGGCGCCTGGTGGATTGGCAGAGAGACCGTAAAGTAAAAACGGCTCCCTTCAGACAACCTGCTCTCGACCTGTAAGTGGCCCCCCATCATCTTGACCAAGTTTTGGCAGATACTCAAACCCAGCCCCGTGCCCCCATAGCGACGGGTCATGGAGTCATCCCCTTGTTGAAATGGGGTAAAAAGTCGCTGAAGTTGGGCATCCTCCATGCCAATACCGCTATCACGTACCTCGAAGTACAGGGTGACACGCCCGTCAAACACCCCTTGCAGTTTGACCGAGAGCACCACCTCGCCCTGTTCGGTAAATTTAACGGCATTGTTGACCAAATTGGTCAATATCTGGCTAATACGCAGCGGATCACCCACCACAGTTTGCGGCACCTGAGGCTCTAAGTCGATAACCAGCTCTACATTTTTATCCTGCGCTTTCAAGCCTTGTAGTCGCATTACACGACTTATAAGCTCATCTAGTTTAAAGGGGATATCCTCAAAATGAAGTTTACCCGCCTCAATTTTAGAGACATCCAAAATATCATTAATAATGCCCAACAAGGTATCGGCTGCCACCTGAATATGGCCCAAATAGTCCCGTAATTTCGGCTCGACCGTCATCCGTTGCGCCAAATGACACATGCCGACAATGGCGTTTATGGGGGTACGGATTTCATGGCTCATATTGGCTAAAAAGCTGCTTTTGGCACGGTTGGCTAAATCGGCACTCTCTTTGGCATGCGCCAGCCGCTCTTGATCCTCCTTCATCTGGCTAATATCTTCTTTAATGCCAAGATAGTGAGTGATCTGGCCATCGGCGGAACGCACCGCCGAAATAGAGACCCGCTCCCACACCAGCCCGCCGCTTTTGGTGCGGTTAAGAAACTCCCCACTCCACTCCCCACCGGCTGTAATCTGTTGCCAGAGCGCCTGATACTCCGCGCCACTGGTGTGGTCCGACGGGATCAACCCATTGGTGCGGCCAAGCACCTCATCCTCCGCAAAACCGCTGTTGTGACAGAAGGTTGGGTTAACATACTCAACACGCCCCTCCAGGTCGGTAATCACCACCGAAACCGGGGTTTGCTCCACCGCCCGGTACAACTTGGAAAGCTCTTCTTCAACCCGTTTACGCTGTTCAATCTCCTGGCTCAAACGCCGGTTCCAAACCAGCACCACCCCCAACACCACCGCCGCCAACAGCAATAATGTACCCACCACCTTCCATAAATAGATCCAATCCATGGCTGTCTGCGTGCGCGGACGCATCCAACTTTGCACAATCACGCGCTTTTCAGCGGGAGGGACTGCCTGCATGACCTTATTGATAATACTCACCAACTCTGGCCAATCTGGCCGTACGCCAAAAGAGAGCTGGAGCTGCAAATCGGTGGGGGTCACCACTTGTAAGCTATCCAACGCCAACCGCTCGGTGGCAACACGAACGGCAGGAATGGTATCCAAATGCGCCGTCACCTCGCCTTGGGCAAGGGCTTGCAAGGCCTGCTCGGTAGTGGCCATATTACGCCACATGACCCATGGGTAACGTTTGGCAAGGGCGTAGGTATCCACCACCCCCTGCACCACCGAAATGGTCCGCCCTTTTAGATCTTCAATCCCCTCCACCAAGGGGCTAGCCCGGCGCATCATCATGACCAAAGGCAAGCGTAAATAGCTGCTGGTGGGCAACATACCCGTGCTTTTGGCGCTTTGTGGGGTAAGTGTCGTCAATACATCCAGTGTATCTTTTATCCGTACCCATTCGCTATCGTCTCGGATATGTTGCATCTTCATCGTTACCGTAAGATAACGATCCAGCAGCGCGACATAATCGGCCGCGATACCCTGTTGAAACCCAGCTCGGTCTTGATAGTCATAGGGGGCCCAGTTTTCCCGCACCCCCAAACGCACTTGGGGGTGCTCTGACAACCAGCGCTGCTCACCCTTGGTCAAGGGCAATTCCAACGGTGCCTGCACACTGCCCTTAACCCACTTGGCGGCCATCTCGCGTTTTTGTGCCATGGTGATCTGGGATAAGCCCTTTTGTAAAACATCCCGCAATATAGGCCAATCTTTACGAACACCGATGGCATTGTCTGATCGGCTTAATCTGACGATCCCCATCTCTTGCACATTACTAATAATCTCTTGGTCAATAATGTAGGTGGCCACAGCCCGGTTTCCCACATACGCATAGGCATCCCCTTTGGAGACCGCATAGAGTGCCTCGCGGGTATCACGACGCTCCAATATTTTGATGGAGGGAAAAGTGTGCCTGAGTAAATCTGCGACAAAAAAGTGCTTTTCCACCACCACGGTTTTACCCTGAAGACTTTTTAAACCTGTGGCATAGGGTGCGTCACTACGGGCAAAAATGGCGTGGGGAATGGTCATGTAGGGTGCGGTAAACTCAAAAAAAGGACGACGGGCTTCGGTCGGGGTGATCCCCATCAAACCATCCAATTTTTTGTCGATGACCTGTTGATACAGAGTAGGCCAGGTATCGGAAACAATCTCTAAAACCCCGCCCCCCAACATCTCATCCAACAGATGCACCGTATCGGTACCAATACCTTGTGGGCGACCTTGGGCATCGGCAAAATCAATAGGGGGCCAGCCACGCATTACACCGATACGTATTTTGGGGTGATTGCTTAACCACGCCTGCTCATGGGGGGCCAGTTGCAGCTTGACCGGAATTTTCGCCACGGGAGCTGGATGCAACTGGTTTTGTACCGGCAACCAACGGTCAAACAGGGCAATTTTCTGTTTTTCCGTCATGCTGGCCAGCCCCTTTTCTAAAATACTCACCAGCAGAGGCCAATCCTTGCGCACCCCAAAACGTTGACCATATTGCAGCCCCCCGTACGGGGCCACCACTTTTAGGTTGCTCAAGCCTTTTTGCCGAGCCGTATAGTCGCTCACCCCAATCGCCCCTACAAAGGCATCCGCCTGCCCAACAGAAACGGCCAATAGCCCTTGGGCAACACTCTCCACCATATAGGGTATACTCTCGGGGTGTTCCTGCAGGAGCTTGGCAGAGGTTGCATAATCACGCACCAAGGCCACCCGTTTGCCGACCAAATCGGCTGCGCTGCTCATGCTGCTATCATCATTACGCGCCATTACAACCAGGGGGGTGGGCAGATAGATCTGAGTGTATTGAAGAAAACGATCTCGCTCAGGCGTTTGTACAAGGGAGGCCACAAGATCCAGATGACGCGCCTTGGCCCCTGCCAAAATCTCTGACCAACTTAAACCGGCAACCGTTTCAAACACCAAGCCAGTCTCTGCTGCAAGCGCTTGCAGCATCTCAGGGACAATACCCTGATAACGGCCATCCTCTATAAAACTGTAGGGGGCAAACGCCGGATCCATGCCCACACGTACCACGGGGTGTTCCGCCAACCAAGCCCGCTCGGCCTCGTTTAGCATAACACCCTCAGCAGCGGTGGCCGTGCCCAGCAAAGCCAACCATAACCACAGACTCGCCCAGATCATCCAACGGTGAGACATGTTTCACCCCTTCAGCACAACAGGCACCGCATGCCTTGGCTGCTTAGCCGGCACCAGAGATCTTATCTGTTACTGTAACGGCTACGGAATAATGTTTGGAGTTTTTTCCTTCGCCACACTAAAAAAATCATCATCAACCGTCACCCGCCGCTTAAAAAGTGGCCTTGGCCATTTTCCCAGCAGCCCCATTTTTTACACTAATTTTATGTTTTAAAAGACGTACGCACAGACTTTTCCACAAAACTGGATATTTTACTATTTTAAAATGTTATTCATTCAACCCTAAGAGAGGCCCTTTTTCTCCGCAACAAAAGCGCATGATCACTTTAAAAACAGCACCCTCCAGTCAAATAAAAGAAGCCGCTTATATAACTATTTACCAATAATTGCAGCCACAAATACACGGCATTCATCACAGGCTTATCTTACACTTAAATATATATACACTATATCTTGTCAACACATCAATTTTGTTAGGATTAAATTTTTTAATAACATTGCAGGTTGTGTTCTTTTTGGTATGATAACATCATCATTATACAGTTAATCGTATACCGGCATGAATAGCGGGTATTTCGTATTAAAGGTTAACTCCCGTTAATACCCTCGATTAACCCAACAACCGCCTCATCTTTGTCACTTGCGAGGTTAGACACATGGCCGGCCAACTGGACGCACTCCTAAACGGGACCAACGCCCTCTATATCTCTGAGCTCTACGCCCGGTATTTGGATAATCCTCATGCGGTGGATGCCACCTGGGCGACCACTTTTGGCGAACTGACCGAGGATGAAACCCCGGAAATTTTTAAAGAGATTCGTGGCGCCAGCTGGTCAAAATTGGAGTCTGGCATTCTGGGCAAACCCCTTGAACGCGACCCCGACAGCCAAACCCGTCACGCTCACTTTGTGCAAGGGGTCACACAGGTGGCCGGGACCGAGCCAGAACAGATCCGGCGGGCCACCTTGGATGCCATTCGGGCTTTAATGATGATCCGCACCTACCGAGTGCGGGGCCACCTGATCGCCAACTTTGACCCCCTCGGACTGGAGGCACGGGAACACCATCCAGAGTTAGACCCGGCCAACTATGGTTTTGCTGAAGAGGATATGGACCGCCCCATCTTTATTGATTATGTGTTGGGCTTAGAGACCGCCACCCTCAGACAGATTGTACGCCTGCTTAAAGAGACCTACTGCGGCACCATTGGCGTTGAGTTTATGCATATTCAAGAGCCCGAAGAGAAAGCCTGGGTGCAGCGCCGTATTGAATCCATTCGCAACCGTACCCACTTCACCCTCAAGGGCAAGCGCACCATTTTGCAACGCCTCTCCGAGTCGGAAGGGTTTGAAACCTTTCTACAGCTCAAATATACCGGCACCAAACGGTTCGGTCTGGATGGCGGTGAATCGCTGATTCCGGCCATTGAGCAAATTCTAAAACGCGGCACCCAACTGGGCCTTAAAGAGGTGGTCATTGGCATGGCCCACCGGGGACGTTTAAACGTGCTGGCGAATATTATGCGCAAGCCCTACGCCGCCATTATGCATGAGTTCCAGGGGGGCTCCAACAAACCGGACGACGTGCAGGGTTCCGGGGATGTGCGTTATCACTTGGGGGCCTCGGCTGACCGGGTCTTTGATGACAAAAAGGTCCACCTCTCCCTCACCGCCAACCCCTCCCATCTGGAGTTGGTCAACCCCGTGGTATTGGGCAAAGTACGCGCCAAACAGCTCCAACGTGGGGATACCAGCCAACAACAGGTCATGGGGCTTATCATGCATGGCGACGCCGCCTTTGCCGGCCAGGGTTTGGTGCCTGAATCCCTGGCGCTATCGGGCTTAAAGGGCTATCAAACCGGGGGCACCATCCACCTGATTGTCAACAACCAGATCGGCTTTACCACCAACCCCCGCAACTCCCGTTCGTCGCCCTATCCGTCGGATGTAGCCAAGATGATTCAAGCCCCGATCTTTCATGTGAATGGGGATGACCCTGAGGCGGTGGTGCATGCGGCCCGCATTGCCATCGAGTATCGGCAGGCGTTCAGTAAGGATGTGGTGATTGACATGTGGTGTTACCGTCGTCACGGCCACAATGAAGGGGATGAACCCAGCTTCACCCAGCCCATTATGTACCGTGCCATTGCCAACCACCCCACCACTCGGCAGGTCTACGCCCAAAAATTGGAGCGCGAGGGGGTACTTAAAGAGGGCGAAGGGGAGCAGATTTACAAAGAGTTCCACAATGAGCTGGAGACCTCGTTTCAAGAGGCCCAATATTTTCTGCCCACCTCGGCCGACTGGCTGGATGGTATGTGGAAAGGGGTCTCTAACCTGCGGGGCGAGGAGGAGATGCACCAGCACAAAACCTGCGTGCCAGAACGCACCCTGCGCGAGGTAGGCAAGGCGCTCTACACGCCACCCCAGGATTTTGCGGTGCACCGTAAAATAATCCGGCAGCTACGCAGCAAAGAGCAGATGTTTGAAAGCGGCGAGGGTTTTGATTGGGCCACAGGTGAGGCGCTGGCCTTTGGCACCCTATTGGTCGAGGGCATTCCCGTGCGTCTCTCGGGGCAGGATTGTGGCCGGGGCACCTTTTCTCAGCGTCATTCGGTGTTGATCGACCAAAATGATGAGTCTCGTTATGAACCCCTGAACCATATCCGTTCGCTCCAAGCCGATTATGAGGTGATCGACAGCCCCTTAGCTGAGGCATCGGTGTTGGGCTTTGAATATGGTTACGCCTCGGCTGACCCCCATGCGCTGGTGCTGTGGGAGGCGCAGTTTGGTGATTTTGTAAATGGCGCCCAGATGATTATCGACCAGTTTATCAGCTCGGGGGAGTCTAAATGGCTGCGCCTAAACGGCATGGTCATGCTGCTGCCCCATGGTTTTGAGGGGCAGGGCCCTGAGCACTCTTCGGCCCGGCCTGAGCGATTTTTACAGCTCTGTGCCGAGGATAATCTACAGGTCTGCAATCTCACCACCCCGGCCAACTATTTTCACGCGCTACGGCGGCAAAATCACCGCAATTTCCGCAAACCGCTGGTGATTTTTACCCCAAAATCGCTGCTGCGCCATAAGCTTTGTGTCTCCAAACTCGAAGCGTTTATCAGCGGTTCATCCTTTCAACGGGTGTATGACGAGGTGGACACCCTGGTTGCCGACGAAGCGGTTAAGCGGGTGGTGCTGTGTAGTGGCAAAGTCTACTACGAACTGCTACAGACCCGCCGTGAGCAAGGGAGCAACGATGTGGCCATTGTGCGCATTGAGCAGCTCTACCCCTGGCCCCGCAACGCCCTGTTTAAGGTGCTCCAGCGTTATGCCAATGCCGAGATTGTGTGGTGCCAGGAAGAGCCCGCCAACATGGGTTATTGGAGCTTCCTCTTTCAGCGCCTGATCCATCTGCTCGAGGATTTGCAGAGCAAACAGCGTCTGCCCATCTATGCAGGACGCGGGGCTTCGGCCTCACCCGCTTCTGGGTTGGCCAGCAAACATCTTCAAGAACAGACGCATTTGGTCCATGAAGCACTCTTTGTGCCCTTAACCGAAATCCCCCAACCGTTTCGCCGCAAAGAGACGGTACCGGTGGAAAAATAACCGATCTCAACCCGCTTGGGATCTTTAACGGATAACAGAAACCAGACGTTTTACCCATAGGAATCGAGGCTGATCATGGCAACGGAAATCAAGGTGCCCACACTTGGTGAATCGGTAACCGAGGCCACTGTCGTACAGTGGCTCAAACAGGTCGGCGATGCCGTTGCTGTTGACGAGCCCTTGGTGGAGTTGGAAACCGATAAAGTTACGGTCGAGATGCCCTCGCCGGTGGCCGGAGTTATTACCGAAATTTACGCGGGTGTGGATGCCGATGTCGAGGTCGGGGCCGTGCTCTGCGTGGTGGATGCCCAGGGCAGCGCCCGCGTAGCCGTCCCCGCCAAACCGGCGGCTGAGCCTGCCCCGGCTCCAGCGGTGGCGACAGCCGCGACACCCGCGCCAGCGGTGGCTACACCGGCCCCAACCGTGCCGGTTGCCCCCCCCAGCGGCGGAGCCGCCCTCTCCCCAGCGGTGCGTAAACTGCTGGCTGAACATGGCCTAGATGCCACGCAAATACCGGCAACGGGTAGCGGTGGACGACTCACAAAAGGGGATGTATTGGCCTATCTTGAGCAGCCAAAACCTGCTCCAACGGCGGCACCAACCCCTGCTCCAACGGCGGCACCAACCCCTGCTCCAACGCCAACACCGGCCCCCGCTCCAATGGCCACCCCGGCACTCGCCCCGGCAGCGCAGCTGCCCCCCGCCGTCGAAGGCCCCCGCGAAGAGCGGGTCAAGATGTCGCGCCTGCGTCAACGCATTGCCCAGCGTTTGAAGGAGGCGCAAAACACCGCCGCCATGCTCACCACCTTTAATGAGGTAGACATGACGGCGGTTATGGCGCTGCGCAGCCAATACAAAGAGGTGTTTGAAAAGCGCAACCATGCCCGTTTGGGTTTTATGTCCTTCTTCGTTAAAGCGGCCATCTCGGCACTCCAGGAGTTTCCTGCGGTCAATGCTGAGATCCAGGGTAACGAGATTGTCTTTAAAAACTACTATGACATTGGTGTCGCGGTGGGCTCACCCCAGGGCTTGGTGGTCCCGGTCCTACGGGGGGCGGACGCCATGTCGTTGGCGGGCATTGAATCCACCATCGCGGGCATGGGCAAACGGGCCCGTGATGGCCAACTCTCCATGGAGGAGATGAGTGGCGGCACCTTTACCATCACCAATGGCGGGATCTTTGGCTCCCTGCTCTCCACGCCCATTCTTAATACGCCCCAGTCGGCGATTTTGGGCATGCACAAAATTCAACAACGCGCCATGGTCATGCCGGATGGCTCCATCCAGGCCCGTCCCATGATGTATCTGGCACTCTCTTACGACCACCGCATTGTGGATGGTAAAGAGGCGGTGAGTTTTCTGGTGCGCATCAAAGATTGCATCGAGGATCCCGCGCGGATTCTGCTCAACGCCTAAGGGTTGCACCGGAAACGGGGTTTTGACCCATGATCCCCCGAGCCGCTGGCCCAGGGACCCGTACAGACCGGGGCCAGCGGATTTTTTTTCATCCCTAATCGCCCACAAGGGCATAGCCCCTGCTGGGTGTCGATGAGGACGAAACATGTCTGATACGTTTGATCTGGTGGTAATTGGTGGTGGTCCTGGTGGCTATGTGGCGGCCATTCGTGCCGCGCAACTGGGCTTAAAGACCGCCTGTATTGATAAGCGCCCAACGCTGGGGGGCACCTGCCTGAATGTGGGCTGCATTCCTTCTAAAGCGCTGTTGCAATCCTCTCACCAACTAGAGACCGCCCAGCATGCCATGGCGGCCCATGGGGTAGAGATCAAAGGGGTTAAGGCCAACTTAACCACCATGATGCAGCGCAAGCAAGAGGTGGTGCAGGGGTTGACCCAGGGCATTGCCTTTCTCTTTAAAAAGAACAAAGTCACCCACCTTATGGGCAGCGGTACCATTGTGGACAGTAGCCATGTGCAAGTGACCGCAGCGGATGGCAGCGTACAGACCCTAACCACAGAGAACATTCTCATTGCCAGCGGCTCCGAGGTTGCCACCCTGCCCGGTTTGGAGATAGATGAAAAACACATTATCTCGTCCACGGGTGCCCTTGCATTGGACAAGGTGCCAAAAAAAATGGTGGTGATTGGTGCGGGGGTGATTGGCTTAGAACTGGGCTCGGTCTGGCGCCGCTTAGGGGCCGAAGTGACGGTGGTGGAGTTTTTGGATGGCATCCTGCCCGGCATGGATGGGGAGATTCGCAAAACCGCCCAGCGCACCCTGAGCAAACAGGGCATGCACTTTAAACTGGGCACCAAAGTGACCGCAGCCAGCGTGCTTAAAAATGGCGTCAAGCTCACCATGGAGCCGGTTAAGGGTGGCGAGGCCGAAGAACGACAGGCCGACGTGGTGTTGGTGGCGGTTGGCCGCAGACCCTACACCCAGGGGCTGGGACTGGAAAACATTGGGGTCACGCTGGATGAGCGGGGCTTTATTCCCGTGGATCATGATCGACAGACCACCTGCGCGGGGGTGTTTGCCATTGGCGATGTGATCGGCGGGGCCATGCTGGCCCACAAGGCCGAAGAGGAGGGCAGCGCCGTTGCCGAAGCGTTGGCTGGTCAGGTGGCCCATGTCAACTATGACGCCATTCCCGCTGTGGTCTACACTCACCCGGAGATCGCCAGCGTGGGGCAAAGTGAGGAGTCCCTTACAGCGGCGGGTATCCCCTATAAAGTGGGTAAATTCCCCTTTATGGCCAACTCGCGCGCCCGTGCCATTGGCGATGCCGAGGGCTTTGTAAAAATTCTTGCCCATGCCACCAGCGATGCCATTTTGGGGGCCCATATCATCGGCCCCGCAGCGGGGGATCTCATTGCTGAGATTGTGCTCGCCATGGAGTGTGACATTAGTGCCGAGGATATTGCCCGCACCTGCCACGCCCACCCAGGGTTGGGCGAAGCGGTTAAAGAGGCCGCTTTAGCCGTGGATAAACGTGCCATCCACGCCTAAACCCATGACACAGCCGATCCGATCGAGCGTCGGAGCTGCTGCACGGGCTGGTGGGGGATCTCCCTACCCCTCACCAGCCATTACTTCCATCTGTGACAAAGGGTTATCATGCCGCACAGATCCCCCATACAGAGCCGCCCCCAGCCCCCCTTGCAATCGGATGCGCTACGCGCCAATTTGGCCCAAACGGCGGTGGCAGCGGTGGAGATCCCCCCGCACCAACAGCCCCTGTTGCAGGTTGTGGAACCTCATGCGGGCATCTATCAACCGTTGGAACAGCTGCTCAAAGAGCTCAACCACCCCTTTCGCAATTGGCGTCTGTTGCTGCCAGAGTGGCGGGCTTTTGTGCTTAAAAACCTCTACCACTATCTCCAACACCCACTCGCCTCCACCACCCTACCCCTGCTGGGTGCCCCTTTTTTTCAGGCTCTGGATGACGCCTCGCAAAGCCGGGAGCACGTTGCCGCCCTGGGCGCTATGTGCGCCTATATTGAAAAACTGGCACAGGCGGTGACGCCGCAAAATAATGCCCTCCTACAGCCTTGTATCGAAGATCTGCTGGGTGCCCTACAGCAACGGCCCGACGCGCAATTTTGCCTATTGGCACAAACCCACCACCCCCTTAAACGCGCCATCAAACGGCTGTTGGAGATCCCAGAGACACCCATCACCCAGCTTAATTGGCAGGGGGCCGCCCAGGTTATGCAACGCCACTTGCGCCTGACCTACGCTTTTTGGTTGCAACAAGAGGATCCCAGCCCCTTCACCACCCCCCTGCATGGCGCACTGTTCACCGCCCTGAGCCACCCGGCCCTTTACCAACAGCAAAAACAGCTTGAGCGACTGGCTGAGCGGCACCCTCCCCATGGAGCAACAGCTTTGGCTTTTGTGCAAGGGCTCCTGGAGCTGCCCGATGCCCACGACATGGTGCGGCTCTATGGTGAGGCGGGCAATCGCCTAAGCCAATCCCTGAAACAGAGTGGGGATGCCCACACTGAGCGGGCCAATGTGGCGCGTTGCCTGCAATTTTTATTTCGAATTTTAGAAAATGAGGGCCTGACCCTGCTGCACGAAAAAACGTTGCGCGAGGTCAACCAAGGCTTGGTACGGCTGCTCTCCATCGCCCACGACCATGACCAGACCGAAGCGTTTTTTATCCGCACGTTTGAATCCCTTAACCACAATGTGCTGCACTATCCCCGCACCGCCCTACAGTGCATCGAAGCACTGGGCAGCAAAGTTATTCAGCTGGCCAACCCGCGTCTGGTGGAGCTCTTTTTGGAGCAAGCGGTCGGCTTTGGTTTTCAACATAGCTGCGTGGCTGGGGTGGATGCCCAGTGGAAAACCATCGCCAACCCCGCCCACCTGCATAATATTCGGGTGTGGTTAGCGCTCATCGGGCAACAGCCCAAGTGGTGCTCAACCCTGCTCTCGGCGCTGATTATCAACATCAAATTAACCGGCACCCTGATCCGTGACACCGACCTCTTCCAAAAAGATATCAGCAAGTTGCTCAACAGCGAGGTGGAGCCGGTCTATAATTTGGTCAAACAGTTTGCCCGCCTGTTGCCGGTCTACTACAACGATATTGGGGCCGAAGGGGCGCTGCGGGATGTCTCCACCCAACTGGATGAGATTCACCACCGCCAAGATCCCCTCATCCACTTTTTACGCAAGCAGTGCCATGTGGAGAGTACCAATTTAATCGTCCCTCTCACCGCCGCCGTCATCCGCTATTGGCAGAGCGGCGAACCGGCCCACGTTGCCCCCTATCTCTCCGAACCGGTGCGCATGAGCCTGTTACAGCAAGCACCCCTCCTAGAGGGGGTGCAGCGGGTCATGGCCGCCCTGTTTGATCAGCTTGCATTGCAGCAACCCGAAGCGCTGCTCAACCTGCCATTAACAACGTTAAGCCCCATCGTGCAGGCCGTCGATGGGGTGGAGGCCAGCGAAAAACAACGGGTGTTACTGCTCATCGAGCTCTATCAACTGGTGGAGCAAAAGTATAACCCTGGCTTTGCGGGGGTGCTTCCCCTGTTACAGCGCATGGCCCAGCTCGGGGTTGCCGAAGCCACCCCGCTGTTACAAGCATTAGAGCAGGGCACCGCCCCTACCCTACCCTTATTGTTAGAAGCCATGGAGGGGCTAAAGCGCTTAATTTTAGACCCGCAGCAGCATGCCGCGCAGGAGGAGATTTTTCAAAAACGGCATATCGCGGTGGGCATCCCCTCGGTTTATGGCCGCTACAGCGAGCCCAAATTTGATGCCTTGGCCCTCATTTTTCGGCTGGAACGTCAGGCCACCGCCCTGCTGGATGGCTTAACCGCCAACGTGCCCGAAGCCTTTGTAACCCGCGCCACCATCACTCAGGTGATTGAGGATCTCAGCCTCTTTCAACGGGCGCTGCGGTTGGATGGCATCAAATCCCGCAAGTTGCGCAACGACCTGCTGGTGGTCCGCTATTTTGTGGAGACCAATCCGTTTACCTACCATCAATTTTTGGATCTGTTCCGTAGTCTCTCCCAGGTGGTTAAGGGCATTATCTATACCCACTACACCTCTCACCACCGGGATAATATGGCGCGGATTATACCCACCCTGCCCGCCGCCGCCATGCAGAGCAAATATGCCGCCCTGCTACAGGCGGGTGATACCACCGGCAATTTGGAGCGGGTCAACGAATCGTTTATGCGGGACCTGATTGCCGAAACCTTTAGTCTGCAAGCCTTAGACAACTATCTGGGGCGGGTTTTAAAAATGCTGCACCGGCAATTGAGCATGCTCGATGCCCAACGCGCCCAGCAGCTGCTTACCTACGATCCCACCAAGCTGTTCTGTCCCATCCATCACCCCAACATGGCGATTTTGCACCCCATCCATCTGGGCAACAAAGGCTATAATCTGGCCCGCTTGGTGGTCAACGGTGCCCCAGTACCAGCGGGCACCATCCTGACGACCGAGTTTTTCCGCTGCCACCGCCTAATCCACGACCACCCCCCCGCCTGGCAAGATTTTATGGCGCGGCTACGCGCTGAAATGGCCGCATTAGAGCAGCAGACCGGGCTGGGGTTCGCCGATCCTCAACGCCCCTTGTTGGTTTCGGTACGCTCTGGGGCATTGATCTCCATGCCGGGCATGATGCAAACCATCCACAATGTGGGCATTAACGAGACCATTGTTGCCGGGCTCAGTCAGCAATCGGGCAATGCCTTTTTTGCCTGGGACACCTACCGCCGTTTTATTCAATCCTGGTGCATGGCCCACGATGTGGAGCGGGGTGTTTTTAGCGACATCATGCGCAGCTTTAAACAGCAGTATGGGGTGAAAAAAAAGGGGCAATTCAGCGCCGAGCAGATGCGCCAGCTCGCCTTTGCCTACCGGGACGCTGCCCGTGGATTGGCCATCACCCTGCCCGAAGAGCCCTGGCAACAATTACTGGCTGCCATTGAATTGGTCCTGGCCTCCTGGCATGGGGAGAAGGCCCACCACTACCGGGCCATCATGGATCTTTCCGACGCCTGGGGCACCGCTGTGGTGATTCAAAAAATGATCTATGGCAACCTGCTACAGAGCATGATCACCGAAGAGACCGATGGTGCGGCCTGTCCCCGAGTGCTGTCAGGCACCGGCGTGCTGTTTACCGCCCACCCCTACCGCAAACTCACCCAAGTGATGCTGTGGGGGGACTATACCCCCGGCAACCAAGGGGAGGATATTGTGGGGGGATTGGTCTCCACCTGGCCCATTAGCATGGAGCAGTGTTACAGCGACCATCGCGACCCCCAGCAGGCCCTTGAACACCGTTTCCCCCTTATCTATCAGGGTTTATTGGAGCTGGCCAAAACCTTGATCTACACCCGCGACTGGAACCATCAGGAGATTGAGTTCACCTTTGATGGGCCAACCGTGGAACATCTGCACATTCTGCAAACCCGCAACATGATCACCCGTGAGAGCCTCCATTCGGTGGTGAGCGGCTTTAAGCTTCATGGCAGCCTGAAAGAACATCTCATCGGCCAAGGCATTGGCGTGCATGGCGGAGCCTTATGCGGGCGGGCAGCGTTTAACTTGGAGCAGATCGAGACCCTGCGCCAAACCTATCCCAGCGATCCCTTGATCCTTATCCGCTACGATACGGTCAGCGATGACATTAAGGAGATTAGCCAAAGCCAGGGCTTGCTCACCGCCCGTGGCGGGCAGACCTCCCATGCGGCCATTGTGGCGGCCTCCCTCCAAAAAACCTGCGTGGTTGGGTGCGAATCCATGCGGGTATGGGAGCTCCAAGGTTACTGCAAACTGGATGGGGTGACGGTCAAATTGGGGGACGCCATCGCCATTGATGGGCATAACGGTCATGTGCTGCGGGGGTGGCATGAGATCGAACGCACACTTTATTAACCCACTTCGGCCAAAACGAACAGGCTGGGCGAAACAGAAAGATGGCTGGGGTGTGGCACGGTGGCCCACCCTGGATTTACCGATGGCAAGATAGGGAGGAACCGCAGCATGAAACTCGGTATTAATGGCATGGGCCGCATTGGCAAATTGACCCTCTGGCAACATATCGCCAAGCAGAGCTTTGACGAAATTGTGGTCAATGTGGGCCGGGATGTTGGCCGTGGTTTGGAGGATCTGGCCCAAGTTATCCGCAAAGACAGCACCTATGGCAGTTTAGCCAGCTACCTCTATGGCTTTCGTGGCGGCGAGCCCATTACCGCCATCGACAATGATGCAGGCACTATGCTCATCCATGGCGTTCCGGTAACCTTTTTGCGCCGCGCCCGCAATCCCAAGGATATACCCTGGGGGGAGCACGGGGTGGGGTTGGTGGTGGATTGCACCGGTGCCTTTGTTGACCCCACCGTACCGGCGGATGATCCCCGTGGCGCCCTGCGTGGCCACCTGGAGGCTGGTGCGGAAAAGGTCCTGCTCTCGGCCCCCTTTAAGATTAAAAACAAAGAGCTGAGCATGCCAGAGGATGCCATCACCTGCGTGATGGGCATCAACAATGAACAGTATGATCCCAGCCAGCACCGTTTAATTTCAGCCGCCTCCTGCACCACCACCTGCCTGTCGTATATGATGAAACCCATGTTGGAGCATTTTGGGGTACAACGTATTTTATCGGCCTCCATGGTTACCATTCATGCCGCCACCTCAAGCCAGATGGTGCTGGATGCGGTGCCCAAGGCGGGGGCCACCGATCTGCGTAAAAACCGTGCGGTGATGAACAACATTATCCTCACCACCACCGGTGCGGCTAAAGCCTTGGCCGAGGTCATCCCCCAGGTTGCCGAGATTGGCTTTATGGCCGAATCGGTGCGTATTCCCACCAACAGCGGCTCGCTGGTGATCCTCACCCTTAATTTACAATCCGAAGCCGAAGGGGAACCCATCAATCGGCAGGCGGTGAACGCCATTTATCGCGAGGCCAGCCAAGGGCTCTACCGGGACCATTTGGTCTTTAGCGAGGCGCAAAATGTCTCTTCGGACATTATCGGCTTTCCCAAAGCGGCCACGGTGATTGAATCCCGCGAGACCCATACCCGTACCGCCTACTCCCATGTGGATCTTAGCCGTCTACCGGGTCTATCCTCCGAGATTAAGGCCCAGTTGCAGGTAACCCGGCTGGATGTGCCCGTCACCCAAGCGGTTGTTTATGGTTGGTATGACAATGAGTTTGGCAGCTACACTAATATGTTGGGCAATCTGACCGAACATGTTGGCCAGCAACTGTTCTAAGCCTGTTAGGGGGGGGCGCTTGCATCGCGCCTTCCCTCTACCCCCTTTTTCGCCTATAGGTTACCCTTTTTCCGAGCATAGATTGTTGTCTGCACCATTCACAGGCATAATAGAAGGTATCTTTTCAGTAGACCTTTGTTTCCTTGGGGATGGAGCGAGCCAATGCAGGACCCGTCACGTTGGCGTTTTTTTAAGCGGGGTTGGCACTTACACCGTCGCACCGGCAAACGGTTACACCATGCCTATTTAACCTATATAGGCATGACTCTACTGGTGGTGTTGGCCATTGGTTTATGGGGATATATCCAAGCGGAACAGATAGAGATTATCAAACTACGACACCCCATGCCGGGCCTTGAAAAACCGGTGCGGGTGATGCTCTTGTCGGATTGGCATCTGGGTATTCACCCCATTTCGGTAAGCCGCGCCCAGGAGATTGTTACGGAGGTGAATTTTCAAAAACCCGACCTCATTGTCATGCTCGGGGATTATGTGGACGCCCTCACCCCCTACGATTTGAGCATTGACCAGGTGCGGCTGGCCCTACAGGGGTTACAAGCCCCCGGCGGGGTATTTGCTGTGTTTGGCAACCATGATGGCTGGTATGGTCGCCCCAAATTAAGAAAACTGTTCAAAGAGCTCAACTTTACCCTCTTGGAAAACAGCCATGCCAGCGTCGCACTACCAGGGGTTTCTTTGATGATCGTCGGGGTGGAAGATGATCGCACCGGCAGCCCCAATCTAAAACGGGCCTTCGCGGGGCTGTCGAGCACAACCCCAACCCTGTTGCTAAGCCATGACCCGGTGGTGTTTACAGGCGCTCCCGACCGGGCCAACCTGCTCACCCTAGCAGGGCACACCCACGGGGGGCAGATCGCCCTACCCTTTTTTGGCCCCTTGACCAATATGAGCCGGGCATCCAACCGCTGGTCAGAGGGGTGGGTGGATAAGCCCAACAGCCGCATGTATATTACCACCGGCTTGGGCACCTCGATCCTACCCATCCGCTTGGGCACCTTAGCTGAGATGGTTATCCTTACCTTATCGCCTCTGTCCCCCTCGCCTAACACCTCTGCCGCCCCCCTGCACCGATGAGTAAACAGCCATCTCCGCGATGGGACTGGTCCAATATATCGCGATGCAAGTCATTGATAAGAACTTTCAAAATGTTTCAAACTCCTGTACACTTGGGCTGCTTAAAAGCGTACTTTGTACGTTGCTCTATGACACGCCATTGGGTCATTGCTTTACCCGCTCATTGTTAACCCTGGCCGAGGACAGCATGCCATGTCTGTTGAAAATCTGAAAATCGGTACAAAACTTATTGCCGCATTTATGACATTGGTTACGATACTGCTCTTAGTCGGTTGGATGGGCTACGTCAACATCAACCAAGTGAAAGAGAAGACCGACGATATTGTTCATGCCTCACCCCTTATCTCTGCGGCCATGGAGATGAAACTGTCGGTGCAGTTGGATATGCAGTTAATTATGGAGTTCTTGGCCGCAGCCGATGCGGGCGAGCTCAATGAGATGTGGCAGGAACATCTGGCGGCGATTGCGCAATTTGATACTTATGCCGATGCCATTCTCAAAGGGGCCAGCACCGATAAAGGCCGCTTTTATCCCACGGCCGACACCCAACTTCGGCAAGTGGTGGAGCAGGCCGATCGCTTTCATAATCAACAGTTCCAACCTCGCCTGCTCAATATTCGCGAAAGCATGCTGCGCCTTTATGAAATCCAGACAGGCGTACAAAAGGCGCTTAAAACGTTTCAAGAGAGCTATGCACAGATCTCTGCCCTGACGGAAAAATTTGAAACCAAGGTCAAAAAACATCTCCATACGCAACTGGCTGAGGGGGTGAGTGCGGAGCAGCTTTTGGAAAAAGCGGTTCCCTGGGCCGATATGGGGATGGAGATCAAACACACCCTAGCCCAAACCCGCCTTGCGGTTGAAGCATTGGCCCAGGCAGAAGAACAAGAGCAATATAACCAGTTAAAATCCCGCTATGGAGCGACCATTCACGACTTTGATGGCTGGATTGATGCCCTACTTAAAGGGGCTAAAACGGCGGAAGGTATGGTTATGGCCATTGATCTTGCGGAGCTCAAGCCTTTGGTCGAGCAGATGGACCAATTCCATAACAGCACTGTTCAGAGCAGCGCCCAAAAGTTAATGGCGCTGCAACTGGAGCGTATGCAGCTTAACGAACAGATCGGCACCCTAGACAAAAGCGCGGATGAAGTGGGCCAACAGATGATCGAGGCTCTATCGGCGATTGAAATTTCGGTGCGTGCCTTGATCCGCAACGCCACCGAACAAGCCGAAGCCACCACCCACAGCGCCACCAACAAAACCGCAATCTCCATGGTGTTTGGCTTTTTAGTGGCCAGCCTGCTGGGGCTGCTTATAACCCGCCATATTAACATCCCTCTCCAGCGTTGCCGCACGGACCTTATGGCTATGAGCAGTGGTGATCTCAATATTCGGCATGACACCCAGCGCCGCGATGAGTTGGGAGAGTTAATGATTGGCATGGCGACCATGGCGCAAAAGCTGCGGCAGGTCATGGGCGATGTCCAGACCGCCGCCCATGAGGTCGCCAGTGGTAGCCGCGAGCTTAACAGCGCTTCACAACTGCTATCAGAGGGGGCCTCTGAACAGGCGGCCAGCATTGAGCAGACCTCTGCGGCCATGGAACAGATGGCGGCCAATATTGACCAAAACAGCCAAAACACCCTGCGTACCGAGGCCATTGCCCGCCAAGCCGCGAGCGAGGCCAAACAGGGGGGAGAGTCTGTCACGTCGGCGGTTAAAGCGATGCAACAGATCGCTGAAAAGATTCAAATTATAGAAGAAATTGCGCGTCAAACCAACCTGCTGGCCCTCAATGCTGCCATTGAAGCGGCGCGGGCTGGAGAGCATGGCAAAGGGTTTGCTGTGGTGGCCTCGGAGGTGCGCAAGCTGGCAGAGCGCAGCCAAAATGCGGCGGCAGAAATTAGCCAACTCTCCACATCGAGCGTTCGGGTTTCGGAGCAAGCGGGACAGATTATTCACACCCTGGTACCCAACATTCAGCAGACCGCCCAGCTTATTCAGACCATCACCACGGCTAACCAAGAGCAGAGCCAAGGGGCGGCCCAGATCAACACCGCCATCCAACAGTTAGATCAGGTGATTCAACGCAACGCGGGGGCCAGTGAAGAGTTGGCGGCCACCGCTGAGCAACTCTCGGCCCAAGCGGATCAGCTACAAAGCAGCATTGCCTTCTTCCGTCTAGATCCCCAACCCAGGGCGCTCTTACAGTAAACACCACAGGGCTGGCACCCGCTTTCATCGGTGGTGTCAGCCCTCCCCCCTCTTTAGCCACCCGAGGGGTACATCAGCCATAGGATTCTCTACCTCCCCACCGTCCACGCCGAGCGGCTCCATAAATTCACACCCCACACAAACCCTCGGCATGAAGGTACCCCTGCACCGCCACAGCCCTGTTTGTCCGGCCTGCAAGCCCATAGGCTTACAGGCATCGTGCAGAGCGTAACCCCACCAAGGGTTAAGAAGATTGTATGAAAGGGGTATGATGAACAGGAAAACGTCGAAAAAGGGTTAAACAACCCCTATGGGGTGCGCAACAAACAAGGCCAAAACCGCCTCTATGGGGTAAGCAACTGCTGCCACTGGCGCAGCATCGCCTGACGTGAAAAATGGGTTTCACTCAACTGGTAGGCCCGCGCCCCCATCTGCTGGCACAGCTCCGGCGCACGGCTTAAGCGCTCAATGGCCGCCAACAGTCCCGCTTTATCCTCCGGCGCGAAGACCAATCCACACTGCTGCTCCCGCACCAAAGCCCCCATTTCACCCTCAGGATCAGCCACCAACAGCACCCCCCGCCCCGCCTGTAAAATACCACACAGCTTACTGGGAAAAATCAACCCCTCCATCTCCGGTGCCAAGGAGACCAGATGCAGATCCGCCACCGCCAGGGTCAAATGCAATCTCTCTTGGGGTTGGTAGGGATGAAACTGCACCGTACGGCCCAACTGTTCCTGCACCGCCTCAGCCACCTGTGCCCGCTGCGGACCACCCCCTATAAACAGCCATTGAATGGCCTGATTTGCCGCGCTCTGCTCAATCGCCCAGATGATGCTCTCAAACCGGTGCGCACGCCCCATATTACCCGAGTAGCTCAACACAAAACGGTGATCCAACTGCCAACGGTGACGATAGGGGTTAGGCTGCGCCATATCCCTTTCTGGCTGCGGTGAAACCGACCAGTTATAGATGACATGTAGGCGTTTTTCATCCACCCCCTCCCGTTGCAGACGGGCTTTCATCCCTGCACAGATCACCACATTGGCAGTAGCCCGACGTAAAGAAAGATTGCGCAATCCCCGCAACAACGGTTGCAAACCCCGCCAGGGCAACTGGGGCAGCAGCGCCACAGCCACCTCGGGAAACAGATCCTGCACCCAATTGACCACCCGCACACGTTTAACCAGCGCCAGCAACGCCACCACCACCGAGAGCAGCGGTGGGTCGGTTTTAACCACCACCCAATCGTCACGCCGTGCCAACCACAGTAGCCGCCACGCCGCAAAAAGATAAAAACTCAGATAGTCCAACCCCCGCCCCAGCAAATGGCTGCGCCCAAACTGAAAGCCCGCCACCCGGAACACCTGCACACCATGATAGCTATCCCGCGCGGCGAGACTCTGGCCGCCCTCATAACGCTGTCGGCTGGTAATCACACACACCCGACGACCTTGCCCAGCCAGATGCTGGCTCAGATCGCTAAGCAGTTGGCTGGTGGCCGAGTGATCCGGTGCAAAGTAGCGGTTTACAAAGATGATTTGGCGCATCAACAGAGACCTTTACACAGGCACACCCAACCCACAGGCTTGGCATTGCGCGGGGTTAATTTAGAGGCTGGACGGAAGGCTCGTATAGGGTTTTAGCGTACTGCGATGGCGACGGCTTTGATGGGGCAGACGGCTGGCCACCAAACCCAACGCCAACATAATATAAAAAGTAAAAATATTGGCAGGAATCTGTAAATTAAAGTCCACCAAACCGTGCAAGAGAAGGGATAACGTCGAAACCAGCGAGGCAAACAACACACCCCGCACAAAGGGATCTTGCCGCTTGATAAAAGCCCGCGCAATACGCCCCCACAACAGCGCCACACCACTCATCCAGATAAGATATCCGATCAGCCCATAGTCGCTAATAAACTCCAGATGATCGTTGTGTACATGGTTATAAAATTTACTGATGCTCTCGGGCCGGTAGAGGGGAAAAATGACCTCAAACGAGCCGCCGCCACTGCCGAGCAAGGGGTAATCCTTAATCTTCTCTTTAACGGCCTCGTACACCACAAAACGATCCATCTCTCTATTTTGGATGGTGAGCATGCGACCCGTCAATTTTTCAAGGTTAAACCAAGCCCCCCCAACCAAGGCAATAATCAGCAAGGGAATAAACAGGCGCCGCTCCCGTTTTGAACGGTATCGACGGGCAAAGGTCAGCAAAACCACACTAAACAGCGCCACAAACAGCGCAAGGTTGCCCCCCCGGGAGAGACTCATAATCAACCCAAAGATCATAACCATGGTCAGCACCAGAATAAGCCCACGGTAGCTGCTTAGTTCATTAAGCAAGCTCTGCACTTTATCCTTGCCACTCTGTCCCATATCCCGCGCATAACGCAGCCAAGCCACCAATAGACCGATCCCCACCGGGATAGCAAACTCCAGATAACCGGCAAAATGGTTACGGTTCACAAAGGTGCCCGTTAGAAAATCTTGTTTTTCTGGTGTGCTTAATGCTTTAAACCACAGAAAAAAATAACCATCCGTATGCAGGGTAAGCAAACCAAAAAAGATTTGAAAGAGCCCCGTGACAAACAGGGTTAGCATCACCCATTTTACCCGCTCTCGACTGTTTACCAGCACCATCACCAGCCAAAAGGCGCCCAGCCAAGCCATCCACGCAATCCAGCTCTGCCAAGCCGTGAACAGGTCCACCACCAGCGGCCCATCCAAAGGCAGATTGGCAAAACGCCGCACCTCCACCCCACCAGGCGCAAGCAGCGCCAACAGTTTCTCGTGCAGCGGAATCAACCCCCACAACGGTACGATGGACCAACCCAAAAACAGCGTCACCCAAGGGCCTTCATACTCGAACTGTAAGGGCAGCAGCGCCCCCCGCCGCCATTGGCTCACAATCCACAAAAACAGCAGCAAAAAGATACTAAATTCTAGCAGATAGAGCGCCCACGGACGGTTGCTACCTAGAGGAATCGGCGCCCAAAACATCAACCCCAAAAAGGCCACAAACAGCACGCCATGGCGGCTGCCCTCGTCATGGGAGGGCTCTTCTCGATAGAGATCTGGCAATGCTTCGGGGTCATACTCCCGTGCTTCGGACTCTCGCTCTTGCGTCTCGCTCATCACTGCCTCACCCTTGTTCAGCCGCGCCCACAGTCGGGCTATTCAGCTACTGCATCCACTGCAATCTTAACTGCGGATCCTGACGGGTTAACCGCTCAATTTCATCCCAGCGACCCATTTTTTTAGCCTCGCTCAACAGTTTGTTTCGCTGCAAAGGCTTGGCAAACAAGCGATCCCCGCTGGCCTGCACCTGTTTGCGCATCTCGCTGGAGAGCTTGTCCCAGATGCGATACCCCAGCCGCACCACCCCAAGTTGTACACCCGGCTCCAAGGGGGCAAACACATTGGCCCGTTCCATATCTTTTTCAATCCCGACAACATCCTCACCCAGACGAAATTTTGCCATCGCCTGATTGACCCATGGGTAGCCCCAAGATGGACGTATCCCATTAATTTTCTGATAATAATGGATGCTTTTGCCATAGTGGGCGACACGGCGTTTTGCCGCGTTGCTGCTGGACGCCATGCGCATGTGCAGATTACCCATTTTAAACAGATAATCGGGATGATCCGGCGCCCAACGATCCGCCCTCTCCAACATGTACAGCGCATCTTTATAAACGTTGTACTGCTCACTGCGGTTGGCCGCCAAAGGCAGCTTATTCTCAAGAATTTGGTCACTCAGATAGACAAACAGCGTGCCCATACCGGCCTGGAAAGAGAGGCTCATCAACCACAGAAACACCAGCCCCCCAGCCACCACCAGCACCATACGCTGGATCGGGCTTAGGAGAGGGGAGACTGGGGTATCCTGTGTCTGTTTTTCTTTTCTGCGCGAACGTCTAGACGGCTTAGCGGACACGATAGATTATACCCTTCAGAATCGTAAACAGCAGCGCAAGGCTGGGATAGACCCCGCAACAGAGCGCGTGCCTAACGTTTGCTATCATCCCCATAGCCATAAGCCGTATAGCTGCTGCGGGAACCATAGCCGTAGCCATAACCGTAACCATAACCGTAACCGTAACCATAACGGTAGGAGCTGCCATAGTAAGAAAGCCGCTTCATATCTACCGAATTAAACACACACCCCACCACATTAATTTGGCTATGCTGCAAGCGTCTAAGCGCGTTAAGCACGGTGCCCTTATTGGCACGACTGGCCTTAACCACAAACACCACCGCATCGGACTGTTTGCCCAAAATCTGCGCATCGGTCACAATGAGTGAGGGTGGCGCATCAATGATAATACGATCATAACGCCGACATAGCTCACTCATCATATCCTTCCACAGCTGCGATGAGAGAATTTCACTGGGAAAGGCGGGGGTCGGTCCACTGGTCATAACATGCAGGCCGCTTTCGGTCTCCACAATTTGCGCCAGCAAGTTATAGATGGAGTGTTCCGTTAGCGCCACACCACCACGAGCTGGTCGTTCAAAATTCTCCAACGCCTGTCGTGGTGAGGCAAAGGAGGGAGGCAGATTATCCAACTGCACCTTTTTCTCAATGCCTTCATCCCAATCCATTAAGGGCTCAACCTTGGCCCCACCCTCGCTGTTTACCTCGGGGACCGATGACACCGGTTGCCCCTGTTCCCCTTTAGATAGGCTCCCCTGTCGCATCTCTTGAATGCCATGGGTGGTCTGCTCCACCAACTCATTCAGAAAGGCGGTCACCCCTTGGGTCTCGCTAATACCAAACACCTTACGCAAACGGGGGCGACGGAGATCGGCCTCAATCAACAAGGTACGGTCGCCCGCCTGGGTGAACGACTGGGCCATATTGATGGCCACCGTGGTTTTACCCTCTTCGGGTATGGAGGAGGTAACGGTAATAACCTGATGGGAGTTATCAATATCCGAAAACAACACCGAGGTCCGTAAACTTCGTATGGCCTCGGAATAGTTGGATTTGGGATGCCGGATCAGCATCTCTTCAGGCATCTCTTTTTTATTCCTCAATTTAAGCAAGGGCAGTAGGGCAAAAACCCGTACTTTACTCTCTGCCTCCAACTCATCCGGGGTTTTGAAGGTGTGATCCATAAATTCCAGCAAAAAGGCCAGCGCCATGCCCAATAGTGCCCCAATTAACACCGCTTTTAAGATCTTGAATTTACGCGAAGGCTGAAAACTGCGGCCAGGGACTTGCGCCTCCTCCACAATGCGGGCGTTGGCGGTCTGCATCCCCTCGCTTACATCGGTCTCTTTAAAACGCCGTAAAAACAGATCATAAAGCTGCCGGTTGGCGGCGACCTCCCGCTCTAATTTATTGAGCTGGAAGGTTTTTTTCTTATTGGAACGCATGCCTGACTTCATAGAGTCCAGCTTGCTCAACAGGGCGTTCTCTTCACGCTCTAAGGTACGATACTGCTGCTCCTGGGCAGAAATCGCATGAATGACCTCTTCGGCCACCTTTTTGTGGATCTGCTCTAACTCATTACGGGTACGGATAATACGCGGATGTTTGGCACCATAACGTTCGGTTAACTCCGCCATACTGCGCTCGACGCGATTTTGCTCCCGTTTGAGATCTTGATACACATCTGAGCCATCAATATTGACCTCATGCAGTCGGCCAGCATAGCGGCGGATAGCGGCTTGCGTCTCTGCGAGTTTGGCTTGGGCAATACGCTTACGGCTGCTCACCTGCATCTGTTCAGCCTGCACGGTCTCAATCTGCTGCATGGAAGAGCGCTGCTGTTCATCTTCCGTCCCCACCAAACCGGTTACTTCTTGATAGAGTTGCAGCTCACGTTCCGACTTCTCCAGCTGTTCACGCAGCCCCTCTAGCCGTTTGGTGAGCCAGTTGGCCGCATGCTGGGTAATCTGTAAACGCGACTCTAACTGTTGATCAATATAGGTGCGGATGATGCTGTTGGCGATGCGGGCCGCCAATTTGGGATTGGTTGAGACAAAAGAGACCTCTATGAGCTGGCTGCGCCCAACCAAGGCAGTCTGAATGCCCGCCTTGACCGCTGAGATAATGCCATTGAGCTCTGCCTCGCTCAAAGGCTGATTGCGCATGGCGCGATCTACCGCGGCATTCTCTTGTGTGCCAATATTAACGGGCAGATAGGTGCGCCATGCCTTGGGAATCCAGCGGGCTAAAATCGACTCCTGTTCGGGTTCACGCAGTCGGCTATTAAACTCTGGGGTTAGGTCCAAACGTTCGCGTTCAACCACCTCAGCGGCCAATTTGCGGCTTTGAATCAGCTGTAATTGGGTTGCAAAATAGTCTCGCCCGGAAGAGTCCACCCCATAGAGATCCTCAATGGAAATCAGTTTAGAGCTCTTTTGCTCCAACAGTAGGGTGGCCGTGGCGCGATAACGCGGGGCCTCAGAATAGATATTCATCACCATAGGCAGTGCCACGATGAGGGTCACAAATAAAATTTGCCATTTACGCCGTAGAAAAATAGAGAGCAGCCGACCAAAGCTCAGCACATTCTCTTCATTTTCTGGCTGGCTATTTGGCATGCCCGGTAATCCGGACGCTCCAAGCAAGGGTAATTCAGGACGCATCGCAGCAGGACGTTCTCTATCTTTCATAGCTTTCGCTCAAACCATCACGCTAGAATGGAGCACCAATCACTGGAGCTTAAAGGGAATGACACCTACAAAAACAAAGAGGTAGACTATCTCTTCCCGTTGATTATTGCATAGAGACCAGACAGGATGCACAAGTTATCTTTGGCTCCACCACGATGTGGCCATGACCATCCACCAACATCCTTAGCCCCCCCTCTTTCAGACCATCTTGACCAACGGGCGGGCACAGCAAGCCATCGACGAGACAAAAAAGATAATGCAAAAAACATGCTCAGCTGCCCTTGCCCCCTACCAGCCATACGCTGCACCCCCCACCACCACGGACCATCAAGGCGCCCCCTGTAAAGAAGCCTCGGTTTAGCCTTGGGGTAGGGCCAACACACCCTCGTCAAGCAATGCAGCAAAATGGGGAATAAGGCTCAGCTTACCATCCATCCCCTCCAGGGATGCAGGGATTTGCTTGGCCAACAATAAGGTTTTCACCCCCGCAGCCAGGGCCGCCGTTGCCCCCTGCACACTATCTTCCACCGCCAAACAGTGTTGGGGCACCGCCCCGCTCAGGGCCAACGCCCGCAGATAGGGTTCCGCATGGGGTTTGCCATGCTGGACATCATCCCCCCCCACCACCCCCGCAATCCAACCGCTCAGGCCGACCTGTTGCAACCACGCCAAAGCGTGCGACCGACTGCTGGAAGTCACCACCCACACCTGCCAGCCCGCTTGGTTGGCCCGCTGCAACACCTGCTCCGCACCGTCGGCGGCTAAAATCTGTTGTGGAGCCTCTTTTAACAGGTCGCTATAGCGCTGTTGCAGCGCTTCTACCGATCCGGGCAGTCCATAGGTCTGTTGCAGTATGGCGCAGATTTCCCGCAAGGGTGGACCATTGAGGCGTTGAAACTCCGTCTCACAACCCTGCACCCCAAAGTGGGCCAAAAAAGCCCCATAGATAGCACGCATAACTGGCAGACTGTCGGCCAGTGTACCATCCAAGTCCAAGCAGAGCGCCGGTTGTGCCATTACCCCCAATCCCCGAGCTGCACGCCCTGCCCTGCTGGGATGGCACGCTGGGCAATCCGGCCCTGCATCTGCTCCAATAGCCGGGGATGCACCCCCAGCGGCTGCTGTCCTGGGCGCAAAATGGCGATATTATGCCCCTCTAACAGGGCTTCTCCTGGGGCGATATCCTGCAAGGCCTGCACCCCGCGTCGGGCAAAGGCGGCCAGCTCCTGCTCCTGAGGTTGCACCTGTTTAATGCCATCCCCCCGCACCTCTTCGGCCTCACGAATGCGACGCACCATCTGGGTTAACTCGTCTGCGGTAATGGCAAAACTATGATCGGGACCCGGCAGGGCATTGTGCAGGGTATAGTGTTTTTCAATACAACGCGCCCCCTGGGCCACCGCCGCCACCGGGGCGGTGATGGGGTCGCGGCTATGATCGGAGAGCCCCACACTGACCCCATAACGCCGCTGTAACCAAGGCAGCACCGCACTGTTAACCGTGGCCAAGGGGGCCGGATATTTTGCGGTACATTGCAGCAGACAAAGATCACGCCCCCCCTGGCTATGGTAGCGTTCCACCGCCCAGGCAATATCCTCTGCACGAGAGGCCCCCGTAGAGAGCAATAGGGGCTTGCCAGAGTTGGCCGCCAGATCCAACAGCCGCAGATGGCTGATTTCGTACGAAGCGATTTTATGCAGGGGCACCCAGGGGTCAATCGCTTGAAAATCCTCAACAGAAAAACCGGTTGAGAGAAATTGAATGCCCGCTTTTTTACAATACCCGGCCAGATCCTCTATCATGCTATAGGGCATGGCCAGATCGGCAAAAATATCGCGAATATCCTGTTTAATGCCCGACTCGGCCAAGTAGTTGGATTGACCCGCGTTGGCCACATAGACCTTTTCTGGGCGATAGGTTTGAAATTTAACGGCATCGGCCCCGCTGACCACGGCGGCATCAATAAGCGCCTTACCCATGGCCAGATCCCGCGCTGGATGCCCCATACGCCAATTGGAACCGGCCTCGGCAATAATATAAACCCCCTGCTGCCGCCAAAATGGGCTGGTTAAATCCTCCACAAAGCGAAAGATGGCGACCCGCTCTCCGGTATCGGCGACGGTTTTGCTGCTCTCCCCCAAAAAACGATAACCTGCTTTTTCAAAGACCCGTGCCGAGACCCCATTGTTGGCTCGCACCTCGGCCACCACGCTGTCGATGCCCAACCCTTTAAGATGGCGCGAGGCCGCCCGCAGAATGGGCACCGCCAACCCCTGCCCACGCCACTGGGGCGCTACATTGATCGAGATATCCACACAACGCCCACCTAGACCCAACGGGTGCTGCGGGGTGTGGGTAAAGCGCAAAAAAGCCACCCGCTGCCCCTGCCACAGCGCAAACAGCGGGGAGACCGTTTCATCAAAATAGCGATCCCGATATTCGGGCCAAAAGTGCGCCCACTGCTTGGGCGCTTGGTGATAGGAGGCCGCCAAAGT
This sequence comes from Magnetococcus marinus MC-1, assembly GCF_000014865.1. Classification (NCBI taxonomy): domain Bacteria; kingdom Pseudomonadati; phylum Pseudomonadota; class Magnetococcia; order Magnetococcales; family Magnetococcaceae; genus Magnetococcus; species Magnetococcus marinus. The sequence continues at coordinate 3,074,356 of NC_008576.1, forward strand.
GGTGGCATCGTTCCGCCAAGCCATGACCAACTGCCCATGGCTCTCCACAGGCAGTGAAACCTCAAACGAAATAGCGTCGGTTGTCGGAACGGCTCTCTGCACGGCATACTCTCTAATTGTTGAAGCTCAAGGCAAACATCAAGAGGGTGCAGGCCTGGTAATGCGCACCCATCTCTGAGCATAAAACCGCTTACCCAGGCGTGATTTTCGCTGACGCAGGTGGGTTTATTCCATCCGCGCCGCTATGGTAGCATAGCCCTTCTAGCAGGGACAAGCGCGGCCCCCACCGGTTGGCTTGATCTGCAAACCCCACGTTTGCGGCCACGACATCCGCGACTTACCACAGATTATCAGCCTATGTACGAAAGAGCGCCGTATGGCCCCAAGCTTTACCACCACCTCTTTTAGCAAGCCCCCGGCGCTGGTGCTGGGGCCTGACTATTGTTGCCCCCCCGCCCTGCAACAACCGGTGGATGCCCTATGGGCAGAGCAAAAGCAGCAACGGGGCGAGCGCCTAACCGATGGCACCCTCTACCATCTGGCGGAAATCGCTCCGCATCAGCTTATTCTGCAAAGCACCCGCTACCGCTACTATGTCGCCCGCTTAGAGCGGCCCCACTGGGTTGAAGAGGGACTCACCATCCAGCCTCTCGCGGTGACGGGTCTGCTGAGCTGCGCCGATGGGATTGTGTTGGGGCAGCGCGGCGGGCAGGTTATCACCAATCCCGGCTACTGGGAGCTCTCCCCGGCGGGCGGTCTGAACCAAGCCGACCCCATCGCGGTCCTCTACGAGGAGCTGCACGAAGAGTTGGGTTTATCCCCCGCCATGTGTGATGAACCGCAATTGATCGGCCTGTTGGGCAATCCAGACAACGGCGTGCATGACCTGCTCTATCGGCTGCACACCCCCCTGCCTGGGCAGGCCATTCGCACCCATCAACAGCAACAGGGCAGTGATGAATATGGGGCATTGCGGATTCTTGCCCCCACCGATTTACCCCGCTTTCTCCAACAAAACCGGCAACAACTGGTACCCGAACTGCTGCCCATGCTCCAATTGGCGAAGCTGCTACCAGGGGACTTTGTGCTTTAAGCGGGTTGTTGCACAACCCTCTTTGTCAACCGGGCATGCTTTCCGCTATACTGCGTGGCAATCCAGACCAAAGGTGTTGGTCCGACCGTCCATTTGCCAAAGGGGTGCCCAACCAAGCCGCCCCTGATCTTTCTCCACCCGGAAAAGATCCCTGTTGATAGAGTGAGCCCATAACGATGCCAAATCCCATCATTCGCCCCTTTGACCATGATATTGATCTTAACGGCCAATCCATCTTGGTCACGGGCGGCACCGGCTCCTTTGGGCGCCATTTTATCAAGCATGTGTTGCAACACTTCAAACCCAAGCGCTTGATCATCTACTCCCGCGATGAGCTCAAGCAGTATGAGATGCAAACCGATCCCGCCTTTATGGGCCATAAATGCCTGCGCTTTTTTATTGGCGATGTGCGGGATCGTGCCCGTCTGGAAAGCGCCCTGCGCGAAGTGGATTATGTTATCCACGCCGCCGCCCTTAAACAGGTGCCCACCGCCGAATATAACCCCATGGAGTGCATCCATACCAATGTCATGGGGGCAGAAAATGTGGTGCAAGCCTCGTTAGCCAACGGCATCAAGCGGGTTATTGCACTCTCCACCGACAAGGCCGCCAACCCCATCAATCTGTATGGGGCCAGCAAACTCGCCTCGGACAAAATTTTTGTGGCCGCCAACCATTTGAGTGGCAGCATTGGCACCCGTTTTTCGGTGGTGCGCTATGGCAACGTGGTGGGTTCCCGTGGTTCGGTGGTGCCGCTGTTTCAGCGGTTGGTGGCGGAGGGCGTGACCGAACTGCCCATTACCGACATCCGCATGACCCGCTTCTGGATCACCCTGGAGCAGGGGGTTAATTTTGTGCTCTCCAGTCTGGCCATCATGCGCGGGGGTGAGGTGTTCATCCCCAAAATCCCCAGCATGCGGGTGGTGGATTTGGCCACCGCCTTAGCCCCCAACACCCCCCACAAGGTGGTGGGCATTCGCCCTGGCGAAAAGCTGCATGAGGTGATGATTACCGAAGATGATGCCCGTAACACCGTGGACCTCGATGATCGCTATGTTATCGAACCCACCGTAGTCGAGTGGTCCCGCCGCTCTTTTCTACTGGATGACGGGAAGCCGGTGGATGAAGCCTTTAGCTATACCAGCGATAGCAACACAGAGTGGCTCGACCGTGAAAATCTCTTCACCATGTTGGCACAGAGCGGCAAATGAACCCAGAGCGCCCCTTTCTTCCTTACGGTCGGCAAACCATTGAGGCGGATGATGTTGAAGCCGTAAGCCAAGTGCTTCTCGGGGATTGGCTCACCGGTGGTCCCAGCGTGACCGCTTTTGAGCAAGCCCTCGCCGCGCAGGTTGAAGCCCCCCATGCCGTGGCGTGTGCCAATGGCACGGCTGCCCTCCATTTGGCCATGCTGGCCCTAGGCATTGGCCCGGGGGATGCGGTGATTGTGCCCACCCTCACCTTTTTAGCCACCGCCAATGCCGCACGTTTTGTCGGGGCCGAGGTGATTTTTGCGGATGTGGATCCCCATACGGGTTTGCTGGGGGATGCCACCTTTGCCCAAGCGCTTCAACGGGCAGGGGAGCGCCCGGTACGGGCGGTTATACCGGTCCACCTTAACGGCCAACTCTGCCCAGAGTTGGCGCAGATCGCCCAACGGGCCAAAGCCCTTGGCATTGCGGTGGTCGAGGATGCCTGTCACGCCCTGGGCAGTCGTCACCATGGGCCACAGGGCTATCTGGCGGGGGCGTGCCGCCATTCGGAGATGACGGTTTTCTCGTTTCATCCCGTTAAAACCATTGCCATGGGTGAAGGGGGGGCCATCACCACCCACAACCCACAACTGGCGGAGCGGCTGCAATCCTACCGCAACCATGGCATGAGCCGAGATCCAGAGCACTTTACCCAACCCCATGAAGCGCGGGATGCCCAAGGTGAGCTCAACCCTTGGTACTATGAAATGACGGAACCCGGCTTTAACTACCGAGCCAGTGACCTGCATTGCGCCTTGGGGTTAAGCCAACTGCACAAGCTTGGGCGTTTTGTCGCCGCCCGTCAGCAACTGGCCACCCTCTACCACCATAAATTGGCGGCGCTGGCCCCCATCCTCACCCCGATTCCAATGGTTGAGGGGGCAGATCCCGCTCTGCACCTGTTTGCGGTGTGGATTGATTTTGAGCAATTGGGTATGAGCCGTGGGGCGCTCATGCAAGCCCTTAAAGCCAAGGGCATTGGCACCCAGGTTCACTATCTGCCGGTGCATCGTCAACCCTATTATCGGCGGTTGGGCAGCATTGACCTGCCCGGTGCGGATGCCTATTACCAGGGCTGCCTCTCTCTACCCTTCTACCCCAGCTTGCAGGAGGGCGACCTAGATCGGGTGGTGCAAGCGTTGGCGGAACTCTGGCCCTGACACCCCGTCGAGAGCCTCCCGAACAGAGGCCCCATCAAGCCGGCATCTTTTCCTGCATAACCGCTTGCACCCGGCTGCGATAGATCAAATAAATGACGGCGCCGGGCAGTGAACAGAGTGCGCTCAAAATCCGAAAGGCCAGATAGAGCGAGGCGTAACCAAACACCGCCCCACCACCATCCAACATACGGCAAACTTGGTCAAAGGCCGCCTCCCCTACCCCCAAACCACCAGGAGAGACCGGCAGCAACGAGGCGATCCATGCCCAAGGGGCGGCAAACATATAGTCCAGAGGCTGCAAGGGGGCGAGGGGCACCATCACCCGAGCAAATAAAATAAAGGTCCCTATAATCAAAACATGCATCACCATAGAGAGCAGCAGCACGGTTATCAAGGTGCCGATATTTTGCCGGTAGATGCGCACCGCCAACACCATGCGTTTAATGATCTCATAGAGTGGCCCTTGCAGCTCACCCTGCACAATACGCTGGAAAAAGGGGACCCGTCGAGCCAGTCGATAGAGCACCACCAGCACTATCGGGGCAATTGTGATGGAGCTGGCACTCACCCCCCACAGACCGCGCAAGACCGGTTCACGTAGCAGGCTCTCCTGCTGAAAAAGCCCGACCACGGTGCCCATGCAAAAGATGGAAAACAGCGCCACAAACCGGTCTGTAAAGACTGAAATCGCACCTTCGGTACGTTTTTCTGGGGCACTTTTAAAGGTGTAACCCAGACGAATCAGATCCGCACTCAGGATACCACCGGGCATAAAGGTGGTAAAAAAATTGGTAATAAAGACAATCTGCACCACCGCGCCAAAGCCCATATTGATCTGTTTAATCCGCAGCAACAGCCACCACCGCAGCGAGGCCACCATAAAGGCCAACAGGGTCAACAGCACCGCCAGCAGCAGGATAAAGGGGGTATGCATCAGCACCGGCATGGCCGCCAGATCCAGCTTATCCTCCCGTACCAACCATAGGATAGCGCCACTGGCGACGGCGATCTTAACCATCATAAAAAACAGCTTTTGCATGCCGTTTGATCCACTTTACCGTTAAGAGTCGGGCGCGGGTTTTGCGCCAAGCCCAGGTTTTACCACGAACACTTTGCTTTCGTGGAACATGCAAGAACCATACACGCTACGCTGAAGGCGGCGACTTATAGGGGAATCGCGTTAAAAATAGCGAGGATTTTGATAGACTTTACAAGGATCACGCAGATAGCGTCGGCAAAGCTGCACATACTCCCCCAGGGGCAGATTAAAAAAGCTCTCCACATAGGCCGGTTGGCCAGCAGTGGCGATAAAACGACTGTTCCAGGCGTTCATCCCCAACGCGAAGTGCCCCCAATCCCGCTGCTGCATTTGGGAGTGGTAGAGCGCAATCGCCGCCCGCTTTTGGGCAGATTGTGCGGTAATGTCAATGACGATATTGCTTATAATGGCGGTATAGATCTGGTAGGCCCACAGGTCGAGGGTGGGACTTAGCAGACCCTCTTCATGGGCCACCATCAGTAGTTCATTGGCACGCCGGTGGTCATCATGATCATCCAGCACAAAGGTGGTTAGCAGCCGTTGCGGCGCAAAGCCATTAATCACCGCCGCCAACTGCTGCGCCGCTTGGGCATGGGCGGGAATGGCATCCGCCAGCCAGCCCATAAAGTGACACTGAAAACCCACCTGTGCCGCCACCTGTTGGGCTTCGGCCTCGCGGATGGCGCACGCATCGGCAGAGCCTGAGCTTAGATAGACCACCAAAATCTCAGCCCCCCGCGCCTTGGCCAGCAATAGGGAACCACCAGGGCCGATCATCTCATCATCGGGATGGGGGGCGATCACCACCAAGCGCTGGCCTGGCAATCCATCCAACTGGATCGGTTTCAGGTTGCGTTTAAAGCGCAAGGTTGCCACCGCATCGGCGGCGCTTTGCAGATCCTCCAGCGCCAACCAATCCTTGATGAAAAAACGGTAACGTTTGCGGGTAAACAGCAGCGTTTTGAGACGCGCCATGGCAGGCTCCTTAAAACAGCCGTTTAAGCAGCGGCTTTAATGCCAGCATAGCCGCCGTCGGGGTGCGAAAATGGTGCAAAAACAGCCGATAGCTCTCAAAATGTCCGGTCGCCCAGCGCTGTTTGTAGGGTTCGTCCCCAGAGAGAAAGTTAAGCATACCCCCCTCACCCTGATTGAAGAGTTGGGCGATAAAGAGGTAGAGATGGGTTTTACCTGGGCTCAATTTGGCCAGCTTTTGCGCATAGACGGTACTAAAAAAGTCCACCTGCCCACCCCGTGGAAACCAGAGGATCATGTTGATAATCTCGCCATCCAAGCTAAGCAGCGAGAGGCGGCTCTGCCCCCCCAATGTCGCCCTAATATAAGCAAACCAAAGATCCACCTTCGCCTGCTCCGCCCCGTGGCTATAGTTGGCCCGGAAAAAGCGTTCGGCCTCTTCCAGGGGCGCTTGTGTGGTAATGCTTTCGCAACGCAAATCCCCCATGCTTTCCAAGCGGCGCTGCTCATAACGCAGCAATTTACGGTATTTGTTGGAGTGCAGGCGCTCCATGAGCGCATCCAAACCCTCCTCGGCCTGCCAGTGCAGATAGAGGTTAAGGGATGTCCGCTGGTGCTGCCAGCCACAGCGATCACGCAGCAGACTCTCTACCCCACCCTGCCACAGCAATGATGGAAAAAAGGCCATGCTAAAGGCGGCGCGGTGTTCGCACAGCGCCGCAGCCAGGGCGCTCTGGATTGCGGGTTGTACTGCTAGGTAAGGGGTATGAATATAGGGGGCCACATAATCCGAATACTCTTGACCAAACCCTTGTAAACGCCACCCCAGGGAGCGTTTACTCAACAGCAAGGGCCACCAACCGGCGATCTGACCCGCCCCATCGCGCACCAGCACGATAAAGGGGCGGGAACCCCGCGCTTGTTCCATATATTGCCAAGCCAGCGCAACCCATACCGGTTGGTTGTTATAATAGGCTGTGGCATTGTGCTGCCAAGGCTGCTGCGCGACCACGCTATGGGTAATCTGCACAAAGCTATTTACCTCGCGCACGATCTCCACGCTAAAAACCTGTTGGGGGGTTAGGGTCTGCATCAGGCGCCCAATCCTTTATGATGAGCCAAAACGACCTACAGCATACCTTGCTGCACACACACTGTCATGGTGGACTTTTTCCTAAGCTTTACGCCATAGTTGGGCAGCTTATTCCCTTTTGACTCGGTAGGAACGCCCCATGACCCATGGAATCGACCACCCCGCTCCCCTCTGCATCATTCCCGCGCGGGGGGGTAGCAAGCGCATACCCCGCAAAAACATTCGCCCCTTTATGGGCAAACCGTTGATTGCTTACAGCATTGAAGCAGCCTTGGCCACCGGGCTGTTTGCGCAGGTGGTGGTCTCTACCGATGATGCAGAGATCGCCCAAGTGGCCCAACACTATGGCGCGGCGGTACCCTTTATGCGACCGGCCCCTTTGGCCGATGATTTTACCACCACCGCCGATGTACTGCTGCACGCCCTGCACAGTTTGGGCGGCGCTCAGCAGCACCCGGCGCTCTGCTGCATCTATCCCACCGCGCCGCTGTTGCAACCCCAAGATCTGCGGGAGGCTTGGCAGCTCTTTCTTCAAAAACAGGCCCATACGGTGATGAGTGTCACCACCTTTGCTTTTCCCATTCAACGGGCGTTACGGGTCGAGCCCCACAGCGGCCAGTTGCAGATGATACAGCCCCAGCACCGAACCACCCGCAGCAACGATCTGGAAGAGGCCTACCACGACGCCGGGCAGTTCTACTGGCTGAATAGTGCGGCGTTGGTGGCATCGGGGCAGATTTATGGTGCCACCTGCTACCCACAGCGTTTGCCCCGCTATCGGGTGCAGGATCTGGACACCCTAGAGGATTGGACCCAAGCCGAGCTGCTTTACCAACTCCTTGAGCAGCGCCAGCGGCAGCCAAGCCCTTAACCGCCACCCTTGGTTTTTATTAGACTTAACGTATAGAATGTAGGGCCGCAAACCGGTTTGACCACACGACAAGGCACGCGCCATGCGCTCAATTTTATTGGTGAAGCTTAACCATATTGGGGATACGCTGATCCTAACCCCAACCCTGGCCTTTTTAAAGGCACGCTACCCGGCGTGCGCCATTGATGTGGTGGTGCGCAGCCAGTGTGAAGGGGTGCTGCAAGGCAACCCCCACATTCGCCACCTCCTGCCCGTTGCGAGCCCAGACCCCAGCCAGCGTAACCTAACCCGCGTGATGCGTGAACAGTTAAGGTTGCTTAAAATATTGCTCAGCACCTCTTATGATTATGCCTTTGACCTTTCCAACTCTGACCGGGCCAAGCTCTATCTGCTGCTCTCGGGGGCGCGGGTGCGGGGCATTAACCGCTGGCATAACGCGCTGGGCTGGAAGGCGAAATTGTTTAATGGTTTTTCTGATTTTGCCTGGGGCATGGAGCATCAGGTATTGCGGGATTTTCGCACCGTCACCGATATTATGCAGCTTACCGGCAGCCCCGGCCCGCTCCAGATCAATACCGCTATAGCGCTACCCCCACTACAGGATAAACTGCCCGACTTCCCCTGGTCCCACCCCTATGTGGTGATCCACCCCACCAGTCGCTGGCGCTTTAAACAGTGGCTGCCCGACCATTGGGCCACCCTGGCCGACCGGCTCGCACGACATGAGGATCTGCGGGTTATCTTCTCCATTGGTCCTGCTGAGCAGGAGCGTGAAGATCTTGCCGCCATCCTGCGACAGTGCCAAACCCAGCACCACGCCATACAGGGCCAACTGAGTCTGCGTGAGCTGGCCTATGTGATCGAGCATGCCCAGTTATTTATTGGGGTTGATACGGTTGCCATGCATATCGCCGCAGCCGTACAAACCCCCGTGGTGGCTCTGTTCGGCCCCAGTTCCGAGTGGTCATGGTCCCCCTGGCAGACCCCACAAACCCTGGTGCTTGGCCCCTGTCACTGCAAAAAAAGTCGGGTTTTTAACTGCGACAAGAACCAAGCCTATCCCTGCATGCAGGCCATCACCGTGGCGCAGGTGGAAGAGGCCGTGCAACACCGCTTACACGAGGCCCGCCCGTGACCCAATCGGGCATTTTGTTTATTCAAGAGCGCGCCAGCAAGGGCGGCGCACAGAGTGCGCTGGCCCGCCTATTGAGCCACCCTCAAATCCAAGCCCAGCACCCCCTTTTATTAACCGCCGCCCCAGGCTGGTTGACGCAGCGCTGCCAGGAACTCGGTATTCCTGTGCTGATCCAGCCCTTTCCCCGTTCCCGTTCTTTGGCTGGGCGGTTGTGGCAAAACCGCCGTTTTGCCCGCCGGGTCGCCCAAGCCTTAACCACCATGCCGCACCGCCCGCAGTGGGTACACGGCAACAACCATTTAGAGGGTTTGCTCACCCTACAGCTCGCCCAGCAATTAGGGGCACAGAGCGCCCTGTTTTTGCGTGCCGCAGGGATGCAGCAGCGAGACTTTAGCAAATATCAGTGTGACCGGTGCCAACACCGTATGGTGGTGGGCGAGGGACTCTGGCACAACGTACAGCGGTGGCACCCTTCCCCCCACAACCATTTGGTTCATGATGGTTTGCTGGAGCAGGAGTTCTGCCCCATCAAACCACCAGCCGCCCTGTTTCCCACCAAAATTCTGGTGATTGGCTCCCCGCTACCCGCCAAAGGGTGGCAGGATGTCGCCACGGCGGCGGCGCTGTTGGACAACCCGCCATTCAGCTTTGACTATTGCGGCCAGCCGCCCAGCAACTGGCATGCTTCCCATGGACAGCACCGATTTATTGGCTTTCATGAAGATTTTATCACCCTGGTGCAGGGCTATGATCTGGTGCTCAACCCTTCCCACCAAGAGAGCTTTGGCTTGGCTGCGCTGGAGGTGATCGCGGCGGGCATACCGCTCCTCTCCAGCCGTTGCGGCGTGATCGAGCAGGTGATCGACACGCCCGATTTTCTCTTTCCTGCGGGGGATGCGCCAGCCCTGGCCCAAGCCTTGCTGAGGATGCAAAGCCAGTGGCCGCCCCCCATCCCTCTGCTGAGCCGCTTTCAACAGCGCCTGCGCCAGCAGTTTAGTATGGAGGCCAGCGTGCAAGAGCTGTTACACGCCCATGGCGTTGGGGATTAAGGCTTTTGGGGTACCACGCCCACATTGGCGCGAGGGGATGACCCAAGCACACACCAACAACAGAAAAATTGATGCCTTGACCGCCATCCCGTAGGATAGGCCCCACCTTTCACCCTATTGATAGAGCGCCGAGTTGAGTTATGGCCGATGCGACCAACCCCATTGTTATTTTAGTTGATCACCGCAACCGTGATCTGCCTGGCGCGGCCTTGCTGGCCTATCATCTGCAACGGCGCGGCACACCCTGCAAATTGGTCCCGTTGGAAGCCTATCAGGCCGCGCTGTCCGCCTATCGCCCCAGTTTGATTCTATTTAACCATCTTATGGCCTCACATCTAGCCGCCTTCTCCAAACGGCTGCACAAAATGGGGGTATTGGTTGGTGTATTGCTCAATGAGGGATTGATCTACAACCGGGCAGCCCTCGCCTTTAATACCAACCGCAACCACCCTGATGTTCATGTGGATATCTATTTTAGCTGGAATGAGATCCATGCCCAGGAGCTGCGCAAGCGGGAGTTCGCAAAAAATTGCCAGGTTGAGGTGATCGGCATCCCCCGCTTTGATTTTTATTTCTCGCCTTGGCGTGAGGTCTTAAAAAACCCCAACCTCCCCCCAAAAACACCAGGCGTAACCCGCGTTCTGGCGGTGAGCAGCGCGGGGCTTGCGGATAAACTAAACTGGGACCCCGCCTTGGTGGATGAGGTCTTCTCCATGTGGGTCAAGCATGTGGACTATTACAAGGATTATTGGGGGGCCATTCGCGCCCACCATGCCGCGCGGGAAAGTATGTTTGAACACATCCAGGCGCTGCTTAAACAGGAGCGTTTTGAGGTGGTGGTGCGCCCCCACCCCAGGGAGGAGCTCGACCGTTACAGCAACTGGCTCTCAAGTTTGTCCGCGCAGGAGCGTTCCCGTGTCATCTTGGATCATGACACCCCCATCGGTGAGCTGATTATGGATTGTGATGTCGAGCTCTCCCTGCATCGCTGCACCACCGCCATCGAGTGTTGGCTGTTGGGGCGTCCCGACATTGAGCTCCCCATGGAAAAACACCCCATCCTCTACAGTGAAGAGCGCGACTACCTGGCCCCAGAGTGCCACCAACCCGAGGAACTCGCGGGGCTGGTGGATGCCGCCGTTGCCGACCCCATGCAGACGGCATTTGCGGAAAAGCGCCAGCAGCACCTACAGGCGTGGTGCGCCGCCCCCAACGGCAAGGTGACACAAAAGATGGCCGAGTTGCTCCTGGCGCTGATTCAACAGCGTCAAGCCCATGGACCAGACACCACCCAACTCCATTTTGAGGATTGGCGTAAAGGGTGGAAGCTACGGCTGATGGATTGGTTGGACAAACCCTACCATTGGCACCCTGGAACGTTGATTAAAAGAGGCCTAGGTTTGCCCGTTAAGGAGATGCGCATTCAGCAGCAGGAAAAAGCGGTACGCCCCAGCGAAGCCCGTGCGTTTATTGAAAAAATTGCCCGACTGGCGGCAGCAGACTGAAGCAAAGCCCTTATGCTCAGGGAGACTCCACCCTTTAGCGTGGATCGGTGTCTGCCAGGGCCATTGCAAACACCCTCAATAGCGCGCGGCCACCGCTGTATGGTGGGTCACGTGCGGGGCCAACGCCTCCGCCAGCATGGTATGGCCCAGGTTGGTTAGGTGGGTGCCATCCTTAAACAGCGCGGGCAGATCCTGCCCCGCAAACAGATCATACATCGAGAGCGACAACACCCGCCCCCCCTGTTGCAGCGAGAGATTTTGCGCCAACTGCTCTAAATGAGCAATTTTCTCTAGTTGGAGCCCACCATCCGGCCCTGTTCGTGAAATGGCCTGCACCACCAACACCATCTGCGCCCCTGCTTGCACCGTACGCTCCACCGTCTCGGTGGTCACCTTGGCCAAACGCTGGTGCCAACGCGCCACCGTCTCTTTATCCGCAGCGGCACGCACCTCGGCATCGGCATCGCTCACCATATTAGCCGCCCGCAAGTTGGGCGATAACCACTTCCAATAGAGCTGTTCGGTCTTGGCCTCATACAAACGACGAATAATAAAGCTTTTCATCAACCAATTGCCGGGACTCCAGCCCTGGAACTGCTGGGCACGCTTCCACTCCCGCTCATCCTCAAACTCATTGGAATCATTTAAATGGTAGATTATCCACCCACTGTTAATGCGCAGCATTTGCGCCACAATGGGTTGTAGACGCCGACTGCCCTGCCCCGCAACCCCAGCATTAACCCCATGGGCGGCCACACCTCGCTGCTGAAGCAACCGCTCCAACTGCTTGGCATAGCTGCTCTCTAGGCTATTGCCACGGGGAACCGAATCCCCCACCACCGCCAAGCGCATCCCCACGGGATGCAAGGGAAAGGCTTGTGGCCGATAGCGCCGCCCCGCCGAACGCACCAGCGCTGCCTGTTCCCCCTCAATCTCTAATCCCGCTTCGTGATCATAGCCATAGTTAAAGCGCCCCTGTTTGACGGTTGGCGCAAACAGGTCGATGCCCACCTCAACCGCGACAAACAGCAGGGTAAGCCCCACCACCAAGGGGGTCAAGCTGCGCTTAATCAGGTGCCACACCGCTTACTCTTTCGCCGTTTGGGTATCAAATTGAATCTCACAGAGTTTGGCATAGAGGCCCCCCTGCGCCAGCAAGCTATCATGGGTGCCCATCTCCGCCACCGCCCCTTCATGCATCACCACAATGCGGTCGGCATTGCGAATGGTGGATAGACGATGGGCAATCACCAGCGTGGTGTAGCGGTCCATCAGACGATCCAGCGCCTCTTGCACCAACTGTTCACTCTCGCTATCCAAGGCGCTGGTTGCTTCGTCCAAAATCAACACAGAGGCCGATTTGAGCAGGGCGCGGGCAATGGCAATGCGTTGCCGCTGCCCACCCGAAAGCTTGGCCCCCTTATTGCCGATCATGGCATCCAGCCCCTCGGGTAACTGCTCCACAAAGCTCTTGGCATTGGCCGCCTCCAGGGCTGCCCAGATCTCCTCATCGCTGGCTCTGAGCTTGCCATAGGCCACATTGTTGCGGATGGTATCGTTAAACAGCACATTCTCCTGGGTCACCATGGCAATCTGCTGGCGTAAAGAGCGCATGGTCACACTGCGAATATCGACCCCATCAAACAGAATCGCCCCCTGCTGCGGCTCATAAAAGCGCGGCACCAGATTGGCCAGGGTGCTTTTACCACACCCGCTTTGACCAACCAGCGCAACCTTTTCGCCCACCCCAATGTGTAGGTTGATGCCTCGCAGCACCGGCCCCTCGCTGCTCTGATAACGAAAGCCAATATTTTCAAAACGCAGCGCTTTGGTAAGGGGTTGCAGCTTACCGGCCTCCGGCACATTTTGAATGGCAGGATATTGATCCAGCCGCTCAAACACCCGTTGCGCCGCCGCCAATCCCGCTTGTAACCCATTATAGAGCATCGTAATACGCTTCAATGGACTGTAAGCCATCATGAGCGCGGTAAGGAACGAAAAGAGCGTACCAGGGGTGGTTTTACCATCCAAAATGGCATGGGCCGAGGTCAACACCACCAGCGAGATGGCAATACCCGCCACCAGATCAATGGAGGGCTTGGAGATGGCGTTGATAAAGGCTGAGCGCAGGTTGTTTTTTAATACCCGCTGGCTAATACGCCGAAACACCCCATGTTCATAGCCCTCCATACAGTAGGCTTTGACCACCTTAACCCCGGCGATGGTCTCCTCCAGATGGCTGGTGACATCCTCCATCAGCTCTTGTTGGCGGCGGCTGATGGTGCGCATTTTTCGCCCGAACAGGTAGATCAGATAGACCGCTAAAGGCACCCCAACCACCGAGACCCAGGCCAGCTCTGCGGCGCGATAGACCACCACCCCAAACAGAAAAGTGACCGTCAACAGCTCCCGGGTAATATCGGCCAAGGCGGTGGAGACCACCCGCTTGAGCTGATCAATATCAAAGATCATGCGAGAGATAAAACTACCGGTGGATTCGGTATTAAAACGCTCCATATCCAAATGCAGAATCTTTTTGTAGAGCCGCACCTGCAACAGCCGCACAATCTTAAAGCCCAAGCTCTGCATCAGATAGGATTGCAGAAAAAAGACCACCGCCCGCACGATAAAAATACCCATAACCACAATGGGAATAAGGGTAACGAGGGAGGCGTCTTTCTGCATAAAGACGTCATCCACCAGCGGTTTGACCATAAAGGCGATGGCCCCATTGGTAGCCGCCATCACCCCCATACAGAGCAGTGCGGTAATGACATACCAACGGAACGGCCAGATCAAGCGCAGCAGACGGCGGATGAGTTGGGTATCTTGAACCACGATGAAGTATGCCTTCCTAAAAAGTGACAGCGTGAAACAAACTTACAAAATAGATGCCCAAAAGCGCCTGCGATAGTAACATAGCCCCAGTGGGCTCGCACCCTGTGGCGAACGCTCTTGGGCTAACACCTCAGGGTCTGTTAAACGCTGCGGTCATTTGCTGTAAGGCGCTCATTAAGGCCCGCGCCCCCTGGGTAAAGGAGTAATCCTGAATCCGTGCATAAGCCCGCGCCCCCATTGCTGCCAGATGGGCGCGGCTTTGGCACCACTCAAGCAACAACGCCGGTAGCTGCTGCTCTTGACCAAAGGGATAGCTCCAACCTGTTTCGCCCGGTACAATAAGGTCAGGCCCACACCCCACCTGACTGCTCACCAAGGCCGGACGCTGACAGGCCATCGCCTCATTGACCGCCAATCCCCAGGTTTCATTGCGGGAGGGCAGCACCAGCAGGTCCCCCATGCGGTAGATCATAGGCATCGCCTGCTGATTGGCGGTCTCCATAAAAAAGATAGCCTTATCCCCAAGCGCCTGTTGCTGAAGGTCTGCCTGCAAGGGGCCGCTCCCCACCAACAGCAGCACCAAGCGATCCTCACTTAGCCGATTGGCCTGCTGCACCGCCTGCAAAATCTGCATGGGCTGCTTATGTGGTACAAATTTGCCCGCAAACAGCAGCACCACCTTCTCATCGTCAATACCCAACCGCCGCCGCTGCGTAAGGGCCTCTGCACAGCGGGCCCCATGATCGGCGGCAAAGCGTGCATTATCCACCATATGCGGCACCCTAAACCGCCGCTGGTCTGGAATATTAAAAGCGCGAAAATAGTCATCATTTAATTGCCCAACCGGCAATGCACCATCCACATGACCATAGACCCAGCGTAGCACCAAGCGGCGCAACCAGGGGAATATCCGCCGTTGGCTATTAAAAAAGCCCCCACTGGCCAACAGGTTGGAATCGCCCCGGAACAGAATCGGCACGCGCCCATGAAAAGCGCGTAATACCCGCAAATGGGTGCGAAACGGCCAGCCATACACCAGCAACACATGGGGCTGCCATGCCTGAATTTCTGCCACCATGGTGGGATTATTTAGGCCGTTAAAGTGGTGCGTACCGGGATCTTGGGCGCGGTTTTCCACAAATCGAAAGTCATACCCTTCCAACAGGGGGAGATCCCACTGGATGGGGTGACCAAATTCGGGGTCATTCTGCCCAGCGGTACCAACCCAGCTATAAAAAACCCGCAGTTGCAAACCCGGTTGTTGGGCCAGACACTGAAAAAAGGGGGCATTGTATTGAATGGGGTGCGAGGTAATGATGGCTAAGCGGATCATCGCCAAACCCTTTTTGCCCCAGACAAACCACACCCATAGCGGGCTTGATTCCTCCCCATAAAAAGGGACCGAGGAGGCACACAATAGAGACGCGTGGGCTCATGGGGTCCCATGGTCACGCGCATCAAGATAGGTGTGTTACGCATGGATTAAAGCTCTATCGGTATGCCTGCGCTGCTGTTTAGCGAAGCGGGTTGAAAAAACAAGCACGAAGGAGGATGCCCCCTACAAGAGGCAACCACAGCGTGCCCCTAAAGGGTCTGCGCCGATTCGGGGGATGGCCACTGCCCTTGGGGTGGACCCCGCGCGTTTAGGACTCTAAATGCTGGAACAGCTCGTTTTGTAACTGCTCTTGATTGGGATAGTTGACCAACACAGCCCGATGCGGCCCCCTAAACACAAACATACTGCCCGCCGCCACGGCGGCGGCGCCCGCCTGCGTGACCACCGTCCGAAAATCGGCCACTGACGCAGCACCCCCTACGGCAATCACCGGAATTGCAACACCACGGCTCACCCGTTGCACCAGTTCCAGATCATACCCCTGCTGCATACCATCCTGATCCATGGCGTTGAGCAACAACTCTCCCGCCCCCGCCTGCTCGGCTTGCTGGGCTGCCACAACAGGATCCAAGCCCGTTTTGCGCTGCCCCCCCTGGCTCATCACCCGATAACGCCCCCAGAGATCTTTTTTGACATCAATGGAGACACCGAGGCTCTGACTACCATAAATTTTGACCGCCTCTTGTAGCAATCCCGAGCCGCTAAAAAAGGCCGTATTGAGCATCACCTTCTCCACCCCCGAGTGAAAAAGACGCTGGATCTGTTGTAGATTGCGCACCCCACCCCCGTACAGCAGGGGCATAAAGCACTCACTGGCCAACTGCTCAACACATTCAAAATCGGGTTCAGCGCCTCGACGACTGGCAGAAATATCCAACACCGCCAACTCGTCGACCTCTTTATCATTAAAGATTTTTGCGGTATTGACCGGGTCCCCCACATAGGTGGCCTTGGCTTGGTTAAAACGCACGGTTTTGACCAACCGCCCCTCCTTCAGGAGCAAGGTCGGGATGACGCGAATTCGGCGCATCAAGAGCCCTCTTCAAACGCAATCGAAACCGGTTGCGCATAAAAGGCGCGAATGCCTTCCACCACCCGTTCTTGATCCTGTTGACTTAAAAAGGGGTGCATGGGCAAAGAGAGGATCTCCTGCGCATGCTGAAAAGCAACGGGAAAATCCACCGGCTTGTGGCCAAGCCGCGCATAGGCTGGGTAGAAAGGCAGCGCCTGAGGGTAGTTGATCACCGTGGGAATATAGAGCTCTGCTAAATAGGCTTGCAAGGCATCCCGCTGCGGCACCCGGATGACATAGAGATGATACACATGGCGACAACCACTGCGCACCGTTGGGGTGATGACCTGGGGCAGCTCGGCCAGCATGCTATCATAGCGCTGGGCCAACGCCTCGCGGGCGCGGGTCCACCCCTCTAGGTGGGGCATTTTGACATTAAGCACCGCCGCCTGCAAACCATCCATGCGGCTGTTTATACCCTCTATTTGATGATTATTTTTCCCCCCATGGCGGGCAAACAAGCGGGCAAAATCCGCCACATCCTGCCGGTCTGTGACCAAACATCCGGCATCCCCCATGGCACCCAAATTTTTACCGGGGTAGAAAGAGAAGGTGGCAACATCCCCAAAACGGCCCACCAGTTGACCATCCATGGCGGCCAAGTGAGCCTGGGCGGCATCCTCGATCACCCACAGGTCATAGGCTTTCGCCAGCGCCATAATGGCCGACATATCCGCAGGCTGACCATAGAGATGCACCGCAATAATACCCCGCGTGCGTGGGGTAATTTTGGATTCAATCTGTAAGGGATCGAGACAAAAACAGTTGGGTTCGGTGTCGCAAAACACCACCTGCCCGCCCGCCTGGGTGATGGTTTCGCTGGTGGCAATCCAACTATGGGCGGTGGTGATCACCTCGTCCCCGGCCTCCAGCCCCAGCGCACGCATGGCGATATAGAGGGCATCGGTGCCGTTGCCGCAGGAGATACAGTGCTTGGCCCCCATCATTTGCGCGAAGCCCTGCTCAAAAGCCTCCACATGGGGACCACGGATAAAGCTGGAGTGCTCAACCACATGGGCAATGGCGGCGTCTAACGACACCTGGATGGACCGATGCTGGGCAAGGAGATCGACGAATTGCATGGCACCTACTCACAAAGAGGTGGCGGAGTCCACCGTGGACTCTGGTAGTGAGCGCAGCAGCCGGGCAGGATTACCTGCATAGATGCCGGGCTGAGTAATATCGCGGGTCACCACAGCACCGGCTCCGATCACCACATGATCGCAGATGCTCACCGGCAGCAGCGTGGCATGGCTACCCACAGAGACATGGTTACCCAAACGGGTTGATTTCCACTTTGTCGCATCACCGCCCGCCGGCCCACCACTGGCAAACAGGTCGTTGACAAACATAACACCATGGGCAATAAAGCAGCTATCCCCTATGCTCACCAATTCACAGATAAAGCTGTGGGACTGTATGCGGCACCCTTTACCAATGGTAACCCCTTTTTGGATCTCCACAAAGGGGCCAATAAAGCTGCCATCGCCAATGGAACAACCGTAGAGGTTGACCGGCTCCACCACCACCACCTGCTCACCAAAGGTGACATCCTTTATACCCACCTGCTTATAGAGGACTGACACGATTGGCCGCCGTATAAATTTTGTCGATAATCTCCACGGTTTTTAATCCCTCAAAGCCGGCGGTGCCAATCACCCCTTGCCCGGTCAGAACACTGACTAAATTTTCATACACGGCCCCATGGTTGGACATAGAGCCCACATAGTGACCATATTGATTGGGCGGGCGCCCCTCGGGCAGATCCTCGATCAGGTGGGCTTCAATATTTTGGTACTCCAGCTCATTAAGATATTGCCCACCGATTTTGACACTGCCTTTTTCACAAAACAGGGTCAATGAGCCTTCCATATTTTTACCATAACTGTTGATGGTAAAGTTAACCGTGCCCAAAGCCCCATTGTGAAAAGCCAGCGCCACTACCCCGGCATCTTCAAACGCCACCGTATCCTGGTGGCAGAAGTTATGGGTTAAGGCCATAGCCTGTTTCACATCCCCCACCATCCAGTAGAGCAGATCAATAAAGTGGCTAAATTGGGTATAGAGACAGCCCCCATCCAGGTCGCGGCTACCTTTCCAGGCATCCTTTTCATAATATTGGGCATTACGGTTCCAAAAGCAGCTCAGCTGCACGCTGTAGACACGGCCCAAGGCCCCCTCATCCAACAATTTTTTAATCGCCACTACGGGGGGATTATAACGGTTTTGTTTCACCACAAACAGCCGTCGGCTGGCCCGCTCCCCGGCTTTGATCATCTCACCACAATCGGCCACAGAGATGGCCATGGGTTTTTCGCACAGCACATGGCAGCCCGCTTTAAAAGCCCGTAGCGTGTGCGCAGCATGCAGCCCATTGGGGGTACAAATGGAGACCACATCAATGGCTTCTGGCAGCTGTGCAAACATCTGCTCCAGATCATAAAAAGCCTTGGCCCCACTTACGTGGGCCAGGGCATCGGCCTTCTCTTGCACCACATCACAGACCGCCACCAACTGCCCATATTTTTGAATATGCTCCACATGCCGCTGGGCAATACGTCCACAGCCGACAATGGCAAATTTCAATCTAGCAAACATTCTTAAGCCTTTTTAGGTACTTTGCGTTTTGGAACATGCAGAGCCAATTTGAAATTACCCTGAAAGTCCACCTCTACTATTTTTAAAATTTCTCCAAAACCCATAAAATGGACGTAACATTGTATAACGGTAAAAAACAGATTTATTTGACCAGAATTGGCTGTGCTTACGTGGTGGCGACAACATAATACGGCTGAATTCTTCTCTACTCAGCCCTAATTTTTTAATTACAAATTCATAATCTTCCCAACACAGTTCAGGTGAGTAATCGAGCTGTTCAAGCCGACAAATTGCCTCTTGACGACTTATTTGCCCTGAACAGATCAAATTGGAAAGATGGGCTTTGCGCTTGTGAATGCCAAATTTAACAGGTAGTATATAACCTTGGAAGAAACGTGTAAAAATGGATTCAAAATGCTTACCACCATAATCTCGCCAACCAAAAGTTTTTGAAATTTCATTTTTTATCTCTTCTACTCGGCAGGGTAAGTCATTGAGCAGATCAAAGCGCTTTAACCGCTTGCTATTGGACTTTCGCAACGCATCCAAATCCTTTTCCTTTATCATAGGATAACGGTCTATCGGGACCTTACAATATTGTGCACAAATATCTTTTATATTAGCTACGTCGTCCTTAAGATAGATCCAGCTATAAGGCAAAAAGCCTTCTGTCTCCACATTAACCCCAGAAATCACGGTTGGAACATTATATTTTTTGGCAGTGTCGTACATCACAGAAAAAATAGCATGATCACTCAAAACCTCAATATCCACTACAGATGCCCATAAATAAGCTCTTTGCATATGCCGAAAAGTATCCCAATCGATAACGTGCGTATGCAAATCAAAACCTGTTATTTCAAGCATTCTGTTTATATTATCAACAGCTAATTCTGAGTTCCAACCATTATCACAGTGTACTAACAAAGGCCGAATTCCATACCGTTTACAAAGTAAAGCAAGATAGGTGCTATCCACACCCCCGCTAACACCCAAAATGGTATCATATGGTCTGCCTTCACCTAGTGCTTTGATTTGTCCAACATGTAACTCCAGACTGTTTTCATGACGTTGTGATAGAATTTTCTGGTATTTCTGATCAAAATTGCGACATTCAGAACAAACACCCTCATCATCTAAAGTAATGGATACGGCGTCTGTTGTATTCATTATACAACGTGAGCATGTACGAATCGGTACTCCTTGTGGGTAATTAACTCTCAGCGGGGTAAAAATATTTTGCCCTCGGATAGGTAACATAACATTAGATTCGATCATAAATAATTCCTGCATGCGATTTCTCTCCCGCCATAGACCTTCGTGATAGCACAGTACGATCAAATGGAAACAATATCCCATGTTAATAGGGGATGTATCAGGCCTGGAGGGGCTGGTGAACGAGTCTGTCCATATTGGTTTACAGATATTTCACTATAAGCAAATGATATCTTCTGATCCATTAAAATGCCTCTCTCTCCTGGTATCTCAAAATCTACGCTACCGATGTATTGAGCAAAAGACATAAGACCGCCAGGAATGTGGCAAACACTCTTGTAGCGCCCCTTGGGCCGCAGCCGATCCGCCTTTTGAAACAGATAGTCGCTGCTGGAAAAGATTTCTACACCATCATGGGATAAAACAGTAAAAGTAATACGTAAATTATGCAGATCCTCTTTCAGGGTATACTCGATCTCAGCGGTAATGGGATTGCCCGTTGCCAGCAGACTATCTGTCTGCCCCAAATGATCGACAATGCGTATGCTATGCAGAATAATCTCCTGCTGTTGCGGCGCCTGATCCACCGGCCAACACACCTGCCGCTCTTCACGACCGCCCTGCTGCATATAACGGCTAATCACAGCCCCTGTCTCATCCTGCATCTTGATCTGCCCCTGTTCCATCAAAATGGCCCGTGGACAGAGCTGTTTGACAGCACCCAGATTATGGCTAACAAACAGCACCGTGCGCCCCTCGCCCTGGCTGGCTGCCTGCATTTTACCCAAACATTTGGCTTGAAACTCGGCATCCCCCACCGCCAACACTTCATCCACAATTAAAATATCGGGTTCCAAATGGGCCGCCACCGCAAAAGCAAGGCGTACATGCATGCCCGATGAGTAGCGCTTAACCGGTGTATCCAGATATTTGGCAACACCAGAGAACTCCACAATCTCATCCAGCTTTTTACGTATTTCTGCCCTTTTCATACCCAGGATAGCGCCATTGAGAAAAATATTCTCCCGCCCCGTCAACTCCGGATGAAAGCCCGTACCAACCTCTAATAATGAAGCAATACGGCCCTGCACATAGATTGCGCCACGGGTCGGTGCCGTCACCCTGGATAAGAGCTTGAGCAGGGTCGATTTGCCCGCGCCATTTTTGCCGATAATGCCCAAAATTTCCCCTTGGGGAACTTTTAAATCAATATCCTTCAACGCCCAGACAAAATCCCCCCCAACCTGAGTGCGGTCATTCGTCTGACCCAATTTTTCGTAAGGGTCCTGCCGTCCCAGCCAGCGGGCCAGCCAACGGTTCAGGTCATGGGAGAGGGTACCACTGCCCACCTCCCCCAAACGGTAGAGCTTTGAAACCTCCTCCATCACCAAGCTGTATTGCGACATATGACTCTACCTATGTTTATGAGAGATGCCTCGCCCTCGGCTCACCGCTAAAAGGGTCACGTCCTCCCCCCCTCACGCTATCGCGGTCCTTATAAGCTGGCAATCATGCATGACTGGGCACCGCCGCCGGCAACTCAAAAAATCGGGTCAGCAGGTGCAAACCAAAACGGTGGCTCTTCTCCGGATGAAACTGCACCCCAAAAATATTGTCCCGGGCTACCGCTGCGACAAAGGAATAGCCATGCACCGCTCGACCCATGACATCGTTTGCATCCTCGCACTGTAGATGGTAGCTGTGTACAAAATAAAAACGACTCTGCGCCTCCATCTGTGCCACCAATGGGGCGTTCCCTTCTGGAATAAAATCACACCAGCCAATATGGGGGATGCGTGCATGTTGCCCCATGCGGCTGGCATCAAAGCGTACCACATCGGCGGCGATCCATCCCAAACCGGGTAGCACCCCCTCTTCACTCCCACGGGCGATTAACTGCGCCCCCAGACAGATCCCCAGCAGCGGCACCTTCCGTTTGAGCACCTGCTCATCCAGCACCTCACGCAGCCCCCGCTGTTGCAACTGCGCCATGCCTTGGTCATAGGCCCCTACCCCAGGCAAAATCAGACGCGTCGCCTTGGCTATCTGGGCAGGATCTGACGAGATCACCGCACCATATCCCGCCTTTTTAGCCATGTTCACAATGGATGCCAAATTGCCACAGCCATAGTCTACGACGACATTCATGCCCCCCACTCCCCCACCCATCGCACTTTCACGCCCCTTGGGGTGCACCTAAATTGGAGCCCTTGGCCCATCTTTAACGCCCCATATACAGCGTTTATCCGCTTGATAGACCACATTGGATCCTTCATGATAAGAAACTCTGTCGAGCTTGTGCTCGATCCGATTCTTTACGCTAAATGCTTGAGCTCTCTCATGAAGCAGATACTCTGCGTCTCACCCTATTATCTCCCCTTTAATACCCCCGACATGCAACGTTTGCGCATGCTTACCCCCCTCATGGGCCAGCATGGTTGGCAACCCACCCTGCTTACCGTGGCGCCACACCATCATCCTATCCCACCGGACCCTACCGCAGAGCCCCTTGGGAATATACCCATCCACGCCTGTGCCGCGCTGCCATACCGCGTCACACGCTATCTGGGGCTGGGTAATTTGGGTTTGCGCTGCTGGCCCTATCTGTTGCTGGCGGGGCTCAAGCTTTTGCGTCAACAGCCCTTTGATCTGGTCTATTTTAGCACCACCCAGTTTGACGCCATCAGTGTTGGCCCGCTCTGGAAACGCTTAACGGGGGTACCCTTTGTGGTGGATCTACAGGACCCCTGGCGCAACGATTTTCATCTTACCCGTCCCCGCCACGAACGACCCGCCAAATTTTGGTTTGATTACCCTCTAAAAAAATTGACCGAAGGCCTGACCATGCCCCACGCCTCGGGCATGACCGCCGTAACCGCCAACTATCTGCACACCATGCAGCAACGCTACCCCACCCTGCACGACTGCCCTGCCCTAGAGCTTCCCTTTGGTGGTAGCTTGGCAGATTTTGCAAGAGCCCGCCACCAAGCACCACACCCTTTTTTTGACCCCGCCAAGACTGGCTTTCGTGTGGTCATGACCGGGGCCATACCCACCCACATGCAATGGGGTATGGCGCGTTTTTTACGTGCCACCAAAAAACTCGACCAAGCGGGCCTGTTACCCGAGGGATTTCATATTTATCTGATTGGTACCAACTACGCACAAGGCCCAACCGACCAACCACCCATTCAAGCGATGGCCCATGCGTTGGGTATCGGCCATCGCCTCACTGAGCAGCCACAGCGGATAGGTTTTCTACAAACCCTTAACCTGATGCAGCAAGCTGACCTGCTCTTATTACCCGGCCAGAGAGAACCAAACTACACCCCATCCAAAATTTACCAATATGCCCTTAGCGGCACACCAACCCTCGCGTGGTTTCATGAACAAAGCCATCTATGCCATATGTTTGAAACGCTCCACGCTGGCACGCTGCACACCTTTAACCATGCCACCTTGGAGCAAACCCTGGAGATACAACTACAAGAGAGCTTACTCGCCTGGATAAACAGAACAACCGGCTGGAAAGGCTATCACGCTGAGACGGTGCAGCAATTTGAGGCAACCGCACTGGCCAAAAAATTGTGCCGCTGGTTCGATGAGATCATTGCCACCAACGGACCCTAATAACACGCACCCTGGCAAGGATCATACGCTGCATTCCAACACCAACCCGGCGTAAGAAATTTATTTATCCCCCTACCACCCCACCAACAAATAAGCTTGGGCAAGCGTTAACCCCAACCTCTTTTGCACAAACCCAGCCCACAAACATGGATTAAACGTGCAAAATGCACAATCAAAGACCTTGCGCCATGCCCGTTTTGATTAAGAGCAAGATGTAACCCCTCTTTCTGCAAGAGCGCACTGTACACACGTCACAATTTTCTCCGCATCCCGCTCCCAGCAAAAGCGTTGCTGTGCCGCTTGCAGTGCCGCCTGTTTGGCCTGCTGCAAACGCTGCGGTTGATCTACAAGGAGGTTCACTTTGTCGGCTAATGCTTGCGGGTCGCGCTGGGCATAGATAAACACCGTGTCAGGTAATGCCTTGGCTAACTCCATCTGCCCTTGGGTATCACTGGCGATCACCGCCAACCCTGCACGCAGATATTCCATGGCCTTATTGGTTAATGTCAGATCACGGCTGGCACTGTCACTCAACTCGCCACAAAACCCCATATCATGCTCGGCCAAGCAGGCTAATAATTCCGCTTGAGGCACCAAGCCATGAAAATAGATATGCTCTTGCATCGCCTCGGGAGCCAAACGCCGGAGCTGCTGTTCAAATCCAGGCCGTGGATTGCCCCGCACATGAATCTCCACAGGGGTTTGCAAAAAATGCAGCGCTTGCATCAACTGCTCTAGCCCCCGCCCTGGCCCAATGGTCTGGGAAAACCACACCAAAGAGCAAAGATCCAGCCGTTTACGCGCCCGATAGTGACCCTTTAGGCTCGCTCGCTCCGCCCACGGAAAGGTGTTGTAGACAACCACCGGTGGCGACACCTGGTAAGCATTGGCCAACGCCTGACTTAAAGCGTGAGAGGTGGTGGTGGCATAGGCACCCTGTTGCAAAAGCGTGGCTTCGTAGTGGCGCATCATCGCCACCGGTCGCCTACTGCGGTCTGCGGGCAGCAGATCCTCAGAGTACCAATCCTCCACATCCACCGCCACCCGAAAGCCCGCCTGCAAGAGCTTAACCCCAACCCACAAAGCGGGTTCAAGATGCACAATATAGAGATCCGCTTGGCGGCTGCGCGCAATTTTAAGCAAGCGGCCCGTAAAATAACCCAGTTGGGCCGGATGCTCCCAACCCAGCCAGCGCCGCACACCTTGGGCGAGCTTCACGTGCAACCGCGCGACCAGCCAGTGCCAACGGGCCAACCAGCCCCCCCCAGCCAAATCCACCATCGGGGTATAGTGCCACAACGCGCCAACCCTTAACGCCTCTATTTTACGGGCACCCTCCTTATCCCATATGGCACCCAACACCTCCACCGTGTGACCCGCTTTAGACAGCGCATCGGCCTCTTTAGCAACACGAGGATTGCTGATAATCTGAAAGCCCGAAACGATGACAATCTTACTCATGACACAGGCAAACCCAGCAGGTGGCATAAGCGGTAAGGTTGAGTCGGATCGTACACAGCGCCGGTCTCCAACACCTCGACACGATAACCCCGCTCTTGCAGCCACGCTTGGCACTCGACCGCAAGCGCTGAGGAGTGCACCTCAATAACCATAATAGGGCGATTTTGCTCAATGGTTTGCTGTGCCCCTGCCAGCACCTCTAGCTCAGCCCCTTCTACGTCCACCTTGATTAGCTGGGGGATCATCACCACCCCCTCAGCAACCAGATCATCCACGCGCCGCACCGCCACGTTGATCTCTGTGACATGCGCCGCCTCCACTTGAAAACTGGAGTCGCTCAATTTACCCATGCTGGACTCGGGCATAATGGCAAAACGGGCATCACCTTGACGATTTCCCATCGCATAAGGTTGCACATAGAGTGGCAACTCAGGGTTGAGCTGTTGCAGCCGCTGAAGGTGGGTAATATTATCGGGCATCGGTTCAAAACAGTGAACCTGCGCCGCCCCGTGCAGCGCCATAATACCAGCCATATAACCACGATGGCTGCCGATATCCAAACAGACCCCTTGAGTTGGCGTTAGCCGACCCATTTTTTCGCCCACCACTTTTTCGTAGGTGCCTGTCCAGATCAACTTGTCCGTCGGCAGACTTATGGGCATCCACAACCCTTTGGCCGGACCGGCATTGATCTGATAATCAAAGTGACGGCCTGCCAAAAACCGAGCAAAAAAACGGCGCTGTAGCCATGCCAAGAGGGGAATTTTGCGAATATGGTCGCGCATCCACCAAGGAATGAGATTGACGCTTTTTTCTAACCATCCCGCCATAAGCTACGACTCCCCACACCTCTCACTAGGATCAACGGCCTGCGCGTTCTAGCTCTCGCACACTCAGCCAGACTAATAAAGCTTTTATGCAGCATCTGTTCCAGCCGCTTCTCTTTCTGCCACACCCCGGATAGCGACAGGCCATAACCCTCTCACCCCTTCGTGCCAATCCGTTGCAGCCATGGACAGCCGCAGCGGTTTTCGGGCAAACTGTGGCCACCACAGCCTAAGCCCAGCCCCTTGCAGGAGTGACCATGCCCATCTTAGCCCTGTTGACCGATGCCTATGGCGCACACGGCGGCATTGCCCAATACAACCGGGATCTGCTGGATGCCCTGGCTGTGGCCTACCCCCAAACGCGGATCACCTTACTGCTGCGCAACCGCCAGCAGCCACTGGGAGAGATGCCTCCAACCATTGATTTGCAAGAGACATCCTTGGCGGGCAAAGCGGCCTACTTTCGCCAAGCCCTACACAGTGCGCGCCGGGGGGGCCCCTATCGGCTGATCCTCTGCGGACATATCAATCTACTCCCCCTAGCGCAACTGCTGGGCAGCCTTACCGGCACCCCGGTCATGCTGCTCTGTTATGGCATTGAGGTGTGGCAACCCACGGGTGGTCGCTTAACCCGCTGGGCTCTGTCCAAGCTGGAAGCCGCCGTTTCTATTAGCCAAACCACCACCGACCGTTTTTTACAGTGGGCCAGCCTTGCCCCAGCCAAGACCCACCTGCTGCCCAATGCCATTCATCTTAACCACTACCGGGTAGACCACAAACCCTCCTATCTTATCGAGCGCTACGCCCTGCACCATAAAACGGTCATCATGACCATGGGTAGGTTGGTTTCTCAAGATCGCGCCAAGGGGTTTGACGAGGTCATGCAGGCCCTACCAGCCTTGCTAAAACAGGGGCACGATGTGGTCTATCTCATTGTTGGGGATGGTCCAGACCGCCAGCGCCTAAGCCAAACCGCACAAGCCCTTGGCCTAGCCGACCGAGTCCGTTTTACCGGTTACATTGATGAAAAAGAGAAGGCCGATCACTACCTGCTGGCCGACTGTTACGCCATGCCAAGCCAGGGGGAAGGCTTTGGTTTTGTGCTGCTCGAAGCCATGGCCTGCGGCATTCCCAGCATCGGTAGCCAGACAGATGGCACCCGCGAGGCCCTGCGCGATGGGCTCTTGGGAACCCTGGTTGACCCCCATCAACCCGCCCAACTGATCACGGCCATCGAACGGGCCATCGAACAACCCCGGCAGCGTCCAGAGGCCCTCAACTATTTTGCCTTTAACGCCTTCACCCAACGGGTGGATGATCTCTTTGCCCCTTGGCTTGCACCCCCTACCTAAATCGCTGCTCCACGTGGGGTTACGCGTCGCCATCCTTTAGGGTATAGAGATAAAAATCGGCTTCCGAGGTCTGCTCAGGGTCGTCACCGGGCGTGTAGTGGTAAGGGTTAACCTCGTGATGGAGCAAACGCCATTGGGGTGCATGGCGCTCGATCCACTGGGTGAATTGACGGGGGCGCATGTGGTGTTCCGTTTTCCCCTCAAAATTACTGGCATAGATCACCACATAGCGTTGGGCACAGCCAAACAACTGCCGCATATAGGCCTCAAACACCCCATCCTCCACCAGATGGTAGATCACATCCAAAGAGAGGGTACAGGGCACCTGAAAGCGCTGCGCATGATCGGCAAACAGAGTTGGATCAAAAATAAAAAAGCTTTTCCCCGCATCTTCTTGATAGCGTTGAATGCAGTGTTGAATCGCCGTGCGCGAGACATCTAGGCCAATATAGTTGGCAACCTGATAGAGCCCCAGATTATGGCCATCACCACAGCCAAACTCCAATACGGTTTCGATCTGCTGTTCCGCAAAAAATTGATTGAGAAATTGTGCTTTATAGTGGGCCAACCGCCCATAAGAGCCACTACCGGAGTTCCCTCCTTGATGGTAACGCAGCTCCCAGTAGTTCCCTGAACCGGGAAAATCTGCAAACAAAACCTGGTGCGCCCACTGACGGGCCCGCGCACTGAGACGCAGACGCGCCAGTACCTTTTGTTTAAGCCATGCTTTCATACCTGACAAACCCCTAAACGGTATCCATAAAGTTCTTTTCGACCTGATTAAAAACAATCATAGCCAACAACAAAACCGCCACCATGACCCCAAAGCTATAGGCCAGTTGCCATGGCGCAAAACTACCACTACCCAAAAAGCCATAGCGAAAACTCTCAATAATGGGGGTAATGGGATTGATTTGGAGGATCCATTTATAGCGTTGATCCAGGCTAGAGAGCGGATAGATCACCGGCGTAGCATACATAAATAGCTGCACAGCAAAGGTAAGCAAAAAGCGCAAATCCCGGTATTTGGTGGTCATTGCCGAGATAATCATGCCAAAACCAAGGCCGAGCCCCCCCATGAGTAATACCAGCAAGGGTAGTAGCAACAAAACGGTGTTGGGGGCGATGGCACGGTTGCCTTGGAACATGTAATAACCCAAAAAAACGAGAAACAGGCCAAACTGCACACCAAACTTAATCAAATTGGAGAGCACAATCGAGAGCGGGACAATCACCCGTGGAAAATAGACCTTACCAAACATACTGGCGTTGAGGGTAAAGGTCTCCGACGCTTTGGTCATGGTCTCCGCAAAGTAGCTCCAACAGGTAATGCCCGCCAGATAAAACAGAATCGCCGGCAAACCATCGGTGGAGAGCCCCGCAATTTTGTTAAACACCAGCGTAAACATCAACGTGGTTAGGATCGGCTGAATCAAAAACCACAATGGTCCCAAAATCGTCTGTTTGTAGAGCGCCACAAAATCACGCCGTACCAACAGCATAAGCAGATCTCGATAGTGCCAAATCTCGCCAAATGGGATCTCCAACAAGCGCCGTTTAGGCGTGATAATCAAGCTCCATTGCTGCTCTGCGTCCACCGTTTTTTTCATAGCTGCGCATTACCCATCGTTACTTGGAACAATTGCCGATAACCCTGTTCTAGCCCACTTTGTTGCAGATAATTTTCCGCCAATTGGCGTGCATGGCCCGCCATTACAGCATAGCGTTCAGGCTTTAACTGAGCCGCTTCATCCAAAATCGCCGCAAGCCCCGCTACATCCTCCCCCGCCACGTTCCAGCCTGCCTGCTTGTGCTGTAGCTGCTGCCAGGGGGTGGTGTAACTGGTCACTAAAGGCAACCCCACCATGAGCGCCTCAAACAGGGCATGCCCAAAATTTTCACTGCGGCTGGGCTGCACATAAACATCATACGCGGCCAACCGCGCGGGCACTTCCGCCGGGGGGCAGAGACCATGATAAGTAAACCCCACATGAGCAGGCAGTTTTTGGGCCGCTTGCAAACAGTGCTGCCAATAGGGGGCATCCTTCACCGGACCATACAGATGATAGTGCATAGGCTGTTGTACCTGCGCCAACGCCTGTAACACCGTAAGAATATTTTTCATAGGTGAGATCAGCGCCACGGTTACCAAACTGCGTGTGGCCGCCGGCCGATAGCCCACGCGACAGGCTATGCCCATGCGGGGCAAATTACCCAACAGCACCAGCGCACTTGGATCGGCTACAGGTAATAACCGTTGCATATCCGCCCACTCTGCGGGCCCTGTGGCTTGCACAGTCAAGGCCCGGCGGCGCAACAGTGGCAGCAACAAGCCTTGCAGATAGAGCCTTTTTTTTAGGGCTTTTACCGCCAATGCCTGGGATTGCAACATCCCCCTAGGGGCCAAAATAACCCGGCACTCCGGCAACAACCAGCGCTGCAAAAACAGCGGTAGCAAAGTGCCCAAAGGAGAAAACACCCCGTTTAAATAGAGCACATCGGGCTGCAATTGACGCAAAATCCGCCATACCCCCAGCATTGACCACCCTTTATGGGCATAGCACACCTGACTGCGCGCCCCCCAAGGCAACCAACGGTCCCGTTGCACCGGCAACGGAGTGCCATCCAAATCCCGCCAACCGGTCAACACCCAAAGATCGGCCATGGGCTCTAAAAAACGCACCAAGTTGATACAAGAGAGGGTAGGACCACCGGCTTGAGTGGCGGGCTCAAAATAGTCATAGATGACCAAGATGCGCCGCCTAGCTACGTTTCCCCCCCCCTTCATCATCGTAACAGAGAGGCTGGAGCAGGTTCCACCTGGCAAGGGGCGGCCCGCTGGGAAAGCAGTTTTTCGGCCTCCACCATACGCGCCACCACGTCCGGCATGGTTAGGGTTGCTTGCCAACCTAACCGCTCCCGTGCCTTTTGCGGATTGGCCCGACTAATCCGTATATCGGTCTCCCGTAACAGGCTGGCATCACTCCTGGTGTGGTCCCGCCAATCCAGATTATGGGCGGCAAAGGCCAGCGCCACAAACTCTTGTAGAGAAGCGGTATAACCCGTTGCAATAATAAAATCCTCGGGCTTCTCTTGCTGTAAAATTCGCCACATCGCCTCGACATATTCAGGGGCCCAACCCCAGTCACGGCTAATATCCATATTGCCCAGTTGCAGCTGCTCACCGCTGCCTTGGGCAATACGGTTGACGGTTTTAATCACCTTGCTGGTCACAAAGCGGGCCGGTCGCAACCAAGATTCATGATTAAACAAAATGCCGGAACAGGCATACATGGCGTAGCCCTCCCGATAATTAGAGACACTCCATACCGAGGCGGATTTAGCCACCGCATAGGGGCTGCGCGGGCGAAAGGGGGTGAGCTCATCGGCGGCCAGATCACCGGTATCGCCAAAACATTCACTGGAACCCGCATTATAAAAGCGGATTGATTTATTGATCATACGCATTGATTCCAGCAAATTCAGGGTACCCTGGGAGATACTCTCCAGGGTCTCCACAGGCTGCTGAAAAGAGAGCCCCACCGAGCTCTGCCCAGAGAGGTTATAGATCTCATCCGGTTCCACCTGAATCAACGTCTGCACCACACTGCGAAAATCCGTGGGTGTCATGGAGCGCAGCTCAATACGCTCCCGCACCCCCAGCAGATCCAATTTGGTCAGGGTCGCAATCTGGGCATCCCGCGAGGTCCCCACCACCCGATAGCCCTTGGATAATAACAGCAGGGCCAACCATGCGCCATCTTGGCCAGTCACGCCACAAATAAGGGCGGTTTTCATTGGGTTACTCCCCTTTTTACGACACGCCGTAGCCATCCAGCAAACGGTGCCGAACCCGCGCAACACAAACCTCACGCCAGCCCCATGGGTGACATGCTTAGCGCCGCTACCTACCCGCGCATCCCTCTTATCAGCCCATCAAGCCATGCCTACATGCTAACCATGGAGGGGCTGCCCGCCCCCGTGCCGTCTGCATTGACGCTTGCGGACCCTTAGGTGAGGGACAGCAGGGCTTGTGCCAAAAGTGTTGGATCATAACAATGGGGGCGGCTTGGGTGGGTTAAGGGCGTTTCGATCACCTGCACCCCCGCCTTGCGAATGCGTTTGTGCAGCTTATCTCCCCCCCACTTACGATCCCGGTCAAGCAGCACATATTGGAGCAGATGCTCCACCTTACCCTCATTTTTTAGCCCGGCAAACAAAGTGTTGAGTAAAATTTTCACCTGCTTATCCACCCCCCGCCCCAGCAACTCGGGATCCTCGCCCAGACTGGGCACAAAGACCTTGGGGCAGCGGTTATTGGCAATGGCTTGGGCCACCCCGACCGGCAGTAGATTGGCCAGTAGACTGCTATAAAAACTGCCCGGCGGGTAACAGATGAGGTCTGCCTCTTGGATCATACGGCGGTTCCCTTTCTGCAAAACCGCTTGGGCAGGCACCAGATGGTCAGGATGTTGACTCAAGCAGAGGGTCTGGATAGGGGAAGTCAGGGGGGCCAGCTCTTTACCGCTCATGCGGTGCTGCCCCACCAATTGAGTGCCATCCTCTAGCCCCACGCAAAGATGCAAATGATCATTGACCACGGTACGCACCGTGCCAC
The DNA here is from genome assembly GCF_000014865.1 of Magnetococcus marinus MC-1. Classification (NCBI taxonomy): domain Bacteria; kingdom Pseudomonadati; phylum Pseudomonadota; class Magnetococcia; order Magnetococcales; family Magnetococcaceae; genus Magnetococcus; species Magnetococcus marinus. The sequence goes on from NC_008576.1 coordinate 3,106,533, forward strand.
GCACCCCCACCAGCTTGGAGAAGAGGAAGACAATGGGATCCAGATGCTCCTTATTGTTCAAGTAGCCCCCTGCCAGGATTAAATTGCCAATGCTGGCACGGCGCAGATCAAAATGGGGGGGCATGGCTTCTTGAAAAAAGGCCAGCTGAATGCGAATAAGGCGGCGCATGGGGTTTTCAACCTGGGCGATCAGGGGATGACGCCCCCGACACAGCGCCTTTAACTCGTCTGCCAAGGCCGCAGGGGAGGCATCATTAGGCAGGCGGTGGGAAAACAGGGTATAGATGGCCCGATGACCAATCTCAGAATCATCCGCCAGCGCCATCATGCGGTGACGCAGGTCACCGATGGCGGGCATGGCAAAAGCCTGGCGTAATTTGGCAGAACTACCACCGGAGTCAAAGGGAGTGACCAGATGTACCGAGTTATGGGTATACAGGCGGATCTGCTGGCTTAACCCATGCAGTGCCGAGCCCCCGCTAAAAAAGAGCACCTGAGGGCCCAGCTCCGGGGTGCGGCGATAGCGATTAATACGTCGCTGGTCAGGGATCGTGGCAGCGCGACTGACGATCAAGGTGCTCATAGCCCTCTCTTTACGATGCAGACAATCTACCAGCCAGGAGATCACCGGGGGAAGCGCGCTCGATTATGGACCAATCACTCCCCATGCCCCGCGCGACAGGTTAATCTCCCAGCAGACCCCCAATCAACATACACTCCGAGGGATCACCGCAGCGCGCCTAGCTTTTAGAACACCAAAAACAATCCCACACCTTCAGTTTAACCCTTTTCCATAAATAGAGCATGGGATTACTCGACAAAAAACCCTAATTTTTCTGGTGAATCTTCCGTGCTTGTCCTAAAATAGACACACAAACTTCATCACTACGTATTTTTTTAGACACGTAACCGATACCAACCTCTAACCCAATCGAGGTGCCCTATGGGATTGAAACAGGTTATCAGCTGGTTAAGTGACTTCATGGATGACGACAAAAAAAAGCAAAAAGCACAACGGGGTGAGCTTAAAGAGGTGTTAAAAACCCTGCGCAAAAAAGAGAAGAAACTCAAATCTTCTCTGGAGGCTCGCAAGAGCAGCAAAGAGAAGGATGAAATCCAACAAAAACTCGACCTCATTCATGCCCAACGTGTTAAGGGTGTCAAGCTTTGCCGTCGCATTAAAATGAAGTGTAAATAACGCGGTTTTTTTGGTTATCCATGAACGCGCAAAGTCCTTGGCAACCATCCCTAAATGGCGATCTGCGAAAGAGAGAACCTTATGTTTCTCACCCCGTCCCCTTTCCCCACCGTTCGTTGGCGACTGCCCATTGCCCTTGCTGTGGTAGCCTGCGCCATGCTGTTGGCCCAGCTATCCTGGGCGGAAAGTGGGGCCACCACGCCCGATCAACTGATGCCCTGGGGCACCATGACCATGGGGCTTTTGGGTGGCTTGGCGCTGTTTTTGTATGGCATGGAGATGATGGCCGACGCCCTCAAGGCCGCTGCGGGGGATCGCATGCGCACCATCTTAGCCAAACTCACCACCAACCGCGTGTCGGGGGCTCTGACCGGCGCGTTTGTGACCGCCATCATTCAATCCTCATCGGTCACGACGGTGCTGGTGGTCGGTTTTATCAGCGCGGGCTTAATGAGCCTCTCTCAGGGGGTTGGGGTCATCTTTGGGGCCAATATCGGCACCACCATCACCGCCCAGATCGTCGCGTTTAAGGTGACCAAAGCTGCCTCGCTGTTGGTGGCCATCGGTTTTATGCTCAATGCGTCGGGCAAAACCGACAAACTCCGCCAATATGGCGCCATGATCATGGGCTTGGGCCTGATCTTTTTGGGCATGAGCATGATGTCCAACGCCATGCAACCCTTACGCGCCTACCAGCCCTTTTTGGATATGATGATCTCCATGCAGAACCCTTTATTGGGTATTCTGGTGGCGGCATTATTTACCGGTTTGGTGCAGTCATCTTCCGCCACCACGGGCATTGTCATCGTCATGGCCAGCCAGGGCTTCATCACCTTGGAAGCCGGCATTGCCCTAGCCTTTGGTGCCAATATTGGCACCTGCGTTACCGCCCTACTGGCCGCCATTGGCAAACCCCGTGAAGCGGTGCAGGCCGCCATGGCCCATATGCTCTTCAATGTTATGGGGGTGTTGCTGTGGGTGGGCTTTATCCATCCATTGGCCGATTTCATCACCACCATTTCGCCCCAATCACCAGAACTACAGGGTATCGCCCGCATCGCGGCCGAAACACCCCGCCAAATCGCCAACGCCCACACCGTTTTTAATATCGTCAACGCTCTGATCTTTCTACCCTTTAGCGTACCCTTTGCATGGCTTATTCAAAAACTGGTACCCAATACGCCCGCCCCTGTGGAAAAATCCGGGCGTCCGGTGGTCAAACCGCTCTATTTAGATGACGTACTGCTCCATACACCAGCGTTAGCCCTCGACGCGACCCGTCGCGAAATTCGCGGCCTTGGCATGCGCTGCGGTTTAATCCTCAACGATGCACTACCCATTGTTTTGCACGGCAATGCAGAAGCTTTGGCGGCCTACAAAAATCGTGATGAGGAGATTGACAGCCTCTACGAGCAGTTTATCAACTATCTGGGTAAAATCAGCCAAGGCCACCTCACCGAAGCCCACACCCGTGAGATGATTACCCTGGTTAATGCCGTGGATGCCCTTGAAAATATTGGTGACATTATTGAAACCAACTTGGTACACATCGGCAAACAACGTCTCCACTTTGGCATGCAGATCAACCAACAGACGGAGCGTTTTCTGCGTGAGGTACACCAGTTGGTCATGGAGAGCTTGGAAGATGCCGTAAGGGCCATTACCGAGCGCAATAGCGAGGCCATCGAACGGGTGCTGCGGGTCAATGAGCGGCTGGATGAAATTATTACCCGCTCTTCCATTAACCACCTTAAAAATGTCTCACAACACGCCCCGGGCCATGTTGAGCAGTACTCTATTGTGCGTGACTTCCTTGATAAAATGCGTCGCATCTACTCTTTCACCAAGGCGATGGCCCGTTTGGCCGAGAGTGAAGCACACAGTAATGAGGCTGTGGAGCAGTTTATTTCTGAGGCCAAACAGCATGTAGAATCCGTAGAGCAGGGAGAGCCCCCCGCAAAATAACAGCCCCAACAAAGCAGGCTCCTCTTTTGTACAGGAGCCTGCTTTGTTAAATATAGCGCCCCGCTGCCACCCCCGAGGACCAAGCCCACTGTAAGTTATAGCCGCCCAGTTGGCCGGTTACATCCACCACCTCACCAATAAAACAGAGCCCCTGGCGCGCCTTAACCTGCATGGTTTTAGAGGAGAGCATGGCGGTGTCCACCCCACCCGCCGTTACTTCGGCGGTGCGGTAGCCTTCTAACCCAGCAGGCGTGAGCGACCACCCGTTTAGCTGGTTTGCCAGTTGTTTAAGGCGTTGGTCGGGCAACTCGGCCAAGGGGGCATCGAGCCCCACAGCCAAAGCTTGGGCCAAACGTTTGGGCAGATAACGACTAAGCAGGGTTGTCACCTGTAACCGGGGTTCGCCCTGTTTGGCCGCCAACAAAAGCGCCAAAGCATCCTGTTCCGGCAGCAAGTTAAGCAGCAGTGCCCTACCACGCTGCCAATAGCTCGAGGCTTGCAAGGCGACAGGACCACTCAGCCCCCGGTGGGTAAACAGTAGCTGATGGGTAAAAGATACACCACCGGTTGTTAACGTCGCGGGTGTTGACAAGCCACTTAGGCTAGAAAACATTTTTTGCAGACCCCCTTCAAAAAGAAAGGGACATAGCGCGGGGCGGGTCTCCACCACAGGCAGCTTAAATTGGCGCGCAATGCGCAACCCCACATCGGTGGCCCCCATTTTTGGTATAGAGAGTCCTCCACTGGCCACCACCAAGCGCGGCGTTTGATAGTTCCCCTGCTTGCAGAGCACCTCATAGCCATCCCCCAAGGCGCGGGCGGTATGCACGGTGTGGCCCATTTTCAGCACAACACCTGCGGTTGTGGCCTCCTGCAACAGCATAGCCACAATCTCTTTGGCGGAGCCTTGGCAAAAGAGCTGACCGGCCTCTTTCTCTTCATAACGAATATGGTGAAGATCCAACCGTGCCATAAAATCATAGGGTGAATAGCCCTTGAGGGCCGAGAGACAAAATTTTGGATTGTGTGAAATATAGTTATCCGGGGATAACGAGAGATTGGTAAAATTACAGCGTCCACCGCCAGAGATACGAATTTTTTCTCCCGCCTGTCGGGCATGGTCCAGCACCACCACACGCAACCCCCGCCGAGCCGCTTCGATGGCGCACACCAGACCCGCCGCACCGGCACCTATGACACTCAAATCGTATGGAGAGGGCTTCACGCTATAGATTTCCATAAATTATAAGGGTTAACTAATGCGCCTCACAGCGAGCACGCAGGAATAGGCTTGCTCAACAGCCCATAACCACCACGCTTACTTTTTTTCAGCAAGCTGCGGATATATTGAGATGTATTAGAATGGAACAACCTATAAAACAGCCTTGTATCTGCAAAAAAACAGCCTATGATAAATAAGAATTTAACCGATTCACACCGCCACTGGCACAGACAGGAGCTCGGTTATGGTACCGATGGGTCCAGAGATTTTATTGGTCGAAGACGAAGCCATTCACCGACTCATGCTCCAGGCTGTTTTAGCCGACCACGGCTATCGCGTGACGGAAGCTGCGGATGGCCTGTCGGCCCAGGTTCTATTACAAGAGTCGGCAGCGACACGTTTTTCGGTCATCCTATTGGACCGCATGATGCCCCATATGGATGGCATAACGCTCCTTACCTGGATAAAATCCCAGCCCCGATTGTGCCACATTCCGGTCATTTTTCAGAGCGCCTTATCCGAACCCGATGAGATTCAGGAAGGCATGGCGGCGGGGGCGCTCTACTATTTGACCAAACCCTTTCCCCACACAAAAGTGGTTTTGGCGATGGTTAATGCCGCTGTCCAGCAGGCAACCCAACGCCAAACAGCCAAGTGCAAACTCGAAAATTTAAGCCATGGCATAAAACTCACCCGTCATTGGCAAGTAAATTTTCGCACCATAGACGAAGCCGAAGCAGTGGCTTTGCTGTTTGCCCAGGTCTGCCCAGACCACCTAGCGGATATTATCAGCTTGCTGGAGATCCTCAAAAATGCCGTGGAACATGGCAACTTGGGCATCACCTTTCAAGAAAAGACCCAGCTGCTTAACGACGAACTCTATGACCAGGAGTTATTGCGCCGTCAGCAAGACCCTGTTCGAGGCCAGCGCCATGTGGAGGCCACCCTACAGTGGCAGGCTGATGGCATTAAGGTTTTTATCAAAGATCAGGGACAAGGCTTTGACTGGAAACCCTATTTTCAATTTAACCCCGAATTTGCCTTTCTGCCCAACGGGCGGGGCATTCTTATGGCTTCTAGCAATCACACGCTGTGTTATCGCGGATGCGGCAACTCTGTTGAGCTTTTTTTCCCGCACATACAGGCACCTGGAGCATGCCAAGAAGATAGGGGTTAATCTGCCCCTACCCCCACCGAGTAGCCGTCAGCGGCGTCTGATCGTGGCCATTTGTGACGACCATCCCTTTATAGCACCCTTGACTGTTTTATAACCGTAACCGGGCTTTGGTTCGCGACGGGATAACCTGCGCCTAGGGCGGTGGATCACGCGCCTTGTTCTGCAACAAAGGCTTGCTGAAGCTGCATCACCCGTTGTGCCCTTGAGGCTTTGTCATAGGGGATCGCGGGGTGCGCCCCCCATACTGGTTTAGGCCAAGCGGCATCATGGCTAAACCGTGCAATAAGGTGAATGTGCAGTTGCGGAACCATATTACCCAATGCAGCCACATTGAGCTTGGTGGGCTCAAACAGGCGACGCAGCACCCGACTGCCCAAGCGAATATCCTGCATAACCAACGCCATATCCCCCTCATTTAACTGATCCAGATCCGTCAGGTTGGCTCGGTCTGGTACCAATACCAGCCAGGGGTAACGACTGTCATTGATCAGTAACACACAGCATGCGGATAGCTCAGTCACCCATAGGCCATCCTTAGCCAGCACGGGGTGTAACGGAACAATGGGCATCGACGGACTTCCTTGCGGGGGGTAAGTTTATAAAAGGCGATCCCGTGGTACGCTTGCATTCGTTCGCTAACGCCCCTTGGCACCAGCACCACGCCTCCACATTGGCTGAAACACAGAGTACGGCAAAACACCAACCTTAGACCATTCTCTTTCTAGCCAAGGGTAGCGCCCCGCATTAAAAAGCCACCAGCTTACGACGAAGCGGTGGCTTTTATAACACGCAAGCGTTCTAGACCCCTTGGGGCATGCGTTGCAGCCCCCCTACCCTCACTGGGTTAAGGGCATTGCTCGTCTACTGGCCCGTTCCCGGAGCCAAGCACCCAACATAAATAGGGCAACTGAAACCGGCATTAGCGCCAGTAACACCAACAACCGTCCGGTTATTTCTCTAATGGTTAGGTCGATCATCTTAATTCTCCACTCCGTTAACGGTCGCCTTCGCTTAACCTGTATTGGCCCCTCTTGAGGCAACCAATCTATTTTTATGGTTATCCAGATTAACCGATGACGACGGGCACGCTATCCACAACTCCCACCCCATGGTGAGGGCTACAGCATACGCAGCAGAATTTATATTTTCAACTATACATTTGTTTCTTAAATGTAACATTTACAACAATTTCTCTTTAAAAAATACCCACTTCCTAAAAAAACATATTCTCTCCCTATGGGACGAACATGCCACCAAATGACACCTTATTATTGCAAACCAGCACACCCAACCACCGCGACAAATAGGAAGATGGGCTTTTTACATGGAGGCATACAGAGCGGTGATAGATCAAATATTCCATGCGCGTAGGGGATAGCTGGGTTAGCACACATAGAGACACAACCTACTTAAAAAAAATCCCTACGATGATAGAGACAGAGTTCACATCCATAGCGTTATCTTAACCACTCAAGCACTACCCTCGTTAAAAACCTCACATATCATTAATACCATTGTTTTTTATCGTGATATACACCTTATTATTCACCAACCAAGATAACCCTTTTTCGCCCTTCATAAGCGCTAGGAACTAACACTAAAACGCCCAAAGCACATAGGAGATTGTATAACACTCTCAACCTTTTTTTTGCATAATTAAGACTAGGTGCTATACTTGGGGAGTCTGTCTGGGAGCAAGAGTAAGAAGGTTTTCACCCGATGGGGTCAATCATGCAAAGAAAAATTTTAGTCGTGGATGATAGCGCTGCGGCTCGACAAAGAATGCAGCAACTATTGGAGGCCGAATATATCTTAGAATTTGCCGATGATGGTGTAGGAGCCATCGAACAAGTTGAACAATTTAAACCAGACCTAATCCTGCTAGATCGCATGATGCCCACCATGGATGGCATGGAAACATGCCGCCATCTTAAAGCTCACCAAATCCACAAACATCTTCCAGTCATTTTTGTGACCTCTTTATCCACCCCAGCCCACATTGCTGAAGGCATTGCCGCAGGGGCCTATTACTACATTACCAAACCCTTTGATGTCCAAATTTTAACCACGGTCATCAAATCCGCCTTTTCGCATGTGCGCGCCTATACAGCCCTCAATCAAGAGATGGCTCGCGTTGTACATGTCATGCGCAAAGTCACGAAGATTGATCTGACTTTTAAAACAATTGCCGAGGCATGCGACATTGCCTTAGTGCTGTCCCATATCTGCCCACAACCCAGCGAAGCCTCCATCGGCCTTACCGAACTCTTGATCAATGCCGTTGAGCACGGCAACTTGGCCTTAAGCTATGCGGACAAAAAACAGCTGCTGCTGGCAGGCACCTACCATCTGGAAATTGAACAGCGCTTAACCGACAAAGCCTTTGCCCACAAACAAGGTCGGGTACGCATGGCCAGCACCCCTAAGCAGATCCAGATTATTGTGCAGGATCAAGGCACAGGTTTCGACTGGACCCCCTATCTGGAGTTTAATCCAGATAGAGCCTTTGACCCCAATGGACGTGGTATTGCGTTGGCCAATAAAAACTGTTTCTCTCACCTAGAGTATCGCGGCTGCGGCAACGAAGTGGTGGCTAAAATCTACAAATAAGCGCTCTTGGTTTTCCCCACCCCTAAGCCAATGCTTGCGGGTCAACAGCAAAAGATATTAACTTTTTACGACCCACCATCCATACGCTGCTCACAAGCCATAGGGAAACCCACTGATGCGCATTTTAGAGTCTGTTTTACACGGAGCGTTGGTCCTGCAAAGCACGCGCTTTACCGATGATCGCGGTTTTTTTACCGAGAGCTACAACCATAAAAAGTTCTCGCAACTTACCGGTCTAAAAACCCATTTTGTGCAAGACAATCACTCGCGCTCCAAACGCCACGTATTGCGGGGCATGCACTATCAATTGCGCCAGCCACAAGCCAAGCTGGTGCAGGTTTGTCAGGGCGAGGTGTACGATGTTATCGTGGATATGCGCCAAAGCTCCCCCACCTTTAAGCAGCACTTTGGCCTGCGCCTGAGTGCCGATAATGGTTTAGCCCTATGGGTGCCCGAAGGCTTTGCACACGGTTTTTTGGTCCTCTCTGAGCAAGCGGATCTGCACTATAAAGTCAATAATGACTACGACCCTACCAGCGAACGCTGCCTGCATTGGGCCGATGCAGAGATCGGCATTGCGTGGCCGCTATCCGACCAACCGCCCCTACTCTCGCCTAAGGATGCCCAGGGGCTACCCTTTGACCAATTAGAGCTTTTCCCATAGGCCGACCTGGCTTGTTGCTTAGAGCGCCCGGCTTATTTAACCGGGATCGGCGGCGCACCGCCACAGTAACGTTGCAACAGCCGATCCAGCGCGCCATCCCCACGGGCTACGGCCTTGCGAAACCGTTTAATCGATTGATAGAGTGAGAAATTATTCTCCACAGCCGAGTAGCTCCAAAACACTCTTTGGCGCATCGTCAATCCCGTTGCGCGATGCCAAATCGTATACCACCCCCGCAGGGTAGTAAGCAACCACGGATAGGGGGCATGCACAAAGCCATGGACACGGTAAAGCAGATTTAACACCACCAAGGTTCGTTTCATGGTGGTTTGATGGTTCATCAGGTGGTAATGGTAAACCTGAGCTGAAGGCTGATAGACCAACGCCCGCCCCATGTTGAGTTGTGCATGCGCCCACAAAAGATCTTCGCCATAGGGAAAGGTGGTAAAGGGGGTCTCAATAATCGCTTGGCGCCGGTAGAGGGCGGTAACATTATCCCAACTACAGGCCGCTTTGCGTTGTTCGACCGGCGCTGCGGCAAAGGTGTCTGCGTCGACAAACTGATACCGTTGGCTGGTGGCTATGGATTGGGGACGGAACCACTCCACGGGGTTGGTATCGGCTCGATGCGGAACCACCTGCTGACCACACACACCAACCACCGCATCATCGGTAAACCCTGCGAGCAACCGCTCGATCCAAAAACGATCAACCGCTTGAGCATCCCCCACTGTACACAGCACAAATTCGCCACGGGTCATGGCAATGGCCTGGTTACGGGTCGCACCATGATTAAATTGAGCAGGCTCAATCTGCACCAGTTTGACCTTAGCAAAACGCTGCGCCAAATCTTGGGTGCCATCCGTTGAACCCGAGTCGATGACAATGATTTCCAAAACCTCATGGCTTTGTGTCAAAATAGCCTGGAGACATGCCCCAAGTTTGTCCGCTTCGTTTTTTACGGGAATAACTACCGATACTGTTGTTAAGGCCATATTTTAACTCTGCAATCCATTATAAATTGGGGATGTTTGCCTACCCTTATGCCGCGCTACCCAGGGTGATCAAAGATGAAAACGGCGAATCGCCACATCCAACTCATGGGTGGTCCCAATGTCCAGATAACGCCCCTCTGCAAACAGCAAACCCTTAACCCGCATCCCCTTTTCCAGCGCCAGATTAAACACATCGCCCAACACCAACTCTTTACCCAAATAGGGATTGGCTTGCAAATAACCGCTGAGCAACTGACTAAAGGAGGGGGACCAACAGGCATTACCCCACATGGTTTGCAAGGCACTTTGTTTGGGCTTATCCACGGTAAAAATCACATTATTATCCCCATCCATCTCCACCATTCCAAATTTTTCCGGGGTATCCGTCGCAAACAAACCTAGGGTTAAATCCGCTTGTTCATGCAGGTGATACTCAAGCAGCTGTGAAAAGGCATCATGGGGTTCAATAATGGTATCGGGCATACCAAACAGCACCACCTCATCCTGCATCCAAGGGGTGGCTAAGTTAATGGCCGAGGGCATGCCATCTAAGCGTTGTTGAAACAGATAGGCAATATCCACCCCAAAATCAGAACCGTTGCCATAGTAGGTCATAATGTCCCACTTATCATCGCCAACGATTAAAAAAATGCGCTTTACCCCGGCCTGGATCAAATTATCCAGCAGATAGTGGCTCACCACCTTGGGCCGTTTTTCCATCTTGCCTTGAATAAGATAGTCCTGGTAGCCCACCGGAAAAAGCTCCTTGGGGCAGGGAAACGGTGCCAACCGAGACCCTTTGCCCGCAGCGGGAACAATGGCTACCACAGGGGGACGTACTGGAGCGTGATGCAGCTTTGACATGATTACGCTTTCAAAAAAAATGAATATTTAACGGATCCAATGGCTTTCACTGGCAAACCCGAGCCACTCTGCCGTGAGATGGGCAATGTGGGTAAACGCGCCGCGATCTTCCAAGCGCCCCACCGCCCCACCCGGGGAGTAGGTCAAGAGTGGCACCATCTCGCGGGTATGATCGGTGCCCGGCTCGGTGGGATCACAACCATGATCGGCGGTAATGATCAACAGATCATCTGGCCCCAACAGGGGCAGCATCCTACCCAAATGGCGATCAATCTCCTCCAGCGCCTGGCCATACCCTTTTGCATCATTGCGGTGCCCATGCAACATGTCTGTATCCACCAAATTGGTAAAAATCAGTGCACATTGGGCCGCTTGCCCGTTTGTAGCCCCCTCCACGGCGAGACCATCCAGATCCAGTTCACCCGCCAGAGCCTGCTGCGTCAACAAAAGCCCCTCTTGATTAGAACCGGTGTGTATGGCGTGAGAGATACCCGACCCTACAAAGATATCCTCAATTTTGCCAATCGCAATCACCTGCCCCTTATTTTGCAAAACTTTATCCAATAATGAGGGATAGGGCGGTTTAACCGAATAGTCCCGCCGATCCGCTGATAGCCGTTGCAACCCCCCTGCCACCGGTCGATAGGGACGCGCAATCACCCGACTCACATTATAGTGGTCGGTCAGCAAAGCCCGCGCTGTTTCACACCAAGCATAGAGCCTCTGTAACGGCACCACATCCACATTGCAGGCAATTTGAAACACACTATCGGCACTGGTGTAAATAATGGGATAACCGGTTTCACAGTGGCGTTGGTGATGCTCCTCAATGATAGCGGTCCCAGAGGCTGGAATATTGCCCAAATAGCCCCCGCAGCCGGATTGTTCCACAAAGGCTTGCATCAATGCCTGAGGAAAACCCTCGGGATAAACCTTAAACGGCTTGTCCAACACCAAGCCCGCCATCTCCCAATGGCCGGTGGTGGTATCTTTACCTTGAGAAGCCTCCAAGAGACGCCCAAAGCAGCCCAGAGGCTCTTGAATGGCAGGCACGCCTGCGACAGTCAATAGATTGCCCAAGCCCAGGGATTGCAGATGAGGCAACGACAGCCCATGGTTATGTCGCGCAACATTTCCAAGGGTATTACAACTGGCCCGATCCCCATACGCAGCGGCATCCGGCATGGCACCAATCCCCATAGAGTCAATAACCACAATAGCAACACGCTTCATAACTTACTCTCCGCATCCCCACACATCGAGATGACTAACAAGGACCTGACTGAGGGAGCGCCCCCACGCCAGTCTGGCAAATTGAGTGATTTAAAGGTTGGACAGCGCTCGCCACGGCACAGTTTCACCCAACCCTTCACAAATGCGGGTTTCCTCGCTGCACCTCAAACCCCGCCCCCCTACCAACCCATTTATGCATACGGATGGGCCAAACTGAGCCAAAAAACATGATCGGCGCGGCATGATGCGTGCAAACACTGGATACAACTACTGCGCGTGCAACACTTTCGGCGTAAAATCGGCACCCTGTGCCCCACGCAACCGCACCGTGCTCTTTTTATTCACCCTTTAACACTCAGGAGCTTGTTTTATGCACACCTCTCCAGTGGTAGCGATATTGATGCCAAACTTTAACGGTGCCACCTACATCGCCGAAACCCTGGACTCACTACTGGCACAACAGTTTACCCAGTGGCAGTGCATGATTGTGGATGATGGCTCCAGCGACAACTCACCAGAGATTATCCAAGCCTATGCCCAGCGCGACCCGCGCATTGGTTTTATGCATCGTCAGCGCCAGCCCAAAGGGGCCTGCACCTGCCGTAATATTGGCCTAGACCACACCACCGCCCCTTATGTGATGTTTTTGGATACAGACGATCTGTTAGAGCCCTTTGCCCTGCAAAACCGGGTAGCCACTCTGCGCGCCAGACCTGACCTGGATTTTGCCATTTTCCCCTCCTTAATGTTCACCCACAAACCCCATGATCTACGTCTGTGGTGGAGTATCCCCAACGACCAAGACCTGCTCACACGACAGTGTTTTGGCGATGCAGTCTGCCAGGGCACAGGGCCGCTTTTTACCCGTAGCGCCTTTGATCGCATGGGCCGTTGGGACGAAGCGTTAATGCTGTGGCAAGATATCGACCTCTTCTTCCGTGCCTACAGCCAGGATTATCGCTATGAAATATTTTGGGATCTCCCCCCCGACCTACACAATCGCCGCAACCCCAACAGTTTGAGTCGCTCTAATTTTTTTCAACCCGCCAAACAACTCAGCCGTCAATTGGTGATGGAGCGCGCGATCAATCTGATGCACACCCACAACAAACACCCCTATCTGCCCAAGCTCGCACCCAAAACAGCCGAGGTTATCGTCGGCCTACAACGGGCCAATGCCGCAACCGAAGCCCAAGCCTTACGCCACTTTGCCCTAGAGAAAGGCGTGCTCAGCCCGGTGCAATATCGACGCATTGGCCTCATCACCCGTCTCTGGCAGATGCGGCTCTATCGCCTGCCGGGTGGGCTTAACCTCATAAAAAAACTCTCTCAAACCTTTTCCTTAGCGCAACCGTCACGTATGTGCACCGTCAGCTATGATGAATACCCCTGCCCAACAGCCCCAGAAAAGCCACCGCTCTTTTCATAAACCCCACAAAGAAAGAGGGTTGGCCATTAAGCCAACCCTCTTTCTTGACAACCCGCTTAACCTCGTTGGGTTTAGCTATCCTTCTTCAGGCGGGTAATACCCACCATGCGCAGCATAAACTTCTCAAACATCGGCTCAGAAGAACCGGTCTTCATCTTGCGCATAAAATATTTCTCAAAGCCCACTTTCGCCAAATGCACCCACTTACCTTTGCGCATCCAAGCAACGTTACGGGGGCCAATCTGCGGCATCGCCACAAACGCCACCCCAGTATCCCCCATATCCGCCAAGCAGATGGCGTTCCAGGTGCCTTCGTGGGTCAAGGGCTTGCCTTGCAGGTCCAGCTCAATATTGTGCACAATGGCCGTCACCATCGACTCGATCATATAACCCGTCTTGGGGGTACCGGTGGGCACAGGAGTCGCCTCAACAGGAGGAATCGCCACACACACACCCGCTGAATAAATGTTCGGCCACACGGTGTTGCGCTGATGTTTATCCACCTTCACAAAACCACGCGGATTACACAGCTTATCCCCTACCTTCGCCACCGCAGGCACCCCACGGAAAGCCGGTAGCATCATAGAGTATTTGTGGGGCAGCTCGTGCTGCTTGACCACATTACCGGACATATCATGCTCATCCACAAACATTTTACCAGGCTCAACACGGGTTACCTTGGCGTTGCAGATCCAGTTAATGTGGTGGCCACGCAGTTCAGACTCCATCATGGTGCGGGAGTCACCCACCCCAGCCAGCCCCAAATGGCCAATGTAAGGCTCAGAGGTCACATAGGTCATGGGCACCTGATCACGTATACGACGCTTGCGCAGGTCAGCATCCATGATAAAAGCAAACTCATACGCTGGTCCAAAGCATGAGGCGCCCTGCACCGCACCCACCACGATGGGGCCCGGATCTTTCAAGAAGGCTTCCCATCCTTCACAAGCGGTCTCGGCATGGGGCGTTGAACAGACCGACTGCGTGTAACCACCATGGGGACCCAATCCTTCAACCTCATCAAAAGCCAGCTCAGGACCGGTGCAGATGACCAGATAGTCATAATCCACGATCTGCCCATCGGCCAGCACCAATTTATTGTCGTCTGGCTTAATCTCTTCACAGGCAACCGAAATAAAATGGATGCCCTTTTTGCTCAAATAACCTTCCATGGGTAACTGAATTTCTTCAGCCTTGCGCCAACCAACCGCTACCCAAGGATTAGATGGGGTAAAAGAAAAGTGGGTGCTATTGTGCACCACTGTAACCTTATGCTCTTTACCCAACGCGCCACGCAACTCATACGCTGCGGGCCATCCCCCTACACCACCACCCAACACCACAATATGTGCCATAAAAACGAACCCCTTATGCGGTCGTTAAGACCTCTGCAACCCAACTTTAGGCCATCCATCCACCCATTGACCCTAGCGCCGGACAACCCACCTTTATTATCAAAATCTTATATACGTTCAGATGCGCTTTTGTGAAGATATACAATCTACATTTAGAAATACACTCAAATCCCCTTATGGGCACATAACGCAATCTTACGCCTTGCTTTATGCACCCCCTTAAAGCAGATTTTTCTGTTTAAAATATCGACTCAACGTTTCGATCACATAGTCGATGGCCGCCTCATCCATATCCTGATGCACCGGTAGCAGCAACCCATGTTTCATAATTCTGGTCGCATGGGGTAGCGCCCCAACCACCCGATGAGGCACATATTTAAAACCGGGTTGGCGGGCAATGTTGCCACAACTGACGGTGCGGGTCTCAATACCTGCATCGGAGAGGTGCGTGCGCAACTCCGCCACCGTAAAGGGCGCATCGTTGGTCAAAGTGACAGGAAACGAAAATCGTGCATGTTCACCCTTGGGGGTGGTTTTCTGCGTACGCAGGTAACGCGAAAAGGGCCGCATGGCTTGTTCCATCCGCTCACCACAGTGGCGTCTGGCGGCTAATATGGCCGGTAGCCGTTTGAGTTGGATCTCTCCAATAACCGACTGTATCTCCGTGGGACGCAAATTATAACCCTGATTAACAAACAAAAAGCGGGGATCAACCTCAGGATAACGGTCTGCATAGGATTTTTCATCCCGCACATCCCGCACCCAACCATGGGCGCGTAAAATGCGGATCATATCATCAATTTCAGGGTCGTCGGTAATACACATGCCCCCTTCCATGGTACTCATATGGTGGGAATGGTAAAAGCTAAAAGTACCAATACGCCCATGCGAACCCAACGCTTTGCCATTATAGGTAGCCCCGTTGGCCTCGGTACAATCCTCAATAAGCAGGAGTTGATGGCGAGCGCATAGATAGCCCAAACCATCCATGTCACAGGGGTTGCCATAACCATGCACGGCCATTACCGCACGGGTGCGCGGAGAGAGCGCCGCCTCGACACTGCGCGGTTCCAGATTGAGCGTCTCCGCATTGACATCCACCACCACCGGCACCAACTGATTTTGGATCAAAGGCCAAAAGGTCGTAGGCCAAGCCAGCGCCGGCACAATCACCTCATCCCCCGGTTGCATGGCATAGTCGAGCTTAGGGTTACACAGCGCTGAAACCGCCAACAACTTGGCCGATGAACCCGAGTTGCACATGATGCCATAGCGGCCATCACGGGCATGGCTGAAAGCCATTTCAAAAGCGCGTGTGCGCGACCCCATCTTAACTTCACCCTGCAACAAACATTGGGTAACGGCAAAGATCTCCTCGGCCCCAAAGGGGCGATTGTAGGGCGCAATTATGGGATCTGCCGGGTTAAAGTGATAACCGCTCTGCGTGCGACAACATCCCTCAATGACTTCGTGAAGCACCGACAGATCAAACGGGGTTTCTGAGCTGGACATAAAAAATTCGCCTTGCGTAACAGTGCGCCGGAACAGTCGTTCCTGCATTAAACACTATATGGTAGTTGTTCTTTGCGACAATGTGATGACAATAAGACCCTTATTTCTAAGTTATAGCCTTCCCTCCCATAACATCCGTAACGGCGCAGCCGGTCTCCTGCTGGCGCTCAAGGAGTGCTAAAAAATCCGATGGCGGCAGGGGTTTGCTCAAAAAGAAACCCTGCACTTGCTGACACTCCTGACCGCGCAAAAACTCCATCTGTTGAGCCGTTTCCACCCCCTCGGCCACCACCCCCAGCGCCATCGCCTTAGCCATGGAGATGATGGAGGAGATAATGCTGGCGCCATCGTCATCACCACCCAGATCCCGCACGAAGGATTGATCAATCTTTAAAGCATGCAAAGGAAATTTCTTCAGATAGCTCAAGGACGAATAACCCGTGCCAAAATCATCAATGGAGATACGCACCCCCAAATCCTTGAGCTTTTTTACCGTCTCAATGGTGTTATCCACATCGTGCATCGCAATGCTCTCGGTAATTTCCAACTCCAACCCCGTTGCAGGAAAACCGGTTTTCCTCAAAATTTCCGATACCTTTTCAATAAGATTGGGTTCTTGGAATTGCCGGGGTGATAAATTCACCGCCACCTGGACCTGGGGCAGCCCCATATCCCACCACTGTTTAACCTGGGCACAAGCACGGGTGAGCACCAATTCGCCCAGCGGTACAATCAAGCCTGTCTCTTCGGCCAATGGAATAAACTCTCCAGGGGGAATCACCCCACGCGTTGGGTGCACCCAACGCACCAACGCCTCCATACCCACAATTTGACGGCTCTCTGCATCCACTTTGGGTTGGTAATGCAGCATTAACTCCTGGTTATCCACAGCGCGACGCAATTCGGCTTCCATAACCAAGCGTTTCGCATTCTGGATGTTCATATCCGGTGTAAAAAATTTATAGGTCCCTTTTCCCGACTCCTTAGCCTTAAACATGGCGGCGTCGGCATTCATGGTCAAACTGTCGTAATCGTCACCATCCTGGCCATGTACCGCGATGCCAATACTGGCACCGACAAAAAGCTCATTTTCTTCAATAGAAAAAGGCACCTGCAACTGATTGATAATGGTCTCGGCCACATGGGCGGCATCTTCTGCCCGTTCCATGCCGGGTAGAATAATGGCAAATTCATCCCCCCCCAAGCGCGCCACGGTGTCACTTTTACGCACACTGGCAATCAACCGCTTCGAGACCTGTAACAAAAGCTCATCCCCCACCCCATGCCCTAGGGTGTCGTTGATGATTTTAAAGCGATCCAGATCCACCAACAGCAGACTCATCAATTTATTGGAACGCTCTGCGACCCCCACCTCATGGATCAAACGGTCCCGAAACAGCACCCGGTTGGGTAGCTGGGTCAAAGGATCATAGAAGACCAATCGCTCCAACTGCTGTTCGGTACTTTTTTGGCGGCTAATGTCATTAAACACCCCAACAAAGTGGGAGATAACCCCCTGCCGATTACGGATGGCACTAATGGCAAGCCATTTAGGAAAAATCTCACCGTTGCGGCGACGATCCCAAATTTCACCGCTCCAGTGGCCCTCCCCGACCAAATGTTTCCACATGGTGGCGTAAAAGCTGGCGTCATGACGACCCGACTGGGTGATTTTGGGGTTACGCCCCAGCACCTCATGGCGCATAAAACCGGTAATGCGCTCATAGGCCGGATTCACATCCATAATTTGGTTTTTATGGTTGGTAATAACAATCGCTTCGGATGCTGTTTGCACGACCTGTTTAGCCAACAACAGTTGCTGTTCGGTTTCGCGGGCTTCATGGATGTTTAATAGCGCGCCATCAAACCAACAGGGTTGACCTTGGTGATCCTTAATAATGCGTCCACGATCACTAACCCACATTTCGCCCCGCTGCGGGTGGTTAATACGGTATTGCATCTCATAGGGCACATGGGTCTTGATCGACCACTCCAGCGCCTCTTGCACATGGGGCCAATCTTCGGGCACGACCAAGCTTTTTAAGCTAACCCCTCCTTCTTGACACTGCTGCATAGAGAGACCGGCCACCTGATGCATTTGCGCGCTGGCATAGACCAAGCGGCGTTCCAGCGTAACCTGAGTACGGTAAACCCCTGCATGGATGCTCTCAACCAGCGCTTGAAAACGGGCATCGTTCTCCCGTAGCACGCGAAAATCTTTTAAGTAGAGCGCAAAGAAATAACTCAGCAAGAGAGCCAACGCTGCGAGACGCAAAAAGTGATAAAACCACCAGCGGCTGTCCCAGGTATCCGCCAACAAAAAAATGATGGCCGCGCTGGCCATGAGCAGGCTAAAATTGCCCAACAGCAGCGGTGCCCTGCGGCCTGATACCACATGACCGCTGATCAGGGCAAACCACGCCAATACAAAACCCAGTGCCCCAATCAGGTTCATACCAACCGCTAAATCGCTCAACTGCGACCACTGCCCCATGTCCGGAATATGTTCAGGAAAAAACATCGCCCAGCCCATCAACCCTAACGCGATCAGCAGAGCGGCATATGGTAATCTAGGCTGGCTATGCCACTGTTCCCCAAGCAACATTCCGGCACTTACGCCCCCCCCCAACAAGGTTGCCAAGGCGTAGAGCCAGATCACCACATTTTCATCGCTGCCCGGTGCCGTATGCAGCGCCATTAAAGGAATGGAGAGCACCAGCCCCGCACAGAGCCATAATAAACGACCATTCACCTGCTGATTGCGATGCAGCAGCTTAATCACCACCGCCACAAAGAGCCCCATGAACCCGACCAGAGCCTCCACCAGCGCGTGCAATCCTGCATGCGCCCACAGCTGCTCACCCATACCATAGCGCAGCCCAACCGCAATAAGCAGAGGCAGTAAGGCACTGGGCAACAGCGTTCCCAGAAAAAGCCGTAACAATAAAGATGCATCCATCATCAAGTGCCAGTCATTTCTTGGCCGAAGATTAACACCCCCTGACGCCAGATCGCTCAGGGCAGCACGAGGGCAGTAGAAGCGTCAGAAAATTACCGCAAGAAAGTCACTACCGATCCTGCGAAACTTTTATATCCTATAGCGTTACCCTACTCTATCCCAGCTAAGTCGCTTATACCATCAAGAAGTGAAGCACCTCCCCTAAATGGCACCAGCCACTAAGCATAAACCACCGAAAGACCCTTAACACCACCGACAAAACAGGGGTTGCCTCAATTCTTATAAAAATGCACTGCATCAACCATATCTTATGCGTTATACTGCTGCGCTATAGCATACCGCCGATGGAGAAATACCATGCATGCCTATTTTCGCTGGCTTTTTATGTTTTGCTGGATCTTAATGGCGAGCCATGCTCAGGCCGAACCCTTTAAAATTGGCCTCCTGGTATGGTCGGATCAGATCGCCGGTCAGGTCGCCATGCGCGCCGGCCTAGAAGCCGAAGCGGCACACCTGCAACAACAGGCTCGTGATAAAAACCTGCCCAGCTTTACCTTGGATATTAAGCTGGCTGGTGATGGCCCCGCGGGTGTCGAAAAACAGATCCAACAAATGCAGGCGATGGTGGATGACAGAGTGGATCTGATTATTGTGCAACCAACTGACAATGCTGCGTTATCCTCCCCTTTGCAAGCAGCCAACCAAGCCGGTATACCGGTGGTAGCCTATGATCAATATATCAGTGGAGGGCATCTGTCGGCATTTGTCACCTCAAACAATTATCAGGCCGGTTTTTTGGATGGGGAGTATATGGCCCACCATTTTGCCGATGATCACACCATTCAAATCATCTTAGTAGAGTACCCCTATGTATCCTCCACCATCGACCGGGTGGATGGTTTTTTCGACGCCTTAAACCAATACAAACAACCCTATCGTATTCTACGCAGCTATCAAGCGGTGGAACCGGTTCAAGGGCGTGCGGTGGGTCAGCAGATTTTACAGGATTTTCCTCAACCTGGCTCTGTAGACGCCCTTTTTACGATCAATGACGGGGGCGGCTTAGCCATCGTTGACGAGCTCGAAAAAGCAGGCCGACACGAGCTGTTTGTCGCCACCATTGATGGCGACCCAAATTCCGTTGCACGCATACGTAAGGGAAGTATCATTAAAATTGATTCTGCCCAGTTTTGCGGACCCATTGGCGCAGAGGCCATGCGCGCTGCTTACGCCATTCTAACCGCTGGCAAGGTCCATGAACACTGGCTGGTACCGGTCTTTCCCATCACCCGTCAGAGTGTCGCCCACTATCCAGGCTGGTCTGGCCCGATACCTGAGCATTACTCTAACCCATGTTTAACGTTTCTCTGCCGAATTTAGGCATGTTTGGCCTGTTGATGTATTTTAACATATTGATTTATATGTACTCACAAATTCAAACATGTTTTGTAGTGCCATAATAAATTATTATGTCTTGCGCCACCATGGTGCTTTTGGTATCATTCCGAGTATGTATATACGACGCACACAAACCCGCAATACAGCCACAGGCGAATCTTACTACACGCATCGCCTGGTTCAATCCCTTCGTGTCGGCACGAAGGTCAGGCAGGTGACACTCTTGAATCTTGGCCGTCATTTCGCCATAGGCCAGAATCACTGGCCCACCTTGTGTTCACGTATCGATCAACTGCTAAGCCCTCAGAAGACACTGATTTCTCTTGATTGTCCTTCGCAAGTGGAGCGGGAGGCCCAGCGTATTGTCGCGCAATTGTTGACCCGTCAGCCGGAAGCAATCCCGTCTGCCAAGGAGACGGAAACCGGCCTTTCCCCAGAGGATGTGCAAACAGTATTGGTGGACTCTCTTGAAATGAGCCGCCCCCGGAGTGTGGGGGTGGAGCAGGTGGGACTATGGGCCATGGGTAAGGCAGGGTTTACAGAACTGTTGGCCGATGTCGGACTAACCGGCCCTCAGCGAGCCGCAGCCATCGGCGCCATTATTGGACGCATGGCCGCACCTGGTTCCGAACGGGCGCTGCATAGATGGCTCAGCGCCCAAAGCGGCCTAGGGGAGTTGCTTGATGTGGACTTCGAGACCATGAGCCTGATGCAATTTTACCGAGTTTCAGACCTATTGATCAGAAACCGCGAGGCTATCGAAAACAGATTGTTTTCCAAGATTAACGATCTATTCAACCTGCCGGGCACCGTCACCTTATACGATTTGACCAATACCTATTTTGAGGGAGAGGCAGAAGGAAACAGCAAAGCTCAGCGGGGGCGCTCAAAGGAGAAGCGTTGCGACTCTCCCCTGTTGACCTTGGGTCTGGTACTCGACGGTAGCGGGTTTGTGCGCCGTTCGCAGATTTTCCCCGGCAATGTCTCCGAAGGGAGCACCCTGGAAGGGATGCTCAAAGGCTTGAATGCTCCCAATGGTACCTTGGTGGTTATGGATCGGGGGGTAGCCACTGAGGCCAATCTTGTCTGGTTACGCGACAAAGGCTATCGTTATCTGGTGGTCAGCCGAGAACGCGAGCGGCAATTCGATTTCAACGGTGCTGCATGTATCGAAACGGCCGCAAAGGAACAGATCCACATCCAAAAAGTTCTCAGCGACGATGGCCAGGAGGTGAGGCTTTACTGTCATTCCCAACGCCGTGCGGAAAAGGAAAAGGGGATCTCCCGGCGTTTTGCCGAGCGCTTTGAAGCCGGTCTGACTAAGCTCTCCGAGGGGCTTTCCAAGCCCCGCACCACAAAGAATATCGATAAACTTTGGGAGCGCATTGGACGGCTGAAAGAAAAAAATCGTGGTATAGGCCAGCACTACCACATCGAAATCATCCCGGACGACAGTGGTTTGCAGGCCCAAGCCATCCATTGGAAACAAAAACCGCTCGATGGCACCTCGCTGACCCACCCTGGGGTCTACTGCCTGCGTAGCAACGAGACCGGCTGGGATGAGGAGCGCTTATGGCGCACCTACATCACCCTCACGGATCTGGAATCGGTGTTTCGCTCTCTCAAATCGGAATTGGGCTTGCGTCCACTCTTCCATCGGAAAGAGGAACGCAGCGATGGTCATCTGTTTATCACCGTGCTGACCTACCAGATCGTACAGATAATACGTCAACAATTGGCGGAAAAAGGTATCCACGGTCGCTGGAGCACGCTGCGAGACATCCTCTCCAGCCAGTGCCGGATTACCGCTTCATTTCGACGACCCGATGGACATTCCTTGCAGGTGCGCAAAGCCACCAGACCTGAGCCTGAACAACAGAAAATCTTCCAGGCGCTTGGAATCCATGCAAACCCAGGCGGGGTGAAAAAGATGGTCGTCTGAGCACATTTTCCAAAGAATGCACAGTTTGTAGTGCCACTCGAAAAAAATACACATCGTAAGATTCTGTATTTTAAGATCTTCTACAATAGCCTGTTAAACATGGGCTAAGCCCTGGTTTAGCTTTCACCCACAATGGTCGGGGGAAATGAAAGTCATCGCACCTTAACTTGATCAATGGGATAGCTCTGCATGAGTGTGCATTCACACGATGATGTCGGCCATTTTGACCGTAAGCTCGCCGTAAGCTTTGGTGCTGTGGTGCTGCTGGTCATGCTGACGGTAAGCGCTGTCTCGTGGTATGCCTTTGATGCCATTATGAAAGATCAAGAGGCGCGTTTAGCCCGCATTATCGGCAGCGTGGTGGGTGAGGCCGTGGGCAGGGTCAGCTTTTCGGGCAAGCACCACACACGCCTTTTGGTTAAAGATCTTATTGCCAAAAACCCCCAGTTTAGCCATATCGGTGTGATCAATTTAGAGGACCAAATCATCGCCCACAGCAACGACCAACTCAATGATCGCCCCATGCTCTGGCCACAGGGCATGAGTCTGCAAAAAGCGCTCACCGAACCCAACCAAGTCTACCATTTTTCCCTATTTGGACGACCTACCGTAAGAGAGCTCTTTTTACCCTACCACAGCGGTTTTAATAACCGCTTGGCGGGTATTATCCATATTGGTATCCGTCAAGATGCCACCACACGCGCCCTTAAAAGCGGTTTTCTAAGCCTGCTCTCGATGATTGCACTGCTCACCATGGGTGCCATGATTTTGGTCCACCGCCTGAGCAAACGCTACAGCCGACCGGTTAAACGGCTGGCCAATCAAATGGCCGCATTATTGGAACATGCGCCCATGTTGATTGCCATTCAAAAAGGGCAACAACAACCCCATGTAACCAGCCGTCTGTGGCATCAATTTTACCGGACGCATCCTCTGCCTGACCAACCTCCACTCCACCCCTTATTACCCACCAAGCAAGAGGATCTTACAAAAATAAACAGTTCCGCTCAGGAGTTAAACGTCACCTTGGATGGGCATGAATACCACTTTTTGTTCACCCGCTTTATACTGAGCGAAGAGCTGCAAGAGCATGCACAGCCGCAGATCTGTACCATTGCCCTCGATATTAGTGACCATAAGCTGGTAGAACGGCAACTGAGCGAAAGCGAAAACCGTTTTCACTCTTTGGTCAGCAATCTGCCTGGTGCCGTCTATCGCTGCAACCTAGATAGTGCTTGGAGCATGCTCTTTATCAGCGATGGCATTGAGCGTATTAGCGGCTACCCGAAAGAGTCCTTTATCCACAACTTGGAGCGCTCTTTTGCCAGCATTATCCACAAAGACGACCTCATTATGGTCGAGCAAAAGGTGTTTGAAGGGGTCAACCTTAACCGCAGCTATCACATGGAGTATCGTATTATCCACCAAGATGGCGCTACCCGCTGGGTCTATGAAGAGGGACGCGCCCATTTTGGAAAGCATGGTCAAGCACTTTGGCTGGATGGGGTTATTTTTGACATAACCGACCGTAAGCAGATGGAGCATACCCTGCACCAAAACCGTACGCGCCTACAAGCTGCGGTTGTAGCCAGTCGGGCAGGCACCTTTTATTACACCATTGAAAACGACCAAAACAGTTGGGATGCCCGCATGCTAGAGATCTATGGGCTTGAGGCTTCTCAATTTGATAATAACTATGCCGCCTGGGTACGCTGCATCCACCCAGAGGATCAACACAGCACAGAGCAGGCTTTCTTCCGTGCCTTAAGCGCTTCTTACCACACCCAAACCTATGACATTGAACACCGCATCGTGCGACCCGATGGATCGATCCACCATCTGCGCACCCAGGCTTGGATCCAGCGAGACAGCCAGGGAAAAGCTGAACAGGTAAGTGGTCTGGTCTTTGATATTACCGAACAAAAAGAGGTTGAAACCACCCTGCGCTTGGCCCGCGAACAGGCCGAATCGGCCAACCGTGCCAAAAGCGATTTTCTAGCCGCCATGAGTCATGAAATCCGCACCCCCATGAATGCCGTCATCGGCATGGGTGAAGTTTTGTTAGAGACCAAATTGGATCAAGAGCAGCGCCACTATATCGAAACGTTGCAGCATGCTGGCGAAGCGTTGTTAGACCTGATTAACGCCATCCTCGACCTTTCGAAGATCGAATCTGGGCGTATGGAGTTGGTCGAACAAGATTTTGATCTGCACAAGATGGTTGTCGAAACCTGTCAACTTTTCCAGGTTCAATGCCGCAAACAGGGCATTGAACTCAATTTAAACTGGGAGGAGAGCAATCCTACCTATATTCATGGCGATCAAGCCCGCATTCGGCAAATATTGTTTAACTTAATTGGCAATGCGGTCAAGTTCACCGATGAAGGCTCGGTCACGGTAGAGATCCGCTCCATTGAACAAGAAAAAACTTTACTCTTTAAAATTACCGATAGCGGCATTGGCATTCCCGCAGATAAGCAAGAGACCATTTTTCAAAAGTTTTCGCAGGCTGACTCCAGCCTTTCCCGGCGCCATGGCGGATCGGGGCTAGGGCTAACCATCTGTCGGCACTTAGTGGAGCATATGAAGGGTCGCATCTGGGTTGACAGCGAAGAGGGCCAAGGCAGTTGTTTCTCCTTTACCCTACCCTGCCGCCCAACGGCCCCCAAGGCCGAAATAATTTCCAACCCCCATGATGCGCAGCAAAAACAATCAAAAAAAGCACGGATTTTGTTGGTTGAGGACTCTAAGGACAATCAAATTTTAATCCGCACCTACCTCAAGCGCGAACCCCACAGCTTGGTGGTCGCCTGGGATGGCGAAGAGGCCTTAACCCGCTTTAATGAAGATGGCCCTTTTGATTTGATTTTCATGGACATGCAGATGCCTATTATGGATGGTTATGCCGCCACCGCCCATATCCGCGCCTTGGAACAAGCGCGCCACCTTACGGCAACCCCGATTGTCGCCTTAACGGCCCACGCCCTACAGGGCGATGAGCAGCGCAGCTTACAGGCTGGTTGCAACGCCCACTTAACCAAGCCCATCCGCAAGGCCCACCTGTTGGCAGCCATCCGCGACCATGCCAACCCATCATGAGTCACTCCAGAACCCCGCTCCAATCCAGTCATGGTTGGGTCAATGATGCGGGGAAGGAATGTGGCGCGTTTGCGACTAAACCGCACTTATGCTAAAGCACACGCAGCGCCCCTACGGCTTTCAGAGCATCGACCACGGGAGGTTTTTGGTTGAAATCCGAAAGGGGGGAGGCTTGCTGTGCAGCGCCGCCTTAGCCCGCCCGGCATCGAGTTGCTGCCATGCATGCCAAGTAGCAGAGCCTCGGTCCATGCAACAAGAGGCTCTAGTCACAACGAGGAGCAGAGCTTTCAGCGGCAAAAAAGGACAAGAGAAGTTGAAACGTCGCTTAATAGCCTTCACCGAGGCGTCTCGGCGGTTTTTCACCCATCCAGACCAAACGAAGCGAGCAAATAAGATGAAGCCTTAAAAAATACAGCGGTCGTTCAGGTGCATGGCATAACGGCGATCTTCATTTAGAATGTGTTGGATTAACCAATCACTGAAAAAGCCCTCGAAATCTAAGCCCAAATAGTCGTCCTTTTCCTCTACCATATTTTGGAACTCTACCACTTGAGAAACCAACTTAACATGCAGGTGATGATGGTGCTCAAGATCTGCATATCCATAAGCTTCCATCATTTTCTCTTCAGCCTGAAAATGATATTCCGTGTACGCGATCAAAGCGTCCATGCTTTTCATCAACGACTCTTTACCTATATTCGAACCAATAATCTCAATAATACTGTTGGCAATCTCGACCAATTTTTTATGGTGGGTATCCATTTCATGCACACCGATGGCAAAGGCATCCCGCCAGACAAACACTTGCTCATTTTCGCTACCATGGATAATCGCCTGCGCACGACGTAGGTACGATTCATAGAGTTTCCAGCGCACAATCGGAATGGCCTGCAACAGCTCCCCAGGGATCTGTAACACATCGGTGGGTTCCAGCACCTCCAACCGGAACAAACAGGGCAGACCAAAGACCGCCCCCTCCTCCCCAAAAAAGTCCCGGGCACCCAACACATCCAGCTCTTCACCACCGACCATACGCCGCACCTCGCCCGCCAAAATCATATTCAGGTAGGTCAGATCCCGGCAAAGAATCGGCTCACCGGGCATGTAGCGGCGGCTGGTAATGCCCTCTAACATTCTGTTCAAAACCGGGTACGAAAGCCCCTCACCGAAAAGTCGAGAAGATTGCAAAAAGGCGCGAATTTCCAAATTACTCTGAAGTTTTTCCAACAAACCATGACGGCGGATAATCTCCAAAAACAGAAAGACCGGAATTCTAAGGGTCCAAACAAAGTTTACCGCACGATAGCTGGCTTCTGAAGGGCACCGGTTAAGCACCGCTAACTCCCCAACAAAGGAGCCTGCATCCATATACCCATGTACCTCATGCAAGGTACTGATACGCTCCACCGTGCCGTGCAGCACCAACAGGATATAGTTGGCCGGCTGCCCCTCTTTGAGCATAATATTACCGGGATTAAACTCCACCAAATCCCCGTTGAGCAGCGCTTGGTGATCCTCGCCAGGAATCTCTGGAAAATAGGCCTCTAAGAACTGCAAGGCCGACTCGCGAGTGCGGTTGTTTTTGCTGTGAATCAAGACATCCACCACCCCATAGGGGGCGCTGGAACCGATCTCTTTTTGCGCCGTATTGAGCTCCAATGCGGTATGCGAGAGTAAAATTTTGTCGGAAAGATCGTCGCGAAAATCCTCTGCGTTGCCATGAATCATTCCCCCGCCGATATCCAGCTTTTTCAGATCAACCGGGGCTAAATAGTTCACCTTAACCTTATTAAACAGTGCCTCAGAAAGACCCGGCTTACTGGTATCCTCTTCGATCATGCCGTGTAGCACTTTTAAAGAGACAATATCCGCATAGTGGGCATACACCTTGTAACCCTCATGCCATAAAGCGCGGAATTGAAAAATGGTGGTCTCCAGCGGGTGGGGTGAAAAGATGGGTTTGACCTCCAGACCCTGCAAATTATTCCAACAGCCCTGTTGCAGATCATGGATCTCAAAAAAATCGGTAAAGCGTTCATGCTCCATAGAGAGCAGCGCACCCAATTTGCGCTGTACCGTAGCCCGCACGGCGGGAGTAGCAAAATATTTAAGCCGCCGCCCTGCCCGCATCAGGGTGGTAATACCACAAAAATGATCATCATGCGCATGGGTATGGAAAATGCCCTCGATCTCATCCACCACCACCCCCAGGGCAGAGAGATTGCTGTAGAGATTTGGCCCGGCATCAATCAGATAGAGACGACCTTGAAACATCAAAATACTAGACATGCTGGGACGATTAACATCCCAACCATCCCCTTCACCGCTGTGTAAGACCGCAAAATATTCCCGCTTAAACCGCAGATAACCCAAGGGATAAGGGGTCTCGTAACGGTTGCCAATCTCTAAATTAAGATCCACATCCACCGTTTCATCTTGATAACTAAAACGGTAATTGTTCGTCGCCAACCGCTCAATAAACAAGCCATTGCGGATTTCAACCTTACCCTCCCCAACCACCAATCCTTCTAGCAATTGGTTTGAAGGCGCAATACGGCCAAAGGCAAAACGCAATTTTAGGCGCATCATCCACTGGGCATCGTCATAGCTGACCCCCGCTTGCATCAACTCTTCGTCAGAAACCAATCCGTAGTTCCCGCGAAAGATATATTGCATCTGGGCGCTAACCTGCTCCGAACGTCCAATTAACAGCGGCTTCTGCCCGCTGTTGTTGGGGTGGTTGGGTAGAATCATGCCCTGCTTGTAGAGCATTTGCAGCACCGGAAATTCGCCCAGATTGCTCAACTCGCCGTTTTGTAACATCACATCGGAGAGCAAAATGGCATTAGGGCCTGTCTCACAGGGCACACCACCCTTTTCCCGCTGCTGGATCAGCCCCCTCTTCATCAAATGCTTCACACTATCCGCCGGACAGCCACACAAAATACGCAGATCCGCATCTGGCGCTTCGACCCAAAAAATTCCACGGGCGACCGATACTTTTTGCAGCTTATCCATTGGGACTTCCTTTATTCGATTAACAGCCCTACATGCATCTTGCACCACACACCATGAGCCAATGCCACAAAGAATAGCGAACTCTTTTATTAAGGCAAAAGCTTGCCCCCATCAAACCACGCACCACCCCCCGGCACGGTTCCCCATCTCGACACCCACGCGCATTGCAACAGGCGACATAAGAGCTTTTATAGTTTAACAAATTGATGCCGCGACAACCACAGATAAACCCGCGGTTATGTCGATGTCGGCTCCCTACCTAGGCAGAGCGTCTGGCGCTCCTCGTCAAAATCGGCCAGGGTCAAAGCAATATCCAAAAAAGCGGCCTCCAACGCCACAAAGGCATCCACCACCACCGGGTCAAATTGGCTACCCCTGCCTTGCAAAATAAGCCGCACTGCCTCCTGATGGGCCATCGGGGCCTTATAGACACGCTTGCTAATCAGGGCATCATAGACATCGGCGACGGCCATCATTCGCCCAGTCAGCGGAATATCCGTGCCCGCCAGACCATCCGGATATCCCTGCCCATTCCACCACTCATGATGCGACCGCGAGATCTCCGCACCTAACCATAGCAGAGGGTTCTCCTCATAATGGTTCTGCCCACTGCGCAGTGAGTGCCACCCATACATGCAGTGTAGACGCATTTGAGCAAACTCTGCTTCGCTAAGAGAGGCCGATTTTAACAAAACCTCATCAGAAATACCCACTTTACCCACATCATGCAGCGGCGACGCCCTGGCGATTAAATCGGGGGTGTAGGCCCCAAATTGAAAACGGTACTCCCGGTGCTCCCACAAATGCTTGGCTAACAGCTCCATATAGCGCTGCGTCCGACGAATATGCCCGCCTGTCTCAGGGTCACGGGTCTCGGCCAGGGTCGCCAGACTCTCAATACTGCGCTGCTGGGTATCCATCAATTGACGGGTCCGCTCGGTTACCAGCGCATCCAACATATCCCGATGCCGTTTCAACTCCACTTGATTGCGTACCCGCACACTTACCAGCGGGGGAGAAAAGGGTTTAATAATATAATCAACCGCACCCAGATTAAGCCCCCGAAACTGATCCTCTTCCCCATCCATGGCGGTAATAAAGATAACCGGAATATCCCGTGTCTCCACCCAATCTTTAAGCTGGCGACACACCGTGTAACCATCCATACCCGGCATCATCACATCCAACAAAATCACATCGGGCCGGGGTTGGGTTTTGGCCAGCTCCAAAGCACGCACACCATCTCTGGCGACCGTAATGGCAAATTCGCTGGAGAGTGACTCCATCAAAATTTGTAAATTTTCCTTCACATCATCAACCAGCAACACCCGCGCTTTTGCGCCCAATGGATTTCCCCCCATAACCATACCCTCACCCCTTTTGCAACATTGCCTGAAGCGCCATTAACGCGGCTTTTGCCTCTGGCACATCAAACCCTTCTGCGTGATTAAGCGCCTCGCGTAACAGAGCTTCCGGCTCGCCAGAGGGCATACGATTAAGCACCTCCCGCAGTTGACGTAACCCCTCGGCCAGATCTTGGTCCAAATGGATCATGATCTCTGCCACCTGCGTTTTCAATGCCGCCTTATCCATATCCAGTGCAGTCGCATCGCGCCTTGGGGGCTCTGGGGGGGGTGTATCCAGATTCTCTTTTAACCAGTTAACCACCACCATCACCGCTTGTTGCAACGGCGCCAAACATGCCTCCATATTGGCTTCACCCTGCTTGAGCCCTTGTTCCAAACGCCCTGCAAGGGTGGCCACCTTCTCCATGCGCAGTTGGCTCGCCAGCCCGCGCAGACCATGCGCTTGGTTAATGGCCAAATGGTGCGACTGCGGGTCCGCCAGCCACCCCTCCAACAGCCTCATTTGCTCAGGCCACTGATCACATACCCCATGCAATAGCTTATTTAGCAACAAGGTATTGCGGTTTAACCCAAGCCAAGCCTGCTCCAAATCCACCCCTGGGGGAGCCCCACTGGGCAGTTCTGGCGCTGGCGCCACTGAGCGCACCACCCGTGTCGTCACATCACCAAGATGCCGCTTTATTGTGGCATAGAACAGCTCAGGAACCAGGGGTTTAGCAATATGATCCACCATACCCAGCGCCATACAGCGCTCTCGATCTCCGCTCAACGCATTGGCCGTTAACGCAATAATCGGGGGGGGCTGATCAAGTCCCAATCCCAAAATTTGCTTGGTCGCCTCACGGCCATCCATCACAGGCATCTGCAAATCCATCAACACCAAATCATAGGAGCGCTTTTGCACCGCCTCCACGGCTCGCAGTCCATTGCTGACACAGCTTAACGTGACCCCAGACGGGGATAACATTTCCTGCACCACCTCCACATTAAGGTCATTATCCTCCGCCAATAAGATGTGCTTACCCTGCAAATTGGGCACCTCAATGCGAAAATTTTTCTGCTCAGATCGCGACTCAAGCAGCGGCCCTGTGCCATGCCGCTTACGTTGCAGTTGCAAAATAACCTCTAATAACATGGAGGGGTTAACGGGCTTCATTAAAAAACCGTCGAGTTTAGCCTCCCGCGCCTTCTGCATGACCTCTTCACGACCATGGGCGGTAACCATAATTATGGTTGGCATCTCTACCTTGGCAAATTTCTGGTAAATGCGCTGCGCGGTCTCTATGCCATTAAGCCCAGGCATCTGCCAATCCATGAGAATAAAATCAAACGGACCCTCCAACTGGGCCAGCAGCAGCAACGCCTCTTCACCCGATGAAGCCACCTGCACCTGACAACCAAACCCTTGCAGGATATCGTGCAAAATATGTTGCGAAAGCACATTGTCGTCCACCACCAACACCTGCAAACCGGAGGGCAACTGTAGACGCGATAGCAGCGATGTCGGTTGTGTAACGCCCAGATCCAACGTAAAGCTGAAACAACTACCCTGACCTGGGGTACTCTCCACCTTCAACACACCCCCCATCAACTGCACCAACCTATGACTGATTGCCAAACCAAGGCCGGTTCCGCCATATCGTCGGGTTGTACTGCTATCGGCTTGTTTAAAAGATTGAAAAATATTAGACATCTGCTCATTTGTTAAACCGATACCGGTATCTTTCACCGAAAAGCGCACCTTAACTTGCCGCTCAGCGCTCTGAATGACCTCAATGCGCACCACCACCTCACCCTGCTCGGTGAACTTAAGCGCATTGCCAACCAGATTGATCAATACCTGACCCAACCGTAAGGGGTCTCCCACCAAGATTTCCGGCAAATTGGCATCGCGATGAAACAGTAACTCGATCTTTTTTTCATCCGCACGTATGGACATAAGATCGGCCAGCGAGGCGAGCACCTCATCCATCTTTAAGCTGGTTTTCTCGATCTCCAGACTACCAGCCTCAATTTTGGAAAAATCTAGGATATCGTTTAAAATGCGTAACAGCGCGCTACCTGCTGCGTAAACCTTTTCCAAAAAGTGTCGCTGCCGTTCGTTGAGGTCTGTCTGTAGGCAAAGATGGGTCATGCCTAAAATGGCGTTCATCGGCGTGCGAATTTCATGGCTCATATTGGCCAAAAACTCACCTTTTGCTTGGCTGGCCTGTTCAGCGGCATCCCTTGCATCACGCAGTGCCTTGGCCGCCGCCTGCTCGGCTCGAATATCGGTTAATATGGCGTAAATACCCATAATCTGCCCCTCCTCGTCACGATGCGTATTGCCATGCATCTGCACAGGAATGGGTGGGGCATCGAGACAACAGAGTGACAAGGCACAGCGCACAGGTTGTCCCTCTAACAGCTGCTGCAAAGCCAACTGCAAAGGCTGATGATCCTGCACACTTAAGAGCTTTTGAAAGGGTTCACCCTGCACCTGACTGGGCGACAGCGCAACCCAAGAGAGCAATGCCGGATTCGCCTCCAGAATCCTACCCTGTAGATCCATCATCACAAAACCCTGACTCATGTTTTGCAAAATGGAGTTCATCCAACGTCGGCTGTGGGCGATACGGCGACTGGCTAACGCGCTGCCCAAGGCAATTAACAACAAGGTAAGGGTGGCAACGGCCACCGATATGGCCAAGGGCAAGGGGCTGTTATAAACGGCCACCCCCGTCTCACCCTGCGGGATAAAGTAGGCGGCCTCCATCGCGGTATAGTGCATACCACTAATCGAGCCCCCCATGATAACGCCACCGATCAAGGATGAGAGATGACCCGGACCCAGCGCCGTGCGATACTGCAAAAACGATTTTACCGACAAAGCCACCACCGCCAACAAGATGGCCACCACCACCGAGAGCAT
The DNA here is from genome assembly GCF_000014865.1 of Magnetococcus marinus MC-1. NCBI lineage: Bacteria > Pseudomonadati > Pseudomonadota > Magnetococcia > Magnetococcales > Magnetococcaceae > Magnetococcus > Magnetococcus marinus. The sequence continues at coordinate 3,139,451 of NC_008576.1, forward strand.
AAAAAGCCAGGGGTCGTAGCGTAAAATGGCATCCATCTGTAAAGCGGCCATACCGGTATAGTGCAGGGTGCCAATACCAGCCCCCATGACCACCCCACGGCTAACAAGGAGAGGCCAAGAGAGAGTCGCCCGCCCCAACACCCCAAGCGCCAACCAAGCGGCCCCAAAACCCGGTAATATTGAGATAAAAGTAATCCATAAATCGTATGCAACACCGCACTCCAAGCGAAAAGCCAGCATGCCGACAAAATGCATGGCCCATATGCCCATCCCCAAAGCCAGCGCACCACCTGCTCGCCACGCCAATAAAACCTTGGCATTTTCGCTATCACGCAACCGACTGGAGAGTTGAAAAGCGGTGTAGGCCGCAAACACCGCGATTAAGACCGACAGCGTCACCAACAGCGGATCATAGATACCCTCGTAAACGGCCACCCCTCGCTGCGCGGGGCTCATAAAAAAATGAGCGTAAAAATCCATTAAAGACTCCCCAACCCTTTAATAAAACGCCCACCTAGGGCCGGCAATGAGGATTGACATCATTACCTAACTTCAGTTTTTCACAAATGCCTAACAGAAACCAATCGCTTTTTCTGCATGACGCCCCCCGATGAACCAAAAGAACAGGCTCACCCCCGCCCTGCTTTACCCAAAACATAATAAAAAAACCTTTATTGATAAATATTTACAAAAAAAACGCACGCCATAAGGCGTGCGTTTTTTTTCCTACTTGGGTCCGAGCTTTTCTTACCCGATGGGGCAACCACCCCCCATACCACAGGCACCACCGGCACATGGTGATGGTGCTGGAGCGCTATCCTGACCCAGTTTTGTCGAACCGACAATACCGCCGGTCGAGAGTATCTTGCGTACCTGACTGGCTGCACACTTGGGGCAGCTTAGTTCTGGTGTCTCAGACATTCTATGCTGAACCTCAAAGGTGTGGCTACAGCTGTCGCATTTATAGTCATAAAGCGGCATATTGAATCTCCATACGCTGGGAGCCAAGCCCTATTTTATACACACATCGGCCTAAGCCTGATTACTTGACGGCACGCTCAACCTGGATGCTAATAACACGCACCACATCGGGGTGTAAACGTACACGCACCTGATGCTCACCCAGGGTACGGATAGGGGTCAGCACGTCGATGATGTTACGGGGAATGTTAAGCCCCAAATCTTTGTAGAATACCGCAATGTCAGCACTGGTCACAGAACCAAACAGCTTGTCCATGGCACCGGCGGGGCGTTTCATAACCACCGATACTTCGTCTACCTTAGCGGCCAACGTTTCGGCATCCGCAAGGATCTCAGCTTGGCGTGCTTCATAGTCGGCACGTTGCGCTTCAAAAACCGATTTATTCTCACTCGTAGCAGGCAGAGCCTTACCTTGGGGGATGAGAAAATTACGACCATAACCGGAACGCACCTTGACCACTTCGCCGAGGTTGCCGATCTTACCAATCTTTTCCAGAAGGATTACTTCCATCCTTACCTCCCGAAAGGGTTTTCACCCTTCCCTATTTTGCGACTCCACCATCTTTTGGCGAAAATCAAACCATGTATCGAACAGGCCCATAAGGACCAGCATGAGCATAAACTGTTGTAACCAAAAGAGCAGTACCATCGCCCAAAAGAGCAGACGAATGGCTCTCTTTATCCGCTTAAACCGAAACCAACTGTCCAGCACCGCCCAACCCTGAAATAGGTAGGGTATCAGGCTGAAAATCAGTAGGTTGACGGCGACCTGCTGCAAGCTACCCGTGCCAACATAGCTAAAGGTGACCAACAGCAGCACCACCCAGACCCAAAACTGCGGCAGACGTAGCGCCCGCAGAGCCTCTTCTCCTTCGCCATGCCACGCCCCTTGGGCGCTGAGCATCACACGACTAAGGTGCAGATTGAGTGTCTGGATCAAAAACCAAGCCAATACCACCAGCGCCGCAAACAGATAACGCATGGTGTGTACAATCTGCTCCACCGCGTTAACAAAAGCAGCCTGCTGCTCTGGGCTTAGGGCTGACGCTGTTTGCTGTTTGGTAACCTCGGTCACCATGGCGTTTTTTTGCAAATCCAGATAGTGGTTCAACACCGAGTCGGGATCTGCGGTAGGCCCATTTAAAGTAATGAGCACCACCGCCACACTACCGAGTAAAAAGCCGTAGCCCATGGCTTGCTGAAGGCCAAGCCCCCGCTCCCGCACCCACCTGACAACCAGCCAGGGAAGCAACAGGTAGGGACCTAACCCCAAAAACAGCACCAGCGGCTCACGACCTTCCAACAGCAGCGCAAACACCGGTACGGTCAAAGCGAGCAACGCAGCCCGGCTACCGTTGCGAAACCCTGTCATATAAATGGGCAGGGAGACCAACATCAACGCCAGCGGGGCAAGCTGGGCGCCATGGATAACCACCACGGCCATCAAGGCAGCGAGAAGACCCGACACCGCCGGGTGGTAGAGGATGCGCTCCATGGTCTATTCCAGTTCTCCAACACCCTTACAGGTGTTTCACCATCCTCATTTTACAATGAAGGGCAGCAGTGCAATGTTACGTGCACGCTTGATGGCGACAGAGAGCTTACGCTGATGAGGGGCACATACGCCGGTGATACGGCTGGGTACCATTTTGCCCCGCTCAGTGATATAGCGGCTCAACATTTTTGGATCTTTATAGTCGATTTTCAGACCCTTATCTGCACAGAAAGGGCATACTTTGCGACGGCGAAAAAAGGGACGACGGGCACTGGCCAAGGGGCGCGCAGGACCACCGCGACCACCACGTCCTTCACCGGACTGCTCTTGTTTCATATCTTCACTCATGATCTTCATCCATCTCATGGCCGCCGGACCTACATCCGGCGGTGGCTGGTTCCATCTTAACCTGTCGGGCGACCAACTCTAGGCGGCCCCAACGGATCTGATCGTTTCTTTGATGACGCTTTCGGTTTAATTTTCCCCGAACGCGCACCCGCTCACCCTGTTGTACCCCTTGCCATTGATCGGCCAGCGCACCCAACACCACCACGTGCATCTGCACGGTGGTTTCTGTTAGGGGTGGTAGATCCTCAACCTGCGAGCGATGTTCCAACACCCAGGTTAAGACCGCTGTACCTGCTGGGGTGTAGCGCAGCTCTGGTGTTTCAACCACAACCCCACTTAACACCACCTCATTCAACGCTTCGGCATCGGCAACAGGCCGAGACATGGTGATTAGATGCCCGCCTCAACGGTATCGTCATCATCGCCAAGGTCGTCGTCATCGGCCATACCGAAGGTGGTAAGCTCATCGGCGGCGTCTTCGGCTTTACCCTCTTCACCCTTTTCTTCACAGGGGGCTAAAGGAGAGGCTTTATCGCTGACGTCTTCGATGCGCACATGCTGGAACTTGAGCACGTCTTCATCAATGCCCAATTTAGCTTCCAGATCATGCACCATGGAGCCTTCGCCTTCCAGGATATGGAAGACATAAAAACCCTTGACGTTTTTCTTAACCAAATAGGCCAACTGACGACGGCCCCACAGTTCGGTACGTACCACCTTACCGCCTGTCGCTGCAACGTTGTCGGAAAACCGTTTATTGACCAGTTCCACTTGTTCGGTGGTCAGGTCAGCCCTGAGGATGTAGATACTCTCATAGAATGCCACTTAGGCACCTCCTTCCGGATGACGAAGCCAACTCATTGCCTCGATGATAGCCCCGTTAACCCTTCTGTCGCGGGGGTAAGCCGACGACAAAACCGTTAAAAAGGAGCAAGGAAGCTTTGAACAGAAAAAACGGGCATGATAATAAAGAGGGGGGACCAACGCAACCAAAAAGTGATGAACATGTTTCTAAACGATTTACCTTTTCCAGCTATTCCTTCAATTTCCACCTTTTGCAGCAGCCGCCAAGGTGGCATAAGCCGTGGTAATTACGCAGATCTCAATCTTGGGGATCATGTCGGTGATGATCCCAATGCGGTCATGGAGAATCGTCAACGTCTACAGCAGCAACTGCACCGACCCCAACTCAACACCGTTTATCTGCAACAGGTACACGGTACCACCGCCACCCTCATTACCGATGCCCCACCCAAGTTTCCCCCACAAGCCGATGCGGTCGTCACCCAGCAAGCCGATCTGCTGTTGGCGATCATGACCGCCGACTGCCTGCCTGTTCTGTTTGCCCACCCCCAAAGCGGCGTTATTGCCGCCGCCCACGCTGGCTGGCGCGGTGCCCGTGATGGGATTTTAGAGAACACCCTCGCTGGCATGCAGCGCCTGGGGGCCGTCCCTCAGGAAACCATCGCCATGCTGGGCCCCTGCATTCGCCAACCCCATTATGAGGTAGATGGCGCATTTTATGCACAGTTCATGACGGATGACGGCGATAACACCGTCTTTTTTCAACCCTCGCCCCACCATACCGAGCGCTGGATGTTTGACCTGCCGGGCTATGCCAAATGGCGTCTGCTGCGGGCTGGTGTGGCTTTGCCCAACGTTTACGACTGCGAACGATGCACTTATCAGGAAGAGACCTTACTGTTCAGCCATCGCCGGGCAACCCACCGCGGCCATATTCCGTGTGGTCGTCAAATAAGTGGCATTTACCGGCGATCCTGAGCCTATTGTTGGCACTCTGCTGCGCCCTACCGACCCAGGCCGCCGAGCAGCCACCCATGCCCAGTGTGGCATCCGCAAAAGCGCCCGATCTCTACGCCCTAACCGAAAAAGTGGCCGATGAGTTGGGCTTGGACCGTCAGCTTCTCAAAGCACTGGTCATGACCGAATCGGCTTATGATCCCAACACGGTTTCCAAAACCGGTGCCGTTGGGCTTATGCAACTGATGCCCCTCACGGCCAAAGATATGGGGGTTACAGATTCGTTTGATCCTGAACAAAATCTGCGCGGCGGGGCCACCTATCTAAAAATGTTAATCAACCGCTTTGACAGCTTGGTGCTGGCCCTGGCCGCCTATAATGCCGGTCCGGGTAATGTGGAGCGGTATGGCACCATTCCACCCTTTGCGCAGACCCGTCGCTATGTACAAAAGGTTTTGACCCACTACGGAAAATTCCGCAAAAACGAACTGGAACTGGCCCGCAAAAATGGTAACCAAGCCCTCGGCAGCTGGGATTTGGCCTTGGCGGATCTGGCCGTACTCTCCCGCGAGATTGAGCGCATGGACAAGCTAAGCCGTGCGCAAGCCAAGACCGCCCATACCCAAACCGCTCCATCCACCGATTGGCAGCGTCCCATCGCCAACCCCGAACCCCCCAGCTATCCAGCAGCCTCCCAGCCGTTGGCCTTGGCGGATGGGTTGGTCACCTTTCAAAAGATGGACGGTCCTGGGCAGCGCCACATTAAAATAGACCTGCACCCTACACCCAACGAGGATCGTGAGGATAGCCGGGCTGAACAGATTGCTCAGGCTCGGGCACGCATCGAAGCGCGCCGTGCTCAGGCCGAAACAGCCCGTCAAGAGGCACTCTTAAAACGCAAACAGCAGATCGAAGCGCTGGAGGCCCGCCGAGCCCAGACCGAAGCCCTCCGCCAAGCCAACCGTGAGCGGGCCAAACGGCTGGCGATGGAAGCCAAAAAAAGAGCCCTTGAAGCGGCCCAGCAACAGCTCGCCCGGGCCGACGATGAACCAGCCCGTGATGGCATTAAACTCTCTGCGCCTGCGGTTCGCCACGCCACCCCTTTAACCCTCGGCACCACCGACAGCGGAGAACAAACCCTGCGCAGCTACCGCAAACCGGATGGCACCTTGGTCTTTACCACCCAGCCCCCCACGGCTGAAGAGCAGCAACAGAGCCGTGCCCAGCCGGTCAAACAACCCTCTGTCAAACCCGCGCCCACCAATGGACGCACTTTGGAGGAGTACAGCCGGCGGCAGCGCAACCCCAGCATGCCCAGTAAGCGGGATGGTATTCGTATTCGCGGGGCCAGCTAAGGGATGCCTACTGTAACGGATCAACCCGGTTTTCGGCACCCATGCGCCCGGACCAGAGCAACCATACCTTACAGGCTAGGTCTAAAGCTGGGCAGCTCGCTAGACAGGCACCCCAACAAGCGGCTATGCGCCATCATCAACGCGCCTAGAGAAAAGCGCAGATCGGTGTCACAGAACCGCTGAGAGGGTAACTCCGCCGCCACACCCGCCTTACGGGGGTTAACCGGCCAGCCGTGGGGACTCATCCCCCATGCCGCTTGAGCCGAGCCCGCTCCGCCTGACTATAACCATGGGCCCCGTCACAGACGGGAAAGGTCTCTGTGCGGCCACACTGGCAGATGGGCACATTACGCGCCTTTTCCACCGTAAACAGTTGTGCCTTGCGACAAACAGGTCCTTGCTGTCGATCACACAAAGGGTGCTCCAAGCTGTCGCCACAGTGGCAAATTCGATACTCGCCCGGCTCCAGCCGGACCACGATAGGATGCATGTCGTGCATGATACCACTCCCGATCACTCTGCTACCCTTCGTGCAGGTACAATGCCCCTGCCCGACAGGCTTTCCAGCCGCGACATTGCGACGGCTCTGCAACAAAACCACCCCCCCATGGATTGGTCATGGGAAGATCCCCAACGCACCACCGCCGCCGTGCTGGTTACCCTCACCCGCCACCAAGGGGCTTGGTCCACCCTGCTCATTCAACGCCCCAACACTCTAACCCACCACCCCGGCCAGATTGGTCTGCCCGGCGGTAAAAAGGAGCCCGCTGACAGCACCCCACTGGCAACTGCCCTGCGGGAGTGCCACGAAGAGTTGGGTTTATCTGCCGATATCCTACACCCCTTGGGCGCCATGCAGCCCTATGACACCCGCACCAGCGGTTTTCGGGTCATACCGCTGTTTGCCCGGCTACAACAACCCTTTACCCTAAACCCCTGTGCCCGCGAGGTGGACGAGGTGCTAACCGTGCCGCTCAGACCACTCTGGCTCCAGCAGCAGCAAGGGCTACCAACCCATTTCCAAGGAGGGTACCATTACCTGTGGCAAGGGCGTATAATATGGGGAGTAACCGCGGTGATTCTGTACCGTTTTCTTGAACGCCTACAGGAGCAAACTTCATGCGCATCCTCCTCATCCTGCTTGGCGCAGTCCTGATTTTAACCCTCTTTGGTGCCGCGATTAAGGCCATCTGGAGAGCGCGTTATCCCAGCGACGCCATCGAAGGTGAAGTTGTCGATAAAAGCCCGCAAAACTTCACCTATAGCCCCCTAGCCCAGCGGACCTTGGGCCTTATCCTGGTATTGTTGTTGGTGGGCGTAGTGGGGCATCTGCTGGAGACCCGCCAAGGTCCCGCCGAACACTATAGCCCCGCCCACTTGGAAAATGGCAAACTCATACCCGGCACCCTTAAGTAGCGGCATCTGGTGGGGGCAAAGGGTCTTGGCACATCTGTTTTGCCTGCCAGTTTTGGTAATAATTGTCAAATAGACGCTCCATCTTAACGATGATCTCGGCGTCATCCCCCCCCATCATGCGTTCCATAACCAGTTGTGCCGAGGCATCCAGCAAGCTCATATCCGCCTCGATCATTGGGTAGTTACGCTTGAGCCGTTTGAGTGCCTTAACCACACTCTCCCCCGGTGGAGCGGGCAGATTAAGGGGTTCGGTGATAGGCGCAACAGGGGCAACCTCGGGCTGTTGCTGGCTGAGCAAAAAGCGGGCAAAGCTCTCCACACTGCGGCGCTCTGGCTCGCCCAACTTGGCCCACACTTCCAACAACGTCTTCGCGTCCTTATGTCGGTTATGGTTGATCAGCATCCTGGCCTCACAGCAGATAGGTAGCAATAACAGGCGCATGGTCCGAGGGACGTTCCCAGCCACGGGGCTCACGATCAATGTGGCAATGGGTGAGCTTGGCCGTCAACGCCGGGCTGCTCAGCAGGTGGTCAATACGCACCCCCATATTGCGCTGAAAAGAGCCCAGCCGATAGTCCCACCAGCTAAAATAGCCACCCTCCGGCTGTAGATGGCGAAAGGCATCGGTCAAACCCAACCCGCATAGTGCCTGATAGGCAGACCGTTCAGGGGGAGAGACCAAAATTTTACCTGCCCAAAACGACACATCGTGAACATCCCGGTCGTCTGGGGCAATATTATAATCCCCCAACACCACCAATTGGGGATAGCTCGCCAGCTGCGCCTGCACAAACGACTGGAGCTTAGCCAGCCAATCCAGCTTATAGTGGTACTTGTCGCTGCCAACTTCTGAGCCATTAGGCACGTAACAGTTAACCACCCGCACGCCATTGACGGTGACGGCCATCAACCGTTTTTGCGCGGGATCAACACCCGGCAAATCCAGCACCACATCACGCTCTTCTAAGGGAAAACGACTCAGCACCGCCACACCATTATAGGTTTTTTGGCCATTGGCGAGCAGGTGCCAGCCCAGCGACTTAAACCGTTCAGCGGGAAATTTTTCGCTGACCATTTTAAGCTCTTGCAGGCAGAGCAGATCACAGGGATCCTCGGCCAGCCATTGGGCCACGTGCTCCTGACGCACATTCATGGAGTTTACGTTCCAGGTGGCAATACGCATGATCAATCTTTAATCCATGGAAAGAGCACAAAAGCGCGGTGGAAAGTTAAAGGCAACGGGTGTCGATCCCCACTATTAATTATTGCGGCTGGACCAACTGTACTCTTGCAGAGAAACCACCCCAGCCAGCCCCCGCAGCTGGGTTAGCACCACACCCAAGGGGTTAATATGCTCGTGACCAAACTGTAGCATGACCAACAGGCGTGTGGGGGAACGGGGCTTAATCTCGGTATGATGAATGCGCACCCCACTGACCTCAAGCAGGCGGTAGATCTCTGCTAATACCCCACCACTGCGCTCCACCACCAATATAATATTGATGTTGGCTTGGTTGCAGGCATCGGCCAAGTTCCATCGGCCCCGTTCCCAATGCACCTCATCATTGCCCTCATGTACCTTCGTGCACTGGCTGGTATGCACAATCCAGCGGCCATCCGCCGCACTGCGCCCCACAACAGTATCACCCGGCACCGGGCAGCAGCAGTTGGACCACGCAATATCGCTGCTGGCAAGGGCGGTCAAAACAAACAGCCCCGGTTGGGGATGCTGTACCCCATGCACCCCACCCTCATGATTTTTTAGGGCCTGTTTGATCACTGTCTTGGCCCGTGCTGTCTTAACCACATTAAGCCAACCACGTAGGGGACAGCTGCTTTTGGCGGTAATCACATTGATCACATCGCCATCTTTAAACGGGTAATCGGGGGCCCGCTTAACCCCATTGACATAGGCCCCCGCACACCGATTACCAATCTCCGTGTGCACAGCATAGGCAAAATCAATGACCACCGAACCGGCAGGAAAGGTATAGCGCTCGCCCTTGGGGCTATAGGCATCCAACAGGTCGGGCAGCACATGGGCATGTACCTCAGACATACGCAAATCGCTGTCCCCCAGGGTGCTCAGCAAGCGCATGTAGCGCCCGGTGTAGGGGGATGAGCCCTCGCCCCATGTGGCTAAAATGCCGTAGCGATTACTCTCATCTTTACCGCTCTCTACAATGAGTACATTGACCGGCACCCCCCCCCACAAAATACGGGTGGTAAGGGCTTGATAGCCGTTGATACGTGGGGCGTTCATATAGTCGCGAATGTGCCGAGGCAAGGGCTCAAAATGGTCATGCACCCGCCCCAACACCTGCCAAGCATCGGAACCCTTGGCCACAAACAGTTTAAGCCGATAGACCGGCCAACCCACCCGGTTTAAACGGCCCGTGCCGGGCTTTTCTGCCAATAAAAAGTAGTCGGCCACTTTACGGGGTTCCAAGATCACATCGCGAATCAATCCATCCTCGTTGATGCGCGCGACCTCCTTGACCATATGATCCATGCTCTCGCCGCACTGGTTTTGCAACGTACGCAGGTTTTTGCGGGCACGCTCATACTGCACCGGCATCAGGTGCGGCAGCAGACGGTCAATCAGGGCATCCGCCATGACAATCATGCCCAGACGACGGGCAATACCCACATAGATCAAACCCAAACTGGCTTTAACCTTGGCCTTTTCAGGTCCATGCACTTCCAGGGTTTCGGCGTTATGCAATACGTCAAAACTTTTGATCACCAGCACCCGCAAATCCCGCGAGGCTGCCAGCAAAATACGCCGATAGGTGGCGGGCATATCCCCGCCGCCGGTCTGTAAGTTACGGATTTTAGAGAGTGCTTCAACAATGCTAAAGACCTCGGGATCCAATGCCCGGATCGCTTGGTCAGCCTGTTTTTCTGGGGGGGCATCTTCGATGGAGTCGTGCAGCAGTGCCGCACAGATACCAGCTGCATCCACCAGCCCCCAGCTAAAACAGTGGGTGGCCACTTGGATACAGTGGAGCACATAGCGCGAGCCGTCCAACTTGCGGAACTGGCCTTCGTGAAAATAGATCGCCAAATCCGCAGCGCGCTGCACACGCTCGGCTGCCTCTTCCCCCAACCGCTCACGGCACTGGAAGACGAGGTCTTCGATAAGACGTGCTACCTCCAAGGGTGGCTCCTTTTTGCATGGTGTGTCACGGGGCCGCTATTTTTTAAACAGCGCATCGGCCGCTTTGAGGGCATCCTCACGGGGAGCATGGCCCATTGAGGCATGCTTGCTGCCACGTGCTTTGAAGAAGTCGCAAAAATTAGACTTCTCCTTATCCACAACCCTTTCAGCTTGGGGCTCATGACAGTCATTATAGGCCCCGGGGGCGTAAAAATGACAGGCCATGCAGCAGCGCAAATCACGACCGCATCCGTCACAGTAGGCGCCGCGCACAAAAGCGCCCGAATCAAGGGGTTGTGCGCAGGACCAACATGCATAGGGCTTTGTCATGGCAAATTCCCGGCAAAAACAAAAAAGGGTTGCATACAAGGTCTAACATAGATTGTTAGACCCTGCCATATGCAACCGATCTTTTCGCCAAAGTTTACCAATTTATGCCCGATTTAACAGGCGGCGCGGTGCCCCGCACCCACGAGAAAATCGTGGACTCGGCCCAAAATAGAGTCCAGTTCATTGGCCTCGGCTTCACTCAGGGCGGGAATATCATCCAAACGCTCAACCTTGGCCAGTTCACGATCAGACAGGGCGGCCAGCGCCTTTTTATAGTCTTGCTCGGTGCAATCAAGCTGCTCAAGACGGGCCAGCGATTGGTTTAACATGCTTTTCATGGAAAGTGTCCTCCACACATGGGAAAAAACGAAAAGATCTCCTCACACCCATTCGCTTTCACAAACCATGCCACATAAACTACCGACTAATATTCATTAACTTAACCCTAGCTCTCTCCCCACATATGCAGCCATTGCCTACCTATAACAACCTCCAACCTGACCTTTTTTGCCGCCCTACCCCCCATGGATCATGCCTGCAAAGTTGGCCAAAACGGCAATTTTTGCACACAAAACCGTGAAGAGCAGCAAAGGAGTATGCTTATATGGAGCGGTTAGGTCCATGAAAGCGTTGAGAACCAGCCCCCTTTGTCCAACACGCTGCACCGTTCCAACCGTAGCAGGGAAGTGGAAAGCACCATGAACAAAAAAAAAGAGGCTAAAAAAAAGGGGGACACCCCGCCCATCCATGGCATTGCGCTGGATAAAGAGAGCGCCCAACGCCTCACCCGACTGGGTGAATCCACCGGCCTAAGTGCGGCGGATGTCATTGCTCAAGCCTTGAAATTCTGGGAAGACAAGGGGCTTACTCAGCCCACCACAACCCCGCGCCCCACCACCGAACTGCCCCAGTTGGAACGCCTGCTCAAACAGGAGCATGCTCATCTGCTGGCCCAGTTGGACAAACGGCTGCAACAGTTCGCCCAACACCCCACCCCTGACGAAGAGGAAGCCCGCCGCGTCATGCCCGAACCAACCCGCAAACAGTTGGTGCAAGAGGCGCTAAAACTGCGGGATGAAGGGCTCTCCTGGGGGCGTATTGCCGACCTTTTTAACCGCCGTGGCCAAGCCACCCTAAGCGGCATTGGCAAGTGGCACGGACAGACCTTGGGACACTGGATTCGCCGGGAAACAGGCGAGGAACCATAATTGCCCTAAGAGAGTCCCTGTTGCCCCACGTGACCGCAAACGGGCACGTTGGCTGCACACCAAACCTTTAGCCTATAAGGGCTCTCATCCGCTCAAAAGGCTTTAGGCGCTCAACCGTGCAACGGCTTTTTTTGGCGAGCCCTCCTCATGGCCTCCCCCAACCCATGGACACGCCCCCTTGCTGGGGCGTTGGATTTTCTGACACCCAAGCCCCGTCAAACCGCCAGGGTTTCGACATTCCACCCCAAACACCCCATCACCAACTCAGCGCATATACAATGTATTCATAGATTTAAATCTGTTTGGCACGGATATCGCTTGCTTTACCAACCAAGGGCAGCAACGCCCTGGACCTAAGCAAAGGTCTTGGCCAACAGAGGGCTCTGATGTGCGTCACACATCCCAAAGAGCCCCAATATTTGGCACCCCGGCAGCGGGCCACACGCCCCTTGCCATACGTGCACGGATGCACGACCCAATACTTTGGGAGCCGTGATGGATCTGGAGATCCCTTTTGACGAGCCACACTGGAGCACACCACGGACGGTGATCTCCAGTGGCTCGACGAAAATAGACGAAAAGGTGGCAACATGAAACAGCAATGGAACGACTTCGCCCCTATCCATAATGCCGCAGGACAAGGGGATTTGGTGATTCTCAATCAACTGCTGGACCATCATGAATATATGGTGGATCTACGGGATAATGAGGGCTGGACAGCCCTGCACCTCGCCGCTGCATCGGGCAATTTGGAGAGCGTCACCGCCCTGTTGCAGCATGGTGCCGATGTCAACGCACGCAACTATGACGGTATTACGCCACTGCTGGCTGCCGCTTATGAGGGCCACTCGCACATTGTCGCGCACCTCATCCAGCATCGCGCCGATCCCAATGCCACCGACTATAATGATCTCTCCCCGCTGGTGGCCGCCTATGGTATGGGCCATCAACAGGTGGTGGAGCTGCTTATTCGCCAAGCGGCCCAAAGCTAAGCAAGAGGCTCTGCCCATCCCCGTAAAGTTATGGATGCCCCAGCCAAGCACTTAACGACTGGCGGTGGCATCCATAACCCCCAAATCCCACTTTCCCCCATTTATGCCGCAAGGCAACGCCCGGTGAGCGTTCGCCCCTCCTAAATGACGACCCTAAGCGGCAGGCATGCTACCGCCGCCCTGTTTGTCTACCAATAGAGGGTCATAACCCCGGCATCCACCCGGTAGCTTTTTAATCGTTTAAAAAAGCTCATACCCAGCAGCGAGTTATCCATTGCGGTTTGGTTGACCACCGCAGGTACGCGCTGGAGATGCAGATCCCCCAATTGAACATCCTGTAAGATCACCGGAGCATTAAAAACTTGACCATTGGCGGTCTGAAAGGGCTGGGTAAAGCGTAACTTTCGCCGATCCAGGCCAAGCCGGGAGAGCACCTGCGGAGCCAAAACGATGGCCGACGCCCCGGTATCCACCAAAAAGGGGATCGGTTCACCATTAATCGTTAACATGACCCGAAAGTGGCCCCCCTGCGAAGCAACAATCTGCACCTGTCCTGCGCTCTGTTGGGCCACCGCCCGCCCCGGCATGAGGGTCGCCAAAAAACGCGCTTTTACCCCACCCAGCTCATGCCGATAGCCATACATAAGCACCAGCAGACAAACCACGCCCAGCCAACCTGCCACCTGCCGCAGCAGCACCCCCATACGGCCCTGGCGCTGCACCAGCCAACTTGCCACCATGGCCGAGATCAGCAGCAGATAGCCCAACTGACTTAATGCAGCGTCGCCCCCCGGCAGCCAATCCCCCACCACCAGCCAGCGCAGCAGCAGCACCCCGGCTACCAGCAGGAGAAGATAACCCAACATGGCGCTACGCCTCTTGCTGCCAGGATTTTTCTAACTGCTCCACCCACATAAGGGTAGCCCCCGCTACCGAGGCAGGCATTGCCAGCAGATTGAGCAGCGGCACCCAGGTCATCAACACCGCCGCACTGCCAAAGCCCAAGGCATGCATTTTATTCCGCCGCAACAGGGTACGACTTTGCCGCCCCCGCAACCCATTGTTGTCGGTGGCATAGTCGGCATACTCCACCGCCATCAACCAAGCGGCGATCAAAAACAGCAGCACGGGTATCAACGGCGCCAAGACCACACTCACGATGGCGGAAAGAGACAATAAAATCCCAATAATCAGCCATTTGAGCATATAAAACAGTTTGCCAATCTCATTAAAAATCGCCTGTGCAGCACCCTTGAGTACCGTCATCCATGATTCAGCATTGCTAATGATCGGGGGCTGACCTTTTGCCACCTCTTCTACCCGCTGTGCCAACACCCCATTAAAGGGGGAACCTATTAAGTTGGCAATCACGGTAAAGCCATAAAAAATCACCAACAGCGCCAACACCAACACCGTAGGTAAAACCAGGAAAGAGAGCCATGATAGCCAACCGGGCAACCAAGCCGCCACCTCGGCACGCAGATAGCCGACCAGATCAAACAGATAATAAAACCCCACACCAAACAGGGTAAAATTGAGCAGCAAAGGCACCGCCACAAAGGGGCGCACCCGTGGATGGAAAAGCATTTTCAGCCCCCGCAGGAGATAGCTGATCCCTTGCATAATCCGGCTCCTTCGTAAGATTGTCTCTATTTAGCTTGCCACGGCATGACTGGCACCGTCGAGATGGCGTTTTTCGGCGATCCATCAATGATACGGTCGCTGTAAACAAGATAGATTAAGGTATTGCGTTTGCGGTCAAAAAAGCGCACCACTTGCATGGTTTTAAAGAGCAGCGAAGTCTTTTTGGTAAACACCATCTCACCATCTTTAAAGGGCTCTTTAAAATGGATGGGGCCGACCTGACGACAAGCAATTGAGGCGTCGGAGCGGTCCTCTGCCAAACCAATGCTTCCGCTTATGCCCCCTTTTTTCGCCCGGCTTAGATGGCAAGAGACACCATCCACTTTGGGATCATCAAAAGCCTCGATAACAATTTGGTCGTTGGCACCCAACATTTTAAAGGTGGTATCCACGCTGCCAATGATCTCGGCAGCGGCCATGGAGGGCAACCACAGCCCCGCCAACAGCGTGATAAACAGAAGTTTTTTCATCAGTACAATCCTATTGTTACGCATGTTGCGCACGAATGAGATATTGAAAAACAAACAGATCGTGCACCTCAAACTCATTTTGGTTATGCAGGGTCAAACGGCCAACCGTAATATCTTTAGGGTAGGGTCCTTTATCCAGCTCGGCGCCCTCTTCGTTCCAGGTTTCACCCAAAAAACTGGCTTTTAAACCCGCTTGGCCCAGCATATCTAACATTTCACGAATGGTAAAAAAACGCAGATGATCCCGATCCAAAATACCGGAGTCGGTATAGGTCCAAAAGCCATCCACCATACGTTCTAACACTTTAAAGTAGCGGATATTGGGGATACTGGTCACCACACAGCCCCCCTCGGCCAGATAGGGTACATGCCTTTGCAACAGCCGTGTAGGGTTCACCAGATGTTCCAAAATGTCCGCATACACCATACAATCAAAAGAGCCCAGCTCATAGGGTAGTTCCAGATTTTCCACATCTCCCACCAACACATGGTCTAGCTGCTGCTCAGCCATGGTGGCAGCTTCGCGATTAAATTCAATACCCGCCACATACTCCGCACCCCGTGCTTTAAGGGCTGCCCCTAGGCCACCAGCCGCACAGCCCACATCTAAAATGCGCTTACAACGCTGAGGCACCATCTCCACAATTTCTGGTCGCACCCCGGCATAGTAACTGGACTGTTTCTGTTTAAGTTCTTCGCCAGCCATAAATATATCTCCCTTATTATCCCTGAAAGGGGCTTGTTAGCGATCCCGCTGATCTGGCCTAGGCTGTTGCATGCTTTGTGCCCATCACCCAGGCAAAATGGTTCGCTCACCCCCCTACCTTTTTCCACCAAGTCAGGGCTTCTGACACCCAACACCGCCCTTACCTCCACACTCTAAACCCGCATATACCATTGATATACATAGATAACAATAACCGAACAAGCCTACTTAAACAACTTGGCACAAGCGATGCAGCTAGGGGAATAACGACACATTGTCACTCTTCACACCAACCGGTGTGTTACGATACGAGGAATACCACCATGAGCATTTACGGATTGTCCTCCTACATGGCCAAAGCCGCTACTCAAGGTATGACTGGCCCTAAAAAAGATAGTCGGGATGACACCTCACGAGGTCCTGCCCCCCATGCGGCTGGCCGCACCAGCACACCCTTAAAAGAGCGTAACAGCGTAGCCCCCATGCGCAATCGTGCTTATCAGGTCACCATCTCGGCTGCGGCCATGAACCGGGTGGCCGCTGGAGCCTAAAGGCACCACGCTGTCCCAGCCTAGTCAGGATCCAAGCGCGCCCTTACTTTGTGAAGGCGCGCTTTGCATTTTCTCCTCATGCGGCCCTCGCCTCTCTCCCCCTTTTTTACCGCCCCCACCACCACCGAGGGTAAAATTCTTCTTTAAATAGCTGTGCAGACTCGATACGGCTACGGTTTCAAATTTACATACCCTTTTCGGACCATTACTATCTAGGGAATGCCACTCTGGCAAATGTATCCCTGCGCAAATAGAAAACACCACTTGTATTAAGGAAGCCCCATGGATGTGACCAACGCCCGTGTCCTGATTGTGGATGATGAATTTATCAACCAACAAATCGCATCCGCCATTCTAAAAGGGGCTGGGTACGACTATATGGTTGCCACATCTGGCGAAGAAGCACTCGAAATGGTGCATAGCTATGCACCCGACTTGATCTTGCTGGATGTGCTTATGCCCGGTATGAGCGGATTTGAGGTGGTCAAACATCTTAAATCCGATGCCTCTACCCGCCACATTCCGGTCATTCTTGTCACGGCGTTTCCGACCGGGAGTCTCGCATTGATGGACTGGATGCCGGGGCAGAAGATTTTATTGCCAAACCCATTGACGACCGTGAACTTAAAGCACGGCTGCGCAATCTCTTGCGTTTGAAAAAACTGAATGATTTTTTAAGCGATCACAACCAAATCCTCAAACAGTATGACACCCTAACGGCCCTACCCAACCGCAACCTGTGTCGGGACCGTTTGGTGAGCGACATTGCCGCAGCCGAAGCGGCTGGGCTGGAAATCTCAATTATTTTGATCGAATTGACCAACTTTAAGCAGATTAATGACACCCTCGGCTTTCAAAGCGGGGATCGTGTGTTACTGGAGGTTGCCAAGCGATTGGCCGACTATGCCGACAAGAGTGACACCGTTGCGCGCATGGGGGGGAGCGAGTTTGCCCTGCTGCGCATTCGTGAAAACGCGGCCATGCATAGCGGCGATTTTTGCAACGAATTGCTGGAGTTGCTCTCCATCCCCATTGAATATGAGGATCAGCCGGTACACATTACCGCCTCGGTCGGGGTTTCTCACTTCCCCCGTCATGCCGGTGACATGAACGCCCTGTTTCAAAAGGCGGCCATTGCCATGGCCCACGCCAAACAGGCCGGTGAGCGCAACAGCAGCCGCATTTATGCGCCCGAGATGGAGACCCAAGCCCAAGAGCGCTTTGCGCTGGAGTCGCGCTTACACCAAGTGCTTGAGCGTAAAGAGCTGGCCCTCCACTACCAACCCAAGGTGGACGCTTTTAGCGGTGAGGTAATCGGCATGGAGGCGCTACTGCGCTGGAACAGTCCAGAGCTGGGCACCATCTCGCCCGTACGTTTTATCCCCTTGGCAGAAGAGACCGAACTCATTGTGCCCATGGGGGCGTGGGCGCTGAAAACCGCCTGCAAACAGGCCAAAAAGTGGCTGGACCAGGGGCACAAACTCACGGTAGCGGTCAACCTATCCCCCCGCCAGTTCTTGGACAAGCGGCTCAAAGACACGGTGCGCCAAGCCTTAACCGACAGCCAACTACCACCCGAACGGTTGGAGTTGGAGATTACCGAATCCTGCGCGGTGGGGGATGTCACCTACACCGTAAATCTGCTCAATGACCTCAAAAGCTTGGGCGTTACCTGCGCGTTGGATGATTTTGGTACCGGCTACTCCTCGCTCAACTATCTCAAGCTGCTGCCCCTGGATACCCTGAAGTTGGATCGCAGTTTTGTCATGGCGATCCCTGAGGATAAAAATGATGCCGCCATTGTGCGGTCGGTCATTCAAATGGCCCACGATCTGGGGCTAAAGGTGGTCACTGAAGGGGTCGAAACCCGCCAACAAGCGGCCTTTTTAAAGTACAACCAGTGTGAAATTTTACAGGGTTTCCTCATTAGCCGCCCCCTTGATGCCCAAGAGTTTGGTGAATTTTTATTACGGGGCACCCCAGAAGAGTGGGTGTAATGAACACTTCCTCATGCTTAGCGTAAGGGTGACCTGCATGCCAAAGAAGAGAGCGTTGCAGGTCAAGCGTGGCAGTTCTCAAGCCCGTGACCCCGCCCAAGCCGTGAATGAGCTTGTTGAGCAGATTCAGCAGGATGGTGCGGTTTTGACCCTGCTGTTTGTCTCTCCTAGCTACGACAAAGCCGCGCTGCAAACGGCCCTTGAGGGGGTATTTGGCGGTGTTGTGGTGGGCTGCACCACGGCGGGTGAGATCACCCAAGCCGGTTTTGTTGAGCAGAGCCTTACCGGGGTGAGTTTGGCGGGCAACGCCTTGCAAGCATGGGCACATGTGATCCAGGATCTGCACCATTTTAACCCTGCCCAGGCCCAGCAGTTGGGCGATCTTTTGCACGACGCTTTGCCCAATGAGGCAGAGCTCGACCCCGACCACGCCTTTGCCCTGCTGCTGGTGGATGGCCTGAGCATGCGCGAGGAGCAGTTGCTGGCACTGCTGCACCCACATCTGGATGGCATTGCGCTGGTTGGGGGCTCTGCCGGGGATGGTTTAGCCTTTCAGGAGAGCTTTGTCTATGCCCAGGGCCGTTGGCATCATCACGCTGCGGTGCTCACCCTGGTCCATTGCGAAACCCCCTTTATGCCCTTTCAATGGCACCATTTTAAACCCACCGCCACACGCCTAATTATTACCGCCTGCGACCCGATGGGGCGCCGCGTCACGGAGATCAACGGTCTCCCGGCCAGTCAAGCCTATGCCACGGCGGTGGGGGTACCCGAAGCGGCTCTAAACAGTGACATCTTTAGCCGCCACCCCACCATGTTGCAGATGGGTGGTAGCCATTATGTGCGGGCCATTCAGCAGGCCAATGGGGATGGCTCTTTAACCTTTTACAGCGCGGTCGAGCGGGGTTTGGTGCTGCATTTGGCGCAGGCCGCAGATATGGTCAAACACTTGGAGCAGCAGCTACACCTGATGCACGCTGAAATGGCCAACCCCCAGTTGGTGTTGATTTGCGACTGCATCTTGCGCCGGTTAGAGGCCAAACAGAAAGGGGTCTTACCCCAGCTCAGCCAACTATTGGCGCACCATCCTGTGATAGGTTTTTCTACTTATGGCGAACAGAGTGGCGGCATCCATATCAACCAGACCATGACTGGCATTGTATTGGGGGGGGCGTAAACGGTGGACAACGACCCTCTAGAGAGCCTGGCCCAACGCATCGCACATATGCATGGGGCGCTGGAGGCCAGCCAGAAGATACAGAATGCCTTGGTGGAACGCGCCGAACGCCAAGGGGGGGAGACCCCCTTTACCCTGTTTGAGCGGCATGCTTTGCTGGATCAACAGCTACGCCGTTCGCGGCAAGCGCTACGCCATGCGAGGCGCGCCCTAGAGCATGAACGCAGCCACCACCAACAAACCCTCCGCCAGCAGCGGGTGGAGAGCTTGCGCCATCACACCATTGTGGAGCATGCCAGCGACGCCATTTTACAGGTCAATGGCGAGGGAGACATCCTCTACAGCAATCCAGCGGCACACAAGCTGTTTGGCTATGACGAAGCGGCCTTGGCGAAAACGCCCCTGAGCACTCTGTTTCCAAACCAACACCAGAGCCGCAGCCAATCGGTCACGCTCTCTCTGCGACAAGATGCTGGACACGACCACGCCCTAGCCTGGACCGCTCTGCGCAACGATGGCGGTTTAATAGACGTAGGGGCCTTTATCAGCCCGGTAGAAGCGGAAGATCAGGCGCTTTACACCCTTATTTTGCACGATCTTTCCCTCCAATTACGGCTGCATCAAGCCCAGGAAGAGAGCCGTGATCAAGCCCTTACCAGCGACCGCATCTGGACCCAACTGCTCGACCGCATGACGGAACAGTTGCGCACCCCCCTGCACAATCTCGCGGGTCTGTTGGAGTTGCTGCAAAGCAACCCGCAAAAGGCGGCCCAACAGGGTTATTTGGAGAGTGCCCGCACCACCGTCTCGGAGCTGCTGCAACAACTGCAAATGCTGCCCAACCACACAACCTTGCTTAGTGCGCCGCTGGCGGGTGAACGTTTGACCTTTGATCTCCTGCAAATGTTAGAAGGCACCACCCGCCAGTGGGCCAGCGTTGCCCAACAAAAGGGGCTGCAACTGCTCTGTATGGTACCGCCGCAACTGCCTGCGATCTGGGAGGGTGACTTAACCCGCCTGCGGCAGGTGGTGGGGGGATTGTTGGAACGTAGCGTGGGTGCCACCCAGCAGGGCACGGTTTGCCTCTCCCTACACGCCCAGCAACAGCCTAATTCCAGTTGGTATGAGCTTGAGATCTGCATTGCCGACAGTCGCCCCCCGATGCAGACCGAGCAGATGATTGCTCTCCAGCAATTTTTGCGGCAAGAGGGGCAGGCAGGCCCCTTGCATGATGGGGCAGAAACCCTGTCGCTGGCGATTATCCGTCAATTGGCGGGGTTTATGCGGGGTCGTTTAGAGTTTGCCTTTGACCATGAGCGGGGGGAGAGCCGTTTTATCCTCAGCTTACCGCTACTGCCGGGCCCACAACCTAGCCAGCCGTTAACCAGGGAGCTACTGGGCCGACGAATTTTAATTTTAGAGCCCTATCCAGCCTACGCGAACTATCTCGCCACCCTCTGCCAGCAGTGGGGCATGGTTGCCCACAGCACCAGCAGCGAGGCGCAAGCCATCGCAACATGGCAGGGGTTGCAGCAGTTGGGCATGCTGCCGGAGTTTATGTTAGCCCCACCGGCAAACCCCGACCAGCCCGCACCTTGGCGCGACGCCCCAGCGGGAACCCTGCATCTGTTAACCCTAACCCGTGGGCCGACCCCAAACCAGCCTGCTAGCCTGTGCAAACCGCTCTCCCGCCAAGCTTTGTACGAAGCCCTTACCCAACAGCGACAGGATGCCCCCGCTGCATCCCCTGCTTTACCTTCGCACATCACCAACCCACTACGCCAAGATCGCCTTTTATTGGTTGAGGATAACCCCATCAACCAAAAGGTCGCCTTAGGCATGCTCAAGCGGTTTGGTTTTCAAGCCACCGTCGTGGACCGTGGGGCCAAGGCGTTGCAAGCGGTCAAAGAGCACCCCTTTGATCTGATATTAATGGATATTCAAATGCCAGAGATGGATGGTTATGCCACCACTGCGGCGATCCGCCACTGGGAGCGCGAGAGCGGCACCCCGCGCCAGCCTATCTCGGCCCTAACGGCCAACGCCATGAGCGGCGACCGGGAGCTCTGTTTGGCCGCCGACATGGATGACTATCTCAGCAAGCCCCTTAAACAGGAGGCTCTGTGGGATTTGCTCAAGCGCTGGTTAAACGATCTGCCTGAGCACCCCCCCATGCTGGAGCGATCACCCCTTGCTGAGCCAGCCACCTTAGCCCCGCCTCTACCCGCTGCCAAACCAGCAGAAAAACCTGTGGAAGCAGAGCCTGCCTCCAACCCAACGACCCGTTGCCTAGACCATGGTAAATTAGATGAGCTTGAACGTATGATGTCGGTTATGGAGAATGGCTTTCAAGAGTTGCTTAGCCGTTATCTCAGCGACACTCCAGTTTTGTTGCAAAATTTGGCCGCCGCTGTCGAGGCACAGGATGCCAAGCAGGCCCGCCAACTGGCCCACAATCTTAAATCCACCAGCGCCAGTCTGGGGGCCAAGCTACTTTCGGTGCAAGCTCAGCAGATAGAAGCGTTGAGCAAACAGGGGCAAACTGCGTTAATTCCACCCCTACTGCCCGATCTGCTCCACCATTTTCAACAGGCCGCGCGGGAGATGGCACAACGCTTATCCCTTACGTCGAGCGGTTCAGGGGATGTGCCCCAGTCGCAAAAAGCGTGCGTTTCAGCCAATTTTAACACCGCTCTGGGTTAATAGATGACACACCGGCTTGGTACGCTTATCCTGATGAAACCGACCTAAGTTCACGGTTAGCCCCAGCTGTGCGGGGTTTATTCGCCTCTCCATTAGGGGGATGTGTGTGATTTTACGGCCTGTACAGGGGCGTTATTCTCCTGGTTAGTACTAAAGAGCATTTTCCTTGACCGTTACCAAAGCGTCGCACAATGCTACACCCAAGTCATAACCATGTATTAGCATCGGCCCCATACAAAGGGAGCTCTGCCTAATGAATGGCAGGCACACACGACAAAGTATCAATGGAGAGCAGGCATGTCCCCATCGGATGAGCGCCGCCTGATCAAGTTGGATCAAGCCCTGAGCCAAAAATTAAAGCGTCCGCTGGCAATCGGGCTGGCGAAGGTATTGGAACCTATCTTGGGCATCAATCGGTTTAACCGTGAATATATCAAGCTGCTGGAAAAAGATCAGAGCGACGATCAATTTCTGCAAAGGGCGCTGGCGTTACTCATCGGCTCGGTACAGGTATCCCATAGCGAGTTGGAACGCATCCCGGCCAGTGGCGGTGTAATCCTGGTCGCCAACCACCCCTTTGGCGGTATTGAAGGGGTGATGCTGGCGGTCCTGCTCAAGGCCATTCGTCCAGACATCAAGTTTATTGCCAACTATATGCTGGGGCAGATTCCCGAGTTTCGCGATCTGCTCATCCCGGTGGATCCCTTTGGAGGAGAGAGCGCCACCAAGCGCAACGTGGGGCATGTGGTTAAGGCGATCCGCTGGGTGCGTAAGGAACAAGGGCTGTTGGTGATCTTTCCAGCCGGGGAGGTCTCTAGCCTGGAGCTCAAATCACGCCGCGTGGTGGACCCTGCTTGGCAAGTTGGCGCAGCCCGCATTATTCGCGCGGCCCAGGCACAGGTCATACCCTTGCTGTTTCAGGGCTCCAACGGTCCTCTCTTTCAATTGGCGGGCTTAATTCATCCCCGTTTGCGTACCGCTCTGCTGCCCCGCGAAATGCTCAACAAAGGGCAGCGCGATATTCCCTTGCGCATTGGGCACCCCATCGCCTTTAGTCGCCTGGATAAGATGGAGAGCGACCAAGAGCTTATCGACTATCTACGCATGCGCACCTACCTGCTGGATGCCGATGAGAAAAAAGAGCCGCGCACCCCGCTGTCCCCTCAATCGAACAAGAGCGTGGCAGCGCTGGAGCCCATCATCTCGGCCTGTGACCCGCAACTGTTGCGTAAAGAGATTGATCAGCTACCTGCCGCCCAACGGCTCTTGAGCAGCGGCAACCAGACGGTCTATGTGGCCCACGCTCACCAAATTCCTATGCTGTTGCAAGAGATTGGTCGTTTGCGCGAAATCACCTTTCGCGAGGTAGGGGAAGGCACGGGCAAATCCATTGATCTGGACATCTTTGATGCCCACTACATGCATCTGTTCATCTGGCAAGAGCAGGCGCAGGAGTTGGTTGGGGCCTACCGCATGGGCCGCCTGGATCACATTATGGGCAGCAGCGCAGGCAAAAAGGGGCTTTATACCAGCACCCTGTTTAAATATAAAAAATCCTTTTTAAAACAGCTTGGGCCAGCCTTGGAGATGGGGCGCTCCTTTGTTCGACCGGAGTATCAGCGCAGCTATGCCCCCCTGCTGTTGTTATGGAAGGGCATTGGTCACTATGTGGTGGCCCATCCGGAATATAAGGTGCTGTTTGGCCCTGTGAGTATAACCACGGAGTACACCCCGGCCTCGCGTCAATTGATTGTGGGGTATTTAAAAAGCCACAACGATATGGAGAACCCGCCCCGCATGATTAAGGCGCGTAAACCCTATCGTCTACAGGGTTTAAAGGGGCTGGTTAGTCCACAGGCCATTGAGAATATTCAGGATGTGGATGCCCTATCTGGTTTGGTGGCGGAGATTGAACGGGATGGTAAAGGGGTACCGATTCTGTTAAAGCAATATCTTAAACTGGGCGGGCGCATCGCGGGCTTTAACATTGACCCTGACTTTAGCGATGTGTTGGATGGTCTTATTTTTGTGGATCTCACCCAAACCGAGCAGCGCACCCTTAACAAATACATGGGGGCGGCGGGTGCAGAGCGCTTTTTGGCCTACCACGCCCAGCGGGAGCATGCCCCAACCGCGCCCCCCAGCATAGAGGCACCCGGCCTGCATGGCAGCCATTGATTGAGCCCTTTGGCCAATGCCCTTGAGCAGATTGAGAACAGGGGGGGGTTCCCCCCCTGACTTCCACCCACGGCAACACAGCGGGCTTCCCCCCCTCTAAGCGCCCCTAGGGCGTTGCGGCTTAGGGGTACGCGACCCTAATAATCCTTGCTCCACTCCAATCCCAGGGCGGGCATATTGGTCTCGTCAATATTGGTCTCAACCTGCACCCCCCGGCCAACATCCATCTCTATCCGCACCTTACGGGAACCCGGTGCCAGACCCTTTTGAATCTCTAAATAGATTTTATCCGTCAGATATTTACCCACACTTACCGCACCAGTCTGGGGAGAGTCGCCGCTCAACTCTAAACGGTCAAAGCCAATGGATTGTTGCACACGATCCATAATCCCCGGTCCACCCCCACGTAAGGTGTTGAGGGCGGCAGCCAGCTTAACCGCCTCCGCTGCCGTAAGATGGTCGCTATCCCGCCCAAACAGGATGTTGGAGAGGATCTCATCCCTGGGCCGTTCAGGGTTGCTGGAGAGCACAATCTCTGGTTTAACCGCTGGCCCTTCCAACCCCACCACAGCTTCCATGCTCCCCGTATTGGTGGTGGCTTTAACCGTTAGCTGCGGGCTCGGTGGCGATGCCCCTACAAAAACCACATCCCCTTTATCAATGGCATAGCGCCGCCCCAACAGATCCAACTGCCCTTTGGTAATGCCCAATTTCCCCACCACCAGCGGCTCTGCCGTGGTGCCCTTGACGGTTAAATCACCCGCCCACTCCGACTCTAGCCCAAAGCCCCGCACAAACACCCGCCCCGGCACTTTAAGATGCACATTCAACGTACCCTTGGGGGCATCAGCCCGTTCCTCAGCCGCACGGTTCTTAGACTCTCCCCGCACCCGATAGTCAATCATCTCGGTGTCTGGCTTACCCGCACCGTCAGGTAGATAAATATTGGCGTGGTTTAGGGTAATGTCGCCCTTTACCGCAAAGGCTTGAGCATGCCCGGTCAAATCAATGGCCCCACTGGCATTGGCCACCGCGTCATCCCGCTGAACCAGGTTCATCCTGAGCAAACGAAGCTGCATCGCCACCGGGTGCAAGCCATCCTCCTGATAGGCCCCCTGCCCCACCATCTTGAGCGTACCCCCCTCCCCATCATGGGCGGTAAAATGGTTAAGCTTAAGCGCTAAACCCTGGAGTTGGGCATCCATCTGCATATCCAACAGACGCAAACCGGCCTCAGCCTGCTCAAACTGCCCATCCTTTAAGGTTATATGACCCGTAGGTTGCGGCTTTTGCAACGTGCCCGTAACCGCCAGATCCAAACCCAAACGCCCCGCGAGGCGTTGTGATTCCGGCAGGTCCAGCCACGGCAATAAACGGTTAAGGGAGATACTGCCCTGAAGTTTGCCATCCAGCGGCGCACTGGGGGCCATCGCAAACCGCGCAGGTTCCAAGCTAAACTTGGCCGGCAGACTGAACGCGCCCTGGAGCGGTTGATCCCCCAACCCTGCCAACTGCAAAGTACCCTGCAAGGGTTGCCCAGGCCGCACATGCAGATCCACCAGCCCGTTGAGCAGCGGCACATCACCCCCCGCCGGGTTGGGCAAACGCACCTTATCCAGGTTGAGTTTGGCCCCCAAACGCGGCCCCTGTAATGGCCCCTGCAACTGGGCATCCAGCGTCACCCACCCCCCCACATCGGCACGCCGCACCGGGGGCAGCGTGGCGAGATCCAGATGCGCCTTGAGCTGCATATTGGCCGCTTTGAGCCCCTTGTGCAGCGTTGCTTGTACACGACCCTCGCCCCAAGCCAAATCTAAAGGTTGGCTCTGTAGCGTGCCATCATGGCCCAACCGCATCTGCCAAGGTTGTTGCAGGGCCAGCGGCGTCTCATCCCAACGCCCCCGCAGCGTCGCCACATCAAGCTGCATACCTGCCTCATCCCGGGCCACCACCCCTTGCAGCGCCAACGCCAGCGTCCCCTCCACAAAGCCCTGCGCGGTCAGATCAAAATTGAGCTTTTCCATGCCGCCCTTAAGGGTACTCTCCAACTGATCCAGGCGTATTTCACCCTGCTCAAAACCCTGCAACTGAGTATGCAACTCCAGCTTGGGCTGTTTGCTGTTAAGCGCCAGCAGCTGCCCCTTGGCCGACAGTTTTTTTAAACCCAAATCTTGAAACGCAACCTGCTCCCCCAACAGCGCCAGCTCCACACGTTGCTGACGGGCGTCGCCGTGCAGTTCCAGCTCCACCTTACCCTCCAGTTGCGCCAACGCCGGGTGCCAGTTATGCCACGCCCGCAGTTCGCTTACATGACCCCGCAAATCGCCATCCACCCCCAGGGTGGCAAGATCCACCACCAACGCCCCCTCCAGCTCCGTTTTTGGACCCTGTAAAGAAAGCTTGGGCAGGTGCAGACGCTGCGCCCCTTGATCCAACTTAAATTGGGTGAACAAGTTGGCCGTATCGCCCCCATGGGTGGCTTTAAGACGCAGCTCCCCTTGCGGGGTTTTAAGCAGGGATTGGGCGGCAAGATCCAGCACCAGCTCCGGCAAACGCTCTCCGTTTTGCATCAAGGCGCTGCCCAGTAACTGCGCCTTGATGCGGGGATCATCCACCCGGCCAGCCACTTGGAGATCCAGCACCCCTTGGCCGGCAAGATCCTGCCCCAACGGTTTGCCCAATTTAGCCAGATCCGCCATCTGCAATTGGCCTTGCAGAGCCAAACCTCCATCCGGGTTAAGCCGCCCATGACTGCGCCACTGCGCCAGGGGGGTGGTCAGCTGTAACTGGGTTAAAACCACCGAACCCTCGGCGGGTCGCAGCGTTGCCTGCAAATCCACACGGGGTTTTGCCCCCAACCAACTGGCAAGGGGCTCTGGCCACTTTTGCAGCCCATCGCCCCGAAGCTGGCTGGTCATGACAATCTCTTTAAGCCCCGCGTGCAGATCGGCCCGGCTGCGCAATAGGACCCGCCCTTGGCCGCTCATGCCATGGGGTTGCAACAGTTTTTCCAGATCGGCACTATCTAGGGCCACATTAAAAGCCCCGCTCTGTTGCAGCAGATCAAACAAACCATCCAGCGTGAGCTTTACATGACGCTCTTGCAGAGTAAAATGGTCCAAAACCAAGGGTTTTTGCGGATGCCACGCCAGCGCACCCTGCCAGCGGGGGGTCAGGTGGCGATCTGGCTCTGGCAGGCTAGCCAGTTGCAGATCTCCCATACCGTCGGTCTCTACCCCATAGCCCCCCGCACCATCCGGGGTAGCGACGAGGTTAAGCACCACTTTTTCCCATTGCAGATCGGGCAGAGTGCCCTTGCGCACCTCTAACTTAACCGTGGCTAAGGGGGCCGTCACTGCACCCTTGGCCTCAATCTCGACCCGCCCTTGCCCTTGCAGGGGTTGCCCGAGCAGCGGTTGCAAAACGCTTAGATCCTCCCCTTGCAGGGTTAGCTTACTCTGGAGCTGCTCTCCCGCCACACGGGCCTGCCCCTGTAGCTGCCAAGCACGACCCTGTAGCGCCAGCTTCTCTAACACCACCCCCTCGGCCTGGGTATGCAGCGCCATTTCAAAAGGCAAGCCCTGCTCGGTGAGCAGATCGGGCAACCAGGAGGGCAACAGGGCACTGGGCACATGCTGCCAAGCCCCCTGCCACTGTAGCGCTGGCCCCGCACTCTGCTGCTGTAGATGCAGCGCACTATGCAGTTTGCCCCAGGCGCTGGAGTCCAGGTTAAGGGTGCCCTGCCACTGCTCAAGGGGGCCATGGCCGGTTAAGGTGAGGTGATGGGTATCCTCTAATGCCGCCCCCAGGTATTGGTGGCTCAGATTGCCCGACAGCTCAGCCAGCAGCTTGAGGGCCAATGTAGGGCTGCTGCCCAAGCCCAACCGACCTTGTAGATCCAGATTAAGCTGCGTGGCTGCTCGCCCTTTAAGGCTTAGTGAAAAGGGTTTCTCCTGCTGCGCGGTGGGGGCCACCCCCAATTGCAGCATCAGCGCCAGCGCTTCACCTCCGGTGAGGGCGGCGTCCAACTGAATCTCTGCAATGGCCGCCTGTTGCAGCTCAAAGGCTGCCAATAGGGGGCGCAGATCCACCCCTGCACCGTCATCGTCGGCGGGTTTGGCCTCCACCACTTGGGTTGGCTCGGAGTGGGGTGGCCGCAGCAGATGCAACCGCTGCACGGTGAGCGCCTCAATACGCAGCTTGCCTTGCAGCAGTGCCAGCGGGCTCCAGTGGAGACGCGCCCCCTCCAGCTGCAACCACACCCCCTGGTTATCCTTAACCGCCAGCCGTCGCAGGTGTAGATCGCTCAACTGCAAGCCGGCCTCGCCCAGTTGCAGCTCCACCCCAGCCTGGGCGGCCAACTGCTCCACGTGGGTTCCTGCCCATTGCCGTAAAGCGGGCAGTTGCCACGCGCCCCACGCCAGCAGAGGCACCAACAGAAGCAGCGCCATTAGGGCCATCAACAGGCGCAACCACCCTGCACGACCCTTAACCGGTTCGCTCTGTGTTGTCGGTTGTGGCGTCATTTAAAAAGCCTGCCCAATACTTAAATAGATTTGAAAGGGATCATCCACACCCTGCCGTTGTTTGGTGGGGAGCCCTAAATCAAAACGGAAAGGCCCCATGGGTGAAGCGTAGCGCAAACCCAGCCCCACCCCCACCAGCGGGTCGGCTGAGCCATCGGGTACGGCGGAGGCATAAGCACGCCCGGCATCCACAAAGCCCACCAACCCCAATTTATCCATCATCCGGTAGCGCACTTCGCTATTGAGCACCAACATAGAACGCCCACCGATGGGCAGCAGCTTACTATCCAACGGGCCAGCCAGTTGATGGCCATAACCGCGAATGGTACCGCCGCCCCCGGCATAAAAGCGCTTGTCCACGGGGATATCCTCATACGGCGCCCCCATGGCCATCCCCAGTTGCAGGCGGCTGGCCAGCACCAACCGAGGCTGCTCCTGCAACTGCCAATAACCACTGGCATTGCCGGTAAATTTAAGATAGTTGGAGGTAAAGCCATAGAGCTTGATAACCGGTGTCAGCTCCAAGGTGGTACGGTAGCCACGCACCGCATCCAAGGGGTCATCGGTGGCATCGGCACTAATCCCAACCGGCAGACTTAGCGTTGCGTAGCTCTCTTTTTTGTTACTGCTCAGATCCTTCAATGAGGCCATCCCCAAATCAGCACCAAAAGAGAGGTCATAAGGTTGACGCCAGGGCCAGAGCAGGTGCCCCTCTAGATTGACCCCCAAACGGTCATAGGCCTCCTCTTGCGCCCGTTCTAGACTGCTGGCCAAGCGCATGGTACGACGCCGTTCACCAAAGTCTGGTTTGCTTAATTCGGCCTTGAGGAGTTGTTGATCGCTGCTCAGCTTGGTGGATAGATTTAACCCCTCCCCGGCCCCAAAATAGTTACGATGTTCCCACTCGGCATGCAGCTGTGGTCCACGGTCCGAATGCCAGCCTCCCCCCGCGCGTACCGTGCGATGGGCTTTTTCTCCCAGAGTGATGAGGGGGGACCATAAGCCTTGAGGGTTGGCTTCTCGTGGTAGCGTAATGCGCACCTGCCGGAATAGACCGGTGCTTACAAAAGCCTGCCGCAACTCGGCGATACGTTGAGGGTGATAACGGGTGCCAGAGGGCCACGGCACACGGCGTTGCAAAAACGCTGCATCGACGGTTTCACCCCCCTCCCTTTGCGGGCTACCCAGTGTTACCAGCGGCCCGGTTTCGATTTGAAATGTCACGTCCAAGCTATGGCTTTGGGGCTGTACCCACGCCTCCCGCGAGAGGGCACGGGCAAAGGGATAACCCTGTTCGCGGGTCTGCTCCAACAGCGCCGCTTCGGCATCCAAAATGGTGCGCGACAAGGCAGCAGCACCGGGGCTTAAACCCAATTTTTCCAGTGACGGCGGGATAAAATCGGGGGTCGCCGGTTCAGCCATAATTTTGAGTACCCCCAACTGATACAGGGGACCGGGGCTAACCTTAAAGCGCACCCCATAGGGAGGGGCCGCTTCGGCGATGGGGAGTAGCGCCACCTGGGCATCAAAATAGCCACGAGAGCGCATCGCCTCCTCCAGCGGCAACAGATCTTTACGTGCGCGCTGGGCCAGCAGAAAAGGACTTGGTGGGGGTTGATCTTGACGCGCCACCGTATCAGAAACCTGTTGCAACAATCTCTGCAACGGCCCCTCTTCGGCAATACCTGTAAAGACGACCTTATAGACGGCCTCACCCTCGGCCTGAACGGAAAGCGGCAGGCCAAGCAGCAGCAATAAAAGCATACCTGAGAATAGACGCATGAAAAAATCCAACCCAAAAGTCGTTTACGCCCCGACCAACACGGCACAGGGGTACCGACATTATGTCACACTTTTGCCACCCTGGTTGCCCACAAAGTGGCCGCGTGCCAAGTGTAACACACGGTAGCCCAACAGCAATGCCACAAGGACGGTCATTTGATAGGCAAAGCGATAATCTGCCTTGGTCAACCAGTAGAGGTGCAGCAAGGCCATGGGGGCAATCAGATAGATTAACCGATGCAACCGCTTCCAGCGCCGCCCGCCCAATTGGCGCACCATGGCGTTATTGGAGGTCAGTGCCAAAGGCAGCATAAGCAGCAAGGTTGCCACCCCCATGGTAATAAAGGGGCGTTTAAGAATATCTTTCCAGATGGCCGCACCATCAAAAAATTGATCCACCCCCACATAGAGCAGCAGGTGTAGCAGGCCATAACCAAAACAGGCCACCCCCAGGGGACGCCGAAAGGAGCCCAAGGGTTTAAGGTGGAACAGACGAAGGAGCGGTGTCACCGCCAAAGTCGCCAGCAGGAGATAGAGGCTCCAGCGACCGCTGGCGCGAATAACCGCCTCAATGGGGTTGGCCCCCAAACGATTATCCAGCAGCTGCTGCCCATACCACAGCAGCGGCACAAGCGACAGAGCCATAAGCAGCAGGCGGGCACGCTTCCAACTCAAGAGGGGTATCCTTAAAAATGCACCGACAGGTCCATGCCTTGATAGAGCCCCGCCACATAGTCACCATAACCATTGAACGGCAAGGTTTTACGCTTGAAAAACTCACCAATACGGCGCTCTTTTGCTTGGCTCCAGCGGGGATGATCCACATCGGGATTAACATTGGCATAGAAGCCATACTCTTGGGGCGCATGGCGGTTCCAAGCGGTGGGGGGCTGCTCTTCGGTAAGCCGTATGGTGACAATAGACTTAATACTCTTAAAACCATATTTCCACGGCACCACCAGACGCAGGGGGGCACCATTTTGGTTGGGCAAGGCATGACCGTAGAGCCCCACCGCCATCAAGCTCAAGGGATTCATGGCTTCATCCATGCGCAGCCCTTCAGCATAGGGCCAGTGGATGATGTCATGTTTTTGCCCCTTTAAGGTAGTGGGATCATAGAGGGTCTCAAAGGCCACATATTTTGCGCGACTGGTGGGCTCAAAGCGCTTGAGCAGGTCCGCCAGCGGAAAACCCAACCACGGCACCACCATGGACCACGCCTCCACACAGCGCAGACGGTAGATGCGCTCTTCGAGGGGATGGGGTTTGAGCAGCGCCTCTAGGCTGAGGGTACCGGGTTTGGCCACCTCGCCCTCAATGGTGACGGACCACGGGTCGCTACGCAACCAGTGGGCATGTTTGGCCGGATCACCCTTGCCCGTGCCCAGCTCATAAAAGTTGCAATAGTCACTGACATCCTGGTAGGGGGTCAGCGCTTCGTCGGGGGCAAACGCCGCATTTTTATCATGCTGCAAGGGCTTGCCTGTCGGGCTGGGGCTGGCCCAGGTGGGCGAGGCCCCCAGGGTTAATGCCGCGACACTGGCCGCAGAGCCTTTTATGAAACGCCGACGGTTAAGATAGAGCTGAGGGTCGGTCACATCCCTATCTTTAAGATCCGCTTGCCAGCTTTTGTTTGCCATAGCGCACCTACTTAAAACCAAAATAAGCCATTAACTAAAGAGTCTTCAGGTTGGAGTCACGCGCCAGCCAGATGTTCCATGCCAACCAAGTAAAGCCAAGATAAGTAGAGACCAGCCGCTCTCCCCGCTCATCGCCCGCAGGACCGCAACCCATGCCAACAGGCCATCCCCCGCTGTGCAAGGCCACACCCGCAACGGCCTAGCAGATGCGTGGTAGAGGATCATCCTCCAGTTCCAGCAACAGGCGCTCTCCCCCCAAGTGGGTCTCCACAATGGCCTGTTTAGGGCCTGTTTCAAACACCCCCACAATGGCCGCCTCGGGCGCACCGGCTGCACTCAGCTGGGCCAGCACCGCCTGGGCCTGAGCCGCCGCCACGACCACCACCACCCGCCCCTCACAGGCCAAATAATAGGGATCATAGCCCACAATATCACACACCGCCCGTACCGGCTCCCGCACCGGGAGCTGAGAGGCCCACAAACGCACCTGCAAACCGCTGGCTTGGGCCAACTCATGGGCGACCGTGGCGATGCCACCCCGGGTTGGATCCCGCATAAAACGCACCCCAGGCATGGCCCGCAACACGCGGGTCAGGGGCCAGACCGATGCGGCGTCCGAACGCAGGTCCCCACGCAGACCAAAGGCTTCCCGCGCCAACATCACCGCCGTGCCATGATCCCCCACCGGACCACTCACCAGGATGGCGTCACCAGCCTGGATCAAATCCATGGAGAGCTTCACACCAGCAGGTCGCACCCCAATACCCGCCGTCGCCAAATAGACCCCGCCCCCTTCACCCCGGCGCAAGATCTTGGTATCCCCCGCCACAATGCGTACCCCAGCCTCCCGCGCGGCAGCCGCCATGGCAGCCACCAACCGCCGCAACAAGGCAACCTCGGTGCCCTCCTCGATAAAAGCGTTTAGGGTCAAACTCACCGGGTCGGCCCCCGCCACCGCCAGATCGTTCACCGTGCCGTGTACCGCCAACGAACCGATATTGCCCCCAGGAAACTCCAACGGCTGCACCGTAAAACCATCGGTGGTGGTCAGCAGCTCTCCGGCAAAGGGCAACCGCACCGGCGCGGCGTCCAGTTGGGTATCGGGTCCCACATCCCCCAAGCCCTGGGCAAACACCTCGCGAATCAGCTCACGCATAAACCGCCCACCATTACCGTGGGCCAATAAAATATGACTGTGCTCCATGCATCCACTCCTTGCCGCCGCGCCGTCACGGACCTCCCCGGCTGGTCGCCATCCTAACCCGGCCAGCCTGCCCCATTATGCTCTCTGCCTACTTTCTGACACCACCGCTCCACCAAATGCGGCACGCCCCTTCGTCGGAGACCATACAGGGCCCCACCGGTGTACGGGGCGTGCAAGCGGTCTGATAAAGACGGCACGCCACCGGCTCCAGTTTGCCCATCACCACACGGGCACAATCACAGCCGGGGGGCATTTGCTCATCCCCTTCATCCTGGCATTGATGGGGAAAACGGCGCCGGGCATCCCACCCGCCATACGCCTCACTTATGGCATAACCCGAGGCGGGAATGGTGCCCACCCCGCGCCATGGGGCATCCACCACCTCAAACACCTGCTGCAAAATCTGTTTTGCGAAGGGGTTACCCCCGGCCCGAACCACCTCGGCATAGCAGTTGTCCAGCATGGGCTGACCGCTGCTCACCTGACGCAGCACCGAATAGAAGGCCGCCAACAGCGAATCGGGCAAAAAACCCGCAACCGCTGTGGCTATGCCGTGGTGTTGCCAAACAAAATCCCACTCCTCCGGCCCCATCACGGTGGCCACATGGCCCGGTGCCACCAAGGCATCAAAGCCCGGCGTACCACTCTCCAACAACAGCGACACCGCAGGCCAGGTTAGTCGCCCGGCCAACCACACCGTCAAGTTATCCGGCGGCTGCTGGGCAAGCATGGCCGCCACCGGGGCCATGGTGGTCTCAAACCCCGCCGCGAAAAACACCACCTGCCGCTGGGGGTTCTGCTGGGCCAAGGCGACCGCCTCCATGGGCGAGGCCACCGGGCGAATGTCCGCACCGCTGGCGTGCGCCTGTTCCAAAGAGCGCACCTCGGCCCGCCCCCGGTTGATGGGCACCCGCAGCATGTCCCCAAAAGCGCACACCAGCGCACCATCCTCCAACCCCAGCCGGATAGCCGCATGGATATCCCCCTCGGGACAGATACAGACCGGGCAACCCGGCCCCGGCACCAACCGTACATAGTCCGGCAACACCCCCCGCAAACCGGCCATGGTGATGGAGCGCTCATGCCCCCCACAGACGTTCATAATCGCCACCCGCCCCGCCGGGCGCGGCAGCTGTTGCAGCTTTTCCAACCACACCTTGGCCTGCATCATTACCCTTCACCCCGGTGGTGGGCATGGGCATCAGCATGGTGGTGGGCACCATCGTGGTCATGGTGGTGGTGCTCACCATCGTGGTCATGGTGGTGGGCACCATCGTGGTCATGGTGGTGGGCACCATCGTGGTCATGGTGGTGGTGCTCACCATTGTGGTCATGGTGGTGGTGATACCCACCCTGGGGTTGATCTACCAAGCGGGCCCGCTGGGCGTGCATGGCCTGGCGCAGCCAATCGAACCATGCCTGCATACCCACCCCTTTACGGGCGGAGATCGGCAACACCGGCGCACCATTGGCTAAGGCACGTAGATTTTTCTCTGCCGCCACAGGATCAAAATCCTCCAGCACCGCCAACAGGTCACATTTGCTCAGCAGCAGCAGCTCGGCCTGCCGAAACATGACGGGATATTTACTGGGTTTATCATCCCCCTCCGTGACCGACAGCAACACCACATCATGATGGTGCCCCAGATCAAACCCCGCCGGACAGACCAAATTGCCCACATTTTCCACAAAAATCAGGTCCAGCTGGGTTAAATCCAGTTCATGCAGCGCATCATGCACCATAGCTGCATCCAGGTGGCAGGCGTTGCCCGTAGTGATCTGGACCGCAGGCACCCCTTGGGCGCGGATGCGCTGGGCATCGTTTTCGGTCTCCAGGTCCCCCTCCACCACCGCCATGCGAAACTCATCTTTTAGCGCCACAATGGTGGCCTCCAGCAGCGCCGTCTTGCCCGACCCCGGCGAGGACATCAGGTTGACCGCCAACACCCCATGGCGATCAAAATGGAGCCGGTTATGGGCCGCACGCCGGTCATTGTTGGCCATTAAGCCCGCCATCACCGCTACGGTTTCGGTGGCGTGCTGCCCATCTGCCTCTGTGGTGCCGGGGGTGAGGTTGCATCCGCAGGTATCACACATTAAGCTTCACCTTGTCTGGTTGTTGCCGCCGTTGCACAGGGGGTATCCTCCCGCTCTAGCTCTAAAGAGGACATGATCAATTCATCACCACTGGCCACCCGCGTCTGCCATCCACCACACGCGGGGCAGAGCAGGCGGTTGGCAGGCACCTCACCCTGGGCACCGCAGCTATGGCACACCACCACCACCGCTGCCCGCTCCGTCACCAGTTCAGCCCCCTCAGCCACACTGCCCGCCGCCGCCACGCTAAAAGCCGCACGGATCAGCTCAGGCTCAGCCCCACTCAAGGGGCCAATCTGGAGCACAATGCGGATCACCCGGTTGGCTTGATTCTCGCGGGCGACCCGCTCCACTTGGTCCAACAATCCGTAACAGAGAGAGAGCTCATGCATGATCTGACCCGGCATCCTGCTGTGTTTGGGCATCCATGGCGGCAAGCGTCTCATCCAACAGCTCCCAAGTCGTGCGGGCCTCGGCGGCACTCATTTTTTGGATGGCATACCCCACATGCACCATCACATGATCGCCCGGCTCAATGTGTTCATGTTGCACCATGAACAGACTCACCTCACGGGTGATCCCTTTGGCGCTGCACTGGGCGATATAGCCCTCCACGCTGGTCACTTCCATGGGAATCCCCAAACACATGGAACAGGCTCCTTCAATAGTGGTTAAAACACCCGATTAAAACGCAACACGGGCAAACGATGGCGCGCCATCACCCCTGCAAAAACAGTATGCCAAGCGACCCTTGGGCGCAAATCGTTTTTTTACTTTATCCAATAAAAACTTAGACATTCACCCCATCTATACCCAGGGTTTGTGTCCAGCATGGACCCTCCGTACACTCCCCTAGCAGGAGCCGCAAGGGGCTCTTGAATACAAAAAAAAATTTATGCGCTCAATCACTTTACCAGCGACGATTGTATGGTAAGGTTAAAGACGCGCTTGTCACGACTGAGACCCTTATGGCAGAACAGCCGATACCCTGACAGGGTGTCGCCAATAGGATAACCCAATCCATGTGCAAAACCCCCATTTCCAATTTTTTAACCCAGCTCAAACAGGGCCACCAACAGTTTTTACGCGATGAACTGCCCAACCATTTAGCCCTGTTCCAACGGTTAAGCGCCGAGGGGCAAAATCCACGGGCGGCGGTAGTGGCCTGCTCCGACAGCCGCATCCACCCCAATATGATCACCCAATCCAGCCCCGGTGAGCTCTTTATTATTCGCAATGTCGCCAACCTCGTGCCCCCCCACGATCCCGATGGTGGCTACCATGGCACCAGTGCTGCGCTGGAGTATGCAGTGCGTGTGCTCAATGTAGAGGCCATTATTATTTTGGGTCATAGCTGTTGCGGTGGGGTGCGGGCACTCTCCCAGGATTGCTGCGAAAAGGTCGGCGCCGATGGCAGTGACTTTATTGGCAAATGGATGGAGATCGCCTGGAACGATGCGCATGTGCAACAGTTGGCCCTAACCGCCGCCAAAACCGGCCAACACCGCCCCCTAGAAGAGCGCATGGTTACACTCTCCATCCATAATTTACGGGGCTTTCCCTTTATTCACCAACGGGAAACCGCCGGTACTTTGGAACTGATCGGGCTCTATTTTAATATCGCCGAGGGGCGTCTCTACCGATACGAACCCAGCATTGACGCCTTTGAACCCCTCTAAGCCCATGCGCCTGGGACAAGGCCATTATCCCAGCGCAGTGGGCCGCCCCATTGGGCTGCAACATGAGCGTTAATCCCCGCTCCACCGGCTCTAGTGAGACGCTCTCCCCAAAGCCCTTTCGAGTATATAAATGGTTATCTATTATAAAAATTTATATTTTTAACCTATTTATTATATATTCAAGCTATTCCATTTTATTGTCAAATAAGCACCCTTTCACGCGGCACCAAACCCGCTCACTTCCCCAGCCCACAATAAAAGACCGGTTGATGTTTGCGCCACCTACCGGCCTCTCCATCCCATCACCCTCACCGCAGCGTTAACGGGTGCAAGCTATTTCCATTGGCTCAAGTAGAGCGCATCCAGCCGTTCAAACAGAATATCCTTGGTCACATCAAACTTTTCGATCAATGCCCGCACATTCTCCACCTCGCCCCGCGCCACCATCTCGGCCACCTCGCGGGCCATTTGGTGGACTTTCATATGCTCTGGCTCAATGGATTGAAAAATGGGGTTCTCGCCAAATTTGGCCGTGCCCTCACTGTAGTACCATTTACCAAACGCACACTGACGCTCGCTGGCGACCTCTTCGGGCTTTAGCTGCACCCGGCCCCGCATCATTTTTTCCAACCGGTTAAGCCACGCCAAATGGGCCGATTTAATCATAAAGATATCAAACGGGGGTTCCCCAGCCTGCATCGCTTCCCGTTTGCCCATATCCTTGGCGGTACTCTGGATCACCTGGAGCAGACTGTGGAAATAGTTGGTCGAGCCTTCCAGATAAGAGACCAATTGAAACAGCGCCTTGGCTTCATCATCCACCCGGCTGGAATAGGTTTCTGCTTGATCGGTGGAGAGCTGAATCTTCTCCATGGCCCCACGGGCATCGTGGCCTTGCTGCACCGTCGCTGTCGCGGCCTCCATGCTACGGTTGGTGGCATCAACCATGCTATCGGTCTGCGAAGCGGCGGCGGCGGCGGCTTGCGCAATTTCACTAATGGCCTGCCCCAACTCCTGGGCATTTAACGTAACCGCCTGGGCTGCCTCGGAAACATGTCGGATGGAGAGATTGATCTCCTGCACCGACAGTTTACGCTCCTCCACCAGATCACTGATCTCACTGTTGGAGTTGTTGAGATCCTTAATCATCTCCGTAATACCATCCACAGCTCGCGTAGCTTGGCGGGTATGATCCTGGATCTCCTGCACCTGGTTGGCGATCATCTGGGTGGCTTCGGCGGTTTGACTGGCCAACTCTTTAACCTCGTTGGCCACCACCGCAAAGCCCTTACCCGCCTCGCCTGCCCCAGCGGCCTCAATGGAGGCATTAAGGGCCAACATATTGGTTTGTTCGGCAATATTATTAATCACCTCAATGGCGCGTCCAATCTCCACCGCCGAATGGGAGAGCTGCTCGGTCACCTTTAGGGTGTTATTGGCCTGCTCTGTAGCCTGCTCCGAGCGCTGGTTGGCACGATAGCAGCGCCGATAGATCTCATCCAACGCCTCGGCCATATCCGCAATGGAGCCCGAAACCGAACCGACCTCATGGCTCACCTGCGCCAAGTTACCGTTGACTTGAGTGACGTTGGCGGTCATCTCCTCGGCCGCAGAAGCCACGGTGTTAACGGCGGCGGAGGTCTCCATGGAGGCATCCGCCATACCCTGAATCATGCTGGAAAGATTTTCTGACGACTGGCCTATGCGATCCAAGTTATCCGTTGCTAGGGTCACCGCATGGTGAATCGCTGTCATCTCTTGGTTAAGGTTTTCTTGCTCGCGTTTGACGTTAGAGCCGATATGTTTGGCATCGCTGGTATCTTTGGTTAAACTCTCCAACACCTCACCAAACTCGGTCACGCAGGAGCGAATACTCTCGGAGTGCAGGGTGCTGCTCCAGACGTTTTGCGCCAATCCATCGGTCATAGAGTTGATTTTTTCACCCAACTCCAGCACATCATCTTTGACAAAGGGGATGGGAATACGCTGGAGTAACTTACCCGAGACGGCGTGCTGAATCCCCTCAAACAGCAGCCCCAAGGGTTTGGTAATGCTGCGCGCCACCAGCGACGCCAACCCCACCAAAATCACCGTCACAAACAGAAAACGCAGGGTCAATGCCCAGGCATTACGCCAAAAGGCCGCCCGCACATCATCAATATAGATGCCCGAGCCAACCACCCAGCCCCAAGGTTTAAACCCTTTAACAAAAGAGAGCTTCTCCACCGGTGCTTCAAAGTTTGGCTTTGGCCATAGATACTCCACAAAACCTTCACCCTGCTCTTTGGCGACCTTGGCAAATTCGGTGAAGATTTTCTTGCCCCCCTTATCTTCAAAATTGGCAAGATCCTTTCCATCCAAGGCGGGTTTGATGGGGTGCATCACCATCACGGCGTGATAATCGTTAACCCAGAAATAGTCGTTTTTGTTATAACGCAAACCTTTTAACACTTCTATAGCGTGTTTTTTAGCGGCCTCTTCGGTTATTTTGCCATCCTGCACCTTTTGGTAAAAATCCACCAACACACTATGGGCGGTTTCGACCAACTGCTGCGTTTTCTGCTGTCTGGAGTGCATTAAGGCTTTGTCTTGATCCAACAAAAAGGTTAGACCACTCAGCCAAAAGATAACCACCGCCAACACGATCAATAACCAGATGCGTGTGCGTATATTGAGCTTTAAAAACAGAGCAGACATGGCAACCACCTCCAGCTAAAACCGATACCGAAACCCTAGATTAGCTTGATTGAGACTGGTTTAATACCTTTTTTTTGTAGAATAAAAACATTTACCATCCATAAATGATGTTGATTTTTATGTTTAGGACTATCAGTTTAACTTAGGCTTATCAAAACTGATCCATACCAAAACTGATTAATGCACCGTACAGACCATGCAGGGGTCGAAGGATCGCACAATGTGCTGTACCGCCACGGGGTCCTGTTCTCCGGCACGAATGGGACTATTGAGCAGCGCCTGCTCCAGTGGACCACGCACCCCTGCGGCATCCCTTGGCGAGAAATTCCAGGTGGTCGGGGCGACAATCTGCGCATGGCTTAAACGCCCCTTATCCATACGGTACCAATGGCCCAAACCACCCCGTGCCGCCTCCACCAGCCCCACCCCCTGCCCCTGCTCCGGCAGTGGGGACTCCACACCAAACGGTGCGCGTGGCTCAAGCTGGGCAATCCACCCCTCCATGGCCAACACCACCCGTGCAATTTCCAACAACCGGGCAATCACCCGATTACGCACATTACCCCCACTCTGAGCCACCAGATCCCGCACCAGCGGATGGCCCGCCACCTGCTGCCGCGCCAGCGCCCCCACCTCCATCGGTAGACCGTTTAAACGGGGAGCCTTGCACCAGCTGTAACCATTGGGCTGCTCGGCATCCGGCAGCGTGCGTCCCTCAAAAGGGTGGCGGGGCTCACGGTCGGGGTGCATCCAGGCGTGGCTGACATCTTCTCGAATGGCCCCAGGATCCAGCGCCCTCAAGCCCCCCTGCTGCCAAACCCCCGCCGCAAACAGCGCCTCTTCACCTTGGCCATAAGCTCCATAGCTCATAAACCCATCATGACCCCGCCCCAACTGCGCCAGCTCAAGCGTTTCGGCCACCTGTAAAAACCAACGAAAGTCACTGTTCTGGCAGGGCTGCTCAGCGGCCCAAGCCAGCAGCGACTGCCCACTCTCCAGGGCTACCAACGACTCTAAGGACGCCCCAAACAGGGTCTCTTCCAAAAAGGCCCGAAAGCCCGCCACCACCCCCCGCAGTTGACTTTTATCCCGCGCCTCCAAACCACGGGTGGAGCCCCCTGGCTGCAATGCCAAGGTGTGGGGCCAGCGCCCCCCCAGTATTCCCATTAGGTGAAGAAAGCTTGCCCGCGCTGGCAAGGCCACCCGCGAAGCGGCACCATCCACCGCTTTAAACCGCTTTAACACCCCCTCGTACCAGGGCTGCCCGGCATAGATAGGACGGGCAAAATCGGGCATAAAAAAGAGATAAAAGTGGGTTAAATGGTCCGCCACATTCTCAGCAGCCAGCATTAACTGACTGGCCAACCGCCCATTTTCCGGCGGTCTCACCCCCGCCGCCTGGGCCAACGCTTGCGCCGCCGCCGCCGACTGAGCAACCGAGCAAATGCCACAAATGCGCGGTACATAAACCAAGGCATCCTGGGGCTCTTTACCCACCAGCATACGCTCAAACCCCCGATACAGCGGCGAGACCACCCAGGCATCGGCCACCCGGTTGTGGTGGCGCTCAATCTGCACCTCAAGATCCCCCTCCACCCGACTAAAGGGACCCAATATCTGACGCTTGCTCATGGTCTCTCCACAGGGGTGGCCGGCGGGGTCACAATATGCTCGGCCAAGGCATTATCCCGCAACCGTTTGGGGGTGGCCGCTTTGGAGAGGGAGGCCAGCGCCACAAACCACGCCTTGGGCATATCGGTGGGCAAACCCACAGGGATCCCCGCCACCTTGGGCGTGGCAGTAAAGGCATGGCCCGGCTCCTGAAAACCCGGCGCTGTACAGTTGATGCAGGGATAACCCCCGCGCAGACAGGAGCCCTCGCCATTCCACAGACGCAGATTACAGTCGGCATGGGCTTGAGTACCCAAACAGCCCAAATGCTCCATCAAGCAGCCCAGCTGCC
This sequence comes from Magnetococcus marinus MC-1, assembly GCF_000014865.1. Classification (NCBI taxonomy): domain Bacteria; kingdom Pseudomonadati; phylum Pseudomonadota; class Magnetococcia; order Magnetococcales; family Magnetococcaceae; genus Magnetococcus; species Magnetococcus marinus. Next base: position 3,181,512 of record NC_008576.1, read on the forward strand.
CCAGCTTTTCCGCACTGGCTTTGTACTCATAAAACTCATTGCGCGGGCAACCATGGTGGACCAACGTATCGGTATAGGCACGGGGTCTGCCCAGAGGATCCAACTGGGCCTCGGTCAAGCTGCCATCGGCCAACTCAGCCAAACACTCCAGCACCCAATTGGGGTGGGTGGGACAACCCGCCACATTGATCACCGGCAGCCCTTGGCGTGCGCGAAAAGCGGCCCCCAACAGCCCCCCCCGTTTGCGCCCCACATAGTGCAGCCCCACCGCCTGGGTGTGGTTGCCACCCCCCGCCGTTACCCCACCATAGGCCGCGCAACTGCCCACCGCCACCACCTGCCCCGCCAGTGCAGCCAGCTCTTTGACCACCGCCATCATCGGGCGACCGCTGCCCGATAACCGATGAAAGGCCCCCGTGCCATTGGGGCCGGTCATCACCGCCCCTTCCAGACAGAGGATATCCAGCCGCTGCTCACCGCGCACAATCCGCTGCAACAGGGCCAAAAAACCATCCTCCGGCCCCACGCTCAGGGCCGGATGCCAGAGCAACTCAATACCATGACTGGCCAAAGCGGTGTAGAGATCCGGATTCTCCGCGCACAGCAGCGATAGGCTACACCCCCCACAACCCCCGGACTGCAACCACATGAGCTGTAAGCTCTCCTTAGCCATGGCGCTCATCCCCCTCCAACGGCAATGTCAGGCTAAAACAGGCCCCACCCTGAGCATGGTTGCAGGCCGTTAGATCCCCCCCCTGATCCTGGGCCAGACCGTAACTGATATAGAGCCCCAGACCCGTGCCCTTACCCACCGCCTTGGTGGTAAAAAAGGGATCAAACAACTGGTGCAGATCCCCGGCGTCAATACCGGGACCGGCATCCCGCACATCAATGCGCACCTTGTTGGGCAGTCGCTCACAGCAAATATTCAAGCTGGGGGCCGCCATACCCTCCATCACATCCAACGCATTTTGCAGCAGATTGACCAAAATTTGATGCACCTGCCCCCGCCGCCCCCGCAGGGTCAAGCCGGGAATCAACTGAAGGTGCAACTCAGGTTTGACGCGGACCGCATTGGTCACCCACTGCACCGCCGTTTGGATAACCTCGGTTAAATCATAGGGGCGCACACTCTCGCGCTGACCGCCCGAGTAACCCCGCAGATCCTGAATAATATCCCGCACCCGTTCGGCCCCCTCCAGAGTCCCCTCAATCAAGGGATCCAAATCCGCCATGGTGCGCTCAATTTTATAGATTCCCCGCAACTGCGCCAGCTGGACGGCATCCACCGGTTGTTGCGTGGCCTGCAAATAGCCACCAATGCGGGCACCATAACGTTTTAGGGCGTGCATATTGCCAAACACAAAGCTAATGGGATTGTTCAGCTCATGGGCCACCCCGGCCACCAACCGCCCCAGCGAGGCCATTTTTTCCGAATGCACCAAACGCTGCTGCGCCTGTTGCAAATCTTGGTGCGCCTGATTCAGATCATCATAAGCACGCCGCAACTCACCGATAGGGCGGCCAATCAACACCAAGCCCACCACCCGGCCATCCCCATCTTGACGGGCCGACAGGCTCATGGTCAGGGGGGTGGGCTGGCCATCAAAGCCCATTAAATGCACCTCACAATCCTGCATATTGTTGGGCTTTTGCCCCATCTCCCCCATGCCGAGGGCATCCACCTGCAACATCTCCCAAAAAATACGCGCTTGCTGGGCTGCATCCATCTGCAAAATATCGGTCACTTTTTGCTCAAGCAAATCGGCTGCACGCTGCCCGGTGATGTAACAAAGGGCCTCATTAACCTGCTCAATCCGCCCTTGGAGATCACACACAATGAGCACATCGGTCATGGCTGCCAGAACGCTCTCAATAAAACGATTGGCTGCCCCCAACGCTTCGTTCTGCCGCTCCAGCTCCACCTGGGTATGCACCAGATCCGCATAGGCTTCATCCATCTTGCGGATCACCTCAATCCACACCTCCTCTGAAGAGGCGCTTAGATCCAAGCTGCCGCCCGCCAGATCCATCAGACTGATTGAGCCTCTCTCCATGCCCCGCCCCCTACGCTTGGGCTTGCGCATCTTGGCTGCTGCGCTGCTCCAGACCATAGCGCTCCAGTTTACTCCGCAAGCCCACCCGGGAGAGCCCCAACTCTTTGGCCGCCCGGCTCTTATTCCAACGGTGCCGGATCAGCGTCTCCCGCACAATACGCGCCTCCAACAGCTCGACCCGCTCTTTTAAACTGCCCCCTAACGGCCCTAACAACGGCCATCTCTCCTCCCCTTGCGCCTGCTCCTGCCACGGCAGCCCCTGCAACACCCGCGCAGAGAGCAGATCCGCCCCCAGCAGATCCCCCTCCGCCATCACCAGCATATGCTGGATCTCATTTTGCAACTCCCGCACATTGCCGGGCCAGGGGTAAGCCTGTAAACAGTGCATGCACTCCTCAGTAAAGCCCCGCACCTGTTTGCCCATGCTCTCCATCGCCTGCTCCAACAACGCATGGGCCAAGGCCGGAATATCCTCGGGACGCGCCTTTAAAGCGGGCAGATAGATGGTCACCGCCGCCAACCGATAGTAGAGATCAGGCCGAAAACGCCCCGCCAGCATCTCTGTCTCAAGATCCCGATTGGTGGCCGCAATCAACCGCACATCCACCTTGCGGGTGCGGCTGCTGCCCAGGGGACGAATCTCCCCCTCCTGCAACACCCGCAACAACTTAACCTGAAAGGCCGGTGAGATCTCCCCAATCTCATCCAAAAACAAAGTACCCCCGTCGGCCCGCTCAAAGAGCCCTATACGATCCTCCACCGCCCCAGTAAAGGCCCCCTTTTTGTAGCCAAACAGCTCGCTTTCCAACAACTGATCCGGCAACGCCCCACAGTTTTCCACCACAAACGCCTTATCCCAGCGCAAACTGCTGTAGTGCAACGCCTTGGCCGCCAGCTCCTTACCGGTACCAGAATCGCCGGTCAATAAGACCGAAACATCATAAGGTGAAACCTTTTTTAGCCGCTGACACACTGCATCCATACAACTGCCCCGGCTGCGCACAATGCCATCATTGCGGGCAAACCGCTGGCGCAACCCTTCCCGTTTACGGCGCATGCTCTCATCCAACCGCTGCGGGGTCATTTTGACCTCTACCGACAACGCTTGGTTTTGCCGTTGCAGGGCATACAGACGGGTGGCATTGCTCAACGTAAGCAGCAGTGAGTCGGGATGCCACGGCTTGGAAATATAGTGATAGATCCCCGCTTCGTTAACGGCGTGGATGATATCCTCTGGATCACTATAACCGGATATAATCATACGAATGACGTCGGGATAGAGGTCCCTCAATTTTTTGAGATAGGCCACCCCCGTGATCTCCGGCATGCGTTGATCACACAGCACCACCTGCACCCACTCGGTCTGCAAAATGGCGTCGGCTTGAGCAACGGTTTGGGCGGTTTTAACATCAAATTCTTCTTCCAGAATACGCGCCAGCGACTCCAGAGAACGCAGCTCATCATCCACCACCAGAATGGTCGGTCGCTGTTCAACCATCAAGCTCCTCCTCATCAGCCTCCACCACGGTCAAGGCATACCCCACACAAGGATCAATGGATTCGATCACATGATGCGCCTGCAACAGTACCGCTTGACGATCCCCTTGCAACCCAGCCAAACCTTGAGCCACCACCCCTTGGGGATGAAAATTCCACTCGGTGGGGGCCAAAATGGCATAGTGGCTTATCTGTTGCCCCTCCAGGCTCACACGGTGCAGCAACCGTCCACGGGCAGCCTCCACAGCACCCACACCCATCCCATCCTGGGCCGCCGAAAAGGGCTGAAGCGCCGCTAATAACGCGCCATCATCACCCTGCCGCAGGGCCTCGAACAACCGGCATAGTTCGGTTAAGCGGGCCACCGTACGGCGCAACAAGCCATTGCCATGCAGGGGCTTTAATGCGCTTAACAGAGGGGAGCAGGTACGGGTTAAGCTCGAACTTTCATAACAACGACCCTGCCATTGGGGGCGAGCCAAAAAACCAGCATCCTCCATCAAAGTCGCCAGCTCCAGCAACGGCAAAGGGGGTAACGCCTCTACCTCGTTCTCCCCCGCATGGGCCAAATTATGGTACATAAGGTGGTCCACCATCGCCGCCGCCAAGCCTTGTTTGGCATGGGCCCAACGGGCCAACTCCGCTGGCTGCTGCCGCTGCAACCAGTCGCTGACAGGCTCCCCTAGCAGATAGTCGCTCAACAGCGTCCCCAGCGCCAGCCACCCTGCAGGGGGCAGCTCCAGACCATCCTCTGTCGCTTCGTTCAAAGCCTGTTGCGCTAAGGCCACACAACGCACCTCTTGGGGCTGCGGCGTTTGCCCCACATAACCCGGCCAACTCAGCAAAATGCGCCAGAGATGCTCTTTTAGACTCTCCATGGCGACCTGCCGCAACAACCCCTCGCGGGCCATCAGCGGCTGGCCTTGCACAGCCGCCACCGCCTGCATGCCAGCCAACAGTTGAGCCTTACCACACAGCACCAACAGTTTGGGCAGCAGATGCAACGCCTCGTCAACCCCTTTGCCTTGCAACACACGAGAGACCCCCAGCAACCGTGAGGAGCCAATGGTCACCCGGTTCACAATGCCCGCACCAAGTACCACCTTGATGGTTAACTGCCCGGCCAAGCTCATGCTGGCACCCCACCCCCCAAACCGGGCAAGAGCGCCCGGCGACTCATGGGTTGTTGCATGCGCTCGCCCATGGGTTCGGCCCCGGTTTGCGTGGCGGGGCAGGCTTGGCTGCCCTGTTTACTCACCAAGCCTGCCTCCTCCATCACCTTGGCCTGCTCCTCTTCATAGAGAGCGCGAATATCGTCGGTGCTTAAAATGCGCTGAATACGGGCTTCATCCAGCGCGTCATCCTGCGGCTCTTCCCCTTGTTGCGGGGTAAGCAGCAGCGCCAAAAAGGCTTCGGCCCGCGCCACCGCCGCATCATGGGCCGGAAACTCCCCCATGGGCGAGTGGATGGAGAAACTCCAGCAGCGCCCCACCCCTGCAAAGTCGTTGACCAACATGGTATAGCTGCGTTCGGGAAAACGGTGTACCTGCTTATCGCCTAGCGGGGCGGCCTCTAGCGCGCTGGCATCGTCTGGAATATAGACCAGATTCATTAACCACGGGGTGATGACCACCCCCAACCAACCCACCTGCCAGCGCTGAAAGCCCACCGCCTCGACACGGATCATGGGGTTGAGCAAGGGAATACCCTGCATCTGGTTTTTATGGATGGCTGTAAAGGTGGTTTCCAGTTGTTGCATCAGCGACTGGGCATCCATTACGGTTCTCTCCTTAACAGGGTAACAATCCACGCCACACACCAGGGCGGGGATGAGGTTGATGCCAACAAAGCAATGGCAATGCCAATAAAAAAACAGCCCATCTTATTGTATTTTATGAAGATTAAAAATTTTTTCCCGCAAACATGAAAACCATCTTTCCATGTTTTTGATATTTTGCATACTAAATTTACATTTATAGCCAACAACCACCCCAACCCACCCTTATGCAGGGGACCCAGGCGCTTTATACAGGCCATCCAAGCCAACTACCCCAGAGCTAAGACCGCTGGCTTGGAAAGCTTTTTGCAACCGCTCCCCAGTCATCCATGCACCGAGCCAGCCGCATGCGCCACCACCATGCCGCACCGGCCTCCACTGTCGCCCAAGGAGCCCCCATGTCAACAGAGCCCCACCCCACCCTGGCAAGCCCTGACCCCATGACCCCCTTTGACGCGGCCCCCAACCTGGCGCTGGTGGCCGCGCAGCTCTGTAAAGGGTGCGGGCTTTGCTGTAGCGGCAGTTTTTTTAGCTATGTCACCCTACACCCCCATGAGCAGGCCCATTTAACCGAACTTGGCCTGCCCTCCTATACCCAGAGCAATGGGGAGATTCTCTTTGACCACCCCTGCCCACGTTTGAAACAGGGCTTGTGCAGCATCTATGCAGAGCGCCCCAAACAGTGCCAAGGCTATCACTGCCAGCTGGTGAAAGAGATCTGGATGGGCACCCTCACCCCCCAGCAGGGCGAACGCATTATTATGACCGCCAAGCAACGGCACGACTGGTTAATCCAACAGGCCAAAACGTTGGAGGGGCGCCCCCCGGGGCCGCTCAATCTGCGCACCTTTCTCTACCAATATTACCGTCATAACAAAAAACGCCCGCTGGAGCCCCAGGAGCGCGATTTTGTACGCAGCAGCTTTGAATATCTCGCCCTCATCCGCCGCCATTTTCATGAAACCAGCATCCTCGGCAAATATGCCGCATGGTTACAACAGTTGGCGTAAGGACAAGGGGCTAACCCCTGTGCATCACCAGGGTTAGCCCCTTGCGCATGGCAAGATCGCCATCCCCGTGCTGCGGCAAGCGCGGGGGTCGGCACAGTTCACCAGGATCACCCTTCAAAAAACAGATCCAAATTGGCATTAGGGTCACCATTGACTGCGGCCTGTAGCTGCGCCATAGCGGCCAGAATGCGTAAGGCGTCGGCCTCCTCCAACACCTCACGGGCGGAACCCAGATAGTTCACCACCCACTGCCCCACAGGTTGCGGCCCGGTCAGCATCATATTGACCTCCACCAGCCCATCAGGACCCTGGCAGAGCGCCATAAAATCCCGCTCCTCCACCACCTGCACCGGCATGCCTAAGCACATTTTACCCGCTCCAACGCCGCTTGCTGTTGCCAAAAACCCCGCAGCGGCTGCGCCCGCTTAACCAGTTCGACCCCCAACCGCTCAAGCTCCACCACCAACTGGGCCACCATCGCCTCCACCCCCTGCTCGGCCTCTGGCGTCAAACCCAGCCTATTCTCCAAGCTGTGGGGCACCAACCCCACAATGGTCACATGTTCCGGCTGCTCATCGGTTAAGCTCAATAGCGCCAGCAGATCCGACAAACCCAACTGATGGTTGGAGAGCTTGGTCTGAAAAAAGGCAGGCACCTGCTCATCGGCAATGCGCACCAAAGTGCCATTGGCATCCCCGGTATGGATGGCATCGGCCACAATCAACTGCTTCACCCCGCGCATGGGCTGCAACAGCTCTGTACCGGTGGTACCACCATCCATAAGGGTCACGCAATCGGGTACAATATAGCGGCACTCCAGCGCCTCCACCGCGCGCACCCCCACCCCTTCATCCTGCATAAGGATGTTACCCAAGCCCAAAACCAGTATCTCTTTATTTTCCGTATACATGGTATTTCAACCCCACCACCAACCCTGCATGAATGCCTCTACCCACAGCCTCGCTAACAGGGCTGACCCATAACCACTAGGCCAGCCCCTTAACACCGCTTGATTAGAGCGCTTTAACCTTTACAATTTCACGCTTTTCGGTATCCACCATATGAATGGCACAGGCGATACAAGGATCAAAGGAGTGCACCGTACGCAACACCTCCAACGGCTTTTCAGGATCGGCCACTGGGGTATCCAACAAGGACATCTCATAAGGGCCAGGATCGCCATTTTCAGCACGGGGACCGGCGTTCCAGGTAGAGGGAACCACCGCCTGATAGTTTTTAATCTTACCCTTTTCAATCACCACCCAGTGGGATAAGGCCCCACGAGGCGCCTCATGGAAACCAAAACCACGCACCTCACCCTTGGGCATGGTGGGGGGATTGAAGGTCTCCAGATCACCGGTGCCAATGTTGTTTACCAGGGCATGCCACTGATCCTTCAGGGTATCCATCATCACCGCACAGCGCACCGCACGAGCAGCATGGCGGCCAATGGTGGAGTTTAAAGCCTCCAACGGCACATCCTGCAATCTACCCACGCTCTTGAGGGTGTTGATGGCCGTGTTCAGGTGGCGCTTGGCAGGCTCGTGACCCGCCGCCACACTCACCAACACATTGGCCAGCGGTCCAACCTCGGCCCGCTCGCCGTAGAAGGTGGGGGCTTTAATCCAGGAGTATTGGCCATCTTCGTTAAAGTCGTTGTAGTTGGGCTCGGTCTCGCCCTCCCACGGATGCAGCGTCTTGTCCCCATGGTACCATGCGTGTTTAGAGCTTTCGGCCACACCCTCTTGAAAATATTTATCCCCATGGGCTTTGATGGGTTTAAAGGTGGAGAGATCCCCCCCTTTAATGTAACCACCAGGCAGGTCAAAGATCGTGCCCTTGCTATCCTGCGGGCAGTCGGGCACCGACAGATAGTTGATCACACCACCACCAACCTTGGTCCAATCCAGATAGAAGGCCCCCACCGCTGGCACATCCACCATGTAGACCGAATGGATAAACTTCTCCAACTTATCCATGAAGCCCTTAATAAACATCAAGCGCTCCATGTTGAGCACCGAAGGCGCATCATGGCTGATGGAGTTTGACACCCCACCCACGGCAACATTTTGAATATGGGGACTTTTACCCCCAAGAATCGCCACGATCTTATTGCAATAGTTTTGTACTTCCAACGCTTGCAGGTAGTGGGCTACCGCCATTAGGTTAACCTCTGGCGGCAGCTTCATCTCGGGATGCCCCCAAAAGCCGGTGGCAAAGGGGCCAAGCTGCCCGCTCTCCACAAATTTTTTCAGACGGTTCTGCACCGCCGTCATCTCATGCACACCATTGAGGGACCAATCGGAGAGGGATTCTGCCAATTGCGCCGCCGCCCGGGGGTCCGCTTTGAGTGCAGAGACCACATCCACCCAATCCACCGCCGAGAGGTGATAAAAGTGGACAATATGATCCTGGATCGCATGGGCGGTCTGGATAATATTACGGATCAACTGGGCATTAACCGGCACCTCCATACCCAGCGCGTTTTCCACCGCACGCACCGAGGTAATGGCGTGTACCGTGGTGCAAACCCCACAAAAACGCTGGGTGTAGGTCCACGCTTCCAGGGGGTCACGACCCACCAGAATTTTTTCAATACCGCGCCACATCTGGCCCGAAGACCACGCCTTGGTCACGCGCCCGTTATCCACCTCCACATCAATACGCAGGTGGCCTTCAATTCGGGTAATGGGATCGACAGTGATACGAGTCGCCACAATCTTTACTCCTTATTCTATCGTGCTCAGGCGTGCTTGGCGCGGTGCAGCACGGGGAAGATTTTTACCATAGTCAGATAGGCCATAATCTCAATGGCGATCACACCCAGCGTGACCATAATCTCAGGTGCCGATGGAAAATAGCTGTATCCAGGACCTGGGTTATAGCCAATTAAAAAGGCGTTAAAGCGATAGAGAGAGCCTGCCAACAGCAGCCCCATACCGGCGATAAGGAGCAGTTTGGCGCTGCTGCGCTTGAGCGGATCTTTAAGGATCAGCAGCGGCACCACAAACAGAGCGGTTTCTATAAGAAACATCAGCGTATTCAGGTTGGCGTGCAGCAGCAGGCCCAACTTACCCCGCAGCAGCAGTTCACCAAAACGCACCAACAGATAGAGCGAGACCAGCCACACAATCGCCTTGGCCAATTTTTGTAGCAGCGGGGTTTCGGCGGGTTGCGCCAAGCCGACGGTGCTCATGGAGGCTTCAAAGATCACCACCGAAAAGCCCATAATGATGGCGGTTAGAATGGCCAACAGCGGCTGCAACTGGAGCGACTGCCACAGAGGATCAATCTTGTAGCCCATCACAATCAGCATGGAGCCCAGCGAGGACTGGTGCATGGTGGGCAGCAGCACCCCCAGCGCCAAGAAGAAGAACAGCACTTTGTTAAGGGACTTTAACTTGTGCGCTTTACCCGCCTTTTCAAACGGTACCGGTGCAAACTCGATGAGCAGCACCATAATGTAGGTAAAGACGCACAACCCCACTTCGAGCATCACCGAGTTAAAGTTCCAGTTCCACGGCAGCAGGATATTGTAGAACTGCCACCAGCGGCCCATATCAAACAGCGCCCCAAAACCACCCAGCGCATAACCCAGCAGCGAAGCCAAAATGGCGGGCCGGATCAAGGGGTGGTACTCCCCCTTGTTAAAGACATAGATGGTAATTGCCAGCGCATAGCCCCCACACGCCAGGGCGGTGCCCACCACCACGTCATAGACCACCCAGATACCCCAGGGATAGCCCCCGTTCAGGTTAGAGACCGCCCCCATTCCATGGATAAAACGTTGCGCCATAAAATAGATGCCAATGGCCGCAATCACCCCGAGAAAGAGGAAGGATTTGGTCAACAGTTTGGTACCTATCGGCTGATAAGAGCTGTAGTGGCTCATGATTGCCCCCCCTTATCTGCATGCTCAATATCGGTGTCCATGCCCGATTCATCCCCCTGGGCCAGGGTATTGCGCCGCACAATGGCGGTTAACCCAGCCAAGGCCACCGCAGGCAGTGCCATGTAGCGATAGAGCCCATGCTGCACCCCTTCGGAGATGGCGGCGTAAGAGCGCTCACCCAGCGGCGGCATGCCCAATTTGTCAAAGGGAATGGCCGAGATGTGCAGGACATTGGTCCCGCCCGCCTCTTTTTCACCCCACACGTGGGGTTGATAGTGAGGCACCGCCTTTTCGTGGGGTTGGCTGGGGTTGGCCAGATCACCCCGGGGATAGGCATAGGTTGTACCGGGCTGCAAGGCCATGCGCCGTTTGGCTTCGGCCAGCAGATCGCTACGCTTGCCAAACAGCGTGGCCCCAGTGGGGCACACCTCCGCACAGCCGGTCATCTGCCCGTTGTCGATGCGCGATACCCCAGCCTGATTGCACATTTGGCATTTTTGAATCTGACCAAAGGGTTTATCATATTCAAATTGAGGCACATTATAGGGGCAACCGGTCATGCAGGTGCGGCACCCAATGCAAGCATCAGCATGGTGGGTGACAATCCCGGTTAAGCTGTTGCGGCGCATGGCCGTTACCGGACAGGCGGAGACGCAGCCAGGATCCACGCAGTGCATACAGCTACGCTTTTCAAAGGCGTAACCATCCTTGAGTTGGTCCTTGTTTTGACCACTTCCCGATTTAAACACCTTGATAACATTGTGGGTTTGTCCCGACAGATCACGAGCAGAATCCCAGGTTTGGTTGGTCCCATCCTGCACCGGCGGCAGACCATTGACCTCTTTACACTTGCTCACGCACGCCTTACACCCCACACAGAGGGTGGCATCGTAGAGCATGCCCACCGCTTCGGGGGCGGGTTGCAAATTTTCACGGGCTTGCGCCGATGCCGCCACGCCACCGCATGTTACGGCGGCGACACTACCCACTGCGGCCTTTAAAAACGCTCTGCGTTGCATGGCACCCTCCTTAACCCTGGTCATCGGAGAGATGCTCTTGCTGGCCCAATTTTTTGGCCGCCATCGCACCCGCGCCAATGGCCACACCGATGCCCACCCCCGCCAAACCGGCAGATAGCGCGCTTGCCGCGTTGGTGTTTTCCCGCGAATCAATGGCTGGGAAGGTGTTGGGCGCGGTATGGGTTTTTACATCGGCCAGCGAGAAGAGCGGTTTGGTAAAGCCCACCCCACCCTCGGAACAACCAAAGCAGGGATGCCCCACCCCAACCGGCCACACACCACCCCCCACATTGTTGAACTCCAGGCTGGGGCAGTTATTGTAGGTCTCTGGCCCTTTGCAGCCCAACTTATAGAGGCACCACCCCTGTTTATGCCCCTCATCGCCAAACTGGGTGGCAAAACGACCAGCATCAAAGTGGGGACGACGGTAACAGTTTTCATGAATCAGGCGGCCATAGGCCCATTTGGGGCGGCCTTGAGCATCCAGCGGGGGCAACTTACCGTAGGTGACAAAATAGAGCACCGTACCCAAAAAGTTGGCTGGGTTAGGGGGACAGCCCGGAATGGTCACCACTGGCTTATCGGTAATCACCGCCGGGGCCCCCACCGCACCGGTGGGGTTGATGCCCGATGAGGGCACCCCACCCCAACTGGCACAGGAACCAAAAGCGATGATAGCCGCCGCATGCTCGGCAGCCTCTTTGGTGGCCTCCAGCATGGTTTGACCGCCGATTTTGCAATAAATACCGCCATCGGCCAGGGGAATGGAGCCCTCAATAACCAACACATACTTGCCCTTATTTTCCTCCATGGATTGCCGTTTACGCGCTTCCACACCATGACCCGCCCCGGCATCCAGGGTTTGGTGATACTCCAGGGAGATTAGATCTAAAATCAGGGTTTCCAGACTGGGCTGCTCCGAACGCAGCAGCGTCTCTGAAGGACCGGTACACTCTTGGCCATGCAGCCAGATCACCGGGGGCCGCTTTTTGGCCGTGACCACCGCCTCGGCCATGGCCAAACCCGCATTTCCACCGAGTCCCATGGAGGCGGCGACACCCGCGCAAAACTTTAAAAAGGCCCGACGGGAAACCCCCAGTCGCTGTTCCAAATCCAGAAAATCGCTCTCTGTTACTGCCATTGAGGGTCTCCCTATTGCGAAACAGCCCTGCCCGCACAGACAGAGCCAAAAACAGGTGCGTTGGCAGGTGCGGAACCCCTAGCGTCCACCCACACCAGACCTTTCACCCTATAGCAACGGAGAGACCAAAATTAATTCTTTTATATTCATGTGTTTATAACTATGTCCATTTTATCATTCAGGCTTTTCTGCAAACCAAGTTGCGATTTCTTAAACAAATTGGAAGGTTGGTTTACATCTTTATGCAAGCCACCACACAAGCCTGCGGTCAACGCCAGCCCCCCTTCCATCACTGGCTCAAGGGCAGCAGTCTTGCTAGAATGGGCGGCGACACACACGCCCTTTCAACCCAGATGGAAAACGCCAGGCGCTGCCTGCCCGCGTTTTAGGTAGGCGAGTTTTTTTATGAAATATTATCGGTTATTCCCCCTCTTAACGGGGCTTGGTATGGTGGTGGCGGTGGTGGGATTGGGCGGCATGGCCTACTTTGCCGAGCAACACAAAGCAATCTCAGACACCCTGGGCACGGCGGGTTACATCGGCCTTTACACGGCGATTGTGGCGGGTATGTTAACCATGATGTTTATGCCTTCGGATCGCAGATAGCCGGGAACGGGGCGGCGTAGCCCTTGGCGCATAGGCGCACGCAACAAACCCGCTAGGGGTAGCACACCCCACCAGCGCGACCCCTGTTTAGATCACCCGCAGATCAAACTCCGCCCCAGCCAAGGCTTGCCCATTGACCAGCAACTCTAAACGATGTTGCCCACTATAGTAACGCCGGGTGGTGATCACCTTGATGGGGTGATGCCGCTGCATGCCCACCGTCTGACCCGCAGAGAGGGTGAGTTTTTTCCACTTAAACACCTTGGCGGTGCGCTGCCCATTGGCTTTTACATGGTAAATGGCGTAGTCCAAAATCAAATTTTGCTCACTCTGCGCCTGTAGCTCCACCCCAAAAGAGAGCCGCTCACCCAGCGTAACTTGGGGGGTAAAGAGCTGCAACGACACCCCCTGTAGGATTGGCGGCGCATAACCCAACAGGGCCAATGCCCCGGCATGCCCCTGCTTGATCAGGGTACGGCAGGCGTGTTGCATCAACCGTAGCCGCGCTTGGCTGGCACCAACTCGCCACGGCATTAAAAAATCCACCACCTGCTGGGGATGATCCTTGGCAATGTCGTTTAAGTTATTGGCAACCGAACGCCGCACATAGGCTGAAGGATCATCCATCAACCGCGCCAACAGCGGCCACAGCGGGGTAGGGTCCGCGCGCAAAGCGGGCAGTTGCATACCCCACGGCAACCGAGGTCGACTCCCCTCCGAGGCCAAGCGCCGCAGATGTTCATTCTCATCCCTCGCCCACAGCATAAGCTGCGCCATGCTCTGCTGGGGGTCGTGCTGTAAAAAGGGGCGTATGGCAAACTCCGCTGAAAAGCGTTGTGTCATCGCCCCCAGCAGAGCCAACGCAGACGCCCCTTCATGCAGCCCCCGCTCGGCCACATAATCGGCCATGGGCATAATGGCCCACCCTGCAACACCCCGTTCATCCATCACCATATCGGCCAAAGCGGCATCCTGCACCGGGTGCAGCGCGGCCTCCAACCCTTGCGCGGCTTGGCTAACCCATGTTTAACAGGCTATTGTAGAAGATCTTAAAATACAGAATCTTACGATGTGTATTTTTTTCGAGTGGCACTACAAACTGTGCATTCTTTGGAAAATGTGCTCAGACGACCATCTTTTTCACCCCGCCTGGGTTTGCATGGATTCCAAGCGCCTGGAAGATTTTCTGTTGTTCAGGCTCAGGTCTGGTGGCTTTGCGCACCTGCAAGGAATGTCCATCGGGTCGTCGAAATGAAGCGGTAATCCGGCACTGGCTGGAGAGGATGTCTCGCAGCGTGCTCCAGCGACCGTGGATACCTTTTTCCGCCAATTGTTGACGTATTATCTGTACGATCTGGTAGGTCAGCACGGTGATAAACAGATGACCATCGCTGCGTTCCTCTTTCCGATGGAAGAGTGGACGCAAGCCCAATTCCGATTTGAGAGAGCGAAACACCGATTCCAGATCCGTGAGGGTGATGTAGGTGCGCCATAAGCGCTCCTCATCCCAGCCGGTCTCGTTGCTACGCAGGCAGTAGACCCCAGGGTGGGTCAGCGAGGTGCCATCGAGCGGTTTTTGTTTCCAATGGATGGCTTGGGCCTGCAAACCACTGTCGTCCGGGATGATTTCGATGTGGTAGTGCTGGCCTATACCACGATTTTTTTCTTTCAGCCGTCCAATGCGCTCCCAAAGTTTATCGATATTCTTTGTGGTGCGGGGCTTGGAAAGCCCCTCGGAGAGCTTAGTCAGACCGGCTTCAAAGCGCTCGGCAAAACGCCGGGAGATCCCCTTTTCCTTTTCCGCACGGCGTTGGGAATGACAGTAAAGCCTCACCTCCTGGCCATCGTCGCTGAGAACTTTTTGGATGTGGATCTGTTCCTTTGCGGCCGTTTCGATACATGCAGCACCGTTGAAATCGAATTGCCGCTCGCGTTCTCGGCTGACCACCAGATAACGATAGCCTTTGTCGCGTAACCAGACAAGATTGGCCTCAGTGGCTACCCCCCGATCCATAACCACCAAGGCACCATTGGGAGCATTCAAGCCTTTGAGCATCCCTTCCAGGGTGCTCCCTTCGGAGACATTGCCGGGGAAAATCTGCGAACGGCGCACAAACCCGCTACCGTCGAGTACCAGACCCAAGGTCAACAGGGGAGAGTCGCAACGCTTCTCCTTTGAGCGCCCCCGCTGAGCTTTGCTGTTTCCTTCTGCCTCTCCCTCAAAATAGGTATTGGTCAAATCGTATAAGGTGACGGTGCCCGGCAGGTTGAATAGATCGTTAATCTTGGAAAACAATCTGTTTTCGATAGCCTCGCGGTTTCTGATCAATAGGTCTGAAACTCGGTAAAATTGCATCAGGCTCATGGTCTCGAAGTCCACATCAAGCAACTCCCCTAGGCCGCTTTGGGCGCTGAGCCATCTATGCAGCGCCCGTTCGGAACCAGGTGCGGCCATGCGTCCAATAATGGCGCCGATGGCTGCGGCTCGCTGAGGGCCGGTTAGTCCGACATCGGCCAACAGTTCTGTAAACCCTGCCTTACCCATGGCCCATAGTCCCACCTGCTCCACCCCCACACTCCGGGGGCGGTTCATTTCAAGAGAGTCCACCAATACTGTTTGCACATCCTCTGGGGAAAGGCCGGTTTCCGTCTCCTTGGCAGACGGGATTGCTTCCGGCTGACGGGTCAACAATTGCGCGACAATACGCTGGGCCTCCCGCTCCACTTGCGAAGGACAATCAAGAGAAATCAGTGTCTTCTGAGGGCTTAGCAGTTGATCGATACGTGAACACAAGGTGGGCCAGTGATTCTGGCCTATGGCGAAATGACGGCCAAGATTCAAGAGTGTCACCTGCCTGACCTTCGTGCCGACACGAAGGGATTGAACCAGGCGATGCGTGTAGTAAGATTCGCCTGTGGCTGTATTGCGGGTTTGTGTGCGTCGTATATACATATTCGGAATTATACCAAAAGAACCATGGTGGCGCAAGACATAATAATTTATTATGGCACTACAAAACATGTTTGAATTTGTGAGTACATATAAATCAATATGTTAAAATACATCAACAGGCCAAACATGCCTAAATTCGGCAGAGAAACGTTAAACATGGGCTAAAGGATGCGGGCAAAGTGGCGACCAGCGCACGGGTAATCTGCCGAGAACGGGCCTTGAGCTCCAGCGCATCCAACCCCTGCAAGGCGATGTGACAAAAACGCGGCCCATCAAAACCGGGCATCACCCGTTGCAAATGGGCCGCCATGGCCCTTACCAACGGCGCGTTAAACCGCTCTTTAAACGGCTCCATGGCCACGCTTCCCCCCCCACACTCTATGAATACGTGCAGCCAACGCCACCCAGCCCACCAACAAGCAGGGGGTGAGTAACAGGGTTAAAGGGGTAGCAAAGGTCAACCCCCCGGCAATGGTGGTGGAGAGCTGTATCCACCACTGGGTCGAGGGCGAACCGATCAAAATCTCCCGCCCCATTAAATCCAGATTAACCCCCAGCGCCATGGGCATCAGCCCCAAAATGGTGGTACCGGCGGTTAATAATACCGGGCGCAAGCGCTGCTCCCCCGCCATCTTGGCGGCCTCCAAAGCGTTGTGCCCTTCGGCCCGCAAACCATTGTAACAGTCAATCAGCACAATATTATTGTTGACCACGATCCCCCCAAGGGCAATGATCCCAATACCCCCCATGACAATGCCAAAGGGCTCTCCCGATACCAGCAGCCCCAGCAGCACCCCCGCTGTGGAAAAAATAATGGCCGACAATACCAATACCGCCTGAAACAGGCTATTAAACTGCGTCACCAGTACCAGAAACATCAAAAAAATCGCCACCACAAAGGCTTTGCTCAAAAAGGCCATGGTCTCCTGCTGATCCTCATCCTCCCCCTTAAAGGTGACGTCAATCCCCTTTCCCAGCTCCATACTGGCGAGCCTCTTTTTAAGCTGGGTCACTTGCGTATCGACCAACAACCCCTCTGCCACATCCGCCGAGATGGTCACCACCCGACTGCCCCCACTGCGCTTGATCGACTCCACCTTGGGAGCCGCCACCACCTGCACAAAGTTGCTTAACGGCACCGACCCCCGTTGCGTTGGGGTACGCAAGCTATTAAGAAGGTCTAAGTGACGAAAACTTTCGGGAAAACGTAACCGAATATCCACCTCGTCATCGGCATCGCTGGGACGATAATTGCCCATCAACACGCCACTGGTAACCAGCTGCACGGCGGAGCCTACCGTGGCCACATCGGCCCCAAAACGGGCCGCTTCGGCGCGGTTCACCAACACCCGCCACTCAACCCCTGGGGGGGCACGATCATCCTCCATATCGACAAAACCGCCCATGCCCGTCATCGCTTGGCGAATCTGTTCGACCGCCGCTTCTGGCGCGGCACCTTCATTTGCCACCACCTTTAACTGCACCGGTTTACCCCCACCGGGACCATCCTCCTGCTTGCGTACCTCAATCTCCACCCCCGCCACACCCTGTAAACGCTGACGAATTTCGTCCAGAATGCGGTTGGCTGGGCGGCGTTGATCCCAATCCACAAACTCAAGCTGGATCACCCCAATGGTATCCTCTGCCCGCCCCGCCCCACCGCCATGGGCAAAAGAGCGCCCATACACCACCTTTAGCTCCCCATAGCCCAGCAACTGGTTTTCCACCTGCTGCACCACCTCATCCTTTTCGTGAATCGACAGATCCCCACGCCCATGGATGATAATCTGCGCAAAGTCGGGCTCCACATCCGGAAAAAACTCCACCCCCTTACCCACCTGCCCATAAAGCACAAAAGCGCCGACCATAAAGAGCAACGCCACCAACAATACCTTGCCTGGATGGGGTAATAACGTCGCCAGCAGCCGACCATAGAGCCGACCACCCCATCCCCCCTGGTTATCAGGAGAGGGTGCCCTATGGCTGACCAAACCTCCCAATACTGGCATAAAGATCAAGGCCATCGCCAACGAAGCCGACAGCGCCAATAGCACCGTCATGGGCAGATATTTCATAAATTGCCCAATCACCCCAGGCCAAAACATCAGGGGCATAAACACCGCCAAGGTGGTCACCGTCGAAGAGATCACCGGCCAAGCCATGCGCTTGGCCGCATTTTGAAACGCCAGCAAACCCGGCTCCCCCCACCCCCGCCGCTGCTGCGCCTGCTCCACCACCACAATGGCCCCATCCACCAGCATGCCCACCACCAGGATCAGACTGAACAGCACCACAATATTGATGGTCACACCCAACAGATCCAGAGCCAAAATCGCCGCCAAAAAGGCCCCAGGAATGGCCAACCCTACCAGCACCGCTGCCCGCCCCCCCAACGCCCCCACCACCACGATCATCACCAAGACGATGGCCGCCAACACATTATTCTCAAGATCCCCCAACATATCCTGAATACGGGTGGATTGATCGTTAGAAAAACCCACCGTTACCGGCAGCGTCCAGCCTTGCTGGGTTTGTTTGACCACCTGTTTGACCTCGGCCACCATATCCAGAATATTGGCCCCCAACCGTTTTTTAACCTCCAGGGTTAGAGTAGGGTTGCCATCCATACGGGCAAATCCCTCGGGGTCTTTTAAGGTGCGCCGCACCGTCGCCACTTGATCGAACGTGACCACCGTGTCCCCGCTCACCTTAACCGGCATGGCGAGCAGATCCGCCACCCCCTCCACCAGTCCCGGCGCTTTGATAGACATACGCCCCAAACCGGTATCAATCACCCCCGCAGGGACCAGCCGGTTGTTGCGGGTCACCAACTGCACAACCTCGGCAAAACTGATGTTAAGGGTCTCTAACAAAACGGGGTCCACCAGGATCTCTACCATCTCTTCCCGGTCGCCGCCAATGTCGACCTCCAACACCCCGCTCACCGCCTCGATACGATCTTTTAAATCGCGGGCCATTTTGCGTAGGGCCAGCGGATCCACCTGCCCCGACAACGCAACGGTGATCACCGGAAACAGCGCGACGTTGATCTCCTGCACCACCGGCTCGTCGGATTCACTGGGCATCTCGGGGCGGGCATCATCCACCTTTTGGCGCACCTTGCGCAGGGCGTTATCTGCATCAAAACCCGCCTCAAAGGTCAACGTCACCGAAACCGTGCCCACCGCCGCCACCGCGTCCATCTCTTTCAGACCGTCCAACCCCCGCAAAGCCTTTTCCAGGGGTTTAATCAGCAGACGTTCACCATCCTCGGGGGAGATCCCCTCATAACCCACCGAAACGATGATGATGGGAATTTTCACATCAGGATCAGACTCTTTGGGAATGGTCACATAGGAACTGGCACCGGCGATCAGCACAAACAAAAACACCAGCAGCGTGGTGCGGGCGTGGGTAAAGGCTGCGGTAATCATGGCATTCATGGTTTGGGCAGGTCCTTTTATCCCTTAAGAGCTTTGACGGGGGGTTACCTGCTGGCCCACCTTCACAAAACCACCCCCCAGGGTGATAATGGAGACACCTTCGGGCAGACCCGTCACCCAAATACCATCCAACCCAGCCTGCACCACCTGAACCCCATACCACACCACCTGTTGCTGGGCATCCACCGCTTTGACCCCCAAATTACCATGGGCATCCAGATTAAGCAGCGCGGGGGAAAGATGGTGCGCCTGCACCGCGCCCAAACTCAATACAATCTCCACGCTGGCTCCTAAGGGTAGCGTGCCATCGGGGTTGTCCACGCGTAACTCCACCCTATAGGTACGGGTTTGCGCATCGGCCAGAGGGCTGATGTACCCTACCGCCCCCGAGCGACGACGGCCATCCAGCCAGTTTGCTTGCCCAACCATACCCACATGGATGCTGCTCAACTTTTGCTGGGGTAGATCGGCCACCACTTTGACGCTGCTATCATCCAACAACTCCACCACCGCATCCCCAGGCGCGACATATTCACCCAGCTCCACAAACCGCTCTCGCACCACCCCCGCAAAGGGAGCCTGCAAGATTGTGTGCTGAATATCTAACTCAATCGCCGCCAATTCTGCCAGCGCGCCTTGTTGTTGGGCATTGGCCTCTTTAACCTGCAAATCGGCCTGATACCCCTTTTTGTTCAATGCTTTTGCCGCAAACAAAGCCGCTTCCGCTTGGGCCACACCCGCTTGGGCCAAACGACGGCGTGCGCCACGATCCTCTGGGCTTAAATGGACCAATGCCGCCCCCAGCTCAACGCGCTGACCACGCTCGGCGGGCAGCGCCACCACCCTGCCGGTGGTCTCGCTTTTTAAGGTTGCCACCCGCAGGGGCTGAGTCTGCCCCTGCAATACAATCTCACGCTGGATGCTCTGCAAGGCAAACTGTTTCACTTGAACACGGGGCAACGTCAGCGCGGGCTCCCCCCCTTTAACCCCCGAGGGGGCGGCCTGCTTGGCCCGCACCTGTTGGCCACCCGCTAACCAAACCGCCATTGCCATGGCCAACACCACCGCCACGATTAAAGAACGTTGCATGGTTGTACTCCCACCTTTACCGTATGCTGCTGTCCATAGCCTTCATTCAAACAGGTTCCCACCGGGTCATGGAACCACAACACCGCTGTACCGTGAATCCCCACAATAGCATGCTGCCGCCATGATCGACCTTTGTTCAAAGGGTGACCAATCGTCACATATTCAGCCGAAACCTATCCCAATTCACCCATATCGGCGGCGGTTAAGGCCGCCACTAACCCCTCTCTCGATCCATATAACAGAGACCGCTCAATACAAACTGGGTCATACGCTGGGTAAATTGAACCTTATCCACCCCATCATCCAGCCGGTTCCAAAGCATGGCGATCCCCCCTTCAAAGGCAGCCCGCGCGGTGCGTAACATCTCTTCCAACGGAATACCTCGGGGGAACACCCCCTCTTCCACGCCACGGGCGAGTATGCCCGCAAACAGCCGCTCAAAGGCTTCATCCTTATGCTGCAACAGTGAGCGGTAACTCTCTGGCAAGCGCTCCCGAAAATCCTTGGCACTGCAATAGAGTAGTAGCCGATGATACTTTTGCCCCGATAGATGCAGATTCCACAACCGTTCCAGCAGCGCCCTTAGCAGCGGAATGACCGGCTGCTGCATGTCCAAATGGTCGGTTAAGGTGTGGTAAAAATCCTTACCAAACTCAATAGAGAGCTGGGCATACAACGTATCTTTGCTGGGAAAATGTTTATAGATGGTGCCCTTACCAATCTCCGCAGCACGGGCAATATCCGCCACCGTCACCGTTTGCCACTCCGGCTGATCCATCAGTTCTAAGGCCGCATCCAAAATTTCCCGCTCGCGCCTGGCAAACTCCCGTGCTTTTCGATCCTGAACTGCCATGTCACCTCCAAAGTATCTGACCATAGGGCATTTTATGACCGCTGGTCAGATTCTTCAAAAAAACATTTCCTACCAATCCCTACAACGCCTTACGGTGGAGGCTGCAATGGGGTGTCAATATTGCCCATGGAGATGCAAAAAGGGTTTAATCTTAGCAGGTTTCGGGCTATGGTGTCTGCCCCAGCCCCACAGAATTTAACCCGAGGTAAACGACACATGGCGTTTGAGAGTATACCCACACCCATTGTCAGTACCGCGCTGCTCATCGGTTTAGCGGAGATGGGCGATAAGAGCCAGTTGGTCTGCATGGTGCTGGCCGCGCGGCACCGCCCCATGCCGGTGGTGGCGGGGGCCGCCCTGGCCTTTATGGTGTTAAATGGGGTGGCTGTCACCCTAGGAGGGGTCTTGGCGCAGCTGCTCCCCCACACACTGATTGCACTGCTGGCGGCGGGGCTGTTTGCCCTGTTTGGCGTGCAGATGCTGCGCACACCCGCTGACGACGAAGAGGAGCCCCTTCCACCCTCGAATCGAAGCCTGTTTTTCACCGCTCTGAGCATGATCTTGATGGCAGAGATGGGGGATAAAACCCAAATTGCGGTGGCGGGGCTCTCCACCACCCTAAACCCGGTTGATGTCTGGCTGGGGGCCACCTTGGCCTTAATCGCCACCTCGGCCATGGGTGCGCTGCTGGGGCATAAAGTGCTAACCCGCATGCCGATGCAGCGTTTGCATCAGGCGGGCGGACTCCTTTTCCTACTTATGGCGCTCATGGCGTTGTCGCGGCTGTGGTAGAGGGCGGCTTCCGTTTATGACACGGCCTTAACCCCTTTTTCGACTGACCACCGCCAACCAGTTTTGCTCGGCCCGGGGTTTGTCTGGCGGTCGATAATAATGGGAAATGGGCTCAAAACCCGCCTGCACCAACAGCGGTTGGTAGACCTCCCACTCCATATAGTGGCCATAACGCTCCCCTTGCCACCCCTCGCTGCTGCCTCGGGGGTTCGAGGTAAATAGAACCCCCTGGGGTTTAAGGGCGGTGTGCAGTTCGGTAAGCACCTTGAGCAGGTGGGTGCTGGGCACATGGAACAGCGAGGCATTGGCAAAAATGCCATCAAAGCTACTGGGGGGAAGCGCCAACTCTAAAAAATCCTGCCGCCACACGGGGCATTGGGCATAGGCTCGGGCCATTTGGCAAAAGCCCGCACAGCCGTCCAAGCCGG
The DNA here is from genome assembly GCF_000014865.1 of Magnetococcus marinus MC-1. Classification (NCBI taxonomy): domain Bacteria; kingdom Pseudomonadati; phylum Pseudomonadota; class Magnetococcia; order Magnetococcales; family Magnetococcaceae; genus Magnetococcus; species Magnetococcus marinus. The sequence continues at coordinate 3,204,069 of NC_008576.1, forward strand.
TGGGTTGATGGCCAAGCTCTTTAAAGGTGCGCAGATCCCGCCCTGGACCACAGCCAAAATCGAGAATGGACAAAGAACGCCCCTGGGGCAGTGCCGACAGCAGCGCATGAATATTTTGTGCCACATCATGGTCGCGGGTGGCCTGCCAAAAGCTTTCCAGCCGTTCCGCATAGTGGGCAATGGTGCGTGCGCTAATCTGCTGATGCGTGGTGGAGAGATGCTGCATAAAAACCCCCAATACCTTTATGTCCCCGTCACGGTATCCTTAAAATGCTCCCTGCCACAGCGCCGTAACCAGCCGCGCAGATCTGGCCCCCAGCATGACATAAAAGGGCAATAAACATTGATTTTTCGTTAACCACACGCCAGGATCAGAGCCTATTTATGATCTCTTAGCCTAGGATGACACCATGCTCAAGCGCCATTTTTTTCTGCCTGCTCTTGTGGTTAGCCTGCTGCTTTTGCTGACAGGCTGCACCCAGCCACCCTATACCAATGTGGATAACCGCCAGTTACAGCAACTGCTGCAAGATGGCGTGCCCCTGTATGACATCCGCCGCCCCGACGAGTGGCGTCAAACCGGTGTGATCGAAGGCAGCCATAAGCTTAGCTTTGTGAGCCAAAATGGGCAGGTCTACCCCGATTTTTTCCCCACCTTCCAGCAGCAAGTCAAACCCGATCAAGCGGTGATTATCTTTTGCCGCACCGGCAACCGCAGCGCCTATCTTGCCCAGCATTTAATGGAAAAAATGGGCTATACCAAGGTCTATAATGCGAAACAGGGCATGGTTCAATGGCGTCAAGAGGGCTTGCCGGTGGTGGCGCCCTAACAAAACATTCCGCTCAGTTGAACGATCACCAAGGAGACAACCATGCCCCCCACAACCGTTAAAACGGGACGCTATCGCCACTACAAAGGGGGCACCTACCGGGTGCTGGGCATGGTGCGTCACTCGGAAGATGAGCGTTGGATGGTGCACTATCTGTGTGAGTATGACAACAACAGCGCTTGGGTGCGTCCTCTGCACAACTGGCTGTCCGAACCTGCCCCTGGCATCCTGCGTTTTGCCCCGCTCGATGAGACCATGGAAAATTAGGGAACCCGTGCAAACAGGCTATGTCTAAGGGCGATTCAACCCCTGTTTGCAAAGGAGCCGCACCATGTCTAAACGCCCCAAACCGGCCAGCCTGCCCAAGCGCCGCGACCCCATCGCCCGCATGGTAACCAAGATTCCCCAGCAGGTGATCCCCAACAAGAAGAAAAATGTCACCCCTAAACACAAGCCCAATCCCGCCCAGGATTGGGCTTCTGCTTTATGGGCGGCTTAGCCCCTTACTGACCAGCCATCAGCTTTTGCCAATCATGATAACCACCGCGCATAATCACCACATTGCTGTAGCCCAACGCCCGCAAGGCAAAACCCGCTTGGGCAGAGAGCGCCCCCGTGCCACAATAGAGTAGCACGGGCTTATCGGTGGCGATCTCCTGCCGACGCTCCAGCACCTGCCGCCACTCCATGGGTACCGCACCGGGCAGATGGCCCTCTTCATACTGGGCCTCTTCACGGGTATCCAGAATCTGCGCCACCCCCAAATAACTGGCCTGCACCTGCTGAGGAGTGACCATACCCTGGGTATGGGTGGACTCATCCATATAACTGCTCATCACCTGCAAGGCGGCCATCTGCTCTGAATCCAGTTCCTGGGCCTGTAGTGAACCCGCCCATGCCATAACCCCTACCATCATCAAAAAAATCGTTTTCAAAGTATCTCCACCTGTTTCTGGTTGCCGGTTAGAGCCATCTAAGGGCACAAATCGTACACCCTTTCGTGCATTTGTTACCCAAGTGCCACCACAATAGCCTATACTTCCGGCAAAATAAAAAAAAATTAACCCCCATTCTGAGAACCTTATGATCCCAAACAGCTTACCCTTTGATGCCAGCCATGGCTACGATCAAGCCTGCTTGCTCTGCGTTGGCTCGCCCCCCCCGCCCGATGATTTTGCAGCCTTCTGGCAAGCCCGTTATGCCCGCGCCCTACAGGTCGACCCCCGCCCCATGCTCAAGGGGAGCAATATTCACCACGAGGGGTACCATATCTATGATTGCGGCTACACCTCCACCGATCATTTTGGCATTGGTGGCTGGTTGTTAATCCCTAAAGACAAGCCGGTCAAACGCGGCTTTATTATCAGCCATGGCTACAGCGGTCGTGAAGGCCCCGACCTGGATCTGCCGGTGCCCGCTGGCAGTGCCCTGCTGTTTCCCTGCTGCCGGGGCATTAGCCGCAGCGCCCACCCCCCAATCTCTACCGATCCCTACTGGCATGTGCTGCACGACATCCACCGGGTCGATCGCTATATCTTGGGCGGCTGTGTGGAGGATATATGGTTGGGTGTCTCGACCCTGCTGACCCTCTACCCCTGGATCGCGGGGCATATTGGATATATGGGGATCAGTTTTGGCGGCGGCATCGGTGCTATGGCGATCCCTTGGGACCACCGCATTACCCGTGGTCACTTAAATATTCCCAGTTTTGGTAACCACCCTTTACGGGTGACGCTACCCAGCCATGGCAGCAGCGCCAGCGTGGCGCGTTTTCAAGCGGAACACGGCACCGCCTTGCAAACCTTGCGTTACTACGACGCTGCCACCGCCGCCCGTTTTATCACCATCCCCATGCACTTGGCAGTGGCCGCCTTCGACCCGGTGGTTCCCCCTCCGGGTCAATATGCTATTTTGAATGCGATACCCAGTGAAAAACACTATTTTGCTCTAACGGCTGGACACCACCCCTATCCCAAAGAGGCCGCTGAACGACGCAGCATGCGCAGTGGTCTAAAACAATTTTTTGCCACTCTATAGCGATTAAGAGAGGAGGAATTAAGATGAATCGTGAATACCACCGCTGGTACAGCCATCGTCTAAATAGGGATATGGAGCTGCTTATTTTTGGTCATGCGGGGGCCAAGGTATTGATCTTTCCCACCCGTGATGGTCGCTTTTATGAGTATGAAAACCTAGGACTAGTCGAGAGTTTGGCCCCAAAAATCAATGCGGGGCAGTTGCAACTTTACTGTGTGGATAGCCTGGACCATGAGAGCTTTTACTGCTTTTGGTGCCAACCCAGCGACCGGGTACACCGGCATATGCAGTTTGAAGAGTATCTGCTCAACGAAGTCTTGCCGTTAATGGCGAAGAAAAACAACCACCCCTGCACCATCTCCCACGGTTGCAGCCTGGGGGCGTTCCACGCGGTGAACTTTGCCTTTCGTTATCCCCATCTCTTTCAAAAGGTGGTGGCCTTCTCTGGGCGCTATGACCTGACCATGGGGGTGGAGAGCTTTCAGGATCTTTTTAATGGTCATTATGATGGTTACATCTACCACCATACCCCGGTTCACTATCTGCCCCGGCTCTCTTGCGAGTGGCGCCTTGAGCAACTGCGTAAAATGGATATTGTACTCACCATTGGTAAAGAGGATCCCTTTTTGGGCAACAACCGCCACCTAAGCCGCCTGCTCTGGGAAAAAGGGGTGTGGCACGCGCTGCACGAGTGGGAGGGCCGCGCCCACCGGGGGCGCTACTGGCGTCAAATGGCCCCAATCTATGTTTAACCGCTGCCCCTGTCATACGATCGCTGCGACCGCGACAGGTTGAGCGGGAGAGTAAACCCTATTTAGCCCTTGTCTCCCCCGCAGCTCAGCAACGGCCTTAGGAGACCAGCAGCGAGAGCGGTTGTTCATCCATTAAGGCCGACTGCTCCCGTAGGGCCAGGATATGTTCATCCCAATATCGCGGTCCGTCAAACCAAGGGAAGGCGCGGGGAAAAGCAGGATCGGCCCAACGGCGGGCGATCCAGGCGGCGTAGTGGATCATGCGCAAGGTGCGCAGCGCCTCAATCAGGTGCAGTTGGCGGTAGTCAAACTCAAAAAAGGTTTCATAGCCATCCAGCAAGTGGTTCATCTGCACCGCCCGCTCCTCTCGATCCCCAGAGAGGCACATCCACAAATCTTGAATGGCCGGCCCCATGCGGGCATCATCAAAATCCACAAAGTGGGGCCCTTCATCGGTCCACAAGATATTGCCCGCGTGACAATCCCCATGCAGCCGAATGCTTTGAAAATTACCCGCCCGCTCAAAACAGCCCTGCGCCTGCGCCACCAACGTTTCCGCCAAAGATTGATACGCCTGCTCCAAAGCGGGCGGCACAAAACCAGAGCTTAATAAAAACTGGTAGGAATCAATGGCAAAGGATTGAATATCCAAGGTCTCTCGATGCTCAAAGGGACGCTGCGCCGCCACCCCATGCATGCGCCCCATCAACCGGCCAATGCGTTTTAAAGTCTCACCATGCTCCAGATCTGGGGTTCGCCCCCCGCGCCGGGGAAACAGCGCCACCCGAAAGTTACCGTCATGAAACAGCGTCTCCCCCGCCGCCGTCACCAGCGGTGGCACCACCGGCAACTCTAACGCCGCCAGCTCTTGGGTAAAACGATGCTCTTCCAAAATCGCGGCGTCACTCCAACGCCCGGTCCGGTAAAATTTGGCCACTACAAAGGAGCCATCTTCCAAGCCAATCTGGTAGACGCGGTTTTCAAAACTGTTCAGGGCCAACTGCCGCCCGTCACAACGCCAGCCCGAGCGCTCCACCGCATTTAATACCGCATCGGGGCTCAGGTTGCTGTAAGGGGTTTGTGCGTCGTCGCTCATGCAAGTGTGCTCCCTGTCTATGAATCGGTCATGATCATGGCGTTGGCATCATACAGGATCGGCCCACAAAATACAGTGTTACGCTGGCTGCTCGCGGCACGACCCCTCAGGTACCGCAAAAGGTTTGATAGTGGGCCACCTGCGCCGGTGCGGGTGGGGTGACATAAGCTTGCTGTGCCACCCCGTCGTGATAAGGATCTTGCAGGGCCGCCACCAGTTGCCGCACTGGAGCCAGATCCCCCGCCTCGGTGGCTGCCTGCAAAGCGGCCTCCACCCGGTGATTACGCGGTATAATGGCCGGATTAACCTGCTGCATCCGCGCATAGACCCTCTCTAATGGCTGGGCCTGACGGGCCAAGCGGGCCTGCCACTGTTGCCACCAAGGCTCCAAGCTGGCCAGCCATGGCGGTGACCCCGCTGGCGTGCTCAACTGGCGAAAGGTCTGGGTATAGTCGGCCTGGCTTTGCTGCATCCAGGTTAGCAGCTGCTCCATGAGCGCGTCATCCCCATCCTGCAACTCAAACAGCCCCAGTTTGTGGGCCATCATCTCCCGCCAACTGGCGGTATAGCGATCATCAAAGGCGAACACCACCTCCTCGGCCAGGGCAATCGCCTTATTGGGCTTGGGGTGCAGCAGAGGCAACAGCGCCTCGGCCAGACGGGCCAAATTCCAGCGTATCATACGGGGCTGATTGCCGTAGCGGTAGCGCCCGGCGTGATCAATGGAGCTAAACACCGTATCTTTATGGTAATGATCCATAAATGCACAGGGGCCATAGTCGATGGTCTCGCCGGATAGGGTGGTATTATCGGTGTTCATAACCCCATGAATAAAGCCGACCCGCATCCATGCCACCACCAGACTTAACTGCCGTTGCAGTACCCCTTTAAGCAGCTCCAGGGCAGGGTTATCCCCCCCCTGCCGCTCTGGATAGTGACGCGCCAAGGTATACGCCGCCAGTTGCGCCAAACCCGCCTCATCCTCACGCATGGCCAGATATTGAAAGCTGCCCACCCGCACGTGGCTGGCCGCCACTCGGGTCAGAATGGCCCCCGCCAAGGGCTCTTCCCGCATCACCACTTCACCGGTAGCGACCACCGCCAAACTGCGGGTGGTGGCAATACCCAATCCATGCATCGCTTCGCTGATGATATACTCCCGCAACATCGGCCCCAGCGCCGCCCGGCCATCGCCATTGCGGGAAAAAGGGGTGCGCCCTGAGCCCTTCAATTGCACATCCAAGCGTTGCCCGCTGGGGGTCAAATGCTCCCCCAGCACAATCGCCCGGCCATCCCCCAGCATGGTAAAATGACCAAATTGATGCCCCGCATAGGCCTGCGCCAACGGTTCGGCACCGGTGGGCAGCTGGTTACCCGATAGCTGTTGCGCTAGGGTATGCGCATCCACCTGCGAAAAATCCAAACCCATCTGCTGGGCCAGCGCGTCGTTGCATAAAACCAAGCGCGGCTGCGCCACCGGCACCGGGGCCAAGCGTGCATAAAAATGGGCAGGCAGACGCCCATAGCTGTTATCAAAACACCAACCCACCTCACCCATGGCGCAACCTCGATTCGACACATTGAAAGAACAACAGCTCTTCCTTCGAGTCACCGTAAGGGGGAAATGTTCAAAACAGCTTTTATAGAGGGGGGAAAGCGCACGCACACTGCCGGGGCATGCCCCGGCAGTGTGCGGGGGGAATTAGGGGGCGGGCTTGATGGTGGCTTCTTCTACCAGCAGGGGGTAGACATAACCGTAACCAAAGTCGGTATCCAGCACCAATTTACCCTCAATCACCACCTGATCCCCCTTATTGGCGGTCTCTTGGCTGGTGATGGTGATGTCGTTGGTGCCTTGCTCTTGATTGCCGGAGCCATCTTGAATGTGAATAAAGTTACGCTTCATCACCTCATTATTGACCTTCACCACTTTGCCCTGCAACTGCACCAACTTGCCATTAAGGGCCGCTTTATCTTTATAAAGGTCGGCCACGGAGAGATGCATCGCCTCCTCCGCATAGAGTGGCAGGGCTGTAAACAGAGCCAGCAGGCTGGCCGCACCCAACAGGGCAAATCGTGACATGGTTCTCTCCTGGTTAGGATCGTAACGTGAGCTAGGGATGTAAGAATAATACGCACTATTCCACGCCCTCTGGCCCCTGTCAATTCCACACGGCAGCGGGGGACGCACACACTTGCCCAAAAAGGGCGCGCTCATGGCACCGATGCTTCCACAGCGGGCTGGGTTGAGCCTGGGGCGGGATCGGGGTGAAACAGCGTATAGACCACAGGAATAATCACCAACGTAATCAGCATAGAGCCCGCCAAACCACTGATCACCGCCCGCGCCAAGGGGGCCTGCATATCCGCCCCCTCCCCAATCCCCAGCGCCAAAGGCAGCAGCGCCAACACCGTGGTGAGGGTGGTCATTAAAATGGGACGCAGACGGCGACGGCCCGCCTCGGTCACCGCCTGTTTGCCCGACATGCCCGCCTGCCGCAAACGGCCCGCCTGATCCACCAACAAAATGGCATTGTTCACCACAATCCCCACCAGCATGATACAGCCAATAAAGGTTTGCAGATTAAAGGTGGTATGGGTCAAAAACATCATCAACAGCACCCCCACCGCCGCCATAGGCACCGAGAGCATAACAATGATCGGATCCCGCAGCGACTCATACTGCGAAGCCAGCACCATATAGACCAGCACCAGCGCCAGCAGCATAGAGATTATCAGCTCACGAAACGCCTTACCCTGCTCTTCGTAGTGGCCCGACAGCAGCAGATCATAACCCGCCGGACGGGGAATGAGCATCAAACGCTCCTGCACCTCGGCAGCCACCGAACCCAAGTCTCGCCCCGCCACGTTGGCACTCACCGTGACCAGCCGCTGCTGATCCTTGCGGTCGATCACCAACGGCCCCTGTCCCGCCACGGTGCTCACCAGGTTGCGTATGGCCACCAGCTCCCCGGCGGGTGTCCTGAGGGTTAAATCCAAAATCTCATCCAAACCGCGTTTTTCCGCATCCGCCAACTGCACCAAAATGGGATAGGCATTACCCGCAGCGCGAAACTCCCCCGCTTTGGAGCCTGCCACCGCAGTCTCAATGGCGCTGGTGACATCCTGCACACTCAGCCCCAAATCGGCGATTTTAGCCCGATCAATATGGATGCCCCGCTGGGGCACCCCGGCGATTTTGCTCGCCTCGCTATCGGTCACACCGGGCAGATCCGCAATGGCCGCCATGGCCGCTTGGGCCAGACCATCCAATACCTGAAGATCATACCCCCGCACCTCAATGGTAATGCCCTCTTCCGCCGCCAGTAACCGCTCCAGCAAAAACTGCCCCTGAGGGGCGCGGGTGCGCACCTTCATGCCTGGGATCTGCCCCGCCAAACGACGCCGCAAATCCGCCGCAATCTCTACATTAGAACGGCTACGCTCGGCGACCGGAGCCAGCGCCAGACGGATCTCCGCATTGGTCTTTCCCCGCCACCGCCCCACATTGACCACCGACGATTGAATCTCCGGCACCGCCTGCCGCACAATCGCTTCCATACGCTGCGCCTGCTGATCCAGCAGCTCCAAACGGGTACCCACGGCCATCTCACCGGTAATGCGCACCTCCCCCTCATCACTGGGGGGCAGATATTCGGTACCAATGTAGGGCAACAGCAGCATGGAACCTGCCAGCAGCGTCACCGCCGCCAGAACCGTTTTCCAACGATGCTCAAGCACCCGCTGCAACAGGTTGGCATAGCTCTGCTGCATGGCGCTCTGCCAACGGTCGGCCCAGCGCGGCAGATCCACTGAACCCTCCCCCCCTCTGCCCAGCTTGGAGATCAACATCGGCACCAGACTCAGGGAGACCAACAAGGAGCAGATCAACGAGAAGATAATCACATAGGCCAGCTCTTGAAACAGAATGCCCGACACCCCCCGCACAAACACCAGCGGCAGAAAGATCACCAAGGTGGTGATGGTGCTGGCAATAATGGCCGAGGTCACCTCCTGCGCCCCCATCAGGGAGGCGGTATGCAGGGATTCACGGGCCTCATGGCGGCGGCGCACAATATTTTCCAATACCACCACCGAGCTATCCACCATCATCCCCACCCCCAGGGCTAGCCCGCCCAGGGTCATGAGATTGAGGGTAAAGCCCCCAAAATAGAGCAGCATAAAGGTGGCGATAATGGAGATCGGAATCGCCAGCGAGATCACCACCGTACTCCGCACACTGCCCAGAAAAAAGAGCAGCACCAAAACCGCCAAACCGCCGCCATACAATACCGAACGGGCAACGTTGGCAATGGAGCGCTCAATAAAGTTGCCCTGGTTGATAACCGGCACCACATGGATACGGGGATAGGCTTGGTTAACCGCCTCAATCTCCGCCAGCACCCGCTTAGCTACCTCCACCGTATTGGCCTCGGCCTGCTTGCGAATGGCCACCCGTATACCGGGCCGATCATCCACCCGCACCATACGGGTCAACTTTTCATAACGGTCATGCACCGCCGCCAACTGCCCCAGCGTCACCGGCACCCCATCCCGTAGCACCACCACGGTCTGGCGAATCTCATCCAGATCCACAAACTCCGCCGGTGCCCGCAGGGTGATCTCAAACTGCCCCTCTTCCAGGGTTCCCGCCGGGCGATCCAGGTTGGCGTTGCGTACCGCCGTCAACACATCCGCCAAAGGAATACCCAGCGCATTGAGACGGTCAGGGTCCAGTTCAATACGTACCTGCCGGTTATAACCGCCCCACACATCCACCTGGGCCACCCCCGCAATGCGGGCAAAACGGTAACGAATCTGCTCTTCGATCAACTGGGTAAAGGGCACCGGATCCAGGTCGCTGGAGATGCCCAGAATGACCACCGGAAAACTGTCCACATCAAACTTACTGACCCGTGGCCGGGTGATATCCTCGGGCAGCTCGTTTATCTCATCCTCCAAGGTCGCCAGCACATCCAGGGCCGCCGTATCAATATCGGTGCCCCAGGCAAAGCTGACCTTTACCGTGCTATTCCCCTCTGACGATTGCGAGGTCATCTCCACCACACCGGGCACGGTGGCCACAATCTCTTCCACAATTTGGGTAACCAGCCGCTCCATAACCTCGGGACTGGCCCCTTCATACTGGGTACGCACCGAGAGCGTGGGTAGCTCAATGCTGGGCAGCAGATCAATCTGTAGACGACTGAGGGAGACCAAACCCAGGATCACCACCATCAGGGTGACCATGCTGGTAAAAACCGGGCGTGCAACGCTGATGCGGGCAAGGTTCATGGGGTGGAGCCTTGGGCAGGAGTGGCCTTGTTTCCTTGAGCAATCGGGGCCTTGCCAGCCGGGGCCTTGCCAGCCGAGTTTTTATCCACAACCCGCACCGCCGTGCCATCGTTGAGCATCTCCTGCCCCAAAGTGACCACATAGGCCCCCACACAGCCACCTGTAACCGCCACTTGGCTGGCTTGGCGTATGCCCACGCGCACCGGGCACCACTGCACTTTGCTGCGGTCGGCAGAGAGGCTATAGAGCCCCTCGACCCCACTCAATTTTGTCAGAGCGGTAAAGGGCACGATGGTGGCTTGAGCAACCTGTTCCAGCACCACTGTGGCACGAATAAACATGCCGGGTTTTAAGAGCTGACCGGGATTTTCAATTTGCAGCTCCACCCGGGCTTGCCGGGCGGCTTGGCGAAACACCGGAGCAACCCGCTCGATTGTACCGCGAAAGCTGCGTTGGGGATAAGCATCGGTGGTAAGCTGCAAGGGCTGGCCCACCTGTAGACGGGGATAATCCTTCTCCGTGACATAAAACACCCCCTTGAGGGGGTCCAACTCCACCAGCCGCAAGAGGGGCTGGTTGGCCGCCACCATCTCCCCCACCTCCACCAAGCGCTCGGCCACCAGCCGTTGCGGGGCACCCTGCTGCCACTCGGCCTCTACATGGGTATAAGCCAAGCGGATCTCTGCGGTGGTTAAGACGGCTTGTGCTCGGATAAGCTGGGCGCGGGCAACATCCCGCTTGGCTTTGTAGGCCAACTGATTGGCCAGCGCAGTGTCGGATTGTACCTCGCTGGAGATCCCTTTTTGACGCAGTTCGTCGGACCGTTTTAAAGCACGCTGCGCATTTTCCAACAGGCTCTCGGCCTCGGCCAGATTGGCCTGGGCCACCGCCAATTCAGCGCGGCTCTGCACCACCACCTGCTCATGCTCCTGGCGGTCCAACTCCGCCACCAACTGCCCACGGCTTACGGCATCTGCCAAGCGCACATCCAGGCGGGTGACACGCCCCGCCACCTTGGGGGCCACACTGAGTTCAGCATTGGCCTCCAGGGTGCCACTAAAGGTGCGTTTGGCCTCCAACGGACCCCGCACCACCGGAGCAACCTCGACGGGGATGGCACGCTGTTTTTTCTCTTTATTGACAGAGGGGTCCTGCATCAACTCGGTCACGCGCTGATAGCCCGCATAACCCAACCCAGCCAGCACCAACAGCCAGATGAGCCAAGCATATCTGCCCTTGCCGGCGACAGCCGGACCGTTCGACGCAACCATAACGACTCCAAACCCCAAAAGCCCCGTACAGACCCCTGTACAGCGATGTAGTAAAAAACCCTGCCATTGTACAAGATTGCAGAAGCTCGCGCCTACATCTATGCAAGGATTAGAACCCGTTTTTTATATGCCGTCTGAGCAAGCCCCCCACCGATGGATGAAAAACTACAGGCCCAGCATGCTCAGATCCAACCCTTGCTCGCTGGCCGGGTGGCACCAGTAGTAGCTGCCGGTCAGGGGGCGTGTAAAGCGAAACAGCCCATCCATTATACCATCTTCCAGCCCCATCATGCGGCGCAGTTGGGCCTCATAGGCATCCAACGAGCGCCCAAAAGCGATAAACACCAACCCCTCCCCACTGGCATCAGCCCACGGCATGGAGCGCCTTAACACAAAGGCTTCGGGGGAAAAACTCTCTTGCGCGGTGCGCTTGACATGGGCATAGGCTGGAGCATCTTCCATCTCCTCATTATCCTGTAAGCGCCGCCCAAAGATCTGATCCTGCTGTGCCCTGGGGTAAGCTTCAAAGCGGGCCAGATCATGCTGCCACTGCTGCACCGCCACAAAACTGGAACCATCCAACCCGGCCCCACAGCCCGCCACCAACGCCGCATGCAAGGCGTCGTCACCCTTGGGGTTTTCCGTGCCATCCTCATAGCCGGTCAGGTCCAAGCCGCTGCCATATTTAAACAGCTCCACCCCCTGGGCCAGGGTAAAAGCCGCTGCCACCAGAGCACTAAAGGCGCGGGCATGGTGCAAGACATCCCCGGGGTTTTCTCCCCGCACCCAACACCATAGATCCGCTTGGGTGGAAGGAAGGGAACACCCTGGACCGGTCAGCACCGGAAAAGCGCGTAGACCGGGGATCTCTTTTTGTAACCCTTGCACCAGCCCCAAACCAAACCCAACCACATAGCGACCATCCACCGGTAGGTTACTTAGGGTTGCCAGCACCTGCTCAGGGGAGACTTCGGTACGCTGATGAAAGGCCAATACACGGCCATGGGCGGGGATCTCTTCAAGAATGCCACACTGCGAGGCTCTGTTCATGACGGCTCCTTTGGACCGGTGCCACAGCGGGTATACCACCCAACCGCCCACCGGAGATTTGTTCATGAGGGCCGCCTTGGACCCCGTTTGAGTGATGAAATAGGGCCAAAACGCCTAACCACAGAGGCCCCCCCTGCGCAACCACACCTAACCCGGATCTTTCATAAATCCCTTCGATGATCGCGTAGAGATTTGGCTTTTAAAGATCAAGCGAGAGCGACTGGGATTCATGAAATATGCGGGTTAAGCCAAGGCGCGGTCCACCTCGGCCACGATGCCCGCATCCAAGCCGCCCCCATCGCGCAGTTTACCAATGATCGCCATGCTCTCCGCGTGGGTTAAGGCGTGCCGGTAGGGGCGCTCTTCGGTTAATGCTTGATAAATGTCTAAAACGGTCATCAATCGACACTTAAAATCCAGATCTTCCGGACCCAAACCCAAGGGGTAGCCCTCGCCATCCAATTTTTCATGATGGTTGGCCGCCCATTCGGTAATCTGCTCAAAACCAGGAATCTGTTCCAAACAGAGCCGAGTGTAGTAGGTGTGGGTATTCATCGTGCGCCGCTCGTCATCGTTGAGCGGGCCGGGCTTATCCAAAATGGTGTTGGGAATCGCCAGCTTGCCCACATCATGCAGACTGGCGGCAATGCGCAGGGTGACACGCTCCTCGGCGGGCATCTGAAAATAATCAGCCATAAAGCCAACCTTCTCTTCTAACCCCTGGGTGTGACGTAAGGTAAAGCGTGATTTAGAATCAATAATGCGACTAAACACCCTGGAAATATCCAACACCCGCGACCAATCCATCGCCACCGTTAAGGTGGGCATTTGGCGGTTCAACGCAGCATGGATAAAAGGATCTTGCAGATCATACCAAAAGGCGGGAGTGCGGCTGACCTGCTGAAAACATGCCACCAACTCCGCCGAAAACAGAGTACCTTGGCCCTGGGCGACAAAAGCACGCACACTCGCCCAATTGTTGGGGTTAGGCTCCTGAAAACGGCAGGTTAAGTCGGTATAATCGGCCAACCCGACAATCTGCGCCAGCAGGGGGATCGAATCCCCTTGTAGCCCAAAAAAACCGGAGCCATCCCAACACTCATGGTGATACCTAACCACGCCACTCCCCTCTTTTTGAAAGGGAAAGGCGGCCACATTATGCTCACCAATTTCGCAGTGGGCGGGCAAATCTTCGACTTGGTACAAACGATCAGGCTTACTGTGACTGTGGGACAAGCGCTCCTCGGCCAAGCCATTATCATGGAGAATGGCCAAGCCCGCCCCATCAAACACCTCGGCCTCCGAGAGACCCAATGCGCGGGCCATGCGCATGGTCACATAAGCCACCCGCTTACCATGGTTGGTGGTCACCCCCAGCAGCTCACGCTCCACACAATCAATGGCAAAAGAGAGCCCCAGCAGATAACGATTCAGATTAAACGGCATCTCGCCCATCTTAATGCTCCTTATGCGTGGCCACCGCAGCCCAACCCTCACGCCCATGGATAGGATTGATCCGCGAGGTCTCTTTACGGGGAAAGGGTGTGGTTTTTATTGTCGAAGGCCTGCATGGCAAGAATAGAGCCGTCTTGTCTCAAGACCAAGCCAGGAGGGTAATCACCCTCCTGGCTATGGATTTTACACGACTATTGCATTGCCACCGGCTTAGGTGTGGTCGCGGTGCTCACGGGCAGCACGGGGTACTCCACCTTGGGTTGCTCACCGGTCAAGGTTTTGAGAAAAGCGGTAATCGCCTGGATTTGGGAATCGCTCAGTTTTTCACCCAATTGGCTCTGCCCCATCACCGCCACCGCTTGCTCCAGATCCCACACTTTACCCGAGTGGAAATAGGGGGCTGTCAACTCAATATTGCGCAGCGGTGCCGCACGGAACACATAGGAGTCATCCGCCGTTTTCGTCACTTCAAAACGACCTTTATCCCCTTCCGGCAAAATGTCTGCACCGGGTTTTTCAACCACACCAAAGGGATAGTAACCCTGCCCACCCAGGTTCACCCCACCGTGGCAAGCGGCACAGCCTTTATCCATGAACAGCGCCAGACCCTCTTTTTCCTGCTTGTTCAGGATGGTAGCATTACCCTCAAGAAATTGGTCAAAGCGGGAGTATGGGGTAATCAAGGTTGCCTCAAACGCCTCGATCGCTTTGGCCATATTGTCAAAGCTCAACGAAACCTTTTCACCGGGAAACGCGCGTTCAAAGCGGGTCACATATTCAGGCATGCTGCGCAAGGTCGCCTCGACCTGAGCAGGCTTATTGTTCATCTCCACCCCAGCCTGCACCGGACCCTTGGCTTGGGCTTTCAGATCTTCAGCACGACCATCCCAAAACTGCGCCACATTGAAGACCGCATTAAATGCTGTTGGGGCATTGCGTGGTCCCTTGGCCCAACCATGACCGATGGAGGTCTCCAGATTATCATCCCCACCCATACCCACATTATGACAGGTGTTGCAGCTAATTAAGTGACTGGCGGAGATACGGGGATCAAAAAACAGCATCTTCCCCAACTCTACCCGCTCCTTGGTTGCAGCATTACCCATCAAAGCAGGGGGAGCCGAAGGAATGGGCTTGAACTGTTCACGAGCCTGAGCCATTAAATCCTCTCCAGCCCAAGCTCCCGACAGCGGGGCCAGAGCCAGCACAGCAAAGAGCGCAATCGACTTTTTCACGGCAGTTCTCCAAATCGCGTTAAATGGATGATCCATGCAGAGTATCCACCCACCCGCAATCTGTACAATACTATGTTACTATGCCGACCATAGGCTCTCGCTATACCACCCAATTTTATACCCCGATTCTTCGCAGAAAAAATCTTTTTATCTTTAATTCTCTAAAAATACGATTTTTGCTTTTCCGTAAAACCAACAACGGTGTCGCACACGCCACCCCCCTGACCTGCCCAGATTCATTAAATCTCTATCTCTACCAAGGTAATATCATCGGTGTGTTCTCTCCCCCCAACATAAGCATCCAACAGCGACATAAGATCCTCCGGTTGTTGCTCTCCACGGCAGAGCGCCTTCAAAAAAACCGCCAATCGGGCATCCCCAAACATTTCATCGGACTTTCCACTTGCCTCAACAATACCATCGGTACACACATAGAGTCGCTCACCCGCCTGCAACGACAGGCGAGCAGAGGGGTTCGCAAAACACTCATCGGCAAAAATACCCAAGGGCAGCAAAGTGCTGTCAATGCTGTGCAGCGCCCCTGCAAAATGGTAGACCGAGGGAATGCCCCCTATCCAGAGCATTGCGGTGTCACGAGCAGGCGAAACCTCAACCAAGGTAAAAGCCAGAAAAAACTCTCTTGGCAGTCGTTGGCACAGTTGCTCATTGAGTTGCTCAAGACAGGCTATCGCCTGACCATTTTGTGTCGCCATGGTGTGAAAAATATACGCCACCAACGGGCCACCAATGGCTGCAGGCAGACCATGCCCGGTAAAGTCCCCCAGCAAGACCCATTGACGCCCATCGGGCAGCAGCGTGGCCAGCAACATATCCCCCGCTGTTTTTTCAACGGGAGAGATCACATAGCGAAGATGGCGCTGGTTTAAATGATCGGCGTCACGCATTTTGATAATGATGCGCTCAATCACATTTCTCTCACGCAACAGTTGCTCGGTGTGACGCTGCAACATGCAGTTGGCCCGTCGCAAAGCCAACTGCGTGCGCACCCGCGCCTGCACAATGGGGATGCTAATGGGTTTAGAAATATAGTCCACCGCACCCAAGGCTAAACCGTGCAGCTCATCCACCATTTCAGATTTTGCCGTGACAAATAATACGGGAATCTCGGCGGTCAATGGGTTGGCTTTGAGCTGTCGGCACACCTCAAAGCCGTCAATGTCCGGCATCATCACATCCAATAAAATCAGATCGGGCAAAGGCTCAATCTGCGCCGCACGTAGGGCGCGTTCACCACTGACCGCCAAACGCACTTGGTACGCATCGGCCAACCCCCCTTTCAGCACATCCAAATTTTGTGGCACATCGTCCACCACCAAGATAACCGGTTTTGCTTCAGCTTCAGATTGCACGGGCATCTCTCTTCTTGCTGATCAAAAGGAACAGCCATTGACTCTTCATCATCTTCTCGATGTTTTGTTGGCTATCCTGTTCGCGTTGTCACACCATGTCCACCCTCTCTGGCATCTTGGTCTACCCTACCAGCAGGTTTGCCCAGCCCTATGCGGAGCCGTCGCACCGCCAGCCCCCGCTGGCAGCAAAACAGACCCTGTTCCATCAGGCTTGTTTGAGCAGCTCCGCCTATTCCGATGCCTCAACCCCCATGAGTATAACATGCTTCATGGCTTTCTTCATGATGCAGATAGGCCCTGCAACAGGAAATGTGACCCGCGCGAGCATAGCCGTTGCCATGCCCGCGCTGTATCTGCATGCCCTCGCAAGAGACCCCACCCCATGCTAGCAAGAGACCTTGCGCTTAAAAAACACCAAGTGGTGCACTGTGCAGCGGCTTTCGCTAGAGTGTGGTGAGCCCCCTTAGAATCAAAAACAGGAGAACCCAAGATGGATATGCCGGATGGTTTGATTCACGCCCTGCTATTTGACGGCAAGGGAGGAGGCACCCTGCTGGACGGCACCCAACTGGCCACTTGGCGCCCTGAGCAGGGTTTTCTCTGGCTACATTGGAAACTGGATAGCGATGGTCTGCACAGGTGGATGAACGAATCTAGCCATCTTGATCCTGTGGTGGGCGATGTCTTAAACAGCACCGAAAACCACCCCCGTCTGATCCGGGAAGGTGATAGCCTGCTGGGCACCTTGCGAGGGTTAAACTTCAACCAGCAATCTGAACCAGAAGATATGGTTTTTGTTAATATTTACATTGACAATAACCGGGCCATTACCGCCCGTCGAGATCGGGTCATGACCATTCATGACATCGCCCTCGATTTGCAAAACAACTGCGGCCCCATGCGCCCAGGCGGTTTTTTGGCAACCATCTTGGACTCTCTGCACGCCCGTATGGAGCCCCTATTAGGCACCTTGGAAGAAGAGCTGGATCTTCACGAACAAGCCCTGCTGATGGGAGAAGGTGAAAAGGAGTCCCTACGCGAAGAGTTGCTGATGTTACGGCGCAAAGTGATTAACTTAAGGCGCTACCTCGCCCCCCAAAAAATCGCCTTGGCGCTGTTGAGCAAAAGCCCCCCCTCTTGGCTCAATAAAGGGCGCACACGCCAAATTCGTGAGGTTGAGCATGAACTACAGCGCTATTTAGGGGATCTAGAGAGTTATAGAGAGCGTGCCGTGGTGATCCGCGAGGAGATCAACAACCAAATGAATGTGCGCATGAACCGCGCTATGTACATGCTTTCGCTGATTACGGGAATCTTTTTACCCTTGGGGTTTTTAACCGGTCTGCTGGGTATTAATGTGGGGGGCATGCCCGGTGCAGACAACCCTTGGGCCTTTTGGCTGGTCTGTCTATTAATGATTGCCGTTACGGCCATTAACCTATTTGTTTTTTATAGAAAAAAACTGCTCTAACCGCCCAACCCGGCGTAGCACAATAGGGCGTTAAGGTGCCTACCAGGGCGGACTCAGCACACCACAAAGGGGCGACACATGGCAAGCTATGACTATGATGTGGCGGTGGTTGGCGGAGGCATCCACGGTGCCGGGGTGGCACAAATTGCGGCCCATGCGGGTTGGTCCTGCGTGGTGTTGGAGCAAGCGCATGTGGCAGCGGGCACCTCTAGCCGATCCAGCAAATTGATCCATGGTGGCTTGCGCTATCTACAACAGATGCAGTTTGGTTTGGTGCGGGAGTGTTTGCAAGAGCGCACCCGTTTGTTACACGTGGCCCCTCAGTTGGTCCGGCTAATCCCCTTTTACCTACCGGTCTACCAGCACGCTAGCCGCCCCCCCTGGATGATCCGTGCAGGGCTCACCCTATACGCCATGTTGGCGGGCCGCAACCCGGGCGGCCATTATGAACGCCTACCGCAATCCCAGTGGGATACGCTAGGGGGTCTGCGGCAGAGCGGACTGAAACAGCTTTTTTGTTATTACGATGCCCAAACCGATGATCGTGCCCTAACTGTGGCGGTGATGGCATCCGCCCAATCATACGGGGCTCAATTATGGTGCGCGACCACGCTGCAACAGCTCCACCGTTTACCCCAAGGCTACCGTTTAAGTGGTCAACGTGGCGCGGTAACCTTTACGATCCAAGCCCGTGTGGTGGTCAACGTGGCCGGGCCATGGATCGGCACCGTGGCAGCCAAGTGTCAGCCACCCCTGGAGCTACCCCCCTTTGCGCAGGTGCAGGGTGCGCACCTTAGCCTGCCCAACTGGCATCCTCCTGGGGCTTTTACCCTGCAATCGCCCCTGGATGGGCGGGTGTTTTTTGTCCTGCCGTGGCAGGGCGGCGCTCTGCTAGGCAGCACCGAGACGCCCTTTGATGGCGACCCTGCCCAGGCGGCATGCACCCCCCAAGAGCAGGCTTACTTGCTTGAATCCGCACACCCTTTTTTCCCCCAGGCGGATATGACCGTCGGTGCCAGCTTTGCGGGCATCCGGGTATTGCCCAAGGGGGATGCCAACCGCGCATCCCGCGAGGCGCTTTTGCCGGTAGACGACCCCACCAAGCCGCGATTGGTTACGCTGATCGGCGGTAAACTCACCAGTTACCACCCCACCGCCCGAGCCATTATCAAGCGGTTGCAAGGGGCGCTCCCCCCGGCCAACACGGCGGGCGATCCCGGTTTGCTGCCCCTGCCGCCAACGACACCCCCTTGAGACCAGCCCGCCCCCAGGGCCACTTGACGACAGGGGAGAAGGGCGGTGTGCGGCACCCTTAGCCATAGGTGCAGAGATAAGCCGTGGCAACCTCAACTTTAAGCTCAAACGATTGGTTGGCCTCCACCTCAAAATGTTCCGCGGCGGCAAAGCGCTGCCAACCATCCTGACCGGGGAGCTTAACCGTTAAAGCACCGCTAACCACGGTCATGGTCTCTTTTTGGTCGGTACCGAAGGTATAGGCACCCGGTGCCATAACCCCCACCGTCGCGGGCAGGGTTTCGCTCTGAAAACCGATGGATTTCACTGCCCCATCAAAATATTCATTCACTTTCAACATAACACTGACCTCCTAAAAGTGCCGTAACACCGATGACAAACCCCATACAACCCTGTACCCCTACCGCCCACGCCCCCAGCCACCACAGGCCCGTACGGTTCCCTTCTCCCCCGCAAACCAAGTTAAGCCGCTTACCCCTCACAATCGGTGCGGGTCCACATTATTCCCCCTTGGATCAGGCGAAACAACCGTGCCATTAGGCTTTTTTAACAAACTCCGACTTGAGCATCATGGCACCGATACCCGCGATTTTGCAGTCGATATTATGATCGCCCTCCACCAAGCGACTGATGGTAACTTTGGTGCCAATTTTTGCGACCGAAGAGCTCCCTTTAACCTTAAGATCCTTAATTAGGGTAACGTTATCGCCCTGCTGCAACAACGTGCCATAGGCATCCTTGACCACCAAGGCGTCGTCCTCGGCAGCCACCGCGCCAGCGGGCCACTCATGGCCACACTCAGGGCAGATATAAAGGGGGCCATCGGCATAGGCAAAGGCGGAGTTACACTTGGGACAAGGGGGAATGGCATCGCTCATAACGTTTTTCTTACTCTTTTTCGGTTGGTTGAACCATGAACCCAAACCAACAATCGCCGGTCATGGTTTTGGATGCCGCACATAGTAGCCTACCTGCCCGCAGGGTAGAAAGGCTTCACTGCCAACAAACCTTGCCATGACCGATTTTTGTAGAATGCAGCGGGTTTATGGGTCAACATGCCTCCGTTGGCACCATGCCTAACGCCAAGGCCCCCCCCACCACCACGCAACCCTACACAACCACATGCAACCACGACACCCCAGAGAAAGGCAAATTCGATGGCTAAAACAACCGATAAAACCAGCAATGAAATTCTTGACCAAGTTGTCAAAGCTCGCGAAGCGCTGGACTATTTTAGCAACAAAACCAGCACCGCCCGAGGGGAACGCCAAGATGGCGCCGAAATCCGTGCCCGCCTTAATGCCGCCAAGGCCCATATCCTGCGGGCTCTTGAAAAAGCGCAAAGCCTCCGTTGATCCCCCGGCGCGGTAATCTCTGCCGGGCAGAGCCCCGCTACCAAGATGATGGCACAACACCCCGCAAACGATGTTGTGCAGGTCGTTGTGCCCCACAGCAGGCAGCCGTTACACCTAAACAAACACCCTTAACACCCCCGAGCCAACACAACACATCTATATTTTAATGCTTCAGCTCATTTTAATGACACGTGAGAACGCAGATTTACGCATAAATCAGGTTATGCCACCAGAAAACCGTTACTGTTTCTTACCGGATTGGCGTAATATCATAACCAAGATTTCCCTTCTTTTACCTTAATCAAGAGTTCGCCTATGTCTCGTATTGCTGCGCTCATGCCATCAAGAGAGCTTTGGAGAACGCCCTTATTAAGCGGAACCACATCTCTGTGGATCCTCTGCCTTGTGCTGATTGCAGGGTGCGACCACCCTCAACCTCCATTTCGGGTGGGCACCAATATCTGGATTGGCTATGAGTCGCTCTATCTTGCGGAATCCTTGGACGCCTTCAAAGGGAGCCCCATCCGCTTGGTGACCATGCCCAACACCACCCAAGTCATGTCTGCCCTACGCGCGGGCATGCTGGAAGCAGCAGCGACCACCCTGGATGAGGCCATCTCCATGGCCGCGCACCTAAAAGATCTGAGGGTCGTTCTGGTCTTTGATGTATCGCATGGCGCGGATGTTATTGTCAGCACGCCCAACATCACCACCCTTGCACAACTGCGTGGTCGCCGTATTGGGGTTGAGAGTGGCGCGGTAGGGGCCATTTTACTCAACGCGGGCTTAGAAGCCGCCGGTTTGACCCCCGCCGATGTGCAGATCAAACATCTTACCGTCGATGAGCATGCCCAAGCCTTTTTAAGCCAACAGGTCGACGCCGTGGTCACCTTCGAGCCAGTGCGCTCTCAGCTTTTGGATCAAGGCGCCAACCTGCTGTTTGACTCCAGCAAAATTCCTGGCCGCATTGTGGACGTGCTCATTACCACAGAGCGCATTGCACACAATCATCCAGAGACGTTGCGCCGATTAATCAATGGTCATTTTCAAGCACTTATCCATCTAAAACAGAACCCCGAACAAGCCCGTCAAAGCATGACGACCCGTCAGCGTCTGCCCATGCGTGAGTTAGAACAGGCCTTTCAAGGTATCGAGCTGCCCGATTTGGCGACCAACCACCATTTATTACAGGGCGAACCCGCCCCGCTGCTGGTGCAGACAACCTATTTGGTTAAGCTTATGCAAAACCAACACATGTTGGATCAACCGGTTGATATGCAAAACTGCTTTACCGCAAATTGGCTACCCCAACCATGACCACCATTAGCCAACCGCTCCGGCACACCCTGATTGTGGCCATCATTGCCATCGTTGCCCTCGCTTTATTGCTGGACAGACTCTATGAATATCAAGTTGTTATGGCAAGAGAGATCGAAAATCAACAACTGGCCGAGATGCACGATAGCTGCTATGTGCTGGCCAATGATTACTCCCGCTACCTATTAGCCAACAAACAGAGTGAATTGCGCTTTTCGGTGGCCTCTCAAGGCACCCGTATTAGCCTGGAGCGCTTGGCGGTCAGCAACAGCGAGGGCATCGTCATCGCCTCGTCCCGCAGCTCAGATATCGATAGAAAAATAGCGGAAATCGCCCCCTTGTTTCGTCTACAGGATGCTCAGGAGGCACGCACCCACAACCAAATTGTCACCCGCCTAAGCGACGATCATAATAGCGTGTTGGGTTATGTGCCGGTCGAAATGCCCTCCCCTACGCACAGCATCCGCGCCCAAACGCGCGGGCTGCTTTTTATACACAACACGCTGCACACCCTCAAAGCCGCCAGTTGGCAAAACCTGACCTCACCCCAAAGCCTGCTACGCTGGCTGGTTACCTTTTTTCTCGTAACGGTCCTTCTGCTCATTTTGCTCAATCGTGTTTTGTTCCGTCCCCTTGAGCATCTGGAGCAAATGGCGACCCGCTTGGCTGAGGGGGACTGGCAGGCGACCTCCACACTTTCAGGGAAAAGTGAACTGGCCCATCTTGGGCAAGTGCTCAACACCATGCAGAGACACATTCTGCAAGAACGTCGCTCCCTTCAACAGAGCGAATCTCGTTTTAGGACCTTGGTGGAGACCTCACCCATCCCCATGTTGGTTACCCGTGCCGCACCCAACCAACGAGTAGCCTTGATGAACCGCAGCTTTACCGATCTGTTTGGCTATACCGTGGCCGATGTTCCCGACATCCACCACTGGTGGCCTCTCGCATACCCCGATCCAACCTATCGACAGGAGATCCAGCAGCTTTGGCAGGCACGTGTTGAGGAGATGTCCCTGAAAAAAACGCAAATTATGCACCCTGTCACCGCCAATGTGACCTGCAACAATGGTAACATTCGTTTTATTGAAGTGCATATGTCGGTCATAGATGATCATGCTTTGGTAATCTTTCAAGATTTAACCCACCGCAAACAAGAAAGCGAGGAGCTGCGCCAAGCCAAAGAGGCCGCAGAGGCTGCCAACCAAGCCAAAGGGGATTTTTTAGCGGTTATGAGCCATGAGATCCGCACCCCGATGAACGTTATGCTGGGCATGGTGGAGGTGCTGCAAGAGTCCACTTTAGATCAAGAGCAGCAAGAGCAGTTGCACAGCGTACAAAAGGCAGGGAAAAATCTGCTTGCCCTGATCAACCAAATTTTGGATCTCTCCAAGTTGGATGCCGGGCACTTACAGTTGCAACCAGAAGCGCTCAATCTCCATGAGCTTATTAAGGAGGTTGTGGGACTGGTGGCGGTGCTTGCTTCTGAAAAAAACCTTCTTCTTTCCCACCAAATTGACACAAGCGTACCCCAATGGATTTTGGCCGACGAGCTGCGCCTGCGGCAAATCTTGTTCAATTTATTGGGTAATGCCATAAAATTTACCGAAAAAGGCAGCGTAAACATCACCTTGAGCATGCGTGACCCACAGCAGCTTGCCCTGGTTATTCGAGATACCGGCATTGGGGTAGATCCTGCGCATCATCACGCCATTTTTGAACCCTTCACCCAACAAGATGGCACCATCACCCGCCGCTTTGGGGGAACCGGACTTGGATTAACCTTGTCGCGGCGGCTTGTGGAGTTGATGCATGGGCAGATCCGTATGGATAGCCAGTTGGGGTGCGGCACCCAATTTGAAATCTTGCTGCCGGTAGAGCGCACTCAACCGCCTCGATCCGACCAACCCCAAGCGCTTAGCCTAGGGATCATCGAGGCACACCCGGCCCTCGCTCCCACAGACACACTGTGCCCCCGGCTCGACCCTGCTCTCAACCTATTGTTAGCGGAAGATTCTCCTGACAATCAATCCCTTATTAAGGCATATCTAAAACGCACCCCGCATATTTTAACCATTGTCGCCAATGGTGAAGAGGCGGTGACGGCTGTAGGCAATGGCTCATACGATCTGCTGCTTATGGATATTCAAATGCCCATCATGGATGGTTACACCGCTACCCGCACCATTCGCCAATGGGAAAAGGCAGAGGCTCGCACCCCCATGCTCATTGTCGCCCTCACAGCCCACGCTTTGGTGGGGGACCGGGAACGCTCCCTGGCCGAAGGGTGTGATCTGCACCTGACCAAACCCATTCGCAAAAAAGATCTGTTGGCCCTGCTGGAGAGCATCGCCCAGCGGCTGGTGCGCCAAGACCACCAACCCCCAGCAGAGACCCTTTAACCTGTTTACCCGCTATTTGGGGGCATCACATGCGGGCTCCTTTCACACACAACCTGCGTTCTGCCGTCACGCCGCACCCTTGCCAGAGTGATGCCACAGCCACCCCATGGGCTTTACCCGCCACCCACCAACGGCCCCTACCCTGCCCACACCGACCATGCCAGACAAACCAGATGGGCAAGAACACGAGGGGATCCAGCAGCGTCGGGAATGAGGGGCATTCTACGTTGGTTTATTCCCGCGCCGGACCCATTCTGCTAATCTGTTGGCATGAGACTTTCTAAATCCCAGGCGTTGCAAGGGGTGGTGTTTGCCCTGGTTGCCTCGGCCTTTACCAATATTTATCTTACCCAACCGGTTCTACCTGTTTTACAGCAGGAGTTTGGCATCTCTGCGGCATACGCTTCATGGAGCATCTCTGCGGTTATTTTGGGCATAACCCTGGCGAATATTCCCTTTGGCCTGCTGGCGGATCATTGGCCCATTCGTCCGATTCTTTTCACAGGGGGGCTCTTAATCGCGTTGGGAGGGCTGCTGACCGCCTGGGTCGATAGCTTTACTTGGCATGTGATGGGTCGTTTTTTACAGGGTCTTTTTATACCCGCTCTCACCACCTGTCTGGTGGCCTATCTGGCCCGGGTGCTCCCTGCGGAACGTCGCCATGTGGTCATGGGTAGCTATGTAGCGGCCACGGTGCTGGGGGGCTTGGGCGGTCGTCTGTTGGGGGGCTGGTTGCATCCGCCCCTGCATTGGCGGTATGCCTTGGTGAGTGCCGCGCTGCTTACGTTGGTAGCCATTGGCGTTGCGATGCGGCTGTTACCCAAAGAGCCCAGACCGCCCGCTCAGCCGTTACACAGCCGAGTGGGCTTTATCACTTTACTGACCCAGTGGCCCACGCTACGCCTTTTTTTAAGCGGCATGGGGGGCTTTTTTGTCTTTTCCTCCCTCTTTAACTATCTGCCGTTTCGACTGGCCGCAGCCCCGTTTTTTCTCTCGACCAACGCCATAACGGCAATCTATCTTGTTTATATTATTGGGATATTCATGGGTCCTGCGGCAGGCCAGCTCAGTAACCGGTGGGGCAGCGGACAGACATTAATGGGGGGGGCCGTGGTGACGCTGCTGGCGGTGGTGCTCTCGGGCACGCCCTGGTTGGTTGGCATTATTGCCGCCATGCTGCTGCTGTGCGCAGGTTTTTTCACCCTACACACCGCCTCGGTTGGTGCCCTTAACCATCGCATGACAGCGGGCCATGGGCGGGCCAATGCGCTCTATGTGCTGTTTTACTATCTGGGTGGCTGGATGGGCGTTACCCTCTCTGGCCTTGCCTTCGAGGCGTGGCGTTGGTTTGGAGTGATGGGCCTCTGTGTTGGCATGCTGGCCCTGCCCTTTATGGCAGGTTGGATGGAAAAACGGAGCGTCGCGCAACAAGCTATGCACGCACGCCCCCTCCCTTAACAACACCCCCTGCCCTTTACCAACGACCCAACCTGAACACGCGCCAGCCCTATCCCCATGGATGCCTGCCAAATGTAACCCCCTCACCGCCACCCAACCCACGGCCAGAGCACCCACTTTCTTACTCTCATTTTACGCGCTCCATACGCTCATTTTACGCACACACTTACAGGCTTGTTACCGGCCCATTACAATCGTAATTCATTGCTTACACTTGTTTATAAGAATTTGCTTCTATTCTAATACAAACTCTGCCATGATGCTTTCCAACAGAGCATACAGCGCCATCCAGCAGGATCGCTTAGCGCGTCTAAGTTAGGTGGAGCGGATGGCTGATACACGATCTATCGCACCCTTACGGAGAAAAAACATGACCAACAAAAAATCCTTATTCCTGGCTTTAGCTGCTTTCACAGCGCTTTCCACCGCCGCTTTGACCACCTCTGACGCCCAAGCTTGGTGGGGGTCACCCTGGGATAATAATGGTTACGGCAACGGCAATGGCTACGGCGCGGGCAATGGTGCGGGCAATGGTTCCGGCAACTTTGGCATGAACTTTAACATGAGCGGCAACGCCCAAACCGCCGCCAACGGCTACAACGGCTATAATGGCTACAATGGTTACAACGGCTATAATGGCTATAATGGCTACACCGCTCCCATGCCTCCTCCTTGGGCCTATGCGGCGCCCGTTGCACCAGTCGCCCCTGCTGCACCCCAGGCCCCCGAAGCCGCCAAGTAAGGGATAACCACCCCCTTACCCCGTGCTTATTTGAGCAAACGCCGCAAAGGGTAACCTTTGTGGCGTTTGTTTCTTATTGGCTAAAACAGAACCCCTACTCCGCCAGCTTGGGCTTATCCACTGTGGCCATACAGGGGGTAAACAGGAAAAACATGGATAGATGGCTGCACCACACAGAGCCTCTTGCACAAACAGCTCTGTGGTTGGCCTCTCTCCCGGCACGGCGCAAACCTAGGGGCCTTAAAAACCAACTTGACTCAATAAACGCCATAACCACTCGCTCCACTGGCGACCAAACCACCACCGATGAAAGGCTGGATAAGTTTTTTTGCCACTGGATAGCACCCTTTGTAAAACAAATTTACAGTTACCAAAAAAATATCTATTTCTTTTGTATTCCTATACTTAAATGCCATGCCCACCCAAATTCAACCGACCTGACAGGCCAGCGTGTGTTGCGCCCCCGTTAATGATGTTGCACTTTTGCGACAAAGTTATATTAGGAGATATAAAATTCATCCCTTATAATTCAGCCCAACACCGCACCACCAAGGTGCATACCGGATGCCGGCAGGAGGCTGGCCCGACTAAACCGAATAATAGGAGCCGCACCATGAACAAACTTTCTCTGCGCGAAACCACGGAACAAGCGCTGACCACTCTTGCTTTTTTACCCTTCACCATCTTTTTCTTTCTCCTTGCCGCTTGGTTGCGTAATGATCTGAAGAAGTCACAAAACCTTCGCCCCCAAACCGACATAGCATGATTTGTCCCCTGGGTTTGGGACAGCATCTCCTCGTAGATGATGGGCCCGCGTGGCACCGGTAGGCCGTTAAAGCCGTTGCCACGCGGCCCAACGCACCACCCCCTTAGCCTTTCTACGCCCCCCTACTGCATGGCCACGCGGATTGTTCGACCAAGCAACCGCTCGCTCAAACCCCACGGTAGGCGCGTTGGCGCTTTCCACTGCTCCCATAGTTGGCACCATTCCTTTGTGTCACTCAGAGTATGGCGGCGTGCATAATGTCGCAATTTCGGTTATTTTCCCAACAGAGCATGCTGTTTGCACCGCCCCCTACTCCAGTTGGCCCTTATGCACCAGCTCGGTAAGGGCAAAATGGCCTGCTCTTTTGTTGCTTGGAAAAAAGAAATCCGCGCTAACACAAAAGCTTTTTTGGCTTAAATACCACCGTGGCCGCTTATCCCGGATCTTTCATGAATCCCAGACGCTCTCGCTTGATCTTTGAAGGGATTCATGAAAGATCCGGGTTAGACACTAACCGTAGCATGTCGTGATAACCATGATTCTCTATCTTTGCGAAAAGCCCTCTCAGGGTCGGGATATTGGCCGCGTTTTAGGGGCTACCAGCCGTCATGAAGGTTATGTGGCAGGAGCAGGGGTGTGCGTAACTTGGTGTATTGGTCATCTTATGGAGATGGTGGCCCCTGATGGTTATAGACCCGAATGGAAAAGTTGGCGGCTGGATACCCTACCCATCATTCCCCAACAGTGGCAGCTGGAGCTCACCGCCCGTGGGCGCAAGCAGTTTAAGGTTATCCAAGGGTTACTCAAGGGTGTAACGGAGGTGGTGCTCGCCACCGACGCCGACCGCGAAGGTGAGACCATTGGCCGTGAAGTGTTGGAGCGCTGCCAATACCGGGGTAAGATCTCTCGCCTCTGGTTATCTGCCCTGGATGATGCCAGCATTCGCAAAGCGTTGGGCAACCTGCTACCAGGGGAGCAAACCGAGCCCCTCTACCAAGCCGGGCTTGGCCGATCTCGTGCGGATTGGATGGTTGGGATGAACCTTACCCGCGCCTATACCCTTTTGGGTCGGCAGGGGGGCTATGCAGGGGTGTTGAGCGTGGGGCGCGTGCAAACCCCCACCCTAAAACTGGTGGTGGACCGGGACCGGCTGATCGAGAACTTTAAACCCGTCGACTATTTTGAGATTTTTGCCTTACACCGCGTTCACTCAGGGACGTTCATCGCCAAATGGGTACCGCCCCCTAAGCCTTGCGATGCCGAGGGTCACTGCTTGGACCGCACCCTCGCCGAAACGGTCATACACAAGGTGCAAGGCCACAGCGGCACCATTACAAAAGCCGAGACCAAGCGCGTCAAAGAGCCGCCCCCGCTGCCATTGGAGCTCTCGACTCTGCAACAAGAGGCTTCGCGGCGCTGGGGCATGGGTGCCAAACAGACCCTTGAGATTGCCCAATCCCTTTATGAAAAGCATAAAGCGGTGACCTATCCCCGCACCGATTGCCGTTATCTACCCAGCAACCAGTTTAAAGAGGCCCCGGCGGTACTACAGGGATTGACAACCAACGATGCCAGCCTCACCCCCTTGGTGGAGGGTGCAGATGCACAGCTCCGCTCCAAGGCGTGGAACGACAAAAAAATCACCGCTCACCATGCCATCATTCCAACCGCCGCCAAGATAAACATCGACGCCCTCAGCCGCGAAGAGGCTCTGCTGTATGATCTGATTCGCCGTCACTACTTGGCGCAATTTTACCCCCCCTTCGAGTATGACCGCACGGTAATCGACACCCAGGTCGCCATGGAAACATTCCACGCCACAGGCCGGGTTGAGCTCATTCCAGGGTGGAAAAGGGTGCTGGCTGCCAACCAAGAAAAAAAAGAGGGCGACGAGGATGAGCAAACGTTACCCGTGGTACGCAGCGGCGAAGCTGCCACCATTGAGGGGGCTGAACTGAAACAAAAGCAGACCAAGCCTCCCAACCGTTATACCGAAGGCACCTTAATCCAGGCGATGAAAAGCGTCGGCAAGCTGGTCGAAGATGCCCGTCTACGCAAGATTTTAAGAGAGACCTCGGGCATTGGCACAGAGGCCACCCGTGCCGCCATTCTGGAGACCTTGATTAAACGCAATCTGCTGGCCAAGCAGGGCAAAAAAAGTCTTGTTAGCATGCCCGCCGGTCGTCTGCTGGTGGATGCCCTACCCCATAGCGTCACCGACCCCGCCACCACCGCAGTCTGGGAACAGACCCTGGATGATATTGCCCATGGTGGAGGATCGCTGGAGACCTTTTTAGCCAAATCCGAGTTATGGCTTAATAAGCTTATTCACAATGTTCACCAACGCCAGCAGCTGGGACTAAACCCCTTTCGAGGTCTCCCCCCTTCCACGTCGCATACCGACCCAGCCCAGCCCACTCCGCGCAGGCAACGCCGCTCTAAAGCAGAGGTCACACCCACCCCAAACGCCGCCCCCCTGTGCCCCCAGTGTGGCGGGCCTATGTTACAGCGTAAAAGCCCGCAAGGCGCTTTTTGGAGCTGTGCAGAGCAAGCAACCTGTACGGGCACACGGCCAGGGAGCCCCCTTGCAGCCCACTCGCCCCTTATGCAACCCAACCCAGAGCGCGGACCTCTTTGCCCCAAGTGCCAACAAGCCCCCCTGGTACAGCGCACCGCCTATCGCGGCAAAAATAGCGGCCAACCTTTCTGGGGCTGCCAGCGTTACCCCCAGTGCCGCTACACCCAAGCCAGCCAAACCACAGAGTCATAACGTGTTGCACAGCACAAGTAGGCCGGCCTATACAAACAGACTTACCCCCGTGTCACAACTCAATCCCTTTTAACCATGGGCTGGTGTGTCGCTGTGGGCACAGGCCCTGCGTCCTTCTTGGCCAAGGGGTTCTATCCAACAATCAGGGGCTCTCCTGACGAAACAGTTGCAGCAATTTTGCCCCCTGCTCGCCATACTGTTTTTCAAGAAATTGCTCCATAGCGGGTTGCGCCCGATCACGAAAAGCTTGCAACTGTTCGCTGGTTGGATAATAAACTTGCATTTTTTCAGCCAGTTCAGTCAAAGAATCATCTTTCATGGCTAAAGCGCGGCTAGCGGTTACGCCCATCTGCGCCGCTTTATTCACCGCGTCCGCCTGGGCTGCATGCAAGCTCTGCATAAAAGGGTGGTTGACGACCCATACATAAGGGGTATAGAGGTGGTTGGTAACGGTTAAATATCTCTGCGCACGCTCCAATTTACCCACGCGAATAATAGTGGCGGGGTTCATTTGACCATCCAAGCTACCATTTTTTAATAGAGACAATAACTCTCCCCAAGCCACCGCTACGGGGTCGGCCCCCAAGCTGCGCATAAACGCCATATGGCTCTCTAAGTTCATCGTTCGCATACGCAACCCGGCCATATCCCCTGGCGCGCGGATGGGGCGGCGACTATTGGTCAACACAAACAAGCCGCCGGTATCCCCATAGCCTAACACCTGTAGACCCGTTTTTTGTAGGATGTCATCCCCCAGGGCTTTACCAAACGGGCCATCAAAAACACTATAGGTTTCTTCCAAATTTTGAAACCGAAAGGGATAATTTAGAATGCCTATCAGGGGATAACGGTCCGCCAATCCATCCAGGGAGACAATGGCCGACTGAATGACACCTTGTTGCACAAGATCCAAAAGCTGCTTCGCTTTGCCAAGCTGTCCTTCGGGAAAGGTCTCAACCGCCAAACCACCCTTGCTCAATTTGGCCAAGGCTCTCTCAAAGGCCAGCGCCATGGCCCCGCTTGGATTATCACTCTGGTTCGGGTTAAGATGGGCTAAATAGAGCTTTTGCTCGGCGGCAAAGGCGCTAAAAACCACCCCCTGCCAACAGAACATGAGTGTTACCACAAACAGACACGCGCGCCAAAACATCGCAACCCCCCCTTATTTATTTTTAAGCCACTCGGCGCCATCCCAATCGGCTGGTGGCGGTGTCACGATAAAGAGATGACACCGTTTTTCTATCTGCTCAGCCCCTTTATCATGGGGAAAGGATTGCTTATAGAGTGCCAGTTTCTCCAACACAGCATGCCAATCACGCGCTTCGTAGTGGTCCATCACGGCATGCCACAAACTTAACTTGAGCTTCTGTTCTTCTGTCGCTGCTAGAGGGGATTTTGGATCTTTTTCCCCCATAAGCTCATAAACATACATAGGGTGCGTATTACCCACTGGCACCACTTTATCCAGGCGACGCAGGTAAAAGTGGGGCTGCGCCACCCGAGCAACATGTTCTGACACCATCAACTCGGTATCATACTGTTTATTCATGGACTCAAGACGAGAGGCCATGTTCACCATGTTCCCAAAAGCGGAGTATTGCATCCGCTCAGTGGAGCCAACATTGCCCACAACCGCTTCACCCGTATGCAAACCAAAGCGTGTGTAAAAGGGGGTACGCCCATTTTTTGCAAACGTTTCCGCCAACGCCAAACCGGCTCGGTGACAGCCAAGCATCGCCCGACAAGCGTTTACAACATGGTCAGGGTCTTTGCTGGGGGCATTCCAAAGCGCCATGATGGCATCCCCAATAAATTTATCAATGGTACCTTTATAACGGTGGATCGGCTGGGACATCTGCTCCATGTATTCCGACAGCGAGCCCACCAATTGCTCTGGCGGCAGCTCTTCACTAATATTGGAAAAGCCTTTAATATCAGAGAACATAACCGTTAACGGCTGACGCCTTGAACCAATGCTGGTCTCGTCTTCATCCTCCACAATGGCACGCACGATCTCCTTAGGCACATAGACACTAAAACTGCGCAAAGAGCGTTTCATGGTCTCTACCGCATCGACCAACTGGCGCACCTCTGAAATATAGGAGGTTAGATTAAGGTTGCCTTCTAAATTAAAGCGGCGAATTTTAACCGTCTCTTGTGTCACCTTGCTCAGGGGTCGCGTAAGTAACTGAGAGAGCATCATAAACAGAAAAATAGCCAAGCTAATCGCCAAGCTACCCGCTACCAATATCTTAATACTGGCATCGGCGAGAGGACCAATCAGCTCTTCTTTTTGCACCAGAACCCCAGCAGTCCAACCCAAGCTCCCACCAATTTTGGCGAAGGAGACCATATATTCATCACCATTGGGTCCAAGGGTGGTTTCAAACCGATCTACCCCGGATTTTTGCCAATGCTGCACAGCCTCGGCCACCAACGGGTCGCGCACCTCGGTGGCCTTACGCAGGCGCACCTTCTCTTCTGTCACCTCAACCCCCATATCGGGTTCGCGATGACCGACCAAATAGTTATCCGCATTGAGCAGAAACACCCGCCCAGAGAGACCAATTTGAGCTTTGTAGAGAAAGCTGGAGAGGGTATCTAGGGTAATATCGGCGCCAACCACCCCAATTTTAATATCTGATGGAGTGCTGACGTGGCTCGACAAGGTTAAACCAATCAACTTTGAACTGGCGAACACATAGGCGTCGGAAATGGCCACTTGCGGCACTTCCCAGGCTTTTTTATACCAGGGCCGTACCCGTGGGTCGTAACGTACCGGGCCGCGATCCACCTTAACCACATCACCCCACTCTTTATAGAAGATAAAACTATCTGCTCGATGCCCAGAACTTTCATTTAACAGACGGGCGGCATAACGTACTCCCTGCGGAAGATCCTCTTTAGAAGGTCCCAACTGTTTTAGGGTGGGTGGCACCGCAAAAACTTGGTAAAAATCGCCGCTATTTTCAAACCCTAGGTAAAAGCTAAACACTTGAGGCAACGAAACGAGCTGGCGTTGCAAATAGCCAAGCCCCTGCACCGTTTGCAAGGAACCTGTATCCACCCGGGCCAGTTCTGCGGTGGCTTGCACCACCCGCTCCACGGGGGCCAGCAAGCCTTGCACATCACGATCCACTTGCAGGGTCGCACGGGCCATGGTCTTTGAGGCGGTTTCTAGAATAAGTTTGGAGTTATCCCAATAGAGGTAGCCGACCAAAGAAACCGTAAGCAGGGCCATAACCAAGCCAAAGGCCAAGGAGATACCAATACGCAGTTCAACTTGTCTGTTATGCATCATTGCCGTTGCCTCGTTTGGGTAGGGCGTACCTTCTTTAAAATCGTTTTATTGGGCACCACAGAGCGGGTTCGGACGACACTTCAAACAACGCTATTTGGCGCCAGAAAAATAGACCAAACAGACAAAATCTATCTACACCCCACGCCCTCGTGAGCAGGCCCCCCTGAGAGTGCTGTCGCAGGGAAAGAACGTTTAACCGGACCATACCGAATGGGTTTGTGGGAGCAACCTCGCACAAAAAAACACGTTCTCAAAATAGCAGAATTGTTCCCCAAATTTACACAAGAACCTTACAACGCACCGCACAATCAGGATCTTTTTCTGTTTTAATGCCTGCAAGGGCCTATTCATTCCTCAAATTGCTCCGAATTCGAGGCATCCCAAGCCCTTTTTCAAGACACCATCCTCTCACGATTAGAACACCGTCGATAATAGCAGGATGATCCCCCCTCTTTCACAGCACCCTGGTCCGTACAGACACCCTATTTTCGACCAACGTTCTGGCTTTACGTCGTCATAACATAAAACGTAAATGATTATTTTTCATACTTTTAAAACGACAACCTTACCCTATTGACTTGAATTTCCACCCTAAGTAAACTGCCCTAACGAATATAAGAAGTTTGGGCACCATAGCGTGGTTTAACGCCTATACGTTGGCCACTTATAATGATGAGGATGCAGTAATGATTCAATTAGTCTACGTAAGCTCATCCGTTCGCCTGTTTACAAAAGACGAGCTTATTGGGATCCTTGAAGTTTCCCGTACGCATAATCAAAGCAAAGGGATCACAGGCATACTACTCTACGCTAACGGTAACTTTTTACAGCTTCTTGAAGGCGAAAAAAAAGATGTTGATGCGCTTTATGAAAAAATCACTCAGGACAAGCGCCATAGGGGATGCATAAAGCTTTTTGCAAAGGATGCCACCTCACGCCTTTTCCCCGATTGGTCTATGGGCTTTAGAGAACTTTCCAAGGATGAATGTGACACCAAAAAGGGCTATTCTGACCTTATGGCTTTTTGGAATAACCCTATGGATCTTAAAAACAACCCCAATCAGCTTTTAAGGATTCTTGGGGAGTTTTCAATGAACAACCGATAACGATCCCCGCACCAATACCGCATGTCCACCTTTTTGTCGATGTATCCAGCCCTATGGTCGTTTTCAAAAAAACACCCCCTACAGCAAAGAAACACCGTCCCCAGAGTTTGCCTCGCCCCCTGCTCAGGCAAATCTCCGCGACCACGCAGCCTTCGCCCTTAACAATGGGGAGAACACCCTTCCACCGCTAAAAGCCCCTGTCACGTAACCATTTAAACCTCGCCCTACCCATTAACGAGCGCATCCCCCAACCATGGCCCGCAGCTTTGCCATGAGGCTTTGCCATGAGGCTTTGCCATGAGGCTTTGCCATGAGGCTTTGCCATTCATGAAAAAACCGGATGACGTGAAGGTCATCCGGCTCGGTCGGAGTCGCCAGGGGGCAAACGCCCCCTGGCGGTATGTAAGGTTAAGTGTTGCTGATTTACCAGATAATCTGGTCGATGCCGTCGAAGTCGATTTGGGTGCCATCCTCCAAGGTGATGTAACCCGCTGCATCGCCCGCATCGAAGGTGATGGCATCGAAGACATCGCCACCCACATCGATGGTTTGCAAGGTAAAGTCCGAGTTGGTGTCAATGGTCCAGTTACCCACATCCCCCAGATCCAGCACCGGATCACTGGTCATGCCATCCATACGGATCACATCATTATAGTCAGCACCACCGCTGATAAAGTCAGAACCATCGTTCATGCCAAAGATGAACAGGTCATCCCCAGCACCACCGGCGAGAATGTCATCGCCCATGCCCCCCTGGAAGATGTCATTGCCGTCACCACCACTCAGATGATCATTACCATCGGTGCCGGTCATAACATCGTCGCCTGCGGTACCCTGGATCTCATCTTGAGTGACCGCCACATCAAACAGGCCAGCTTCGCTGGTGGCACCTTCTTCGTCAGTAACCTCAACGGAGAGGCTACGGGTACCAGGCTCATCCACATCCAACTGTATGGAGTGCAGAACATTTTCATAGGTATCGGTGCTCTCTACACCAGAGAGTACCAGATCACCCTCTCCACCAAAACCACCGCCACTCACGGTAATGTTGGTGCCATCAATCATAAAGGTGCTCGAACCATCATCGGCCACCAGCTCACTGACTTGGAAGCCATTAAAGCTAAAGCTGTCTCCTGCACCCTCGCCATCGGTAATGGCAATGGTTGCGCCGCTAAAGTTCTGGCTGTCGGTGTCGGTGATGGTGATATGGCTGCCAATATCCACCAAACCATCGCCAATATCGTCATACACCAGCATCTCATCCATGGTCACCACGGGGGTGTCATCCACCTCAATGGTAAAGCCAAGATCCATATCCACCACGTTGACATTGTTCTGGTCACTGCTGACCGACATGGTGACATGGATGGTACCGGTAAACTCTTCCGGTGGGGTCATGGTTAGACCATTCAGCTGGTCGCCGGTCAAGCTCCAGGTACCATCCCCATTGTCGGTCCCTACGGATAGCTGCGAGCCATCAGGCAAACCATCCAGGATAATGAGCATGGTCTCGGGTGAGGCGTCACTCATATCCAGCGATGCCGCACTCAGGTTAAGGCTAATGGCCGAGTTTTCAATACCCGCTGCATCTTCAGCCGAGGCGTTAAAGATGTCGGCATCAGCCTCAAAGGTCACGGTAAACTCAGCCGAGCTATTGGCCTGAATATCAATCTCACCGGTATCCGGATCACGGTCCACCGAGTAAGAGGTCAATTGCAGATCCATGTTGCCCGAAAAATCCACCGGCGGTTTAACGCTCAGATCATCCAGATCATCGGGGGCGACGCTCCATGTGCCATCGCCATTGTTAAAGCCATGGGAGAAGGTGGTCCCCTCTGGGAAGCCACTGATCACCACATTGATCGACTCTGCTCCGCTGCCATCCAATACCGCCGAGAGACCCTCAAGCTCAAAGCCGGTATCTTCAAGACCCGTGACAACCTGATCTTGTACCGTCAGCAGCACATCATCGGCATCGGCGACCACATTGACATTAACCGTCGCGCTAACGGTAATATCCTCCGCACCATCGACCCCACCTTCACCGCCGGTGGCTTTAAAGGTCAGATTAAAGTTGGTGTTTCCATCTTCAGGCGGCGTAAGGGTCAGGCCATCGGTACGCCACGAGGTGGCGGTACCATCCTCGGCACTGCCCGTCACCGTAAGCTCTGCAACAGGGATCTCCCAGTTACCGGTGTCGGGGTTCTGCTCACCCAAGCTCA
This sequence comes from Magnetococcus marinus MC-1, assembly GCF_000014865.1. NCBI lineage: Bacteria > Pseudomonadati > Pseudomonadota > Magnetococcia > Magnetococcales > Magnetococcaceae > Magnetococcus > Magnetococcus marinus. Next base: position 3,240,624 of record NC_008576.1, read on the forward strand.
GGGTGGCACCCTCTGGCACCCCTTCCACAACCACCACACCACTCAGGGTCTCGCTGCCATCCGCATCGGGCATGTTCAGCGTGACTTGGATCTCAATGGCGCTATCCTCCATCCCGCCCACAGGGCTGATATGGATGTTTGGACCGTCGGTTATGGCATTGACATCTACAGTCACGATGTGATCTTGCACCAACTCCTGACCGTTTACATCAATGGTGATCGCTTGCATGGGGATGTTCATCTCACCGCTGAAATCTTCAGGCGGTGTGATCTCCAGGGTTTCAACCTGCTCAGCGGTAAAGACCCAGGTGCCATTGAGTGGATTAAAGATGCCCGCTGACAGAGAGGCTCCCTCTGGCAGGTCGGCATCCGCGATCACAAACGAGGTGATCTCCGTGCCATTATCCTGCAAAGCGGTTGCGGCAACCCCCATATCAATGGTGCTATCTTCATTTCCAACGCCACCGCTGGTGATCGCAACACCGCTTACTTCACCATCCCAGGCCACATCGCTGTTAGGGTGCCCATTGCCCGGGCCGGGGTTGCCGCTCTGATCCAGATCGGTATCAATGTTAATGCTCACCGTGACATGGCTGTCAAAGTTCACATCGCCATCGTTTTCCACGGTTACGGCGGTCACGGTTATATCAAAATGATCCCCCGTCACCAAACCACCCTGGGGCACAATGTGCAATTGGGCTAACTGATCCTCTGTAACGATCCACTGTCCCTCACCCGCATTGATGCCTGCGTGGATCGCATTGCCAGCGCCATCCACACCCGCAGCCAAGAACGCGCCATCGGGCAGATCGCTGACAATATAGTAACGCGCTTCTGAACCATCCTGATCAATCATGGTGGAGTCAATCTGAAGGGGGATCTGATGCACCCCATCACTAACAAAGCCGTTATCGCTATCGACCACCAGATCATTCACCCCATCGGCCACACCCACCACATCGACTGTGTGAACAACGCTGTTGCTCTCCACATCGCCATTGTTATCCATGGCCGTGGCCGTCACCGTAACCTGAAAATCTTCGTTACTGTGGGTCGGCGTAACCAGGGTCAAACCATCCAGATTGTCCGGCTCAAACACATAGTTGCCATCCGCATCCGGGGTCAACGGCAGGCCATCCTGCATCAACACCACGTTGGCCGGAATGTCAGATACCGTCACCGAAGTGATCACCTCCGCCCCACCATGGGCGTTGCCATCGGTCACACTGGGAGAGATGGTAAAAGGAATACCCCCATCCATATCCTCATGACCCGCCGCTTGTATGCTGATGTGCGGCTCATCCGCGTCCGCAATCACCGTCACATGGAACTGCTCCGTGGTGGTCCACTTATCCCCACCGGTCAACTCAATGCGCTCGCCGTTGCCATCCAACATCAAGTTGCCCTGATCATCCACCTGGAAACCACGCTCCGTCACCGTAATGGCCACATCCACGTTGATCTCACCCGAATAATCCTCCGGCGTCACCAGTCGAATCGAACCCATGGCATCTTCACTAACCACCCAGTTGCCATTGCCCGCATAGCTCAGATCATCCGCCTCCGGTGCCCACAAATAGGTGCCCGCAGGGGCATCATTGGGAATGCTCAACACCACCGACAACTGTTCCGAGTTGTCATCTGCATCCGCACCCAGCGTAATACTGGTCAAATCCAGCAATACCGAACCATTGGGCGCACCCGCAACCACCTGATCCTCCACCATGCTGGCAGAAAGATCCCCAAACTCCGCCGCATCCGCATCCCCAATCACCGTCACACTAAAACTGGCGCTGGTCGAGGCTCTGGGGGTATCCACCGTACCCGCATCCTGATCGGTGGTAGGGTTGCTCTCCGTCGAGGTGGCCGTCACCGTAAGATGCATCGCATCATTGCTCTGCGCCGGCGGGGTAATGGTCAACCCTTGCAGATCTCCCGGCTCCAATGTCCACGTGCCATCACCATTGTCCGTACCTGCGCTCAGCATGGCACCACTGGGAACCCCCGCAATCACCACACTCATGCTCTCAGAGCCATCCACATCCACCAGCGCCGCGTTGATGTTAAGGCTAATGGCGGTGTCTTCGGTACCGCCCACGTTGCCCACGCTCAGTTCTGGCGCGTCAGCCACCGCATCCACCTCAACATGGATGCTGCCAGTGGCCATGGCGGTATCTTGCCCGTCATCACTAATGACCAAGGCGAAATCCAACTGGAAATCGGCATCGCTGTTCTCGGGCGGTGTCACCGTCATCGTGTCAAAGGTCCAACCGGTGGTGTTGCCATCTCCATCCACCGTAACCGACAGCAGAGCGGTGGGCACCCGCCATGTGGTGGTGGTCTCGGTGGTGGTCTGCGGCTTGCCATTGTCACCCAGTACCACGTTGCCCGCACCATCAGTCACCGGTGTGGTCACCGTATGGCTGCTGCTCTGAATGGTCACACCATTCACAACCATCGTCGCACCCGCCGCACCAGGATCATCCGAGGTGATAATCACATCCCCCAAAATGGTCTCAGATCCATCAATATCCCCATTCAGGGTGATGGTAGGCTCCAGACTAATGGCATGATCCTCAAGCCCATGGGCATCCACCGTGTTGATGGTCGCCCCATCCGCATCCGCATCCACACGGATCGTAACCGCTTTGCTGGTCAACTGCGTGGCATAACCATTGCCATCATCAGTGGCCTCCACCGTGGTGGTGGTAAAGGTCAGCTTAACATCCGTCGAATCATTCTCCGCCGGGGTAAAGGTCAGTCCAGGAATCTCCCACTTATAGTCGCCATGGGCATTATTGGCCGTGGGGCTCAACGCCTCTTGATCAATGGAGTAGCTGCCATCGCCATTGTCATGAATAAAGCCCGCATTATCCCCAACAATGCTCAGAGTCGCACCCTCAGGCACCCCAGAGATGATCACCGGACCCTGCAAGCTCTCAGAACCATCGGTATCATTAAGCTGGATCGAGTTGTTGATGGTGATCGCCGTATCTTCAACACCCGCACCGCTAAAGGAGATCTTGGTGCCGTCGGCATCAGACTGCACGTTCACCGAAAAACTGGTGGATTGCAGCGAACTGACATCATCCACCGTGCTGCCATCTTCAGCAAAATCCTTGGTGTAGGCGTTGACGTTGACCGTAAAGTCGCTGTCTTCGTTAGAACCGCCATACATGCGCACCTTGCCAGAGTCCACATCCGCCGCCGAGACGTTCCAGTTACCATCGCCATCGGTGGATTGGGTGGTCCAGTTGTTGCCCACTTTAACTTGCAGTTTGACATCGCTGCTGTCGGCGTTGATCTGGTAGAAGATCTGCTCCGAACCATCGGTGTCAATCAAATCACTGGAGATGCCAGGACCGTTGCTGCTGCTGTTCAGATAGAACCAGTTATCCTCACGCACATCCACATCTTGGGCATCGGCCATGTTCTGCACGCCATCGGCCACACCAACCACCTCCACATGCACCGCGTTGGTGCTGGTAATGGTATCGGTGGTTATGCCATTGTCGTCGGTCACTTCAACATTAAGATTCATGTTAAAGTCAACGTTGGAGTCGGCAGGGGCCTGCACTTGCAAACCGACCACTTCAAAGTTCTCATGGTCGCTGGTAACCACATACTCAGCCGGAATGGTAAAGCTATCCCCCGTACCGGTAGAGGTGCCCAGATCAATAATATCCCCGCTATCAGGATCCACAATTTGCAGAGACGCCCCCGCCGGCAGACCCGAGAAGGTAACACTACCCACCGACTCCGAACCATCGTTATCGGTGATGGCAAAGCTGGTGCTCACATCAATCCAGCTATCCTCACTACCCGATGCACTGGACGTAACGCTTACCTCATCGGCATCAGGGTTCACCGTCACCGTAAAGCTGGATGAACCGCTCAGGGCATCATCCACCGTCACGCCATCTTCAGCGTAGTCATTAAGGTTCCAAGAGACATCCAAACCAAACTGACCGCTATAATCCTCGGGCAGATCGGTCAACTGAATGGCGCTAAAGTCAACTGGGGCATCCCCTGTGCTGGTAATGGTCCAAGTGCCATCGCCATTGTCGGTACCCGCAGAGAGCTGCGCCCCAGCGGGCACACCACCGATGGTGACCACCAGGGTCTCAGAACCATCCACATCCGCCAAACCACCGCTGATATCCAGGGTAATGGCCTGATCTTCCGTACCGGTGGTATCGTTAAAGGCAAGGCTTGGATCATCGGCCACGCCGGTTACTTCAACGGAGATGGTGCCATTGGTGCGCGCCGTGTCGTTGGTGACACCATTGCTGTCGATGGTGGTAACACGGATGCCCAAATCAAAGTCCACGTTGGAATCCGCCGGGGCCTTAATCTCCAGACCATTAATGGTGTAGCTGTTCTCGGCATCGCCCTCCACCACATAATCCATGGGGATGGTGGCGCGGCCATTGTTGACGTTAATGGGGGTGCCATCGCTCATCTGCAATTCCGCACCCGCTGGAATACCGGTAATGACCACCCCCGTGACATGCTCAGATCCGTCTGTATCCAGTAAAGTAAAGACCGGCTCATTGACCGAGATCCACTGATCTTCCAAACCCGAGGCGCTGCCATCCACAATGCTCACACCATCGGAGTCGGGATTCACCGTCAGGGTAAAGCTGGTGCTGCGGCTGGTCGTATCATCCCCCGCCGCGCCGTCCGCGTCGGCATCCAGCACATTAACGGTAACGCCCATGTCAAACACGCCAGAGACATCGCCATCCACGGTGGCGGAGAGGCCATCCAGATCTCCGGCTTCCAGGGTCCAGGTGCCATCGCCATTGTCGGTACCCGCCGACAGGGTGACGGTATCGGGCACACCCGAGATCACCACCGAAGTGATGGACTCGGAGCCATCCATATCGGTGACGGCGGCGGCAATATCCAAGGGGATGGTGGCGGCATCTTCATTGCCGGCCACATTGTTGGCCACCAGATCCGGAGTATCGGCCACCGAGGTCACTTCAACATGAATCGCACCACTATCCAGCACCGTATCGGTGGTGACACCGTTGCTGTCGGTGGTTTCGACCGTAATGCCCAAGGAGAAGTCCACATTGGAGTCGCTGGGTGCCTTGATCTCCAAACCATCAATGGTAAAGGTTCCCTCGGTGGCGGTTTCAGTCACAGCCCCCATGGGGATAACGGCGGTGCCATCGGCATTAACCGTGATCTCCGTGCCATCAGCCAAGCGGATCTCTGTACCATCGGGAATACCCGTAAGGGTAACGCCCGTTACCGATTCAGACCCATCCGTGTCTTGCAGAGCAAAGGTGGGCTCGTTGACCGAGATCCACTGATCTTCACGACCGGAGGCGCTGCCTGCGGTAATCTCCACCCCATCCGCTTCGGGGTTGACCGTCAGGGTAAACTGCGAAGAGACCGAAGTGGTGTCCGTACCGCCACTGTTGGCACCATCATCCAACACATGTACGGTAACGCCCATATTAAAGACGCCAGAGACATCGCCATCCACCGTGGCAGAAAGACCGTCCAGATCCCCCACAGAGAGGGTCCAGGTGCCATCCCCATTGTCGGTGCCCGCCGACAGGGTCACGGTGTCGGGCACATCGGAGATCACCACCGAGGTGATGGATTCCGAACCATCGGTATCGGTGACCGCTGCGGCGATATCCAGAGGAATGCTGGTGGCATCCTCTTGACCCACCACATCCCCCACATTCAGGTCAGGTGCATCGGCGTCGGGGTTAACCGTCACTGTAAAGCTGGACGAACCGTTTAAGGAATCATCCACCGTGACGCCATCGTCACCAACATCATTAAGGTTCCAAGAGACATCCAGATCAAACTTACCGCTATAATCCTCGGGCAGATCGGTCAACTGAATGGCGCTAAAGTCAACTGGGGCATCCCCTGTGCTGGTAATGGTCCAAGTGCCATCGCCATTGTCGGTACCCGCAGAGAGCTGCGCCCCAGCGGGCACACCACCAATGGTGACCACCAGGGTCTCAGAACCATCCACATCTGCCAAACCACCGCTGATATCCAGGGTAATGGCCTGATCTTCCGTACCGGTGGTATCGTTAACGGTCAAGCTCGGATCATCGGCCACGCCGGTTACTTCAACGGAGATGGTGCCATTGGTGATCTCGGTATCGGTGGTCGCACCATTGTCGTCGATGGTGGTGACGCGGATACCCAGTTCAAAGTCCACGTTGGAATCCGCCGGGGCCATCACCTGCAAGCCAGCTAGGCTGTAGCTGCCATCGCCATTGTCGGTGACTTGATCCATGCTCAGGGTGGCGGAACCATCGGTGATCTCAATGGGGGTACCATCGGCCATTTGCAGGGTCGCACCCTCAGGAATGCCGGTAATGGTCACGCCGGTCACCGCCTCGGAGCCGTCGGTATCGGTGACGGCAAAGCTGGAGTTCACATCAATCCAGCTATCCTCGGCACCGCTGGCGCTGCCTGCGGTAAAGGTCACCTCATCGGCATCGGGATTCACCGTCAGGGTAAAGCTGGTGGAGGCGCTGCTGGTATCATCCCCACCGCTGTCACCATCGGCATCCAGCACATTAACCGTAACGCCCATGTCAAACACACCGGAGACGTTGCCATCCACGGTGGCGGAGAGGCCATCCAGATCCCCGGCTTCCAGGGTCCAGGTGCCATCGCCATTGTCGGTACCCGCCGACAGGGTGACGGTATCGGGCACACCCGAGATCACCACCGAGGTGATGGACTCAGAGCCATCCATATCGGTAACCGCAGAGGCGATATCCAAGGGGATGGTGGTGGCATCTTCACCGCCGGTCACATCCCCCGCGCTCAATTCTGGCGCATCAGCCACCGAGGCCACCTCCACGGAGATGGTGCCATTGGTGATTTCGCTGTCGGTAGTCGCACCATTGTCGTCGGTGGTGGTGACGCGGATGCCTAACTCAAAGTTGTCGTTGGAATCCGCCGGGGCCATCACCTGCAAGCCAGCTAGGCTGTAGCTGCCATCGCCATTGTCGGTGACTTGATCCATGCTCAGGGTGGCGGAACCATCGGTGATCTCAATGGGGGTGCCATCGGCCATTTGCAGGGTCGCACCCTCAGGAATGCCGGTGATGGTCACGCCGGTCACCGCCTCGGAGCCGTCGGTATCGGTGACGGCAAAGCTGGAGTTCACATCAATCCAGCTATCCTCGGCACCGCTGGCGCTGCCTGCGGTAAAGGTCACCTCATCGGCATCGGGATTCACCGTCAGGGTAAAGCTGGTGGAGGCGCTGCTGGTATCATCCCCACCGCTGTCACCATCGGCATCCAGCACATTAACCGTAACGCCCATGTCAAACACACCGGAGACGTTGCCATCCACGGTGGCGGAGAGGCCATCCAGATCCCCGGCTTCCAGGGTCCAGGTGCCATCGCCATTGTCGGTACCCGCCGACAGGGTGACGGTATCGGGCACACCCGAGATCACCACCGAGGTGATGGACTCAGAGCCATCCATATCGGTAACCGCAGAGGCGATATCCAAGGGGATGGTGGTGGCATCTTCACCGCCGGTCACATCCCCCGCGCTCAATTCTGGCGCATCAGCCACCGAGGCCACCTCCACGGAGATGGTGCCATTGGTGATTTCGCTGTCGGTAGTCGCACCATTGTCGTCGGTGGTGGTGACGCGGATGCCTAACTCAAAGTTGTCGTTGGAATCCGCCGGGGCCATCACCTGCAAGCCAGCTAGGCTGTAGCTGCCATCGCCATTGTCGGTGACTTGATCCATGCTCAGGGTGGCGGAACCATCGGTGATCTCAATGGGGGTGCCATCGGCCATTTGCAGGGTCGCACCCTCAGGAATGCCGGTGATGGTCACGCCGGTCACCGCCTCGGAGCCGTCGGTATCGGTGACGGCAAAGCTGGAGTTCACATCAATCCAGCTATCCTCGGCACCGCTGGCGCTGCCTGCGGTAAAGGTCACCTCATCGGCATCGGGATTCACCGTCAGGGTAAAGCTGGTGGAGGCGCTGCTGGTATCATCCCCACCGCTGTCACCATCGGCATCCAGCACATTAACCGTAACGCCCATGTCAAACACACCGGAGACGTTGCCATCCACGGTGGCGGAGAGGCCATCCAGATCCCCGGCTTCCAGGGTCCAGGTGCCATCGCCATTGTCGGTACCCGCCGAGAGGGTGACGGTATCGGGCACACCCGAGATCACCACCGAGGTGATGGACTCAGAACCATCCATATCGGTAACCGCAGAGGCGATATCCAAGGGGATGGTGGTGGCATCTTCACCGCCGGTCACATCCCCCGCGCTCAATTCTGGCGCATCGGCCACCGAGGCCACCTCCACGGAGATGGTGCCATTGGTGATTTCACTATCGGTGCTCACCCCATTGTCGTCGGTGGTGGTGACGCGGATGCCTAACTCAAAGTTTTCGTTGGAGTCCGCCGGGGCCATCACCTGCAAGCCAGCTAGGCTGTAGCTGCCATCGCCATTGTCGGTGACTTGATCCATGCTCAGGGTGGCGGAACCATCGGTGATCTCAATGGGGGTGCCATCGGCCATTTGCAGGGTCGCACCCTCAGGAATGCCGGTGATGGTCACGCCGGTCACCGCCTCGGAGCCGTCGGTATCGGTGACGGCAAAGCTGGAGTTCACATCAATCCAGCTATCCTCGGCACCGCTGGCGCTGCCTGCGGTAAAGGTCACCTCATCGGCATCGGGATTCACCGTCAGGGTAAAGCTGGTGGAGGCGCTGCTGGTATCATCCCCACCGCTGTCACCATCGGCATCCAGCACATTAACCGTAACGCCCATGTCAAACACACCGGAGACGTTGCCATCCACGGTGGCGGAGAGGCCATCCAGATCCCCGGCTTCCAGGGTCCAGGTGCCATCGCCATTGTCGGTACCCGCCGAGAGGGTGACGGTATCGGGCACACCCGAGATCACCACCGAGGTGATGGACTCAGAACCATCCATATCGGTAACCGCAGAGGCGATATCCAAGGGGATGGTGGTGGCATCTTCACCGCCGGTCACATCCCCCGCGCTCAACTCTGGCGCATCAGCCACCGAGGCCACCTCCACGGAGATGCTGCCATTGGTGATCTCGGTATCGGTGCTCACCCCATTGTCGTCGGTGGTGGTGACGCGGATGCCTAACTCAAAGTTTTCGTTGGAGTCCGCCGGGGCCATCACCTGCAAGCCAGCTAGGCTGTAGCTGCCATCGCCATTGTCGGTGACTTGATCCATGCTCAGGGTGGCGGAACCATCGGTGATCTCAATGGGGGTGCCATCGGCCATTTGCAGGGTCGCACCCTCAGGAATGCCGGTGATGGTCACGCCGGTCACCGCCTCGGAGCCGTCGGTATCGGTGACGGCAAAGCTGGAGTTCACATCAATCCAGCTATCCTCGGCACCGCTGGCGCTGCCTGCGGTAAAGGTCACCTCATCGGCATCGGGATTCACCGTCAGGGTAAAGCTGGTGGAGGCGCTGGTGGTATCATCCCCACCGCTGTCACCATCGACATCCAGCACATTAACCGTAACGCCCATGTCAAACACACCGGAGACGTTGCCATCCACGGTGGCGGAGAGGCCATCCAGATCTCCGGCTTCCAGGGTCCAGGTGCCATCGCCATTGTCGGTACCCGCCGAGAGGGTGACGGTATCGGGCACACCCGAGATCACCACCGAAGTGATGGACTCAGAGCCATCCATATCGGTAACCGCAGAGGCGATATCCAAGGGGATGGTGGTGGCATCTTCACCGCCGGTCACATCCCCCGCGCTCAACTCTGGCGCATCGGCCACCGAGGCCACCTCCACGGAGATGGTGCCATTGGTGATCTCGGTATCGGTAGTCGCACCATTGTCGTCGGTGGTGGTGACGCGGATGCCTAACTCAAAGTTTTCGTTGGAGTCCGCCGGGGCCATCACCTGCAAGCCAGCTAGGCTGTAGCTGCCATCGCCATTGTCGGTGACTTGATCCATGCTCAGGGTGGCGGAACCATCGGTGATCTCAATGGGGGTGCCATCGGCCATTTGCAGGGTCGCACCCTCAGGAATACCGGTGATGGTCACGCCGGTCACCGCCTCGGAGCCGTCGGTATCGGTGACGGCAAAGCTGGAGTTCACATCAATCCAGCTATCCTCGGCACCGCTGGCGCTGCCTGCGGTAAAGGTCACCTCATCGGCATCGGGATTCACCGTCAGGGTAAAGCTGGTGGAGGCGCTGGTGGTATCATCCCCACCGCTGTCACCATCGACATCCAGCACATTAACCGTAACGCCCATGTCAAACACACCGGAGACGTTGCCATCCACGGTGGCGGAGAGGCCATCCAGATCCCCGGCTTCCAGGGTCCAGGTGCCATCGCCATTGTCGGTACCCGCCGACAGGGTGACGGTATCGGGCACACCCGAGATCACCACCGAGGTGATGGACTCAGAACCATCCATATCGGTGATGGCGGTCTCAATGTTCAGAGGGATGGTGGTGGCATCTTCATTGCCTGTGGCATCAGCGGCGCTCAAGTCAGGGGCATCGGCCACCGAGGCCACCGTCACATTCAAATCTGCGGTGACGGTATTAGAAAGACCCGATGAGGTCTCTGTGGTGGTGGCCGTAACGTTAAGGGTAAAATCTTCGTTGGAATCCGCAGGGGGCAGCAGTTGCAAGCCATCGGCAAAATCCCCAGTGATGGTCCAAGTGCCATCGCCATTGTCGACAATAGGGTTTTCCGCGTCAGGATTTTCTGCCAGGAAAGCATCCGCAGCATCCGAACGGATTTCAGAACCTTCTGGGACCCCTTCAATCTTAACAACCAACTGTTCCGCGCCATCCTCTTGAGAGACGTTGAGGTTGATATCAATCCAACCATCTTCGTTCCCGGCGGCAGCTTCGGGCGTTAAAGTAATGCCATCGGCCAGCAAGGTGTCGTCAACCTCTGTCTCATCCGGTGTCTCTTCTTCAACAACAGCCTCTTCTTCAGCTGCCACCTCTTCTTCAACAACCTCTGGGGTGGTGGACTCAGGGGCAAAAGCGGTCTGCTCAGGGGTGGCGATAGCGGCAGGCTCATCGACAGCAGCATTCGGTTCACTCTCGTTGTTGGCTGGGATCGCCGCTTCGGTCTCAGGCAAACCAAACTGGAAACCAGCCTGGGATGCAATGCCCGCCGTGGGGGGGGTGATGGCAAAATCACCACCTTCGCTCCCTTGAGCATCCGCGATGTTGCTCTCTGCTTGCACGGGGGCTTCGTTATCGGTCTTCTCAACCTCAACCGTGCCGCTCTCCACAGCGGCTATCTCAGCATCGGTGGTAACCGACTCATTGGGTATAACTCGGCTGCCCATCTGAATGGTCGACATGCTTTGCAGGTCTTCATTCTGATTGCGGCTGCCATCGTGTCCCTGCTGCTGCTCAGCGTCCAAATTGACACTATTGTCGTTTTGCAGGACAGTCATGTCGTCCAGATTCTGCCGGGCCTCTTCACCATCGTCAGCAGCTACTTGAACCTTAGGGGTTTGGTTGCCAGTATCTTCGGCCATGATCCCGTCTCCTGCCATGAGTATAAGAAAAACGCCCAGCAGCGTTTTGATCTCGATTGGTTGCCCATTCCGTTACACGATTTGGTAAAATCTGCGCCCTTTATAATAGGGGCACGTACGGAAAAGAGTCGGATAGATTCCGACACCATCATCATATCAAGGTACGCTCGTACTGGCAGCAAAAAACGGGGGCAAGGGAAAGTATTCATATCTTTTAAATACAATAGGATACATATCCATCTTGCGGATTTTGGCAAAATTATATTTATGTATTATAAGCAGTATTTATTAATAGTACTTATGATGCACTAATCTGGAGCGTGCGGATTCGCCCTTCATTAGCTGATGAGGCCGTAGAATCAAAGCTATCCAGATTTTTCTGCGAAGGGAATTTAGCGACTGACATCTGATCGTGGATAGATCGGACCTTTCGTTCTACCTGCTCAGCCTCAATCAATGCGCCCAGAATTTCATGAATCGTTCTGTTTCGCCGTTCATCCACCACCACCACTTCATCAAAGGCTGCCACCATACCGTGCAACTTCAGCCTCTTGAGACCATCGATCAGTTCATGACGTCGCATGATGGCCGCCTAAAAAACGATTATGGGGGCATTTTTGCACGCCGTTTTTCCCCTCAAAGGGGTCATTATTGGATGCCGTTTAACAGAAAACCGACCTGTCAAACGCCTCGGCTTTTAGAGAATGTGGGGGAGAAGAGAGAATAGTGGGGCAGAGAGGGCGTAAACAGAGAGTGGCGATCTATCGCTAACCATTGAATTTATTAGCAGATTTCAGACAACAAAAAACCCCAGATTCGTTAGAACCTGAGGTTATTGGTTGACCAAAGACGACCTCCCTGCAAACCTTCTCCGCCTATTTTTTAGGCATTTTTGTTTCGCAAGAGGGTCACTATCGCTACCCAAGAACTCTAGCAAAAACAAGTCACATCGCCTTGATATTTATCAATAAAACAGCAAAAAAGCTTCCAACTCGACCCCTAAAAGTTTGCTTCAAAGGTCCGCTCGCCCGATCAAATAAATTCACGAACCATGACCCTACTTGAATACGGCTTCCAGCGTCTCCGCATCAAAAATTTGCTCACCCCAGGTCTCAAGTTCATCAATTGTAGCATTCGCTACTTTTAACTCAGCCCAAGCAGGTACTTCTCCAAATCGGCGATGAAGCAGGCGTAGAAGAAGTGAAGATTCACCCTCTTGACGGCCCTCTTGACGGCCCTCTTGACGGCCCTTAGACATCATCTCACGCGCAAACTGCGATGCATAGTGCTCTGCCTCACCAGGAAAAGCTTCCTCTGCATAAGCTCGTACATCTGCCATTGTCATTCCCCTGTACGTCTGAATCAGATATCTCAGTACTAGCTTGGCAAACTCGGGATCCCCTTGGGCACCCTTCCCTATCTGCGGAATGACAACAACACCATCCGCACTATGAAACGCATACTTCATCGCCATCAGAGCAGCTCGCAAATGAGTATCCTGAGACAGGTCATCATCCGCGATGCGCCCTAAATCCGTCACTGCAAAGCTGAAATCAAGCAGATGGTGTAACAAACCCTTATCTGCTTCAAGCAATGCTGAAAACTGGTTTGGGACCGTCCACTCACGAGCCCCATGATAAACCACCAGAGGCACAATCGGAGGTAGCTTCTGCTGCCCTTCTTTTAGAAACCGCTCCCAGATCCTGACCATATAGCGCAAAAGTTGAAAGGCAACCCATTCGTCTGCATAGCTCTTGTGCTCAATCAGGGCGTAAATGTATGCCGCCTTCCCCTCTTGAGTCTTAACCTTGAAAAGCCGGTCCGTTAAATGCTCCCGAAACTCACCATCAATGAAGGACCCATCCACCAACACAGGCGGCTCAGATGACAGTAACTCTGCTACTTCCTTTGGCAGACGCTCCCGAAGCAAAGTTCCAGTCTTATCTGGATCACTCAGCAATGCCTTCAGAAACCGATCGTGCGGCTGGGTAATCTTCGTCATACAGTGGTCAGTCCATTCAAAGCATTTTCCCAAGGGTATAACATGCTCGGCACTCTAACAGAACTCATCCACTACATCACGGGGTTGTTCAGGTCTCGTGCAGCCCTGCAACTGGAAATCCTCGCCCTGCGCCACCAGATTAATGTCTTACAACGCCAACGCCCCAAGCGCCCTACCCTACGCTATATGGACAGGATCTTTTGGGTTTGGCTATCTCAGATCTGGCCTAGGTGGAAACACGCGTTAGTGATTATAAAACCAGCCACCGTCATCAAATGGCACAAGCAAGGCTTCAAGCTCTATTGGAAACGGAAGTCGCGACCAATACGCCCTGGCCGTCCTCGCGTCCCGCAGGAAGTGCGTGACCTAATTCGGCAAATGTCGCGGGAAAATCCACTCTGGGGAGCACCACGCATACATGGTGAGTTACTGAAATTGGGCTACGATATAGGAGAGACATCCGTCTCAAAGTACATGCTCAAACCTGACAAGCCCCCTTCACAGACCTGGAGGACCTTCCTTGATAACCACGTAAATCAGATCGTGGCCATGGACTTCTTCACCATACCGACAATCTTTTTCAAGGTGCTGCACGTCCTCATTCTGATCGACCACGATCGCCGCCGGATTATCCATTTCAATGTTACGACCAATCCAACGTCAGCTTGGGTGGTTCAACAAATCCGCGAAGCATTTCCCTGGGATTCAGCTCCGCGTTTCCTGCTGCATGATCACGATCCACTCTTCATGGCCAGTCAGCACTCACTCAAAGCCATGGGGATCGAAACGCTGATCACAGCCCCAGGATCGCCTTGGCAAAATGCCATCGCAGAACGGATGATCGGTAGTTGTCGCAGAGAGTGCTTTGACCACATCATCGTGCTCAACGAAGAACACCTGCGACAGCGGCTTGGGGAGTATGTGGATTATTACCACCAGCGGACCCATTTGGGTTTGGCCAAAGATTCCCCGGTTCACCGTCCGATTCAGCACAATGAGTCTGGCAACATCGTTGCGCTCCCAGTTCTCGGTGGCCTACACCATCGGTACAAGCGTATCGCTGCCTGACATCTGTCAGCTATCGGTTTCTGATTTTCAAAGAGCGCATTGACCTGGCGTTCCAACCCTCTGTGCCTAAAATCCAAATTCTGGCAGAATCCAAACACACCAAGCCCTTCATCTCTTGTCGATTCTTCCAGATTCCACTCCATCAGACCAGAAAAATCGCTATGCCGCTGCCAGAATCAGTGCCAATTGTGGTGCGGACGACATTTTCGAGAGGCACACCTATTGAATTGCCGGGTTAATATGGGCTACTCTTCTTCACAAAAACAGTATGGGGTGAATTCAAGATGGGCAACGAAAACAGGTCTGGGGTCATTTGGATCACAGGATATTCCGCATCGGGTAAAACGACCGTCGCCCGTTTACTGGATGCCAATCTCAGCCAAGCTGGAGTCCAGACCATTTTTTTGGATGGCGACCAGCTAAGATCCATCTTTGATCATCGCTGGGGCTATGAACGTGCCGATCGCATTGATTTGGCTAGGGTCTATTTTCGTCTGTGCAGCCACCTGTCGTCCCAGGGTTACACGGTAATCATTGCGGCTGTAGCAATGTACGAAGAGGTTCGTACATGGTTCAAAATGCATGTAAACAATCCCCTGGAAATCTATCTGGATGTACCAGAGAGCGAACGGCGTAAGCGTGATAAAAAAAGCAAACATGTCTATAAAAAACAGGACTTTAAATCGCTCTATGATGAGCCGTTAAATCCAGATCTGGTGGTCCTCAACCATGGTGCCACAACCCCTTTACAAGCCGCTGAGACCATTGGTCACTTCTACCTCTACGGCGAGCAGCCGCAGATCGAAAGCCAACATGGTCGCGGGGAACACTGGAACACCTATTATCGTCAAGCAGCAGCGCCCGAGGAGCCTTCGCTTTTTGCTCAGGAAGTAGCCAAAGCGTTATCCCCCTCATCGGTTTTATTGGAAGTGGGCTGCGGCAACGGTCGCGATGCCAACTACTTTGCACGGTTGGGGCACAAGACCATGGCCATTGATGCCTCTGAACAGGCCATCGCTCTGTGCAAAGAATCGGCAATCACGGATAATCCAACCTTCTCTGCACGCCGTGCCAAAGGTCTCTCGGCAACCCATATAAACAGCTTCTCGGCGATCTATTCCAGATTTTGCATTCATGCGATGACCAAACAGGAAGAGGTTGATTTTCTCAATGAAGCTATCCTGCTGCTTGAGCCCATGGGGCGGCTTTATATTGAGTGCCGATCTATCAATGATCCGTTGGCACAACAGGGGGAGGTGATCAGTCCTTCAGAGCGTATCAGCGGTCATTATCGGCGCTTTATCGTCATGGAAGAGCTGGTCAATCGTCTCCAACAAGCAGGCTTTACGATACTTCAGCAGCAGGAGAGTCAAGGATTTGCCCCCCACAAGGACGAAGATCCTGTGGTCATTCGCATTGAGGCAGAAAAGCCCCTGAAGGAAACCCCTTAATGAATGATGACCTGCTGCTTGATTGTGCGCTTAAGCTTCAACAAGCCGGTGAAGTCGAGCCTGCCATTGCGTGCTACACCAAGCTTTTGCAGCATGATCCCAACCATTTTATCGCTTGGGTCAACATCAGTTTACTTCACATGCAGGCAGATGATTTGGCCAAAGCGGTGGATGGCTATCAAAAAGCCATCGCCCTTCAACCCCACCATCCGATTCCTTATTCCCACATGGGCATTCTTCTTCGCAAGCAAGGCCGCCACCAGGAAGCATTGGCCCACTATCATAAAGCGCTTACCCTGGATCCCAATCAGGTGGATTTTCATAACAACCTGGGCAACCTGTTACGGGATATGCAACAGCATAAAGAGGCCATTGAGGTCTACCAGCAAAGTCTGAAGATCAACCCCCAACAGATTGAAGTCTACAACACCATAGGCACCATTGAGGTGGAGCTGGGCCGCCTTGGAGCTGCCATGCAACACTATTTAAACGCCCTGATAGCCCAACCGGCTGCAGAAACCATCTATAGTGCCATGGGGCTCACACTGGAGTCCCTTTGCCAACACATGCAGTCATCTGAAGATCACCTGCACACTTGGCTGGAAAACTGGCTTTCCCAAATGCCGGACAATCCCGTTGAGCACGCCATCTTACGTTTCAAGGTGAAGCAGATTTTGGGATTGGCATTGGAACAGCCTCATCAGCAAATCATAGAGGCGCTCCCAACCACCCGTCTGAAAAGTCCTGTTGATCCATCCAAACAGCCCACCCAGCCTCCAAGGCATGCTTCGACACATAGGCGCAAGGATATGGTGGGCCTGATCAACCTTGCCCGCTCTGGATCTGGATACATCCATAGTCTTTTGGATCACCATCCTCAGATAAGCACGACCCCTGGCGTCTATATGAGCGGCTATTTTGGACGGCATGTATGGCAACAACTAACGGCACATGGGTTTGGCCAGATTGCGGAACAGTTTGCCACCCTTTATGAGGTTCTGTTCGACGCGCGCAGCACGGTCAAACCTCCACCTCCGTTTATTGGCGATGTACTTGGCAGCCGCGTGGGTGTAGGGGTGGCCGAGGGTTTCGACCGGATGGGACCGCAACGAAACGAAGCCTTGAAGCTCAATAGAGATGCGTTTGTCGCGGAGCTTCAGCGACGTATTCATGCTCAAGCCTATGTGGATCAGGGATCTGTCTTTGAACTGGCTCATGATGCGTATGAAACCGTTTTGGCGCGCAACCCCCAACAGATGAAGGTGATTTTCAACCATATCCACCAAATCGACCCCTTTAGCCTAAGCAATCTGCTTAAACATCGACCAGATTTGCGCATGCTGGTGATTATACGCAACCCTGTTCAATCCTGTGAATCGTGGTGTATCAAGGCCGATTCCGATCGTTTGGCACCCACGCCATATGCCCTTTATATGCACATTGTCAGCAAATTGAATCGCACCTTGGTGGATATCAACCATCCCCTGTTTGCCCGACGCGATGCCGTTGCCATTCGACTTGAAGATCTGAAAGTGGCGTTACCAAGCACCATGGAGGATGTCAGTCACTGGATGGGGATTGAATTTGCCGAAACCATGCTGCAATCGACCATGCAGGGGCTTGAGTGGTGGGGGGATCCAAGCAGCGTTTTATATGGCAAAAAGCAGACCGCCAACCATGGTTCACAGGACCCAACCAAGGACAAGGCTGGACGACTTTTCAGCGATCAGGATCGCTATATTCTCAATGTGCTCTTTTATCCGTTACGGGCGCGGTTTGGCTACACCACAGAAGATCCCCAAAGGTTTAAAAGGGATTTAGAACAGATCAAGCCGATGCTTGACCAGCCTTTTGATTTTGAAAAGCAGTTGGCTATGACGTTCCCACAACATATCCCAGCGCTGGAACAGACAGGGGCCTATCGCTCCTTTCATAACATGCTGCGGGGTCGCTGGAATCTTCTTCAACACCATGGGACCTACCCTAATATGTACAGCCCCATTTCAAGATAACTTTTTTCGTAACTAGGGCCTCCTCAAAAAGCCCGCATCGGATCAGCGGAGCTATGGTCAAATCTGGTGTATGAGCATTTTCTGATTAGGCGGCGATCCTGCTCTTTTCCTTAGATTCTGCAGCTCTTTCCCCATTGACGAATTTCACCTGGAGGGTTCGACTCCCGAAACGAACTGTCCCTCTCGTTTATTCCATCTGCACACAGTCTGGCCATGGTTGATGCAACGACGGAGCGATTTTTCTGGTCTGTCGAGGCGAAATCTGGGAAAATCGACGGGGTATGAAATGTTTGGTGTCCCTCCCGAAAACCTCATACGCGCGAAAATGGCCATGGTTACTAAAGTGGCGGAGCCATTTTTCTGGTCTGATGGGGAAAATTCTGGGAGAATTGCTGACATATAAGGTGCTTGGTGTGCCTGGACCCCGCTCAAATTTTGATTTTGGACACAGCAGTTTGGAACGTCAAGCCAATGCGCTCTTTGAAAATCAGGAACCTATAGCTGGCAGATGTCAGGCAGCGATGCGTTCGTATCGGTGGTGCAGACCGCCGAGAACTGGGAATACGATAACGTCGCCTGAATCTTTGTGCTGAATCGGACGGTGAACCGGCGAATCTTTGGCCAAACCCAAATGGGTCCGCTGGTGGTAATAATCCACATACTCCCCAAGCCGCTGTCGCAGGTGTTCTTCGTTGAGCACGATGATGTGGTCAAAGCACTCTCTGCGACAACTACCGATCATCCGTTCTGCGATGGCATTTTGCCAAGGCGATCCTGGGGCTGTGATCAGCGTTTCGATCCCCATGGCTTTGAGTGAGTGCTGACTGGCCATGAAGAGTGGATCGTGATCATGCAGCAGGAAACGCGGAGCTGAATCCCAGGGAAATGCTTCGCGGATTTGTTGAACCACCCAAGCTGACGTTGGATTGGTCGTAACATTGAAATGGATAATCCGGCGGCGATCGTGGTCGATCAGAATGAGGACGTGCAGCACCTTGAAAAAGATTGTCGGTATGGTGAAGAAGTCCATGGCCACGATCTGATTTACGTGGTTATCAAGGAAGGTCCTCCAGGTCTGTGAAGGGGGCTTGTCAGGTTTGAGCATGTACTTTGAGACTGATGTCTCTCCTATATCATAGTCCAATTTCAGTAACTCACCATGTATGCGTGGTGCACCCCAAAGTGGATTCTCCCGACTCATCTTACGGATCAGATCACGCACCTCCTTCGGAATACGAGGACGACCAGGGCGTTTAGGTTGCGATTTCCATTTCCAGTAGAGCTTAAAGCCCTGTTTGTGCCACTTGACCACGGTTGCTGGCTTAATGATCACGAGGGCACTCTTCCAACCCGACCACCGCCGGGAAAGCCAGACCCAGAACAACTTATCCCAACGTGAAAACGTTGGCCGTTTTGGTTTTTGTCGTCGAAGAATATTGATTTGATGGCGCAGAGCCAGGATTGGGGATGTCCCGCTGAATGTTGAAAATTGAGGGTGGGTGTCGATCGCCCTGCAGTGCGCTATGCTCTGCTTGGCGACCAAACCAATCAAGGAGATCGACACCCATGAGTAAGAATAGCGTAAATCAAGAACTGACCGTAGTCTCCACAGAAACACGAGAAGCTTTTGACGAATTGAGCGAGAGTTTTGACCGATTTTGCCTACGAACCGGACTGGAGGCACTCGAAACGCTGATGGCCGAGGAAGTGGAGCAGTTGTGTGGCCCCAGTCACGCACGAGATGACCAGCAAGCTTATCGATGGGGTAGCACCAAGGGCGAGGTCCCGTTTCATGGCGGCAAGGTTCAGATAAAGCGACCCCGTGTGCGTGATAAATCCGGCAAAGAGAAGCCTTTGGATAGCTACCTGGAGGCAAGGGACCACGCCTTATTGAGCCGCTGGGCCATGAACCAGATGCTTTTGGGCGTAACAACCCGGCGTTTTGGTCGCTCGGTGCGCCTACCCGAAGGAGATATCCCACGCCAGGATGGGGATGGCACATCCAAATCCGCTGTATCCCGTCGTTTTGTGGCCCTTAGCCAAGTTAAAATGCAGGAGTGGTTGCAACAGGACCTATCGGATTTGGACCTGTTGGTGATCCAAATTGACGGTTTGGTGGTGAACAAACACTCTATGATAGCGGCCATGGGTATTGACACCAAAGGTATCAAGCACCCACTGTCTTTGATGGAGGGAGCCACTGAAAACCACGTGGTGGTACAGGCTCTTCTGGATGATCTTATTGAGCGGGGTGTGAATCCAAAACGCGCCATGTTCTTCTTACTGGATGGGTCCAAAGCGCTGAGTAAGGCAGTGCGCAACACTTACGGCCAATTGGCGCTGATTCAGCGTTGTCAGGTTCATAAGTCGCGGAATATCCTCGACCGACTGGATGAGGCCATGAAGATTTCCGTGCGCAAGGCTCTTAGACAGGCGTGGGATGCTGAGAGCCCAGAATTGGCTGAAAAACTGCTGCGCAATCTGGCCAATCGCCTAAAATCAACCAATCAGCAGGCTGCAGCCAGTATTCTGGAGGGGTTGGATGAGATTCTTTGCCTGATTCGGCTCGGATTACCACCAGAACTGCGCAAGGCGCTGGCTACCACCAATGCCATCGAAAATATGATGGGAACCATTCGGCGTGTGACGCGCAACGTCAAGCGGTGGAAAAACAGCAATATGCGCCTCAGGTGGACTGCTGCCGGTATGCTGGAGGCCAAAAAAGGGTTCCAGCGTCTACGGGCCTATAGACAGCTACCCCACTTAAAGGCCAAACTTGAGGAACATACGCAAAAGGTCTTGGCGGAAACTTCGCTTCAAAAGCAATCTGAGGCCGCGTAAGATGGATCAGGCACCCATCCGAATTTCAACAGAGCTCGGGACAATCCCCAGATCATCATCTTGTTTGCCATTCCCTTATGGATACTGGGTATTGTACAGATCTCCTGGCTGGCCCTTCTGATTCTGCTGGCGGCCCCATTTGTGGGGATCGCGCTTCAACTGGCTCTCTCTCGCACACGTGAATTTGAAGCGGATCGAAGCGCTGTCGACTTGACCAATGACCCTCATGGGCTGGCCTCAGCACTCAAGCGCATTGAGATGCCCAGGTGGAACTGGATGTCACGTTTTCTCCGCCCCATTCAGCACCAGCGGGAGTACCACTGGTTAAAAACGCACCCGGACATCCAGGCCCGTATCGATAAATTACTCTCCATGTCAGGAGCAGATCAGGTCATCCATTCACATCCTGTGCAAGTACTCTCTCGCCCAAGACAAACGTATGTACAACCGCGATCTCGAGTGATTCGCCCGGTGATTTATCGGCCAGCGATCCGATGGGAGTGGAGGTAGAAAAATTCTGGGCCGAAATACGGATTCAAATGGAAGTTCTCCGCATCTGGCCACCGCTGTCCCTCCCAAAAACCTCATCCACGTTGAAATAACAGCTATTTTCCCATCAGCGTGATATGCTGGCTCACGTCATAATCAGCTCTTTGAAAATCGAGATATCCACTCCCGGACACAGAGCTCCCCAACAGGTACGAGCTGGCTCCGGCATGTGGTTATACCTTGTGGGTGACCTGTTGTGTTGATTGGGAAATTGGACGCGTAGTGCCATTTTCCACCACAACACAGTCACCCACAGCAAGGTTATTCCCCGTTGCTTGAACGATCCCCTGCCCTGTTGCTATGCGGGTCTTACCGCCTTTAATGGCAACCACTCGCCCTGTAACTGACTTTTGGCTTACTATAAGTCGCTGCAAATCATGAACTGGGTGCGACACGAACCACCTCCAGAGATGTAGTGATGCGGGGACCAGCGGCCTCATGGGCAACGCCAGTCACCTTCCCCCGCCAGGATCGGCCCATAAGGGCATCATGAACCTCAATAATTTGTCCGGGCATGATGCCGGGCCGATGAACACAGGTGAGAGACACCTCTTGCAGATCTTCCCCGGCATCAATCTCAGCCCGGCCACGGGATAGTTTGACTTCGGTAGTGGCCAGAAGCGGATCGGAGATATCTTCACCAGGGTGTGCACCATCGCCCCGCTGGCAGACGATCTCGCCATCGCCCACCAGATCACCAGACTGGCCGGTGATTCGTACCTGTACCGGGAATGAATCCAGCCCCGCCACCCGGCTGGGGACGGAAAGTCGCCAGGACCGGGTCAGCACGGTGAAGGTGACCCGGGCGATGGCTACGCTACTATTGGTCGACGTAACGGTCATACCGTCTGAGGCCAGTGTCAATGCGCCCAGATCATTGCC
This sequence comes from Magnetococcus marinus MC-1, assembly GCF_000014865.1. Taxonomy (NCBI): domain Bacteria; kingdom Pseudomonadati; phylum Pseudomonadota; class Magnetococcia; order Magnetococcales; family Magnetococcaceae; genus Magnetococcus; species Magnetococcus marinus. Next base: position 3,262,968 of record NC_008576.1, read on the forward strand.
CAACCAAATCACCGACTGGATGGATTGGGCGGGCTGGGAGAGCGTGGCGGTGTTGCTCCCGTCGAAGGTGACATCTTCGGTGACGGTGAAGGACTGGTCGGCATTGGCCAGAACCGCGCCGGTGGAGGTGGTGATGCCCTGAATGGCGGTCTCCGGGCCGCTATTCACCAGCAGATGAGCGGTGCCGCAGGAATGGAAGCTGGTGCAGCCCCGGTTGAGGCCCTCCTCGCGCCGGTCCACTTCCGCCGACAGATGGCCGCCGCTGGGCAACCACCCCCTCACCGTCACTCTGTTTACCCGATAGCGGGCGCGGTGTGATTCTCGACATGAAAGGTTATCGGTAGCATCGGTGAGGATGTGATCTGGTGTAGCACTGACCCACTGGGGCACAGCGGTTGGAAAGCGATGACGAACGCGTAGCGTGCCCCCGGGCGTAGTCTCCACCACCCCACCGGCCGCCTCTGCAATGGTACGCACCACATCAAGGGGCGCAGCATCATAGACCGCCAACCGCCCACCGGGAATGGTCCAATCCACCAGGTCCCATTGAATGGATTCTCCTACAGCCTCCTCGGCGGCCGCACGCGCGGAAACAGGGCTATTCCACATTCGCTCCATAGATGTGGCCCGGGGTGCCGCAAAACGGGCCGTGAGGCTGATCAGCGATACCACCAGTCTGGGCCTGCTTACCCCATCTCGGGAGAGAGTCTTGTTATCCACCATCATCTGGAAGGTTTCCCCACCCAACTCCAAGGTCACGGGATCGTCGATACGGATGCGCTGGAACGAGGCAGGGTCCGCCAGCTCCATGGTGCCGGTCCAAGCATAGTCTCCCTCGGCCATGGCCAGGGATGCGGAGATCACGCTCATAGCGGCAACCCAAAGTGGATGGCACGAACGCCAGAAGAGGCTTGCACGGGAGGCTGATCCACCAGCAGATCCCACCATGCGGTCACAGCCTTATGAGCAGAGTCCCGCGCTTGAAGCTGATAGCCCGTTGTGAGAGATGCATGCACCGGCTGGGTAGCAGACCATTGGCAAGTCAAACTTTGCTGCACCGACCCCATCAGCGCATAGCCCGCTTGTAAGGTCTTGAGCAGAGCATCCTGATAGGGGGCAGAGAGCGCGCGGTCGATAGGGGCACCGTAACGAGCCTCCAACCCCCGCCCAACCTGAACCTTCCACGAAGCGGTAAGAGAGTGCGGCCAAACAAATTCACCCAGCGCCCATGGCGTGCGGCATGAGCCCGTGACCTGAATGCCCCACGAAGCTTCCAGGTGTTGTTCAATGAACGTTCCACACCGATACCCTGCGGCCAAATAACGCGTAACGGGAAAGCGGATGGCATAGGGGATGGTCACCTGCCTGGACCTGGGGGCAAAGGAGATGTGACCCCGCAACTGGATGGGCAGTGATGGTGCGGCTTGCAGAGTGCTACTTTGGGCGGTAAGGAGAATGGCGGGGGATTCAACGGTGATAACGCCAGAGGCCCGGGCTGTATGTCGCGCTGCCGTGATGGCGCCGCTGAGAAAGAGGGGGATCTCGCCGGTGATGGAGATGTCCCGGCTGCCATGCTCGGCACGGGAAACGAGGGAAAATCCCAATGCCGCCGAACAGCGCATACCATAGGCATCCGCCTGAAGGCGTGTGGTGCTCTCTATGGGGAGTGTGAAACTTGCCCGGGCATCCTGCACCCTGGCACTGAAGCGACTGCTCAAGGCGAACGTAAGCTCATGATGGAGCGTAAAGCGCCTGGCCCGGTTCAGATCCGCTGTCAGGGCAATGGGCAGTTGGGTGTTGAGCGCAAACGATGGGGGGAGATAATCGAAGGTGGCTTCAAGTTGCCGGGACAGCAGCAACGGTGCCCACCCCCCTACCCCACAAGAGACCTGAATGGACCAGGAGGTTGAAAGGGTTTGCTCCAAGGTCAAGCTGTAGGGCGCACCAAGGGCCTTTTCTTGAAGGATGGACCACGGGCACTGGATAGCAGCAGAGAGGGGCATGGATCAGGCAGGGTTGGGAATGGAGAAGTCCATCTGCTTGAGGGTTACCATCTCCCCAGCGGTCAGGCTCACATTATCCAGGATGGCATCACCACTGCCCCCCTCGACAGAGACATCCCCATCAATCTTGTAGTTGCCATCCTCCAGCCGAAACCAAGTAGCGATGCCCGTCGCTTCCACCTCACTGGCTACCGGTGCGTTGCTCAAGCTGATCATTCCGTCGGTGGCGCTGTTATACTGCAGCGTAAAGCGCACCAGGGGCAGCTCTGATGTGGGGAAATCAGGGTTGGGCGGGCGGGTGCCAGGATAGACAAAACAGATCCCATCGATGTAGCTCCTCAGATTGTTCATCAGGGAGTTGCGCAGGGTGTCATTAAAAAAAAGGGTCATGGGATTCTCCTTTATGCCGAGTTTTCAGAGATATCTTTAACAAGCTGTCGTAACCACCGCTCATCTTGATACTCACGGGTAATGACCGTTACCCCCCTGTTTTCAAGCTGTGCTATCCAGGCGAAAAGGCTGACTCTGATCCGGCTGTCACCAAACCCATTGGTTGAACCGGATGCATCACAGGAGAGCAGCACACGCTTGGGCATAGATCTCATGCTCTGCAACAACATATCCCAATCCTCTATGGAGGGCCTTTGGCTGACCCATCGATGGACCTCGCTGGGAAAGGGGACCCCTACGGGGGTCAATAGGGATGAGGGGCGGCTTTTCAGCTCCATACAGCCAACCTGAACGCGTGTTGAGGAGAGAGTCGCCCTCAGTTGAGCCAGGTCCGCGTAGAAGCTATCGTGGGGAACTGCGGCGTAGGGGGAGGCCTCATCAATGATGGTGATGCAGACCTTGTCGGTGATCCATCGATAGCCCGACAGTTCCTCCAAAAAACCGAGATCAAGAGGGGCTTGAAGTGGCATGGTTGAGGAACCTGAGCTTCAGGGTATTACCGGTTGAGCTGTCCCGAGCCTCCAGATAGAGGGTCTTTTTCACCTCTATGAACTGCTCGGGATCATCGGGGTGATAGACCTTTTCCAATACCGTTTGACGGGTCCCTGGAACCTCCTGGTAGAAGCTGTCGGATTGGGAGGGCTCGTCCACCTCGTCCTCTGCGGGGGCGTCCTCATCACTACCACCTGAAGGGGAAGCTTGGCGCAGGCTGACGCTGGGGGCTCCCGAGGGCCAGAATTTACGGGGGAAGGAGGCCTGGGTGGCATGCCAGTCGGACAGGGCAATGATGCGTACCGGTGGAACCTCTGCCGATTCCACGTTGCCGGACTGCCAGGCATTCTGCATCTCAACAAACTGGGCGACTGAGACGCTCTCCTCTCCATTGCCATAGGTGATTTCATAGAGGGAGAAGCCGGTGGTGTAGCGCACCACCAGGGCCCCGATTACCTCTTGGGATGCATGAAACGCACCCCTTTGGCGGTCATAACGGGGTGGTGTGACCAGATCCCCCTGCTTGTTGCGAAAGGAGGTCTGCTCGATGATTTCCAACACCGGGTTGTCATAGAGCCAGCGCAGTTTCTTGGTATGCTCTTTGGACCAGGTAATGGTTTCCACCACCGTTTCGGAGCGACGCCCGACCAGACGCGCCTCACCGCCGCTGATGATGAGCCGGGCGGTGGCCGCCACGCGCTTGGAGCAGTAGAGCTTTACGCGCTTTTTGCCGGGTTCTATCACCTCAAGGGGCGTGATCTGACTCATGCTATAGCAGATACGCCCCCAGCCACAGACACCCGAGGTTAGACGGCTAAAAGCCACCTGCACTGGCGCAGAGCCCCCTTGGTCATCATCGTTAACCACCAGCTCAAAGGGCTCATCCAGTTCAGGCGCTGAAAACTGAATCGTGAGTGAGGTGCTGATTTCACCCATGGCGATTACGCACTCTCACCTGTAATGGCGACGACGACCTTGTCCGCTGAGAGACTATTGGCCCCAGCGGGAACAATACGTTTCCACCAGATGGGCACGGCTGCGGGATGGGTTTTGAAGGTGATGGTTTCCCCACTGGACCAAGCCCCGCCCCATCCCGCCACAGGCAGGGTGAAATAGGGACGGCTGAAATCAGGGTTATTGGGGGCAAAATCACCCCCAGAGAGGGAGCCGCTGCCCACACTACCCAGCATATCCCCCACGCAGCTAAAGCTGTTGGCATCGCTGAAGGTCAGGGTCCAGGTCTGTTCAATGCTGCCGATTGAATCGAGAATCGGTATAATATTGGTGGGCGCTATCGTTGGACCGGATCCGTCGTATGTACCCGCAACGGTGGATCCGGTCCAGCTACCCCAGGTTGCCTCGATATCCTCGGGCTCAATGACTGAAGCAACGCGGGTATTGCTGGAGGCATAGGCGCTCTGCAAGCTCTGTCCGGCCTCAAAGGTCAGCGTGGCTTTATCCCCATTCCAGGTCACCCCACCACTGCTGGCCAGACGGATAAACTCGACGTTACCGGAGGCATCATCCACATGGTCCTGATCGGAGATGCGGATCAAGTCCCCGTTCTGGAAGATGGCATCGGTGGCCGACTCGGTGTTGACATCGATGCTGGTGGCCCCGATGGAGACATTGGCATCTAGCGTTCCTGCCCCATAGAGCCGCTCGGATCCGGTGAGCATCCCCTGGGTATCGGTTTGGGTTCCGGGAAAGATCAGAATGCGATCATCCCCTGGGGTGGCTGTCTCCACATAGATGCGCGGGTCAATCAGCTTGATATCGGCATCATTGGCGACCTTGAAGAACACCTTGCGGTATTTGGTGGAACCCGCCAGTCGTTCCCCTTGAGGCACGTCGGGCCAGACATTGTTCTTCACCCCATCGGCGATCTCATTGGCAGAGATGCGCCCCCCATTACTGGAGGTGTCACTGACGGTGGAGGATTTGTAGAAGCGTAGTTCTGATGTTTGGATGGGCAATTTCAAATCTCCATTAACTTGATGGTACCGGTGTAGAGATCATGGTGCGGCCAGAGGGGTTGGAACTGGATGGCCGGTGGTTCGTGATGGCTAAACATCACCTGATAACTCTCTGCCCCCCAGATAAGCAGGAACACCGCCCCGGACTGGGCGGCCATGGCCTCAATGGCCATCACGGTGGCTTGATCCAGCCATGTCACCCCATCTGCGGCCTCCAGGGTGATGGGTCTGCCTTTGATCAGGGGTTGGGACCAGAGCACAGGGGTGCCCCCCAGGGTACGGGCTGCCTCCATGGCCACAGGAGACCACGCCCGACGGTCGTTCCACTGGATCGACTCAGGTAGTGTTAAATCACCAAGTTGTTTCATCGGGATATCAGAAGGTACCGCGCTGCAGTTCCTTGAGGGCATCTACCAGTTGCCGCACCTGTTGCCGGGGACTGGTGATGGAAGCGGTCGGTCTGCCGTTCATGGTCAGATCAAGCTGAACAATCCCCTCTACTGGGGGCTGCCCAGCACCAGCAGCTCCTGCAAAGGAGAGCTGAGGAAGCGCTGGGATCTCCGGCAACCCCACCATCCCCCCGGTTTGAAACCTGGGCAGGTTGGGCAGGATACGCTTCACGGTCTCCATGGGAGCGGAGTTAATGGTCAGCAGCAAATCCTTGAAGATCCTGGAGCGCTCTTTGCGGATCACGATCTCACCGGCTTCAAGCAAGGCATGAACCCGATCCCCACCGCCGTAGCCAGGTAGACGTCCACCTCGGTTTAGACCGATCATCCCACCTGACTGTTTGGCCTCGATGGTTTTCATGGTGATGGTGACGGTTTTATCCTTCAGTGCCGCCATCTGCTTTTCGATGGCTGAGAGTGCAGATTGGGCCTGCTCAACCTGGGCTTGCAACTCGACTGATTTGGTCACACGGTCAGGAAGGGCTTCCATGGCCTGTTTGAGCAGATCCACCTGACCACGTGCTATTTCCAACTGCTCGGTGAGGGAGGCAGTCTGATCCTTCTGAGTAGCAAGCGCTTTTCGTGCACTCTCCTCCTGGCGCTGATAGAGCTTATCCAGCACATCCCCGGCATCCTGCACACCCCGGATGGCGGTGGAGGTGTCATTCAGGCTGGAGAAGGCATCCTGGGCCCCACGGGCCAGGGATTCGGCCCACTTGATATCCTGCTCGGAAAGGTTTGTTTTGGAGAGCAGCTGTTGGGCCTCAGCCAGCTTTTGGGAGGCGGCTGCAGCGCGGGAGGTCTCTTTCTCCCGGTCGGACATGTTGCGTTCCAATAGCGAGCGCACCTTATCCTCGGTGGAGATACGGGCGTTGCGCTTTTTCTCTTCGATGCCCTGGATCTGATCGGCCAATCGCTTCTCAGCAGTCAGGCTCTGTTGCAGGGCGCGTTCCGTGGCCTGGACCGACTGTTCAGCAGTACGGATCTTCTCGGTAAGCACCTCACGGGCCTGGCGCTTCTGTTCTTCGGCCAGTTGCTGCTCCAGAGCAGCCAGTTTACGCTGGGCAGATGTCCGCTGGCGGGTCAGGTTGGATAGCTGGTTGGCCGCTTCTTGGGCTGCGCGCCTCTGGGTCTGAATGGCATCGGAAGCGGCCTTTGCAGCCAGGCGCCATCCCCCAGTGCTTTTATCCGCGATGATGGTGCCTTCCCGCTGTAGACGGTTGAAGGTCTCCATGTCGGGAATGTTGATCCCCAGTTGCTGCCCGATCTGCTTCAAACGGGCAGCCAACTGCTCCTGGGTCTCAACAGCTGCCTGTCCCGATGCTACGGCTTCATCCTGGGCATCCTTGGTTTTCCACCAAGAGTAGGCCATGTAGCCTAGTGCGCCCACAGCCGCCGTCGCCCCAGCCACCAGCCCCACCGGACCGGTAAGCAGAGCCAGAAGACTACCAATGCCCGCAGCACCCCGGATAAAGAACCCGGCCAGATTGATGGAGATAAGAGAGAGCAGACGGGTGCGGGCCAGCGCCAATGCGCCAACCAATCCCTGAGCGCCTACCACGGCTACCAAGCCAGAGGCAGCACGGGTAACGGTTAGAAACCACTGAGCGGTCTGAAGTGCTGTGAGTGCTGCCATGGCCACACGCAGGGTTTTGATGGCCAGATACGCCCCACCCAGCACGCCGATGATCTCTTTCCACGCCAGGATGAACTCACCCACCATCAGAGCCACACGGCCCAACATGGCAGCCAGATCCACACCAGCCAGAGCCAACTCGACGATGGCATCCTTGTTTTCATTGATGGCGGCGGTGAGCTCTTGAAAATTAAGGCTGCTGTGCTTGTCGATGGCCTCACCAACCGCAATCTTCACCCCCTCCCAGGCGGACTCCAGGGAACGGATGGATCCGCCCATGCCCGCTTCCATCTCTGTGGCCACACGCCCGGCGACACCGCCCACCTGTTCAAACTTGGATACCAACGCCTCAAAGGCCTGGGAGGACATGCCTACGGCAGCGGTTAACGCAGGCGCAGCTTCCACCCCAAAGATCTGGATCATGTCGGCGGCATCGGCCCCGCTTGCCCTCAGGTTGCGCAGCACTTGCGTCATGGGCAGCAGTTGGCCAGTGGCATCACGGGTCTGAAGGCCCATACGGTTGATGGCCTCTTGGGCTTTATCCACCGGGGCCAGCAGACGGGCATAGGCGCTACGCAGCGCGGTACCCGCTTTTTCCCCAGAGAAGCCGTTCTTGGCCAGCAAGGCCAGCACGGTGGCGGTCTCTTCAAAGCTGTTTCCAGCGGCCTTCGCCACAGGTCCTGCGTACTGTAGAGCAAGACCTAGATCCTGAATGTTGGTGGCGGAGTTGGTGAAGGCGGTGACCAGGATGTCGTTTACATTGCCCAGATCACGGGCCTGCAACCCAAACTGGGCCATAGAGGCGGTGGCGATGCCTGCTGCGGTTTCCAGATTCACCGAACCGGCTGCAGCCAACTCCAGAACTTTTGGTAGGGCTTGCAGCTGTTGGGATGCCGAGAGCCCCGCCAGGGACATGGCTTTGAGACCACCCGCTGCCTGAGTGGCGCTGAATCGGGTAGAGGCTCCCATCTCCTTGGCCAACTCGGTCAGTTGGGTCAGCTCTTCTGATGTCGCGCCAGATGTAGCCGCCACCTGCCTCATGGTGTCGTCAAAGGCGGCATAGGTAAGGATGGAGTCTTTGATAAAGTTGGATGCCGCACGAATGGATTCAAACCCGGCATACGCTGCTGCCAGATTGCGCACAGTACCCGCCATTCCGGTCATGGCACCGTTTAAGCCCTGCATTTCACCACGCAGGGTACGCACCCGGCTCTGCATCTGCTGATGAGCACGGTTGAGATCCGCCGCAGAAACCCGACCGGAGCGGGCCAGTTCCCGATAGGCATTCTCTAGCCTCTGGACTTCGTCCTCTACCTCGCGCATGGATCGGACGCCGATGGTGGCAAAGGCACGGTTCACGCGACTTTGAGCCTGCACCTCACGGGTAGAGGCGCGCAGATCCCGCTGGAGCCGCTCCTGGCTTTCACTGAGGCGGGTCGTATCGATCCCGGCCTGACGCAGGTTACCCCGCAGGCCATGAAGGGATTCCCGCTGAGCCTCTACCTGATCCTTCAGAGAACGGGCATTGCGCTTGGCCTGCTCAAAGGCGCGGGTCATGGCGCGGGTGGGTGTTTCGGTCTCCCGCATCTGCACCGCGAGATGGGCCACCTCACGGGTGGCCGCCTGCCATTGATCTTCACTCTCCCTGATTTGTCGCTTTAGATTGCGGAAAGCATCGATGTCCGATAGTGCCCCATTGATACGCTGCGCCTGAGTCTGAGCAGCGGAGGCCATGGATTGCACGCCCTGGCGAAAGTCGCTCTGCATGCGGGTGACAGCAGAACGCAGTTCATCGTCATTTGCCCTAATGACAAACTCAAGCGCCGCCGTGGTTCTGGCCATCAGGATTCCTGTTGGTTAAAGTTATCAAATATGCTAACTTTTAGGGATGAAATGGTCGATCACTTTTTACAATGTGAACGTGCAGCAGGAGATCCGCTCCTGGCCTGTTGGTATTCACGCTGATTTTCTTCGCTTGGTCCAACTGCTGGAGGAGTTCGGCATGGACCTGCGCATGCCCCATTCCCGTGCCATGGGAAAAGGATTGTTTGAATTGCGCTGCAAAGGGTCAGAGGGCATTGGTCGAGCGTTTTACTGCACGGTCAAAGGGCAGACCATTGTGATCCTGCACTCGTTTATCAAGAAAACCCAAGAGACCCCTGCGAAAGAGCTGCGTACTGCGCAGAAACGTCTCAAGGAGGTGAAAAATGGCTGATGGCTACAACCCTCTTCCCCTCAATATTAAGGACGAGTTAACCCACGCCCGACTGAAGCCGGGCTTTAGTGAGGCCTATGATGCTTTGGAAGATGAGTTCCAGGCTTTACGAACCTTCCTGTCGGCCCGCAAGGAAGCAGGGCTTACCCAGGAAGAGATTGCCAAACGAATGGGCACCACCAAAAGTGCCGTATCCCGTCTGGAATCTTCCCTGGGCGATCATAAACACTCTCCATCTATTGCCACTCTGCGTAAATATGCCAAAGCGGTTGGCTGTAAGTTGGAGATCAAGCTGGTTCCTCAGTAATTACGGCTTCTCGTTAAGGCTGTTTTCGAAGGAGAGTGCATCCAGGAACATCTCCCAGGTGTAATCCATCACACCGGGGTGTCCGAGTTTGATGAGGGTGAAGATGGCCCGCTTGAACTGTCCGACCCTTCGTTGGAGGTCGTCAGCATCTGGTTCAGCCGCTTCCCGGCCTCCTCCAGACGCTGGCAGGCGGCGAAAAAATGGGGGTTCTCCTCCTTGATCGCCGCGATGATGGTCTCCAACACCTCCGGTTCCATCGCTTGGATCTGCTCTGTGGTCAGATCGCTGAAGGTGAGGATATCTTGGATGGTGACCTCTTCAAAAAGCACGTTCCCCACCCAGTCAGGCTCTGCGGTCTGTGCGTTAACTGCTTTGTTGAAGAACTCGTAGATCTCACCCACGGTAAACTTGCGCACATGGTAGGTGAGATCCCCTGCTGTCTTGGCAATCAGACGTCCCACGGCCATCACCCTTCAATCTGCATCAGTTTGAAGAATTGGGACACACCTGCACCGGTCTTTGAGTCGTCTTTGAGCACATCCATGGAAAACTCAATGTTCCCAAAGTCATCAGTGACCAACCCCAGCGAGGATGGGGTGTTTTTCACCCGGTAGACATCCAGTACCACCGGCTTACCATCAAAAGCCTGGTTAAAGCCATCAAAGGAGAGCCGATATTCTTTCCCTGCATTGAGGATTGCCTCAACCGTGGCCGAGGAGGCATGGGTGTAGGTCATGAGCACCGTATCTCCATCCACCACATTTTCAGCGGCCTCTAGAATCCGAACCCCACCCCCTTTGACCTCATAGTCAGTACCCTCGACCAGGGGTGTACCGCTATTGGTGAGGGAGACGGCAGAGAGATCCACCCCCTCTTTGGCCCGGAGATACCCACCCCGATAGGCTACATGGGATTCATCGGTGACGGTGCCTCCCGCAATGGATCCCGACTCACCAAAGGTAGCCATGGCCAGGGATTCGGTATCAAAGCCATGGGCCGTAATCACCAACTGCACATCGGTGATGAGGGAGACGGTGTCGGCGGTGCCCCCACCTGGGGTGGAGTAGTTTTTCAGGGTTTTTTTCTCCTCCGAAAAAGACAGCTCGACTTTGGAAGCCTCGCCCAGAAAGCGCATGCCTGCGCCGCCACCAAAGGGGCCGATGAAGCATTCCCCACCGCCGATAAGGGTATGTGTTTTTTTGCCCACAGTCTTTACTCCGTTGTTTTGAATAGAAACGATGTCTCAAACGCCAACGGAAAATAGAAGATCCCATTGGGTGAGTAATCTGGTGAATAAGCCGAAGCTGTCCGCTGAAGCGGTTTGAAGAGGGTTCTATCCGGAGTCCAGCCCACCACCGCAGTGATCACCCGGCTGATCAGTGCCCCGGCATCACTCTCGGAATCCCGCACTACCACCAGACAGAGCCAGGTCTGTTCAACCTTCTGCTGATTGCCCTGAATGGGCCCCGGCTTGTCCTCTTCCAGAAAGATAATCACCGTAGGGGGTAATTCTGCCTCTTCATGGATCACCGGCATGCCCCAGGATGAGAGCACGCGGATTTCCTCAAGCTGATCCTTCAACCGCTGAACGATCAGCCCTTCAACCTGCAAATAATTTTGCACCTCAGATCCTTATTAGCGGGGGAAGAACAGAGATCAGCGGTGGCTTACATGCCCCTATGCTGGGGGTCGCAGTACCCACGTCACCCGAGCAATCACTGGGGCCAAACCGATGGGGAAAGGCTGGGGTGATCTGGGTCAGCACCTGACAGTGACTGGCCGGTGGAATAGGTACGTTAAGCAGACTGATCAGGGGGATACCTGACGGATAGGCGATACTGGAGGTTGCCCTTGGCTCCAGACGGCCTCCCATATAGGAGATGCCATGGTCCAGAAGTGCCGCATGGCTGCCGTATCGCTCCAGAACACCACCCACAGATGGGAGAGACCAACAGGCCCCATCCAGGGCAAAACCGGGATCATTCAGATCAGCCATGATCAGCCCTTACGAATGATCATGGATTCGGTGGGTCCGTTGGTCTGCACCACCGAGTACTGCTTGCCATCCATGGAGAGCACATCGTGGGTTGCCGCCATATTGTCGGGGATCACCCAGATATCGCACAGCGAGGAGATCTCACCGTACATCAGGGGCATATGGTTAACGTTGTGGCCCATCAAAGGCCAGGCTGGGATGGTGGAACCACCGGCACCATCCGGTACCTTCTGGTCACTGCCCGAAGGCATGGCCAATGTTGAGAAACAGACCGTTCCAGCGGTTAGTGACGCTGATGTGCCTGTGACAGGGGTCTCGTCTTTCTGCATCTGTCGGGGTGAATAACCCAAAGTGCCATACATGGCATATCCGAGGTTGCACCACAGAAACGGCGGCCACCCGGCGGCCGGGGTATCCCAGGGCAAGTATCGGGTTCGTTCCACAATACCGGATGGACCAGGTTTGATGGTACTGGCCCACCCTGCTGCCGTCTGGCTGGCAAACATGACAAACCGTGCTGAGGCCCAGATATAAAGCGACCCCCCATTGCTCGTATCGATGCGTTGGTTGTAGCTGGTGCTGTCACTGGTGCTCGCCATATTGGTCCCAGCGTGACCCGTTGCATCCCATACTTCATACACCTTGGGAAACAGATAGCCGGTGGTGTTCAGATCCACACACAGATATTTGAAGGCGCTGGCATCATCCGCCAGCGGGGCCTTCAGACACTGCATGTTGGTTCCGGCGCTGGCATCATGCAGGGTCCATCCGGCGGCCACCTGAGAGATAACCTGGGTAGAGGCCTGGTTGCAGGATGCCGACAACGTCGCTTTATCGGTGGTGCCGGTCAGCAGCGCAACAATATCCGACAGCATGTTGCTGATGCTGGCTCCAGCGTTGTAATCATAACGTGCGTACACGACGGTTGCTCCTATCGATAGTCATAGGATCCACGCAGATCCCAGCGCTTGTTAAACTTGGTGGAGCCTTCGGCAAACAGGATGGAGACCGGATTGCCCCCCTCATAGGCGATGCGCCGGACAAACCATGCATCATCAGCATCCAGGGCCCCTGGATTGGCCTGCCCGATGTATTCAGGGTTGCCATCCAGGTCATAGGCAATACGGCGGATGAGCAGACTCTCCGCCTCATGCACCAGTTCGGGAAACACCTTCTTAAACAGAGACACCATTACCTCCGAAGAATCAGCGCCAACCAACCATCCCCATGGGGTTGCACATCCATGACGCGGTAGTTGATCCCACCGACCGCCACCCCATCACCCACCGCAGGACGTGTGGCAAAGTCGGCCTCTCGCCCCTCAATGACCGGTCGATAGCTCTGCACCGGCACCCCAACGGCATCGATGGTGGTGATCTCACGGCTGGAATCAAAAATGGCGGAGAGCTCAGATGGCTCCCCGCCAGCGGGGGTGTGGATGATGGCTTGGCCAAAGACCTCGATACAGGCTGCATTGAGACCATTCAGCCCGTCATCCCAGGTGGCCATGATCAGCTGGCGGTCAGTTTGACCAGCACGCCAGGGCGGTGGCACATGGGCAGGGGGTTGGACTGGGTGTGCAGGTCGGTGCCCCGTTCAAACTTACGGGGCTCCTGCTTGGCATAGAGCGGCTGCCCCAGGGTGTTAACCGACTCATTGAAGTCAGCCGGGGCAAAATAGGTACAGAATGTCTGGCTGGTCCCTGTAGGAAACGCATGCCCCTCCCCTGCAGCGATAAAGCGCCGCACGGCACCACCGGGATCCGTCGCTTGGCCCCGATACTCTTCGAATATAACGCCTCCAAACTCAAACCCATGGCGCATGTCACTACGCAACATCAGCCCCTGCTGCCAAAGCTGATAGGCGCTTTCGACGCGGGCATGGCCGGTCAGGGCATCCATAAACTCTGGAGAAACCAGCACATGGATCCCGGTCATGAATTCCCCCCGGAGGTTATCCTCCAGATAGCGTTTCAGCTCCAGGCATTTGGCCTTCACATCGGTGGTAGCGTCATCCAATTCAAAGTTGATGGTTTTAGGGCTGATTTGGAACTCATCAAAGAGGTTGTAGATTACCGAGCCATCGGCATCGAGTATCTCTCCCTTCAAAGCCCCCATACGCAGGTGCTCAAGAGTGATGGCATGTTTATCCCGCATGGATTGCAGATGCATGGCCAGCACATCGGAGACCGCCTCAAGCTCCCCTTCACTGCCGAAGGCACGCACCCCGGCAATCTCTTCAGGGAGCACCACATCATCATGGGGGATATGGGGAATAACAAAGGAGCGGATACGCCGTTTTCCGCGCTTACCGGTACTTCCAGGGGATCCTACTGCTGCGGTAGGCAGCAGGGAGAGCACCCCATTGCGCTCCTCAATGGCGATCTGGCGCAGTCGGACCGGTTTGGAAGGCATCAGATTGAGGCCCTCAAGCTTACCGTAGCGGTTGGGCAGAATATTGATGGCCGCTGTCAGAGCTACCGCCCCGAAAGCGTCATTATTGAATGGATTTGCGGCAAGAGCCATAATCATACTCCCAAACGGATAAGGATGCCCCGGGCCTCAAGGGCCGCCGTGGCTCCCAGTTTCTGTGTTTCATTGATGGATTCAGGCCAGACCACAGCATGGTCAGCCAGAATGGCATGGCGAAGGATGGCCACCTCTGGGGTATCCTGGCCTACAGAGGCCACTACCCGCTGAGCGATGATGCCGATAGGATCAGCAGAGCCATCCACCGCTGTGGGGTCCATGGCCACTACGTTGCTATCCCCGGTGACCAGCACGGTGAAGTGATCCCCCACCACAAAGTCAGTGGTTCCATCATCTATGGTGAATTTCAGGTGAGAGGTGTCATAGGCCATCCCCACCGTCACATCGGGCAGGCGGTGACCATTGGGATCCACTACCTGAAAGGTGCCGCTGTCGGCGCTGGCGATGATGCAAGTGAGGCTGTAGACACCGGGTACGGCCTGGGATCCCAGGGTAACGGTCCCGATGGTACCATCCCCGGAGTTACCCGCATCGGCCGCAGCGGCTACCTCGGATTTGGTACGGCGACCAATCACGGTGCCCACAGGCAGCACCCGTTCGGTACCCACCCCACCCAGCACGGTGACGGTCTCTCGGGAATAAAGGTTGGGGGCTTCAAACTTGAGCACATCCCCAAGATTGTTGGCTTGTTGAATCGCAGGCATGGTTGACTACCTCCTTATTGACCGGCGAGTTTGCGGCAGGAGGCCACAACCGGGTTGGTTTCAAGACTCTGTCTGGGCTGCATACGGGTGCCATCACCAGGCATCACCTCGGAGTGGATCTCCTCAGCATCGGCCCGTTTGGCCAGTAGCTCTTTGCGCACCGCTTCGGCAGATTGGCCTTCGGCGATATAACCGCCAGCCAGATCAGGCATCCCAGCAAGAGCACACAGATCGACAATGGCCTGAGCCTCATTGCGCATCTGTTGGCCATGCTCGGCACGGACCTTGTCTAGGTCCACAACGTTGGATACCGCAGATTGGTCAGTCAAATCCGACATTATGTCGGATTTGGCGTGAAGGTCAGGTTGGGATTGTCGTGACGTGACAACAGATGTTTCAGCCGCCGGATTTTCTTCCATGGGCATGGTTTCCTCCATATACACAGGTTCCCGCGGCAGTGCCGCTCGGTGAGAATGGGTCTTTTTGGACGCATCAATAGTTATTGACAGGCCAGCCAGGGCATCCCGGATGGTGCCAACCTGGTCAGCCAGACCAACCCGGATTGCCTTGTCGCCAAAGAACAGGCCTGCCTCGGTGGCACGCACCGCCGATTCATGCATCTTGCGACCTGCCGCCACGGCGGCGACGAACATACCGTAGAGCCGATCTACCTCCAGTTGCAGGTTAGTCCGGGCCTCTAGAGAGAGAGGGGCGTGGGTGGAAAAGTCATTTTTCCGGGCTCCGGCAAACACCGTGGTGTAGCTACGCCCCTCTTTGGCATCCTTCTCCGACTCATCCACATGAACAGCTATGACGCCGATGGAGCCCACCCCCGCAGTCTGGGGCACGATGATCCGATGAGCCTGGGAGGCGATAAGATAGGCAGCAGAGAAAGCGTCATCGGCCAGCGCCCAGATGGGCTTGCCCTGCCCCGCTTCACTGATCATGTCGGCCAGATCGAACACGCCCCCAACCTCACCACCAGGGGAGTCGATATCCATTAGGATTGCTCGCACGGCTGGGTCGGTGGCGGCATCCAGCAGTTTTTCTTCAATGGATGCGTAGGACATGAGCCCCGAAGCAGCCTCGACGGCCCCCACCCGTTTCACCAGGGTGCCGTGGATGGGCACGATGGCGATTCCATTAGGCGTGACCATCAAATCAGAGCTGTAATTTTTGGGCTCAAAGCCGCTGGGCATGGCCGTTGGTTCCAGGCCGACGCGGGGACCGATCACCGAGAGGATGGTCTCCAAGCGGGCGCGATCGACCATAAGCGGCGTCCCGAGGATTCGGGATGCCAGTTGAGGTAACTGATTCACAACATGCTCCTCAAAGAGATGATTATGGATTCATGTGGCTCATATGGGGTACAATGAAACCTCTAAACCAGTGGAGGAGACCAATGGCTAAAACAGAGATGATTCGGGCCCGTGTAGAACTGGAAACAAAGCAGGCCGCTGAAGACATTTTCAGGACACTTGGTATTTCAGCTTCCGAGGCGATCACGATGTTCTATCGCCAAGTAGCGCTGCACCATGGCATACCCTTCGAGGTAAAAATTCCCAATACAGAAACGATTGAGGCGCTAAATCAGGCCCGTAAAGGTGAAGCCCTCACCACCTGGAACTCAGTAGATGAGCTAATGAAGAGCGTTGAATGAGCAGGATCATCCAGACCACAAAGGCCTTTGAGAAAGATCTCAAGAAAGCTAAAAAACGCGGCAAGGATCTGGGTAAGCTTAAATCCGTCATTGATACGTTGGCTTCTGGAGAACCCCTTGCCAGCAGATTTCGTCCCCCACCGTCTGACGGGCAATTGGGACGGATGCTGGGAGTGTCATATTGAATCTGATTGGCTACTGATCTGGGTGGATGAGCAAGAAGAAACCATTATCCTGACTCGACTTGGAACACACTCTGACCTCTTTGGCTGAGGCGTTTACTCTTTCAGATCTACCAACTCCTTATCACTCTGCTTGCTGTCCCGTGATACTCCCGACCGGGAAGTACGCCGTGAGTCAGAGTCAAACACAAGCCCCAGTTCATCGGCACGCTTGTTATCGGCTACGATCTCCCGGTCGATCTCTTCGATGTCATAGCCGTAGGTAGAGACTGCTTCAGCCCGACTGAGCAGACCAGCCCGGATCGCCCAGATGATGGAGTTCATCTCTTTTTGTGGATCCACCCAGGTCCACCCTTGAGGTATCCACTTCACCGCCAGATATTCACGGCGGCGTTTGCTGTACTCGGGAAGCTGCAAAGCACCCGACAAAACAGCCTGATCCATCCACCGTTCCCATACAGGGCGGCAAAGCTGATGGATCAAGACCATGCGCTGGATCTGTTCCATGCGGCGGCGAAACTCCACCATGCCAGCACGGATGGAGGAGTAGTTCACCCCAGTGAGGTCGCCGGTGAGTTGCTCATAAGTCAGCCCAAGCCCTACAGCCACAGCGCGGAGTTGGGTGCGCATGAACTCCCCGTATTGACCGCCCACGTCTGCCGGATCGGAAAACTTTACATCCTCACCGGGTAGCAGGACCTGCATGGTGCCGGGAGCCCAGGTGACGGGGACGGCCCCCTGTTCATCCGGGTCCTGTCCATCCTCACCGCCAACGCCCAACTCGGGGTCAGGTTTGGTGATGAAGCCGGCGATGAGCGCGGCGGTCTTTTTCCGCACCAGCTCCGCATCGTCGTACTGATCCAACTCATGGAGGCGGACCAACGCCTGAGCCATCCAGGGTTCTCCTCTTAGCTGACCGGGGCGCAGAGGTTTGAAAATGTGACACACTTCTGAGCCTGGCACCCGGACTACATCCCCCGCTTTGAACAGCATGGGCTGTTCACCGGGGTGTTCCCGAAACAGATGGTAGGCGACCCGGCGACCGATCTTGTCAAACTCAATCCCAGCCCTTACCCGATGCCCGTTGGGTAGATCCCGGCTGTCACTGGCAGGGAGATGTTCGGGCTCCAATACCTGGAGTTGAAGGGGGACTAACAAGCCATCACGGGCATCCCGATTGCGCAGCCGTACCAGCACCTCGCCCCCCTCGATCATAGCGCGGGCAATCAAAGCCTGAAGGCCATAGAAGCCCAGCATGCCGTGGGCATCGGCCTCTTTTGTCCAGGCCAGCCATAAAGACTGAATCTGGGCTTTGATCTGGGGGTCTTTTACCGTGGATTGGGGCTTGATACCGGTACCCACAAGGTTCCCAACCAGAGAGTCTACAGCGTTGGATGCCCAGGCATTACGGCGCACCAAGTCTCGTGAGCGTGCACGCATGAGGGTGGCATCGCGAAACAGCAGGGCATTGATCCCGGCCTCTTCCGGCTGCCAGTTACCCAGCCGCCGACCAGATGCGGCCCCTTCATATCCTGCCCGGCGTTTGGGAGGACCACCAAACAGACGCTTAAACAGCTTCATTAGAGATCCTTATTGCTGCGCACGCGCAGGTGTCGGGCGACACGACGGTTGCCACCATTACGGGCTATTTCTCGGTCCAATAGATCCAACGCTTCACGGGCTTGGCTGAGGTCATACTGTACGGTCTTATCCCCATGGCTGACGCGAGTTTGAAGAGATTCCAAACGCTCCAGGAGTTTATCTCTTCGGACTTGTAATTCGGATACTGTGGCCATGGACATACCTCCAGTCAAAGGGCATTCTGGTTTCGTTGACCATCCAGCAAGGGAATGCTCTCATGAACGTTGCGGCCCGACATATACGAGAGGGAATGATCCAAGCCATTTCCACTCAAATTGAAACCAACGATCCCGCCATCTCACGGACCACCTTTGAGCGGCTGCAGAAAAGCGGTTTTGATGCAGATGAAGCCAAACGCCTCATGGCCAGCGTACTGGCTCATGAGATGTTCATGATCAACCAGCACAATCAGCCTTACGATTCGAATCGTCACGCTGCATTGATGGGCCAATTACCTCGCCTCCCGGGGTAATCACATCCAACTCGATTGAATGACCCGTCGTTTCGGTTTGATGCGTTTGGGTTGTGAGGCACCCGACTCGGCTATGGCATCCTTCAACGGGTGTTCCGCAAGCTTTTCAACATCCCGGTTCAGTCGAAAGCCCATGGCAATCAGCCCCTGCAGAGCGGCCATGGCATAGACACGACAATCCAACGCCTCGTTGCGATCCGAATCCCGCTTCTTCCACTCCCGAATGGGGCGGCCCTTGTGATAACGGGTCACCACCGATTCAGCGGTGAGTTGTTTGAAGTAGTCCCCATCCCGTTGCATGGGAAAGTGCAGAAAGCCCGGTCCTGGCTCTTCAATGCGTAGACGGGAGAGGATCGCCTCTTTACAGGCATCCACACCCAAAATGAAAAGCGGCACCTTCCCCTTATTCTTAGTGGAGGGCTTACGGGGCCAAATGGGCACTCCCTGACCACCACGCCCCTTGATAGCCCAGATCCTTCGGCCCTGCCTGGATCGGCAGAAGGCATAGGACTTCAGGGTATGGTGACCACCGGTATCGATAGCGGCGGCCCGGATGGTCATATCTGGCAACTGCCGACTGTGACCAAGGGGGTGACGGAGCAGGTTGTCCAGATCTTCCCATACAGCTGGGGATGAGGGATCACCCCACAATACCCGATAGTCGATGGACCAGGACTCTTCATCCCGGCCCCAGCCTACGATTTCAATTTCAAGACGATCATCCTGCACATCCACACCAGCTGTGAGCACAGCCACATCAGCAGGGAGCAGTGCACCCCACGCCTCTCGACGCTCCATGAGCCCTTCGCCATCAACACGATCCGCATCCTCTTCCCAGGTTTCACCCAGCTTGGTGTTGATCCATACTTTCAAACGGGGCGGATCCTTGTGCACCAGACCATGCTCCACCGCAATGTCCCCCCAGGAGGTCCAACCATGGGGGCTATAGAGGGAGGAGAGGTGAAAACCAGCAGTTTTCCCATCCCCTGCTGCCGCCGCTCGCCAGACACCATTTTCCAGCATCCAGCCCTTTTGATGATCCGCCAGCTGTGATTCACAGTGTGGACAGAGGTAATACGCCGCTTTTCGCTCACCATGAGGCCATTTCACCTGGGCCCATGTCAGCACCTGGAATTCACCACACTCTGGGCAGGGTACCCAGAACTGACGCTGATCGCTCTCGGCATAGGCCGCTTCAATGCGGCTGAATCCTTTGATGGTGGGTGTGCTGGTGAGCAGCACCTTGCGGTTGGAGAAGTTCGCCGTGCGCTGAATGGCCAGCGCCACCGGATCCCCTTCGCCATCGGCATCACCCGGAAAGCGATCCACCTCATCCATAAACAGGTAACGGATGGGCGCGGAAGAGAGCCCAACCGCGCTGTTGGCTCCGGTCATCAAAAGGATGCCGCCAGGGAACTCCTTGGAGAGCACCGTGTTTCCGGAATCTCTGGATCGGGCCGGTTTCACCCGCTCCCGGATCTCAGAGCTGGATTCGATGAGCGGTCCCACCCGCTGTTTGGAGTAGCGTTTGGCCATCTCCACCGTGGGCTGAACCATCAACATGGGCCCTGGTGCGTGGTGGATCACATACCCCACCCAGTTCAGGCCACACTCGGTTTTGCCCAGCTGACTGCCAAACATCGCCACCACCCGCTCAATGGGGGAACTGGGTGAAAGAGAGTCCATCACCTCCTGCAAATAGGGGGTGCGATCGGTACGCCAAGGGCCGGGTTCCCCCGAGGCCACGGATGACAGCATACGGTGCTCATCGGCCCATTCAGAGACCGTCAGACGCGGATCGGGCATCAGCCCCTGAAGGAATGCATCTTCGTAAATCTGCGCTGCGGACAAGGCCATCTTATTTGTTGAAATTACATCATTTTTACCTGGATAGAGACGTCGATGGTATGGCTATATAGATCCAACGAAGCAAACGTCCAGGAGCTTGAAAATGAACGAGAAACTGAACCAGGAACAACGCCTTGAAGCCTTCGCCAAAGAGCTGGCAGAACTCACCCGCAAGTATGGAGTCGCCCTCAGCGTCACCGGCGGAGTGATCATCGACCAGCCAGAGGCTTTTGAAGGGATCGAATACTTCACCGGTAACGACGGGGACCTGCTGCCCCACATTGGCGACAACTGGCTTTGAGACCAACCTCACAACGGAGAACGAACATGACCATCCAACTGAGCCCGACCCAACGGACCATCC
The DNA here is from genome assembly GCF_000014865.1 of Magnetococcus marinus MC-1. Lineage (NCBI taxonomy): Bacteria > Pseudomonadati > Pseudomonadota > Magnetococcia > Magnetococcales > Magnetococcaceae > Magnetococcus > Magnetococcus marinus. The sequence goes on from NC_008576.1 coordinate 3,283,852, forward strand.
TTAAGACCGCTGCCAACCGGGACAATCTCCAGATCATGCCTCTACCTACCAACAATCCAAGCTGGGGATTCTGGGGGACATCCAGACATAACGGCTATGACCAAGAGATGACTTGGCTGGCCGCCAGCCACTTCTTTGCAAACAGCTACAATCTCGATGCACAGGATACCAGAGACCTTCTGGACAGCGTTTTCGGACGCCACCTTGCCGATGACCTAAGCTTCATTGAGGGCGGGCCAACTACCCCTGAAGCCATTACCGACCATCTGGCCAAGAGAATGGCAAACAGAAGCTATAAAAGCTGGATTGACGACGCCGTGCATGCGATCCAGCACCCCACTCGATGAGAAGAAGTGGTCTTCAGCGACAAACCAGGCCAAAACAAACAGGAGAAGAGAGATGATTAACCTCACTCATACTCAACAGACCATTCTTAAAGCCGCTGCCCAGCGCCCAGACGGGTCGATCAACCCTTTACCAGAACGGATCAAAGGGGGCGCATCGGTAAAGGTGATCAACGCCCTTGAAGCCAAAGGCTTGATCGAGAACGTAAGCATCAACCCACCCTACCCCAACTGGGTCCTTACCAGCGCCGCATACCAAGTTATTGGCCAGGAGCCTCCTGCCCTACCTCCCGTCGAGAACCAGATCATCGACACCATGACTGAGGAAACAGCAGGAGAGAAGCCCGAGGAAACAGAGACCCCGGATGATCCTGAGGCTGGGATTTTCAGCAGGATCGCCCTGGATCACCTTTTTATTGACACGCTCGAGACCAGAAACTCTGACAGCCTCGACTTCCATAACGTCAGCTTCTGGGGCGTCCAGAGCGCCTTGGAAGCGGCCTTCCAGGCTGGAATTGAAGCAGCACAACGCAAAACGCCCCGATCCAGAGGGACCAGGGCGAATTCCAAGCAGGCCACCATGATCGAGATGATGAAGCGCCCCCAAGGAGCTACCTTGGATCAAATCACTGAAGAGACTGGATGGGGTTCCAACACAATTAGGGGCGCGATCTCCGGCACTCTGAAGAAAAAGCTGGGGCTCAACGTCACCCGCGCAAAGGTCGATGGAATCACCACCTACCGCATCACGGAATAACGACGATTAACCGACTGATTTTGCTCTGTTTAAGTTGATGATAGCTGCGATTAGAGCGATAGTGTAATCCAAGAGAAAACAACAACTTGGAGAAGCACCATGACTAAAATTGACACCATCCACGCCAAAGTGAACGCCACCATGCGAGAGGTTGAAGACAACTCAGAGATTCCTGAGAAGCTGGCCGCCCTGACCAAGCAGATCTTGGAGATCCACCGCCGCAACGGAGACCTTGGCTGGCTCAGCGACATGCTTCAAGAGATTGAAGCAGAAGACGCTCAAGCCTAAATCACGATCACCACCAACCAGAGCCAACCCGGATCAGCCGGGCGGTTCTGCTTCCAGATCAATACCCCGTTCCAAGGCTACATCCTCAAAACTTTTCCCGCCGGAACCATCCAAATAAACAATCTTCCCCGTGGCTTGAATGAATCGCTTTACCGCCACATCCACATAGACCGGTGAGATCTCCATGGCATGCACCCGCCGCCCTGTCATCTCCCCGGCCATGATCTGGGAACCAGATCCGCTGAAGGGCTCGTAGCAGAGGCCGCCTCGTTCCACATGCTGACGCATGGGAATGGCGAAACAGTCCAGTGGTTTGGGCGTGGGATGGTCAGGTCGCTCCTCACCGGAGAGCCCACGAATGTCCCAGACGGTGGAAAGGAACTCGGCGCCGTTGATCTTGGGCGGCATGTTGCCCTTGATCCAGCCCATCAAGCAGGGCTCGTGCTTCCACAGGTACTTGGAGCGGGTGAGGACACCTTTCTCCTTGTTCCAGATGATCTGCTGGTGCTGAAAGGCCCCCATTTTTTCCCATACCGCTTCCAGCATCGCCTGCCGTTTGGAGGCATGCCAGCAGTACCAAGCCGCGTTGGGCTCAATGGCATGGTCGATAGCGGAACGGATAAACCCCTCATAGAGCTCAGGCCCTTGGGAGGAGTCATCCCAAGTCACGCCGTAGCTATCCGACCAGTCCTTATTGAGGGATTCCCGCTTACGGCTCTCTTTGGAACCGGGATGATTGGTACCATCGTAATCCACCAGATAGGGAGGATCCGTGGCGAAGAGGATGGCCCGCTCACCGTTCATCAACCGAATCACATCCTCGGGATTGAGGCTGCTACCGCATAGGAGGCGATGCTCCCCAAGGATCCACAGATCACCGGTTTTGGAAACTGGGTTGGCTGGAGGCTCAGGAACCACCTCATCGGCCCCCGCAGCAGTCCCACTGCCATCACCATCCATATCATCTGCAAAGCCGTCCAGCAGGTCCCGCATCTCTTCATCGGTGAATCCCACCAGGGAGAGATTGAATTCATCCTCCTGAAGCCGAGCAAGCTCTGCCGCCAGGATCGACTCATCCCAGCCACCATCCAGCGCCAGCCTATTGTCCGCCAGGATATAGGCACGGCGCTGAGCATCGGAGAGATGGTCCAGAACCACCACCGGCACCTGTGTCAGGCCAATGCGCTGGGCGGCAGAGAGACGGCAGTGACCGGCAATGATGCCATCCTTACCGTCCACCAGGATGGGGTTGGTAAAGCCAAACTCCACCATGCTGGCCGCCACTTTGGCGACCTGCTCATCACTGTGGGTACGGGCGTTGCCCGCATAGGGCAACAGCCGATCCGTTGGCCACAGTTCAATCCGTTCGGCCATGGCAGGGATCTCATTCATGCTTCAATTCCTCAAGGGCTTTTCTCAGTTCCTGATCCAGCCTTTCCTCAATCGCTCCGGCATCGTTTTCAGATGCCAGCACCGAGGAGAGCCGATGGGGGATGGTAAAGAGCCGATCCCGAACCCGACGGGCCAGATTGAACGCAGTCACCTTCACCTCATCACTGCTGACCAGCTGTTCCGAGCGCTCCTCAAAATCCAGTTTGACCAAGCGGGCGCTGTAGGCCTCCCGAATGGCCCGGCTGGTCTGGTAGTCCGGTGCGCCCTGTTTCAGGGGTGGTGACGGTGGTGTTTGGGATGCGAACCTCTGGGGTTGGTTCGCAGGGGGTGCGTACCCAGGGTTCGCAGTCTGGTTTGCACTGGGGTTCGCACCCCCATTTGCAGAAATTTCGCGCTGCTGAGCGGGATTGGTATTTCGTTCCCAGGCCGCGTCTGCTTTGGCCGGATCTACCGTGCCATCCGGCTCCTTGCTAATGCGCCCGGCCTTGATCGCCTTACGTACAGCGGCATCAGAGACGCCGCGCAATTTGGCGTACTGCCGAATGGAAACGCCCATTGCGCTCTCATCTATTCCTCAGTGCTGTGGTGGATGGGTGCGAACCTAAGTGCGAACCGCGAACCCGTTTTTATTACTGTCGCTAGGCAACTCAAGCGCTCTCGCGGAACCCATTGATTTTACAGCGTTCCAGGTCCCGTGCGATTTTGTCAACTATTTACTTTTCAAATACTTACAAACCATGAAAAAGTTCGTTTCCAGATCCTTTCGCCTACCAAAATAATTCAGCAAACCGCTTTCAATTGCGGCTTTGAACCAACAAGAGTAATCTGAAACCGTACCCTGCGGTGCTCGTGAGACACTGTTCCCTTGGCCCACTCTTTTGGTTCTTGGAACTGGGACTTGTTGGATGCTCTCACGCCCAGGCTGGGGAGTCTTCCCCACTGCGGGTGTGTGACCTCCACACCGGATCCACCTTGTATTCAGGGTGCCATGTGGTTCCATGTCCACGGCATCTGCGGGGGAGTTATGAATCCATCTCCTGCCCGGAGCTATGTATGTCAGTTGATCAAAAACGTCGCCAGAAAAAATTAGCTCGAAAAAAAGACAAAAGAAAAAAAATCGGTAGTAACAGTAATCTTTCGGGAATGTTCTCAGTTGCTCAACGTTTAGCCGCTTCTACCGAGTTGCCCGTTTTCGATAGTTTTGTAGCTGATACACTTTTTGACAGAGGGATAGGAAATTTAATCCTGAGTCGAAAAGTTGCTACAGGAGAATTCGCTTTTGGGTGCTATTTAATTGATATCTGGTGTCTTGGTGTAAAGAACTGTTTTTGCAATATTATTCCAGCTTTTCAATACGATGAATTCATTAAACAGGCCCGTGACCGTGAAAACATCATTCCCATCCACCCGACATGTCTTAGCAAGATTGTTAACTCATCTCAAGTTTCGCAGTTCGTTGACCGCTCAATTGGGCTGATATTTGCCAACCAAATCAAGGGCAAAGCTGCCTCGTATATGCTATAATTCTGGTGTCGAATCAGTCAGATAGCTCAGGGACGAGGCCAGCTTTATGGATCAGCATAACAGGGAACAGGCTACTGTGCCTACCCCCATGATTGACGACATCAAAACCCAATCCTTTGGAGTATTCGGCGTAGATAATGCTATCGTCGATTTTCTCCAGGAATTTGGCTTCCAGGCGATATTCAATCGGCGCGGATGGAGCAAACGAACGGGGAAGGATCTTCCGACGCTGATCATGTTACTGATCCTGCATCCTCTGCTGAAGGTGCCGTCCATTCACCTTTTTTGCCGCGATCACTTTCTGTCGGTCTTCGCGGTAGGCAAGGATACCTTCTACCGGTTGCTCCAACGCCAATTTCCATGGCGGAATGCGCATTGGGCGCTAATCAAAAAGTTACTACCCCAGTGGCGAACGCTGGATCTCGGCCCCGGCTACCTTGTTGCCGATACCACCGTCAAAGAGAAGCGTGGTGATCGTATTGAAGGTGTTTGCTGGCATCATGACCACAATACCGGCCGCTCGGTTGCTGGTTTTGAAGCAGCCCACTTGGTCTGGGTTAACAAGCAGGGAACCTTGCCACTGGATGCCGCTTTGCGTTTTTCAAAGCGGCCTCTGATCAGCAATCTGCTCCACATCCTCAGTTACCGGTTCGATTGTCGCTCACATCTTGGACGGCGTTACCGTGAGGCGGCCAAGATGTCTAAGCTTGATCAGACTGTCGACATGGTTGCCAGAGCCATTCAAGCTGGGATTCCGGCCCAGTATTTTCTCGCCGATGCTTGGTACTCATCGGTTAAGTTCGTCAAGAAAATCCTGGATCTGGGCGTGGTCCCCCTGATCCGATGGAAGCGCAACAACACCAAGTTCCTATTCCAGGGCGAGAGACTGACCAGCGTCGAACTTTACACCCGGTTTGCCAAAGGCAAAATCAGGAAAGCTAAGGGGTCCAAGCGCTTCAAAGGAACCTTCCTAGATGCAGAGCACCCCGAAATCGGCCTTATCCGTCTGTTCTTCGTCCGGCTGATCGATCCGAAAACCGGCTCGAAGGAGTGGGCCGTCTTTCTGACCACAGACCGGTCAATGGGACTGTCAAATATGATCGAGCACTACGCCAACCGCTGGGGGATCGAAGTTTTCTACAAGGAATCCAAACAGCACCTCGGTTTCCTTAATGAGTCCGTCCGATCCTTCGAAGCAGTCATCGCCTGCCTACACCTAGTGTCCCGTGCGGTTAGTTCCGTTACATGCGGAGGAAGAAATGCTATGATTCTTTATGGCTAAACACACTTCTCCACTCGACCTGACCAGCAAGCAACGTGAAGCCCTTGAGGGGCTGCTTCGTGCCTCTAAGACACCGCAAAGTCTGATCCCCCGCATTCAGATCGTTATGCACAGCGCGGATGGCCTGTCACCACCCGAGGTGGCGAAGACTCTGGGTGTCAGCCGTCCCACCGTGTACCGCTGGCGCGCACGTTTCCAGGAACTGGGGGTGGACGGCCTGGCCGATGCGCCGCGCTCTGGTCAGCCCAGGAAACTGACCCAAGGCCAGATCCAAGCGGTGCTCCAAGCAACGGTGGAGAGGATTCCCCGCGAATCCACCCACTGGAGCGTGCGACTCATGGCCGAGTACGCCGACCTCACCACTTGGCAGGTCCGTCAGATCTGGCAGGCCGCCGGGCTTAAGCCCCACCGCCTCAAGACCTTCAAGATCAGCAACGATCCCAACTTCGCCGAGAAGGTAATCGACGTGGTGGGCCTGTACATGAATCCACCGCATAATGCCCTGATCCTTTCCGTAGACGAAAAAACCCAGATCCAGGCCCTGGACCGCACGCAGCCCCAGCTACCGATGAAGCCCGGCCAGATCGAGCGCCGCACCCACGACTACAAGCGTAACGGAACCACCAACCTCTACGCCGCGTTCAACATCCTCACCGGCGAGGTAATGGGGCGCACCACCAAACGCCACCGGAGCAAGGAGTTTCTGGATTTCCTACGCCAGATCGACCGCTCCACTCCAAAGGAACTGGACCTACATCTGATCTTGGACAATTCCAGCACCCACAAAACCCAGGAGGTCCGACAATGGCTGGAGGCCAGGCCCCGCTTCAAGCTGCACTTCACTCCCACCAGCGCCTCTTGGCTCAACGCCGTGGAAAGCTGGTTCTCATCCCTGGAGCGCCGCGCAATCCACCGAGGCGTCTTCACCAGCGTCGAGGACCTGCGCCGGGAGATCCACCGCATCATCAATGAGCACAACGCCCTCTCAGCCAAACCATTCCGCTGGACCCAAAGTGCAGAAGTTATCCTGGAGGCGGTCAACAGGGCTAAACAACTGTAACGTGACTAACCGCACGGGACACTAGCTGCCATGCGCCATGCTGTCCTCTCCAGCATGGTAGCGATCAAAGGCAGCCAGCGGGATCAACTCTCCCACAATCTGGCCGCTTTGACCTATGCCCGAAAGCTCTGGCATACCTTCCGCGCCATCTTCAATGATGCCCTTGGCCGAACATCCATCCTTGAAAATCACCAAAAAAACGAGGTGATTGAACTCTTTGAACAGGAGGTTGAGGCTTGGCTCAGCAAAGCATTGATGCTCGATCCCCTTGGTTCACAACGTCAAATTCTGGCCGAAACGAACTGCGAAACTTGAGAAGTTATGACGAGGGACAGCAGTTTACGTGGCGCTTACGCAGAAACGGCTTTTACACGATACAGAAATGTGGCATATTTCCTGTGAATGATCGGGACAGGCGATAGACAGATAGAAAAGCTGCCCAATTCTCCTGGAGGATCGTCTTAAGAGTGATGCGGTTACTGGAAATGCTCTCCATAGTGGAGAAAATGATAGAGCCAAATCAGCTTGATGTCAGCAGAGTTTAGAAGGTCGGCTTTTTTGCTTTTCTCGCCCGGAGGGCGTAATGTTCTGGAAACAGATCTGAATGAACGGACTTAAAGAGCCAACAGTTCTGGAAAATCTCTATCAAACCAATCATGGTCGCAAAGCCGCACTTTGCTACATCACCCTGCCTTTTGCCAATCCCAACTTGGGGCCCACGCATCCGAGTTTGCAGACCGCAATGACTATGGCCCGGATCATGGCGGATAAAGGGTTTGATATTGATGTCTTGCATCACATGTTTGTGGGTGATTGGGATCTCTCCAGGTATCAGGTCCTGTTGGGTTTTGGCTACCCTTTCGAACGCAGTTTTAACAAACCATTTGCAGGAAAACGCATCTACTTTGCCACAGGTGCCGCCACCTGCCAGCGTAACGTAGCAGAGCTTGAGCGTATTCAGGCTTTTCAACGCCGTCATGGGGTGCTCTACCCCCCCAGGCGCTTAAAGCCCTATCCCGATTATGCCTCAAGCATGCTCAGTGATGCGATCTTTTGTACCGGGAACGGGTGGACCATGCAGACCTATCGTGCACACTTTAACGGGCCTATTTTTCGTACCCCAACCCACGCTCATTTTACACCCAATCAGCAGGTGTTGCCGCGGGATTACACCCAAGCCAGAACCCATTTTTTGTGGATTGGGGGGGCAGGTTTGTTGCTCAAAGGGCTGGATCTATGTATCGAGGCCTTCTTGAACCAAGAGCATGTTACCTTGCACGTGTGTTGTCCAATGGAAGAGAGGTTCTTGGCTGTTTATGCCGAAGCATTGAAGACGACAAACCGCATTAAGTTATACGGTTTTATGGATCTTGCGTCCCCAGCCTTTGCCCAACTTCTGGCACAATGTGGCTATGTGCTCTTTCCTTCTGCCTCAGAGGCTGGTGCCAGTAGTTGCCTGGACGCTATGGCCCATGGATTGGTCCCCGTGGTCACAGAGCAAGCCAGTGTGGATGTTCAAGGCGCAGGGTTTATCCTGCCCGATACCTCCGTACAGACCATCGCCACCCATGTAGGCCATCTGGCCAATCTGGATCCAAATCATTTACAGATGCGTGCCCAGGCCAGCTTTGAGAAGGTAAACAAGCATCATCGGCTGGAGCACTTCTCCCAAGCATTTGCCCAGGCTTGGGATGCCGTGGTTAGGCCCGACATGTGAGGGTAAATTGACCATCTACACTGGCAATCCAGAGATCGGGCCGCAATTGATGAAGGTCGGCATGATGCATACCATCCCTATTCCAACCCCTTCCTGATGGCTTCAGGATAGGAATAGGGTCAGAAATCTCTACGTAGTGTGTCTGGTCCAGTTGCTGGATGTGAAAAGCGTTTACTGAGTGCCCATAGTGCGGCTCGCAATTCTGGGTTAAACGATAAAGCTTTTCCTGGTGACGAAAAACACGTCCAGAGGGTCGAGCGTAGCGGGGATCACTCTGACGGATCCACCCACTGGGGTGGGGTTCCCACCCGGAGAGCAAGTTTTTGGAGTAGAATAGCTGGAGCGTATCATTTCCATAGGGCGTGGGGCAGGTTAACATCCACCAGTGTTGCCCATGGTGAAACAGGGTGGCATCGGCGTGCATGCCGTCCAACAATTTAGCCACAGCCACCCACTGGTAGGGAAATTTTTTGGCCACGTAGAGATACACACCACCCGAGGCTAAGTCTTCGGGAATCATGAGCACATTCCCTTGAAGTGCAAAGATAAATGGGTAGGAGAGGTGGCTAGGGGTCTCCAAAGCAATGCCACCGTAGTGCCAATTGCGCAGATCATGGCTGCTTGAGACGCAGATGACCCCTTTGTCTTTAATGAGTGCTTCATAAAACAGATACCAGCGTCCTTCATGGGGCCACAGAAAGGGGTCCGCCACAAATTTAGCTTGGTCAGCACCGCAATGGGAGGCATCCAGACTAGGCATGTCAGAGTGGAACGGTCGCAGTGTAAAGGGATCGGGACCGGAAAAAATTCCAATGGACCAGTTGCTCTGTTTTTGCATGAATATTCTCTGGAAAAAGGGTATAGGCTGTCCCTGTTTTTTTTCGTGTCCCATGCATAGGTGCAGCCATGGCTGTCTCCCCGGGAAGGTTGATAATCACGACACTTCAGCAGAAGACCTCTCTTGACCCAATCCGCTCCAAAAACAGGAGAAGAGCAGAGTGAGGTTCACCGCAAGACTTTTGCGATTCTCAAGCCCTGTTTTGAGGCTCAGATATGAACCTCTTTTCGAACATTACGCCCTCCGGGCGAGAAAAGCAAAAAAGCCGACCTTCTAAACTCTGCTGACATCAAGCTGATTTGGCTCTATCATTTTCTCCACTATGGAGAGCATTTCCAGTAACCGCATCACTCTTAAGACGTAACCGTTCAGAGACCCCGATATCAAGCGGTTACTGGAGCCGGTAACGGTGGTACGGGGTTTCCCTTTCTCCGTTCAGCAATCACCTTAGCAAGATAGTCCCAGGGGGACACGTTCCGCAATCGACAAGTTTCGATGACGCTAGCCAGCACACCCAATACTTGGCTCCCTTCTGCCGTACGAGTTCCGTGGCTGATTAAACGCGCGATGACCCAGTGGCGCAGCGCACGTTCAGCATCATTGTTTGTCAGTGGCAACCCCGGAGATCTCAAGGGTAGCCAGATGACATCCCAGTCATTGAGAAGCTCAACGGCAAGGCTGCGAACCTTCTCGGACGGGGGATAATCTCTGTATATTTCGCAGTATCCCTGGAAATCTTCCAAAATCGACGCGGCAGCAGGCGGATCCGATCCGTCTTTGACCTCTTCGACCATGTATTCCAGGACTTCCAATACCCTGGAGCCGAATCGTTTGGTCTCTTTATCCAGGCTTACCGACAACCCTTTGGCCTTCCGGATCAGGTGTGCCCAGCAACGCAGCCGCTTTGAAAAAGTCCGGTAGTTCATGAGTCCGTCGCTCATCAGCCAGCCCGCGAATTCCTCGGTCAGGATATCCATGACCATTTGCCGTGTCCGAGGTCCCACGCAAAACAAGACTGTATTGGCCGTCGCGAAAACCCAAAGCCAGAAGTGGCTCCATTTTTTGGACAGCAAACAGCCGTTTCTTAGGTGAAGCCTCTCGGTTATGCAGCCTCACTCCACAGCTCAGTTTCGTAGACCGAGTTGGGGGACAAGCCGCCTAAAGATGAATGTGGCCTACGTTCATTATAGAACTGGATCCAATGGCCGATTCCATGATGAGCTTTTGAACCTGTCTCGAAGGCATGCAGGTAAACACACTCATACTTCAAAGAACGCCAGAGACGCTCAATAAACACATTATCCGTCCATGCTCCTTTGCCGTCCATAGATATCTTTATATCAGCCTCTTTGAGTGTCTCAGTGAAACTCTGGCTGGTAAACTGACTGCCCTGATCCGTATTGAAAATCTCTGGCTTTCCGAACTTGTTTAAAGCCTCCTCCAAGGCCTCAACACAGAAATCGGCCTCCATCGTATTGGAGAGTCGCCAGGAGAGTACACAGCGACTATGCCAATCCATAATCGCAACCAGATAGAGAAACCCTCTCCGCATCGGAATATAGGTAATGTCAGTACACCAGACCTGATTGGGCTTATCTATCACCAGATCCCGTAATAAATATGGGTACTTGACGTGTTCTGGATGAGGTTTGGTCGTGCGAGGCCTTTGATATATCGGGACCAATCCCATCTTGGCCATTAATCGGCATATCTTCTTGCGCCCAACACAATAGCCCTCATGATTACGAAGATGACGAGCCATTTGACGAGCCCCATAGAAGGGGGTCTCCATAAACTGCCTATCAATCAACTCCATCAGTTTCAGGTTGAGAGGACTTTCGCCTTTCTCTTGATAGTAGAATGAGGATCGACTGAGACTGACGAGCGCACACTGTCGTAGAATGCTGAGCCGTGGGTGATCAGGCTTGATCATTTCCTTCCTCCGGGCGGGGCTCATCGTCCGAAGGCTCTCTTTAAAAAATCATTCTCCACCGTCAACTGGCCAATCTTGGCGTGAAGATCACGCACCTCATCCTCATGTTCTTTTTCATTCTTAGCGTTCTTTCCTGTGAACGTATCGGTCAGACCATCTATAGCAGCCTTCTTCCACTTTGTAACCAAGGTACTCAAGTTTCGCAGTTCGTTTCGGCTAGAATTTGACGTTGTGAACCAAGGGGATCGAGCATCAATGCCTTGCTGAGCCAAGCCTCGACCTCCTGTTCAAAGAGTTCAATTACCTCGTTTTTTTGGTGATTTTCAAGAATGGATGTTCGGCCAAGGGCATCATTGAAGATGGCGCGGAAGGTATGCCAGAGCTTTCGGGCATAGGTCAAAGCGGCCAGATTGTGGGAGAGTTGATCCCGCTGGCTGCCTTTGATCGCCACCATGCTGGAGAGAACAGCATGGCGCATGGCAGCTAAGTGTAGGCAGGCGATGACTGCTTCGAAGGATCGGACGGATTCATTAAGGAAACCAAGGTGCTGTTTGGATTCCTTGTAGAAAACTTCGATTCCCCAGCGGTTGGCGTAGTGCTCGATCATATTTGACAGCCCCATTGACCGGTCTGTGGTCAGAAAGACGGCCCACTCCTTCGAGCCGGTTTTCGGATCGATCAGCCGGACGAAGAACAGACGTATAAGGCCGATTTCGGGGTGCTCTGCATCTAGGAAGGTTCCTTTGAAGCGCTTGGACCCCTTAGCTTTCCTGATTTTGCCCTTGGCAAACCGGGTGTAAAGTTCGACGCTGGTCAGTCTCTCGCCCTGGAATAGGAACTTGGTGTTGTTGCGCTTCCATCGGATCAGGGGGACCACGCCCAGATCCAGGATTTTCTTGACGAACTTAACCGATGAGTACCAAGCATCGGCGAGAAAATACTGGGCCGGAATCCCAGCTTGAATGGCTCTGGCAACCATGTCGACAGTCTGATCAAGCTTAGACATCTTGGCCGCCTCACGGTAACGCCGTCCAAGATGTGAGCGACAATCGAACCGGTAACTGAGGATGTGGAGCAGATTGCTGATCAGAGGCCGCTTTGAAAAACGCAAAGCGGCATCCAGTGGCAAGGTTCCCTGCTTGTTAACCCAGACCAAGTGGGCTGCTTCAAAACCTGCAACCGAGCGGCCGGTATTGTGGTCATGATGCCAGCAAACACCTTCAATACGATCACCACGCTTCTCTTTGACGGTGGTATCGGCAACAAGGTAGCCGGGGCCGAGATCCAGCGTTCGCCACTGGGGTAGTAACTTTTTGATTAGCGCCCAATGCGCATTCCGCCATGGAAATTGGCATTGGAGCAACCGGTAGAAGGTATCCTTGCCTACCGCGAAGACCGACAGAAAGTGATCGCGGCAAAAAAGGTGAATGGACGGCACCTTCAGCAGAGGATGCAGGATCAGTAACATGATCAGCGTCGGAAGATCCTTCCCCGTTCGTTTGCTCCATCCGCGCCGATTGAATATCGCCTGGAAGCCAATTTCCTGGAGAAAATCGACGATAGCATTATCTACGCCGAATACTCCAAAGGATTGGGTTTTGATCTCGTCAATCATGGGGGTAGGCACAGTAGCCTGTTCCCTGTTATGCTGATTCATAAAGCTGGCCTCGTCCCTGAGCTATCTGACTGATTCGACACCAGAATTATAGCATATACGAGGCAGCTTTGCCCTTGATTTGGTTGGCAAATATCAGCCCAATTGAGCGGTCAACGAACTGCGAAACTTGAGCAAGGTAGAATGAATACCGTGTTTAGTCGCCAGTTCAGCTAAAGTCTGCTCTCCTCGGATCGCTTCCATAGCAACTTTTGCCTTGAATTGGGCAGAGTGATTTTTACGTTTCGCCATCTCAAACTCCATTTGTTCAAAGTGCGAAACTTCACCTTAGCTGACTGTCCTAAAAATGGGTACCACCTCTGTCCTCATTGCAAACAGGGCGTGAAGACGGCCCCTGCACCCAAACGTCCCATTCCCAAGGCGTTGGCTACAGCTGCTCTATTGGCCCATGTGGCGGTATCCAAGTATGCCGATGGGTTACCGCTCTATCGACAGGGCGCCATTCTGACCCGTGCAGGGATTGATGTCTGTCGAACCACGCTGGCCAATTGGATGATCCAGTGCGGCCAACTGGTGCAGCCGTTGATCAATCTGATGCGGGACAAGATGCTGGATTACGATATCCTGCAGATGGATGAAACAACGGTTCAAGTGCTTAAGGAAAAAGATAAAGTTGCAGCCAGTAACTCCTATATGTGGGTACAGCGAGGTGGTCCTCCGGGTAGTCCGGTGATTTTGTTTGATTACGATCCCACACGCGGTGCCGAGGTTCCGAAACGGCTGTTGGCGGGCTATAAAGGCTGGCTGCAAACGGATGGGTATGCAGGTTATCTGGGTGTGGGTGCGCAGGAAGATGTGATCCTGATGGGGTGTTTTGCGCATGCCCGTCGTCAATTTGACGAGGCGATCAAAGCGTTGGGAAAATCCAAAAAAGGCAAGATGGGCAAGGCTGGGCAGGCTCTGTCGCTGATCCGGAAACTGTACGCTGTGGAAAAAGATCTGCGTGAGGAAGAGGCTACTCCAGAGCGACGTTACAAGGTGCGCCAGGAGCGTTCCCGCCCCATTATCGATGAGTTGAAAACCTGGCTGGAAGATAATCGAGCAGGGGTGTTACCGAAAAGCAAACTCGGCGAAGCGATGGGATATCTGACCAATCAGTGGTCATCTCTGATTCGATATTTGGATGATGGACGCCTGGAAATTGACAACAATAGAGCCGAGAATGCCATTCGCCCCTTTGTGATTGGCAGGAAAAATTGGCTTTTCAGCAACTCTGTTCGAGGTGCAAGGGCCTCGGCAAACCTCTACAGTTTGATCGAAACGGCCAAAGCCAATGGTTGGGAGCCCTTCGAGTATTTTACAAAGGTCTTTGAGGGCCTCGCCACAGCGCAAACCGTGGATGAGTTCGACCTGTTGCTCCCGTGGAATTTGAAATCTGCTGCTGAACCGATAGGGTAGTTGATGGGGAGAAATGGGCGCTTACCATGGAACGCTCGTCCATCACCGACCGGCCACAGCCACAATGGCATTGCAGTTCAGCATGGGAGAAATGTGGCCAATGCTGTTCAGACATGCTCTTCACCCCCTCCGAGCAGGATGCGTAACAGCACGCCCATCATGGCCACGGCAAAAAGCCCGATGATCAGCGACCCAGCCACCGTAGCCACCATCAGCAGTGAAGTTCCCATCTCTACCCCCATAAACGGCTAAACCCACCGCCAGGTTGCCCCGGGGTGGGTTTCTCGTGTTTCGTGCGATGCGGGTCTTCTGCCCGACTATAGCGCTAATACTACCAAAATCTGCCGATCGTGTCTGGAACTAAAACGTCCGGACACGTTTTCCTTGGTTAAGCACAGCCACGACTTGGAAAATGGCTGACTTCCAATGTGCTGCAAGCGTTGATCTGGCGCGACCAAATCGCCGCATGAGCAATTTCCAAGGCACCCTTTCGGCACGGTACCAAACCAAGCGCCGATGATCCGGCTCAAGCCATTCCAACCACCCCATCACCTCATCAAGGCGGTCGATGGCAGCTGGGGAAGGAGGTCCCAGCCTAGCCTCTGCCGTACCCCAACCGTAGGCATCGTAAAATTCATGGATCACCTCCGGCCAAGCAGAACGAACCTCCTCAGGCTTGAGTCCCTTCACAGGCAACCGCTTCATCGTGAACGCTGCCTCTTCTAACCGTTTTGCTACAGCTGGAGCATCCCATTTCTGCTCACGCATGACACACCCCCTTGCGACGATTTTGGCCATAAAGCCGATCCCCCAGTTGCTTGACCAACTCTCGCTCTGGCCAGCTGAGGCGATTGTCGTCATGCGACACCACCAGGATGCCATGGCGATTCCACCCGTTGCGCTTCTGCTCATCCACATCCACTTGGCTGCCCTGAAACCGGGCCAAGGGGCTGCGGGGCATATTGGGTCCGCCGTTCATCGCGTGCCTCCCTGCCCTAGCACGCAGTGCAGAAGGGCAAGTGCGTCACTCTCGTTGTCATCGGCTGGATTGTGCCCCAGACGCTTCATGGCATGGATAACCTGGGCCTTGCTGGCGTTGCCCTTGCCAGTCGCGTGTTTTTTTATCGTCCCAACCGGCACCCCCTGGTAGGGCACCTCTGAGCTTTCTGCCCATGCGGTAAGATGGGCCAGGAATCCCCCATAGACATGTGAAGCCCCAACCCCGCTGTGTCTGCGCACCTCCTCGAACAGGATCTGACCTACATCGCTGGTGAAGTGCATCTCAGCCAGCCAGGCTTTGAACCTGACCCATTGCATACCACCCCCTTCAAACCGGCCCAGCTTGAACGACACCGTGCCGCTGGTGATGGTCCCATCGGGGTGGTACAGCGCCCATCCCATCTGGGTACCAAGGTCCAGGGCTAAAACTGCCCCGTTTCCATCTGCGCCCCGATGGGGCAAACTCTGAGTAGCCATATCTTCCTCCGTTGGCTGATGTGGTCAGGACGGTGGTGCAGGTCTTGGCGGAGCTCACCACCGTCCGATTTGAATCCGCTCCCTTTGCCGGGCTGCGGAATTGTTGAACAGTCATTCATGATGGGGGGTGGGTTTCCATACCACCCCCATCTATATATTTATATATAGGGAAAGCCGGGAACCGGGAACGAGCTGATTTCTCCTTAAGTAATCAATAAGTTAAACGTCTTCCCGGAATGGCCGGGAACGTTCCCGGCGGGAACTGTGTACCCTATACAATTCAATATGTTAACGTTCCCGGTTCCCGGATTTTTCCGGGAATGGGTAGGTTCCGGGAACGCATTTTTCCTCATCATTCAGCTCCAGATCCCAGCTGAAATTCACCGACGCCAAGTGCAAACTCACCCCCCGGAACATCGAGCCATTTTTTGATATGACTACCCGGTGCTACGCACTGCACTAGCCGTCCTGTTCGCAATAAGGAGTCAATCAACTCTGCTATCTTATGCTTGGAAAACGCCTGTAAGTCGCCTGGAAGCTCTGATCTGCGTTCAAAGACACCATTGCCGCCAGTTTTCGTGAATGGTTGGCCATTGGATGCTGCTTTACCCAGAGCCATGACAAGACTTTTACTTAAATCTTCATTGCCACTGATGCGCATAGCGAGGTCAACTGAACGATCTTGTAGTAACCCTGTCGATGATTCGCGAACATAGACCCTAACTGCTTTATCAACTGGCCAGTTGCTTTTGACCACCGCACCATTGAACACAGAGTCACGTTCATAACTGCGTTGCAATTGGGTGCAGATCTTGATGGATTCATCCTGTGAGGCTTCCCATAGGGCGTAAGACCAGCGCCCACCGTCAACTAGGGCAGTGGTGCCACGGATTGCTTCTCTGGCTTCACTGGCGCTGTGAATGGGTTTGCTACCCACTTTCTTGAAATGGTGCGCTACTAATGTGGTTGCCCCTGTTTCAGCAGCAATGCGGCCCAACCCAGCAAAGAACATGGACCCTGCGGCGGGGTCACTATTGACATCTCCGCCTGCAAAGCTTTGGAGTGGATCGATGACCACTAATCGCAGGTCTGGGATTTCCAATAGCTCCTGACGCATCTCCTCGTAGGCATCAGTGAGTACAGGGCCTTCACGACCCATGGCGACAAGGGGCATAGCACCACCTGCATTGGGCAGTGGAATCACAATCAGCCTTCTGGGATCTGGAAGATCTCCAACAAGCAGATTGAGTCGTCTGTGGATCTCATCTTGATCGTCCTCAGCGGTGAGCATGACCGCTGTACCTTCAATAGGGACCAAAGGACCTCCCAGCGCCTCTGTGGGAATGGGATTCCCTGTATGTATCTGAGCCACCTTGATGCAAAGGTCCAACAACAGCATGCTTTTTCCTGCTCCACCGATGGCGGCGACCATGCCGGGCACTCCGAGGGGAAGAACACCCTCAACCAACCACTCCCGTGGCGGGGGTGGGCCGTCATAACGGTCGAAGGTCCAATCCATCAGTCGAATGCGGCGTTTCCGGGTCTGTGGTTCCTGCCGTGGTGTTCCATGGATGAAAGCACGCACATCCATCCCTTCGGCCACGGCATCAGCGGCGTCCCACTTTTCCGGTTTTCCCTCTGGTGGTGTGAGAATGGACACTTCATGGGCTCCAGCACCCTTAACGGCTTGTGATGCCAATTGGGCGTACTCCCATCCTGCCTTGTCCCGGTCGGGCCAGATGATTACCCGCCTACCCTGGAGAACACTCCAATCGGCACGGTTGATCTGTCCCTTGGAGCCCAAGGAGGTGGTAGCCGGGATTCCCGCATCGATGAGCGCCTGGGCGCTCTTTTCCCCTTCGACCAACACCACCTCAGCGGCGTGAATGATGCCGGGGAGGTTGTAGAGGGGCGTCACCGCTGGCGACTGCCACTTGCCAGTGCGCACATCCAGGGGCCGAAACTCCTTTCGGCGGCCCGGAGGATCGTAACGGTAGACACAGACCAGTAGTTGGCCATTGGTATCGAAATAGTCCCACTTACCGGTATGGGGCCCCAACTTATCCATGGGGGGTTCACGCCGTTGAGTGGGTTGCATCGATACAGGTGGCAATCTCACGGACTCTCCCAGCCAGTCGCGCACATCATCCATGACGTCACGGAACTGGGTGCGGGTGTCCATGCCTCGTGACCGGGCCCACAACTCCAAGATATCGCCACCCGAACCTGCGGCATGGTCATACCAGACCCCGGCCTTTTCTCCCGTCAGCTCAACCTTCATGCTCTCACCGGGGTTGCCCTCCACATCTCCGATGAAGAACTGCCCATGACGAACCTTCCCGGCAGGCAACAGGTGATAAAGCACTAACTCAATCTGGCTCTGCAGGCGTGCTTTTATCTCCTCCTTTTCATGATGCTGCTCCGCAACAGAGGAAAACTCCTGCTGTCCACCGGCATCATTGAAATCGAGATATGAAGCCCCATTATTCATGCTGATAGACTCCAGCAGCGATCACTATATGCACACATACGGCACTGGAAGTGTGTCGACTCCCGGCTGATCCGGGGCAGCAGTTCATGGGCCTCTGTAGCTTTGATGATCCGCACAGCGCGATCGGACATCTTCTGCGCCAGGGAAGCATCAAACGGAACCAGTTCATGATGCAGCTCAGCTGTATCCTTGTTGATGGCGGTAAACAGAGCTGGATTAGCAGAAATGCCCGTAACCTGGGATTCCATATAGGCTTGGTAGATTGCCATCTGCGTTGCATAAACCGGTTTTGAGAGAACCACCCCCTTCTTGACCGTGTCTTTCCATGATTTGTCGTTGAGGGATTTACACTCCCATAAACAGGGGTATTTCATGAGCACACTGGGGGGGCCGGACATGATGATCCCATCCACATGCCCCTGTATCCGGCCACCGGCCGCTTCAAAGCCAAACTGTTCACCGTTGGGGCGGTTCCCCTTGGTGGTAAAGAGCTCAAACCCGGCCATACGCAACCATTTTATCGCCATGTCTTCAAAGAGATGCCCAGCGGCAAAGATGCGCAGCAACTGTCCATCGAAATCCCTGCCCGGATCTTTGGGCGCATGGGCATACTCAAACTGCAGTGCCCGCTCACAAGCCACACCCAAACGGGATGCGCCCAGGTAGGTGCGAGGCGTCTGTTGGTGATTGTCCTCCTCCAGTGCCATGTCGATGAGGTGATTGATGGTGGGGGCAACACCCCCACCGTCGTGATTGAAATCAAGCACGGCACACCTCCATCTCCCCTTTCGCAATGAGGATGGGGGGATGCGCAGGAAATGTGCGCACATCGAAGGAGACAAAAGAGGTCTCCTGATCCCGGTTGCGCCGCTCTTCCCAGGTGATTGTGCCCAGGTTGACTTTGACCTGCTGACGCCATACATCCAGATCGATGATCAACCAGCGCTTCAGGGTTGAGGAGATTTCATCCAGCGCATGGCCATAGAACATCCAGTCGCCGAAACCCTCAGCTATTTTGTTGATCTCTGTCTTACCTCCTAAGTCATGACGGCGGGAACGCATGGTAAACTCATGGCCATAGCGATCGGCATACCCCGCCCGTCGAATGCGACAGGCAATGCGCATATCCTTGGCTGTGAGTAACATCAAGTCGGTGGCCTCGTGTACATCCAGTTCCACCGGTGCCGGTGTCATGAGCAATGGGCCCACGATCTGCTGAATGGTGGGTAAGAAACGGTCGGACCATCTGCGGTCACTCTGATAGGTACTCATGCCACCTCTCCAAACTTGCCACTCTCTGCCCCCCAGGTATCAAACCCCTCCCGCTGTTCACGAGAGAACACATCGATGCGTGGGGATGGAGAAACCCGCCGGATCAGATCATAGAACTCATCGGGTTTTCGGCTGTGTTCACGGCGAGGCGCGTCAAAACAGGTGGAGAACGCTTTGGTCTCCAGAAACTCAAGACTCCCCTTGCGTCCGAACAACACAAATTCACAGTTATACTGGGGCAATCCAAAAGGTTGGAAACCACCTGGCTTGTGCCACACCATCTGGAAAATGTAGGGAAAGCCCCACTTCTCCATCAACCGCATGGCCATGGGCAGAAACTTCTGGGTAGTCCAGAGAAAGAGGTGACACTCTTCATGGGCAAGCCCACCCACATCCAGATCAGCCAACTCCACCTCACTCATGGTGGGGTAGTCGAACCCCACTTGGTCGGGTCGCTGATCCCGTTCGACCTTCTGCATGGGCCACGGGGGGTCGATGATGATGGTGCGGTACTTTCCATCAGGTAGATCCATTTTGAGGGCATCGGCACGTACCTGTGCTCGATAAGCGGCATTTTCCTTGGCTTTGCGAGAGCGGATCTCCTTGGCTGCCTCCAGGATGGCCTCCTCTCCTTTGGCCACCACCACCTGTTGCTCATTTTCTGATAAGTTGGCAACATCGGCTGCCGCTGATACCGACACATTGCCCTTATCCACCTTCTCAATTAGGTCAGGGGTGCCCTTGCGTAGGACGCGGGATGCGCTTTCGACGGACCGTGCTGATACGTTGGCCAATTCCGCAGCATGTTCACGAGAAGCCCCAACTTTACCTTGTGGCAAATTTGCCATAGGGTCTGATGAGCCTCCCTGTAACATCCGTGAACGCGCCTCCTCCTCAAACATGGGCTTCAATCGTGCTGCCACCATGGCCCGTTGGGATTCGTTAAGATGACGGCGGTGTAGGTTGAGACTGATAGAGAACGCCACGGGGTCATCCCCCTGGTAGATTTCTACAGATGGCTCTGCTCCGATGGTGCAGCAGGCGTTGTAACGGTTCCGACCATCCAGAATTCGGCCATCGGCATGCAGCCAGATGGGTTCACGCTGCCCATGATCACGCATGTCCTGGGTCAGCTCATTGAGTTCCTGCTCTGACATCAACGGGAAGATGTCGGCGATGGGGTGAAATTCATAGGTTTTCATCGAGGTTCTCCTCGTTTAGAACGGTATGTCATCAAGCAGCGTATCGGGGGTCGCTTTGGCCATATATTCCTGGTAGGCGGTGATGACCACCTCCACCATGGTGAGCACCTCTTCCTTGCTGTACGACGCAAGGGGGCGCTGCATATCGACACTGGCTACGTACTCGCCCAATAGCGGCAGTGTTGCCGCCATAGCTGCTTTTTCCAGTTTGGTAGCGTCAACCATGTTGCGCACCTCCAGTAACAGATCCACCGGCACTGCCCTGACCTTGCCAAGCAGCCAGATCAGCACATGCTGGGGATGGTTTTCCAGATGGCGCTGAAAGAGCTGTTTCTCTTTACGCTGCAAAGCGCCCAGACCGATTCGGCGGGTTTTTAACCCTGGGGGTAGTGATACCCACCCCCAGGCCGGGTCGTGCCAGGTACTTGGCCGCCTTGTCCACGCCATAGCCATCACGCCACCTCCGACAGAGCCTGACGATCCGCCTGAAAGATCAGGTTGCGAATGACCGATTTGTTAAACCGAAAGGTGAGTAGCGCAGAGGCTTGATAACGGGTCATACCCATATCCATCTGCATATCAGGCGGAAGATATTTCAGCTGCTTATCCGTTGGTGGCTGATTAAGCCAGGACTTGGTTTTGTGGGCCGACTCATCACTCTCATGCTCATTGAGCCAGTCATCGGCGGCCGCCAGGCAGACAGTACGTTCCCCGATGGAGAGCAGCCGGGTAGGCTGTCCTTTTACCCCACCCACTGCATGCCAGAAGCCGTTAAGGTAGAAGACACCGCCCCAGGCATTAAAGCCCCCCGCCATCATGGCGGCATCATCACCAAACAGGTCCACCCAGCGAAAACTGGAGCGGGCCAGAAGGTCCACCTCGGACATGATGAAATCGGCGATCGACTCAGGATTATCCTCAGGGCTAGTTACGAATTCCCAGATATAGCCGCAGAGTGAGCACTCCTGCATGGCAATGGGAAGAATGGCTTCGCATTGGGGGCATTGCTTGGTAGGCGCTTCCCCCGTCAGCTCTTTGCCATCCAGATTCACATCCTGCTCAAGAGAGCCATGCAGCAGGGATGAGATACCAAAATCCAACACCACGCAGTCGTTTTTAATCACCCCGGGGTATTCGTTGGGATCGACGGTACGCAGCCCCCTGCCCACCATCTGGATCATAGTGGATTTAAACGAACTGGGTCTGAGCAGCACGACACAGGAGGCCGGAGGATGGTCGTAGCCCTCAGTGAGGACCGCGACGTTCACCACCACCATGGCCGACCCCTTTTCAAACCGGGATAAGGTGGCTTTCCGCTCTGCTGAAGAGAGCTCCCCATGAACCATCACCGCTTCAACATCAGCTGCATTGAAAGCGTCGGTGACATTGCGGGCATGATCTACGGTGGAACAGAACACCACCGTTTTTCGGGTTCCTGCTTTCTCCTTCCAATGCTTGACCACCGCCTCGGTAACCGGAGCCTTGTTCATCACCCGATCCACCTCAGCCATATCGAAGTCATCCACCGTTTTGCGGACGTTTTTCAGCGCCTCCTGGGCCCCCACATCGATGACAAAGGTGCGGGGTTTGACCAGATTGCCCGCTTGGATCAATTCACCCAGTCGGACCTGGTCTGCGACATTGCTGAAAATAGGTCGCAGGGCCTGTTTATCTCCCCTCCCGGGCGTAGCGGTAAGACCGTAAATGCGGCAGTCCGGATTGCGATCCAGAGCGGTATCGATGATACGCCGGTAGCTGTTGGCCGCTGCATGGTGCGCCTCATCAATCACCAACAGGTCCAGCTCTGGCATGGCGTCCAAATTTTGCTGACGCGCCAGGGTCGGCACCATGGCAAAGGTGGCGCGACCGCGCCACGATTTGCCACGGGCATCCACCACGGAGGTAGAAAGCCCTGGATTGACCTTGGTGAACTTCATCACATTCTGGCGGGTCAGCTCATCCCGGTGCGCCAGAATGCAGGCTTTTTCCTCCTTCTTTTTCAGCACCTTCCCAACGACAGAGGACAACATATAGGTCTTCCCCCCACCTGTGGGACAGACCCCGAGTGTATTGCCATGTTCCTTGAGAGCGGTCACTGATCGCTCTACAAAGATTTTTTGGCGTGGTCTCAACATAACCATGGCTCACCCCCTCACTGTGCCCAACTGGGCGTTTGAGGAGGGGGTGCGGCCTGGGACTGATGCTGAGGCGCAGGCTGCTGTTGCGCAGGGGGTTGCTGCCATCCCTGTCCAGCAGGTGGTGCCGCAGGCGCAGGAGTCCCACCACCACTGTAGCCCTGGTACTCCTTGTGATCCGGGGTAATGGCGAACTTGATGACGTTTTTATCAGAATCGTCCCGCTGATCCTTCTCAACATCGATCTTTGCTAAAAACTCAATGCCATCCAGATCGGCAAAGCCGTTGATGCGCCGCGCCTGTTGAGCCTGGGGTGAGTTATCCTTATCTTTCAGACCGCGAGAAGAGTTGAGGATGGCGCGGATGAAAGAGCGTCCCATATTGCCCCATTCCGGACCCTTCTGGCTGAATAAGCCGATGTTGCTCCACACCTTCCGTTTGGCGTATTTGCCCTCAGTGATGACATATTCTACCTTGAGGAAAACAGCCCCAGTGTCGGCATTACGCGTAGCATACCCACCTGTCCAACCCCGGTTGGGGTCATCATAACCGCCTGGCTTGATGGTCATGCGCACCGGCGCAATGGTCCCTTTGGGAATCAGGTCAAAACTTTGCTGACTCTCAGCGTTGTTGAAATCGTTCCAGTTGTTATCCATGATGGTCATGCTCCTGTGTTCATTGCCATGTCGACGGGGGCGCCGGTGGCGGGGGCGGCTTCGGTCACTTTCTCAGGGCGTTCGAAGCTAAGCCTTTCCGCTGCCGGTTTGCCGGGTTGATGTATTTTCTCCATGAGGCGACCCAGATGGGGCTCCTCCACCATGGTGAGGCGACCACTTCTGTCTTTAGCCGGGTATCCCCATGGATTGAGTGTCTGGCAGATGAAGGCTCGATAAGACGGACCCTCCTCGGGTTTGATCTCCACCATGCTGATGACCTGGTCAACAATGCCGGGCAGCTCCAGGCCGGTTTTAGAACCCTCGATCTGAGCGGTGTAGTAGCGCCGGTTGAAGTCGTCGGTCTTCTCATCGAGGATACCGACGAACCAAACGTTCTTGCCCCGGGTGTGCTGGAGATGGGTGATCCAGGCGATCATCTCCTGACCATGTAGACCGTAAGCGCCCCGCAGATCTGGTTTGCCGGTCTTCTCCGAAAAAGCTTGAGGCTGTCCCTTGCACCATTGGAAGCAGAGCCGTCCAGCCACGGTGATGCTGTCCACAAAGATGCTCTGATACTTGGCCATGACCCCGGGGTCACCATACTTCTGTAAAACAGCGTCGTAGTGCGCTTGGCTGTAGTGCTGATCATCCCTCAGCGCAGGGTTGGGGCCGCCAATGAACACCGCGATGTCGCGGCACTCGTCCCAAGTGCGGGGACGGATGGTGTCCCCGGGCCACCCCTCCACGGCCAGGTCTCCGGCCTCCAGGTCGAAGAACAGGGTGGAACTCGGATCGACGGACCATAGCAGCGAGGTCTTGCCGATGCCGCTGGGGCCCAGAATTACCCCCTTGATGCCCCGTTGCTCCGCCATGCGCTGGTCGGCGCTAATGATGGGGAGCCCGCTCATGCCGCGATCTCCTGCTCATCCTTCACCGACAGTTTGAAGGTGGGCTTGCCAGCCTTGACGGTGCGTGCTCCCTCAAAAGCACTTCGGATCTGGGAGGGCCAAGCCTTGAACTTGGTCTCGGGCACCTTGTAGTCGACATCCATGTACTCGTTGGGGTCTTCACCGGCTTTGCGGATCCGGTCGAACAGATCCGAGAGTCGCTTTTGATCCCAATGCGGGCGTTTTGGAAGCTCTGCCGTTACCTGCACATCGCCGTCGAGAAAGCGCACCGTGCCAAAGTCCTTACCAGCCTCTTTGCGCAGAAGATCAGCTTTATCTGCGTAACGACGTGAAATGACGCCTTCTAGAAACTCATTGGTCAACTTGGCCGACTCCACAGCTTTTGCCGCCTGTTGTTGCAGATTGGCCAACTGTTCAGGAGAGAGTTCTGCCAGTTCGCCTATGGGCATGCTGTGTAACTCACTCAACGTGGGATTCATCTCTGTTTTCATGACTGTTTTCTCCTTCTTTTCCTCTTTGGGTTCGGGCTTCCACCGTGGAAGCACCATGTGCTGTAAAAACTGCTCTTGAATTCGGCCAAATGCCCGTTCATGGTCAATATCTAGAACCTCACACACGAATCGAAAACTACCTGGCTCTTTGGATTGACTGAGAAACCACCGCCGCAAATGCCTCACATCCATTCGAAACAGGTGGTCGTTCCAAAGCTTTGGCTTCTTCTTCCCTTTTTTTAGAAGCCTGCCTGCATCACTAATGGCTTGAGCCAATACCGCACGCCAAAGATCAATTTCCGCTTCCATGACCCTTTTCCCCCGCTTGTGTGGTGTGTTTTTTGTGATGCACCCCCTTATCTGATATATACTCAGCTCTTGTTGAAATCGTCCCACGAGGCCGCGTTTTTTTTGGAAAACCAAACTGACAGAACGAGCGTCTCAGGTCGGCAATATGCCGATATAATGTGGTTTTACTGCACCCCATCTTTTTTGAAAGCACGTGGGTACCGTAATAGGGAAGCAGATTGCACAGACGCTTCTGCATATCGGGTAGGCGCTGATAGTGATGGTGAAAATCGAGGCGAAGCTCTACCGCATCTGGACCCTCGAGGCTTCCCACATGACCGATAGCCCCTTCACGATCCAGATCGGTCAGGGTCTCCCACGAGAGTGAGTCATCACCTGGGAATCGGTGAGGGGCAGATGCCTTGTTCACCATGGTTGCGCAGCGGTTTTGTATCACCTTGTTCAGGAATGTCCGTTTGGTGCTGAGATCGGCATCAAAATTTGATTCACTCAGATGAGATGCGATTGCCAGTTCCTGCTCGACATCTTCTGCGTCCCAAGCTCTGAAGCAGGGCATCTCTGCCAATTGATTGGCCTTGTAGCGGATCAGCTTGATCGCTTGCGGATCCAGGCCGTTGTAGCTGTTGTTGGATAACATGGTCGCCTCCGTTTCTGCGTTGTTGTTGGAGACAATTATCCCGTGTTGGAAACGGTTTTTTGAGGTCACTTGAAATTTTTGCGAGACAGATGCAGTTTTTCGCCCTCTATTTTTCAATGCCTTATAAAGCACAGTGAGACACTTTAAAAAATGGTGAGACAGTTGGGTGTATTCATCCCCAAAATCAGAGGGTGGAAAAGCGGATAAAAAAAACTCAGACCAACTGGCCTGAGCATAGGGGGGGTGATTTGATTGTAGATGAGGTTCAGCGGGACTGCGGTGCTCTAATCAGGACCATATGAGGGTTGATTCGGTATCCCTGTTGGCCTCGCCGGTTTTTGAGGTTTTCAATGATACTGTCCTGCATGATAGGTAGACCCAGCTGTTTTCGGATCAGCTCCATCATCATTTTGCGTAGACGATTGAGATAGCGCCGTACCGTAACGGCATCAACCACCTCATCGGCATTCTCACTCTGAAACGCATCAGTAAGTTTGTCAGCCGTGATGATCTGATGCTCGTCAGCTGGTTTGTTCCCCATCACATCTTTGAGAAACTGCCGCCAGAGGATGCCAAAGATCTTCAACTGGGCTGTAGCTTTGGCCCCCGTAGCTTCGATACCATTGATCAAGATCTGCTCACCATTGAACGCCACCTGAAACTGGACATCAGAGTCGACCTGTTCGGGGGGATGATGATAAAGGGGTGTAATCACTTTGTTGTAGATCGGCACCGAGGTATGCGTCAACACAGGTGGCTGCGCATGCAAGGCATCACGCATCAATGAGGCAAGGTCCTGATCCCCTCGTATCAACTGTGATAGTGATGTCTTGATCAACCAGGGCTCTTCAAGAAGCCGCAGCTCAGCATTGCGGTCATGCAGAGCAACCACCACCGTCGGCGTTGAGGCCACATAGTCCCGTGAGAGGTACTTGGGATGCTCACACACCTCAACCACGCAGACAATCACCTCGCCATCGGCATGGTCACATCGATAGACTCCGTCCGTCAGGGCACGCATGGAGCCGATGGCCTCAATCTCTTCTTGCAGAAAGGAGAGTGCCCCCTCCTGATCCACCCGATAGCACAGCTCCTGAAAGGTCTGTTTCTCGTCATACTCAGGATAGACCGGATGATTGCACTCCGGGCAGCGGTAATCATCTGCCCCCTCATCCAGGCTATCCACCAAGCGGACTCTTCCACTACATAGATGATTTGGCGGGGGGTAGTCACGATCCTCAGGATTGGAACAGAGGACGTAGGTGTAAAGATCTGATGTGATCACCCCCATCTCTTCCAACTTGGCCACTTCCAATAAAAGCGCGTCCGATGGGCGATCCACACTCCAGCCGCTTTCAAGCATCAGCATCTTCATGATCTGTGCTTCTTCTCAATGGAGACCATGTGGAAGCCAAAACGTGAAGAGAGCAGCTTTTCAAAAGCGACCCGTTCACGGATGGACAGGGGCTGATCCGAATAGCGCACAGTGAACATGTCATCACACCCCAGAATCGATTCAAACTGCATCCGCACCCGTTTACCCTGATAGAGCACTTGGATGTAGTCAATATTATCAAAGGGGGTAAAGACATTTCCGAACACATGTTGAAGATGCGCTACAGGGCGGCTGATGGATTTGTCATCCCGCAGGCGCAGCTTTCCCTCCCCTTTGAAGGGAGAGGCTTGCAGTTGAAGCTCAACCAATGACAGCCCATAGGGGGTGCCCCTTACCAACTGCTCAAAAAAGCGTTTGATCTGGCTTACCTCGTCGCCCAGCCTCAAGTTCTCATATTTACAACCTTGTCTGAAATAGGCGGTCGCGATCCTATTGGCGATCTCAAGGGGAACAGAAGGACTGGAGGATGATATCCTTACTCCACGGGCGTTGGCTTCAAAATCCAGGATGATCCATTCTGGATGAAAGCCGTGGACAATGCCCACCTTCTGCACAATCTTGCTTGGCTTTTCAGCACGGCGGATGAACAGCATGGGGCGGCCATCCTCTACCAGCATGCCCTTGAAGTCACAAGTACGCTGATCATCCTTCTTGAGGTCGTATTCAGTCAGAATCTCACAGATACGCTCTGGCTGCAGAAACCCTTCAAACGGCATATCATGCTTACAATCCGTTGGACCAGACAACTGCATACAGGCAAAGCCACTTTTCTGCAGTTTATCCAGTAGGAACACATCCTTAAGCCCATTGGGATTCTGGCTAAATAGCGCAAACAGCAGCGATTTGGTGTCATACGTGGTATCGTTGATCTGGCAGTCACGAAGGGTTCGCTGATCTAACGTCGCCATGGCATACTCGGTAATGGTCACCTTAGATTTGCGGTAGGCAAAGTGATCAACTAGCCGGTAAGGGGATAACACCTCACCCAGAGCCTTCAGCGCCTCTCGACGATCAGGTAACGAGTCCCTGGTGATGGTATGGGTGCAGCGACACAGCATGGCAAGTTGACGCCCAGTTAGTTTGTCCACCCACTCCGCCATGGACCGTTCAGATTCCAATTCGGGAAGCAAATGCTGCAGACCGATCTCCAGCTCATCATCCCAAAACTCTACTTTAGGCGCAGCCGCCCGCTCAAGCACTTCCTCTATGGTGCCCATGGACCTCTCCTATCTCTGCTTTTATTATTGTTTAATGAACACTAAACCTCGCAAACAAAAAATATATGTGTGCCCTATCGCAGCTTCAGCAACCCCATATCAACGAGGCGAATCTGCATCGCCAAACCGGATACCTGAAACACTTCGGCCAGATCCCTGGCCAGATCAACCACTAACCCCTCCTCTGACGCTTCACCAGCCTCATCAAAGCGGCTCTGCATATTGTAGAGCTCTTCCGATGCGTCATAGGGATCATGGGTACCAAACACCTCTTCCCATGAACGGATCACATCCTTCTTGGGCATCAGCAGATAGCCAGCAAAACAATCCGCCTGCCACTCCATGGGATCCTTCTTGGATTTCGAACGGCATAAAATGGTCTGCCCATCCTCATCAAAACTCAGGTGGCGATGCAACTGCCAGTGACCCAGTTCATGGGCCAGAGTGAAACGGTAGCGCCCCTCCACAGATGGATCCTCTGTTGGATCCAACATCTCATTGATCACCACACGACGCTCATTCACCCAAGTCGCACCCAGCACCCCCTTTTTATTAAGCAGGGCATCAAGATCGTCAAACTCCAAAGCCAACCCCAACAAGGATTCCAGGATTTCCTCTACAGGCACAGGCGGAGCCTCTTCCATTCCAAACTTGTAATGGTAGCTCATAAGCAACTCATTGGCTGCCGCCTCAATATCCGCCTTATGAAGATAGGGAACCCTCATCCTACTACTCGCTTGGATCCAGGCCTCGCTCTGCACGAAGCTTATCTGTTAACGCCTCTATCTCTTTTCGGCCAAGATTCAGATCTCGTGCAGTCCTTAAAAAGTCTGCCATCGCTCTGGGCTGATCACGAATAATACCCGACAGGTCAGGATCTACCTTCCCGGCCATTGCCAGGAGCTCATCAGAATTAACCTCCAGAAGCTCCGCCATCTTTTTGATTTTATCCGGTGCAGGCGGATCAAATTCACCATTCTCCACCTTGCTCATAAAGGTGGCGCTGATTCCAGCGGCTTCTGCAAACTTGCGTAAGGAGTAAGCGGGGTCTCGCTTTTTCTTCTCCTCACGCATGCTTCTAATGAACATTCCGAACTGTGGGTTTCCTGGCATGTAACTTCTCCCAATGCACTTCAATGTGCTTTCGTTTAGTTGATGGTAAACATCACACCTATCTGCTGTCAATCACAAAGTGAAAATTGCCCAGGCATGGGACGATTGCAGATTTTGCGGAGTATATATGAGAAAGGGGCTTTGATCGTCCCCACCTGAATATTCCGGGAGATAACGCATGAGGGGCATCCATCCAGACCTCCTAACAGCGGAAGAACGCTTGGACGAAATCGCAGAAATTTTAGCCAACGGCGTACTGCGTTTCTTGGAGAAAAGAAACAGTCGCACATCCTTGAATAAACAGCAGAAACCTCTGGACTCCGTTTCCGAACAGAGCGTATATGGTGACCAAAGCATCCCACAAAAACAAGGAGATGAACACCATGACCAGTGACGTTTTGAAGCGGGTGGCAGCGCTTCCGGAGAAGTCCACCGATGAGCTCAAGGAGATGTGGCAGAACCTCTGTAAGAGCAGTGCCCCACCTTATAACCGCACCTATCTGATCCGGGGGTTGGCTTACCGCATCCAGGAGCTGGCTTGGGGAGGACTGTCCGAAACTACCAAGGCCAAACTGGAGGCACAGGCTGCTGAAGAGAAGACCATGGACCGAACCCCCAACCCCATACGCAATGACGGCCTGCCGGTGGCTGGCACCCGGCTGGTCAGGGAGTGGAAGGGGGTGGAGCACAGCTGTACGGTTCTTGATGACGGTTTTGAATATCAGGGGCGCAAATTCAAGAGCCTCTCCGCAGCGGCCCGGGCCGTTACCGGCACCCGGTGGAATGGAAAGATCTTCTGGCTTGGAGGTAAGAAATGAAGAACAAACCAACAAAAAAGATCCGCTGCGCTATCTATACCCGCAAGAGCACAGAAGAAGGATTAGATCAGCAATTCAATAGCTTGGACGCACAGCGTGAAAGTTGCGAGAGCTATATAATCTCTCAGAAAGCTGAGGGTTGGACGCTGGTTCCGGACCACTACTCCGATGGAGGTTTCTCCGGCGGGAATATGAACCGCCCTGCCCTCAATCAGCTATTGAACGACATCAAAGCTGGCCGCATTGACTGTGTTTGCGTGTACAAAATAGACAGGCTTTCCCGCTCTCTGGTGGATTTCACCAAGATGGTGGAGCTCTTTGATCAGCACGGTGTCACCTTCGTTTCCATCACACAATCCTTCAACACCACCACCTCCATGGGGCGGCTGACGCTTAATGTGCTTTTATCGTTTGCGCAGTTTGAACGGGAGGTAGCATCCGAGCGGATCCGGGACAAACTGGCGGCTTCCCGCAAAAAAGGCATGTGGATGGGTGGCCACCCTCCCCTGGGCTATGACGTTGAGAACCGCAAGCTGGTAATCAACCCGCAGGAGGCGGACCTGGTCAGGCACATCTTCGATCGCTTCGCCAAAACAGGCTCCACCACCCTGCTGGTCAAAGAGCTTGGTGAGCAAGGGCGGCACACCAAATCTTACACCGCAAAATCGGGTCGGGTCCGTGAAGGAAAGCCCATTGATAAGGGCTACCTCTACCGCATTCTGGGCAACCGCACCTACCTTGGTGAGGTGGTCATCAAAGGGGAGACCTACCCCGGTGAGCATGAGCCCATTATTACCCTGCGCCAATGGGAAAAAGCCCAATCGGTTCTCAACCAGAACAAGCGGCCCCGCTCAACCAAAACACGCGCCGACACCCCCTTCCCCCTCAAGGGCATCATTACTTGTGAGCATTGTGGTCGGGCCATGACCACCACCTACACCCGCAAGAAGGGGAGGATGTACCGCTACTACACCTGCACCAGCGCCATCAAGAAAAGCTACGATTCTTGTCCCATGGGCAACATCGCGGCCGGTGAGATTGAGGAATTGGTGCTGGGCCATATCGAGAGCATGATCCGCTCACCGGAGTTGGTCGCCAAAACTTGGCAAACTGCCAATGACGCTGATAACTCCGACTGCAGCGAGAACAGCATCATCACAACCCTTCAAAACCTGGAGCCGGTGTGGGAGGAACTCTTCCCTCTTGAGCAAGCCCGGCTTCTTCAACTATTGGTCCGCAAAGTGGTTCTCTCCAATGAGCGACTCCAGGTGCACCTCCGGGTGGAAGGGCTCACCAGCTTGGTAGATGAACTCAACACCGAGGAGGCCGCATAATGGACATGAAACTCACCGACGACAAGAAGACCATCATCATCACCATGCCCATCGACCTGAAACGCAGAGGTTCCCGTCGGCAGATCATCATCCCAGAGGGGGTAAAGCTCCCCTTCTTCAAGCCAAAGCAAGATGAAGCTATGGTACGCGCTCTGGCTCGGGCCTTCAAATGGCAGAAAGAGATTGAGACGGGCAAGGTACGCTCTGCCAAAGAGCTGGCCTCTCGTGAAAAAATCGATTCTGCCTTCATGAACAAAACCATTCGACTGACTCAGTTGGCCCCCGATATCGTGGAAGCCATTACAGAAGGCCGTCAGCCAAAATCACTGGCCCTTTCGGATCTTATGCGTGGCTTCTCCGATGAATGGCCACAGCAGCGTGAGGCTTTGGGCTTCCCCCAACCCAAAGGATAGAAAAACAACTGGCTACAAAGGGCGTTATTGTACACCCGTTTTCTCTTCATTGACCCTGCCTTACCCTCTACTGCACCATAGCTCTCTCATAAAAAACACTCCAAAAAAAGGAGGAAGCTATGCAGACCAACCCAGCCATGATGGCCAACGCCCTGGACGCCATTGACCAGCAATCACCTTTCTACCCTCCCCAAACAAAGCCCAAAGAGCCCTGGCCCGGCTAATGATTCTTTAACAGACTCTGTTATTTAGCGTCCCTCACCTACAATCCAAAACTGACCCACGACGTATATTATGGACCCTCTCCGCTCAAACCGCTAAGATTTAGTAACACGCATCTGCATGTAGCTGCTAATGGCGGGGATAGCTGTGAAATCAACTAATCAGTCAGATAAAACGATCAAAGGGCTACCCAAAAATCCCAGGCAGTCTGCATACATTTATATTATCCAGCTTCTGTTTATTTTCTTGCTTTTTTCTTTCTTCAGCTTTTCGGGCCTGGAGTTAATGTCAGGCTTACGAGGTTGGGTGAAGGCTGAAGGCACGTGGTCTAAGAATCAAAAATCTGCTGTCATTCAACTGATCAGTTATTCTGCTACAGGAGACGCTCTGGATTACGAGAAGTTTCAACAAGCACTAATTCCAATTATGTATATGAGAAAAGCGAGAAATGCGTTACAGGAAAGTCCACCAAACTTTGAAATTGCTTCCCATAACCTTAAAGCTTCAGGAGTTCACTCGAATGATATTCGCACTATGAGCTTGATTATTGTTCACCTTAGCTGGCTAGAACAGATAAAAGAAGCAATCCGTATTTGGGAGCTAGGTGATAAAGAGATTTTCAAGCTGCAGGATTTAGCAGAAAAAATTCAATACACTCACAATATAAACGGAAAAAACACTGTTTCACCAAACATATTAAAACAAATAAAACTGATAGATAATAACGCAACCAAGCTTGAAAACAATTTCTCACTTGTTCTTGGTGAATTAGGTCGACTTGCAAAAAGCCTATTAAATACACTATTTGCTACGAGCTTCATCTTTTCTTCTCTAATAAGCATTTCTTTATTTAAAATAGTTTATTCAAAATTTAGCAAAGCAGCCATTGCCCAAGAAAAGTTAAACAGAGAAATACTGATCGAAAAAGAATCTCAGATAATAGCAGCAGAAATTTTAAACAAAGAAAAAAGTCTGTTCATTGCAAATATAAGCCATGAGATTCGTACTCCCTTGAATGCGATAATTGGACTAGGTGAACTTCTTCAAGAAGAGATAACAGATTTTGAACATAAACGACAATTAAACATACTGACAAGCGCTGGAGATAATCTTCTATTATTAATAAATGATATTCTTCACCTATCTAAAATTGAATCAGGCAGCATGTTAATTGAAGAAAATATATTTTCATTACAAAATTTGTTAAACAATACAGTGGGAATGTTCGAGCAGGGAGCTTCTAAAAAGGGCTTATATCTAAAAGTCGAGGTGAAAAACGCCTTGCCATCATTTGTGAAAGGCGACATTCACAGGCTTAGACAGGTTTTATTCAATTTGCTAGGCAATGCGGTTAAGTTTACTTCCTGTGGTGGAGTGACTTTAACGGTATCGGCGCTTGAAAATGATCGGCTAAGCTTTTCTGTAAGTGATACAGGTATTGGCATACCATCATCTTTGCAAGAAAAGATCTTTCTTCCATTTCAACAAGCAGACTCTTCTATCACTAGAAAATTCGGCGGCACAGGTTTAGGACTAGCTATCACTCAGAGCTTGATCGTTCAAATGCAAGGAAATCTTTCTGTTGAAAGCCATGAAGGAACCGGTAGCACCTTTACTTTTGATTTGCCATTACCGGAAACAGATCCTCCGCAGAATCACTTATTAAATAGTTCCTCAGATAATTCAATAGCTAGCCCTGCAGTAGATAGACGGCAATGGGAACGACAAAAAATCTGTGCTGATTCGACAGCAAACAAGCCAGCTAAACGAATTCTTCTCGTAGATGATTCTGAGGATAATCGATCATTGATTCAAGCATACTTACGCAGATATCCCCATGCACTAACAACGGCAGAAAACGGTAAAGAAGCCCTAACACTGGTCAAAGAAAAACATTTTGATATCATTTTTATGGATATTCAAATGCCGGTTATGGATGGACTATCTGCCACAAGGGCTATTAGAGCCTGGGAGTTAACTCAACAATCGAATAGAAATGTTCCGATAATTGCTCTGACGGCACATGTTATGCTCGAGGATGAAAAAAAATCTATTGATGCTGGCTGTAATTTTCATCTTACCAAACCAATCAAAAAAGCGCGCTTAATCGACATCATTGATAACCATGCGCTCTGATTTTATCTGGCATGCTATACAATAAAGCTTTTGTATCCATCACACAATTTTTTCTATTAGGTCTTACTCCCTCCAGCAAGCCGGTTTCGAAAAGCTGAAGAGTGGAGAACATGTAACCTATTGATTCTCTGAGGTCCTCAGATCTGAAGATCGACCTGTCAAAGTCCTCGGCTTTTGGAGAATATGGCGGAGAAGAGAGAATATCGGGTCAGAGAGAGGAGAAACAGAGAATCAGGGCCAAGCGCTAACCATTGGAAACGTTAATGAATTTCAGGCAACAAAAAACCCCGACTCGTTTCCGAATCAGGGTTATTGGTTGACCAAACGCCACCCTTTAGCAAACCTTCTCCGCCTATTTTTTAGGCATTTTTGTTTCGCAAGAGGGTCACACTCGCTACCCAAGAACTCTGTAAGCGCTCTATAAAGCACGTTATTCAGGAAGTTGACAGATCGGCCTTATCCACATTCCAAGGAAGTAGGCGGTCAAAATCATCGACCCGCTCGGCGTAGGGGAGTTTTGTGAAGAGATGCTGGAAGTAAGCGAACGGCTCCAGGCCGTTGGCTTTGGCGGTTTCGATGAGGCTGTAGAGGTTGGCGGAGGCCTTAACGCCCTTAACAGATGTGCTGAAAAGCCACCCTTTCCGACCGATAACAAAGGGGCGGATGGCGTTTTCACAGGCATTGTTATCGATTTCTAAGCGGCCGTCATCCAGATAGCGGATAAGCTTACGCCACTCTGTAAACAGATAGGCCATGGCTTTTCCCAAAGCACTTTTAGGTGGTGTCAGGGGTAGATTCTTTTCCAACCAGACTCTCAACTCAGCCATGACAGGTTTGGCTTTAGCTTGACGCACTTTGAATCGCGTTTCGGCATCGGCTTCATCCTTGCGCAGCTCTTTTTCTATGGCGTAGAGCTGCTGTACCATGGTCAGCGCTTCATCCGCCCGAGTGGCTTTGCGGTTTTTGTTGGTGCCCAGCGCCTTGATGGCTTCATCAAACTTGCGTCGTGCATGGCTCATACAACCCAGATGGATAATATCTGGCTGGGCTGCAACATCCAGATAGCCCGCATAGGCATCGGTCTGTAGATAGCCTTTATAGTCAGCCAACAGATCTTTAGGGACCTTGCTGCTGCGAGTGGGGTCATAATGAAACAAGATGATCGGTTTATCTGGAGGACCGCCTCTCTGTACCCACATATAGGATTTGCTTTGGGCGATTTTTTGGGGTTCTTTGAGCACCTGAACCGGTGTCTCATCCATCTGAATGATGGGATAGGCTAAAAGCTGATCCCGCATCAAGTTAATGAGCGGCTGAATCTCACGTCCAGCGAGAATCATCCAATGAGCCAGAGTGTTACGTGGAAGATCAATACCAGCGCGGGTTAAAATCGAACCTTGACGGTAGAGAGGCAGGCCATCGGCATACTTACTGACCACCACATGCGCCAGCATTGCGGCTGTGCCCAGCAGTTTAGGGATTGGACGGCGAGGGGCTGGGGCGGTTTTTACGCCAGACTTGCAGTGGGGACAGCCATATTTGATCTGGATGTTACGGATGAC
This sequence comes from Magnetococcus marinus MC-1, assembly GCF_000014865.1. Classification (NCBI taxonomy): domain Bacteria; kingdom Pseudomonadati; phylum Pseudomonadota; class Magnetococcia; order Magnetococcales; family Magnetococcaceae; genus Magnetococcus; species Magnetococcus marinus. The sequence continues at coordinate 3,319,848 of NC_008576.1, forward strand.
TTGTACCTTGGCCGGCACGATATCCAGCTGCTCGCTGACCTCTCGACCAATCTCTACCAGCTCGGAACCATCCACACCACAGCGCCGCTCCGACTCTGGCAGTTCATGAATCACCTCGACGCGGTTTAACCAGTCAGGGAAAGGCTTGCGCCCACGTTTCTTACGCGAATGCCCAGATGCGGCACCCCCTTTATCCGTGGCAGATTCCTCGACATCATCCGCCGCAGTCGCACCAATGAGTTCAGCTTCGTCAAACAGCCCCAGCTGATTAGGATCATATTTCTCACTGGAGCGTCCGAAGCGTTTGGATATGAGGATGTGCAACTGCTCACGCAGCAGCTTCATCTCTTCTTGAAGAGATTGTACCAGCGCCTTCAATTCGGCAGGGTCATCGGGCAGTGTTTGAGGCTTTATTTTCATGCTGTTATTATACTGAAAATCAGCATGCAACACACTATATTATTGACGAAAATTGCACTTTTTTATGGGGCTGCATAAGGTTTAAATTGTAGCCATCCAGAAGCCAGTTCAACTGCTGGCCTGTAACCTTCTGCGCAGCATCTTTATCCCCTGAAGGCCAGTGGAATCGCTCAGCTTCCAGACGTTTTTGCCAGAGACAAAAACCATTGCGCTCCCAGTACAAAACCTTGATTTTATCCCGCCCGCGATTGGTAAAGACAAACAACCCACTCTCGAAAGGATTCAGAGCCAGCTCTGATTCAACGAGAACAGCCAGCCCATTGATCCCCTTGCGAAAGTCTACAGGTTTCAGGCAAATATGAACCTCTGTCAGATCTGCTGCTGGGCGCATCATGACAACGCTGCCGTCATGCGCAAAATGGACATCAAAGCGACTCCTTCACCGCCTGGCCACTCAATCACCACCCCATTATTGAGTCGAATCTGACAGGCTGAAGTGGTTTCCGCTAAGCGCTCAATCTTGAAACTTTGAAAAAGGGGCTCTGCTCTAACATCCTCCGATTGCAATGCTTCGCCCATGGCCAGCAGACGTTTGCGCCATTCGTAAAACGTCGATGCCGCTAATCCATGCTGACCAGCATACACACGCACGCTCATCCCTGACAAACGCTGCGCTTCAAGGTGATTATGCCAAAATTTGATATGCTCTTGCCTGAGATGTTTTTGAGATGTCTTGCTCATGATTGCCTCCCTGAATTGTGGTTTCAGGGAGTATCCGGCAATGTGTGGTTCGTGGGAACCCTGGGCTCTATTGACCGCTTACAGAACTCTAGCAAAAATAAGTCACATCGCATTGATATTTATCAACAAAACAGCAAAAAAGCTTCCAATTCGACCTCGAAAAGTTTGCTTCAAAGGTCCGCTCGCCCGATCACATAAATTCACGAACCCTGACCCTACTTGAATACGGCTTCCAGCGTCTCCGCATCAAAAATTTGCTCACCCCAGGTCTCCAGTTCATCAATTGTAGCATTCGCTACTTTTAACTCCGCCCAACCAGGTACTTCTCCAAATCGGCGATGAAGCTGTCTCAGAAGAAGTGAAGATTCACCTTCTTGACGGCCCTCTTGACGGCCCTCTTGACGGCCCTCTTGACGGCCCTCTTGACGACCCTTAGACATCATCTCACGCGCAAACTGCGATGCATAGTGCTCCGCTTCTCCTGGAAAAGCCTCTTCCGCATATGCCTGTACATCTGCCATTGTCATTCCCCTGTACGTTTGAATCAGATATCTCAACACCAGCTTGGCAAACTCGGGATCCCCTTGGGCACCCTTCCCTATCTGCGGAATGACAACCACACCATCCGCACTATGAAACGCATACTTCATCGCCATCAGAGCAGCTCGCAAATGAGTATCCTGAGACAGGTCATCATCCGCGATGCGCCCTAAATCCGTCACCGCAAAGCTGAAATCAAGCAGATGGTGTAACAAACCCTTATCTGCTTCAAGCAATGCTGAAAACTGGTTTGGGACCGTCCACTCACGAGCCCCATGATAAACCACCAGAGGCACAATCGGAGGTAGCTTCTGCTGCCCTTCTTTCAGAAACCGCTCCCAGATCCTGACCATATAGCGCAAAAGTTGAAAGGCAACCCATTCGTCTGCATAGCTCTTGTGCTCAATCAGCGCGTAAATGTATGCCGCCTTCCCCTCTTGAGTCTTAACCTTGAAAAGCCGGTCCGTTAAATGCTCCCGAAACTCGCCATCAATGAAGGTTCCATCCACCAAGACAGGCGGCTCTGATGACAGTAACTCTGCTACTTCCTTTGGCAGACGCTCCCGAAGCAAAGTTCCAGTCTTATCTGGATCACTCAACAATGCCTTCAGAAACCGATCGTGCGGCTGGGTAATCTTCGTCATACAGTGGTCATTCCATTCAAAGCATTTTCCCAAGGGTATAACATGCTCGGCACACTAACAGAACTCATCCACTACTTCATGGGGTTGTTCAGGTCTCGTGCAGCCCTGCAACTGGAAATCCTCGCCCTGCGCCACCAGATTAATGTCTTACAACGCCAACGCCCCAAGCGCCCTACCCTACGCCATATGGACAGGATCTTTTGGGTTTGGCTATCTCAGATCTGGCCTAGGTGGAAACACGCGTTAGTGATTATAAAACCAGCCACCGTTATCAAATGGCACAAGCAAGGCTTCAAGCTCTATTGGAAACGGAAGTCGCGACCAATGCGCCCTGGCCGTCCTCGCGTCCCGCAGGAAGTGCGTGACCTAATTCGGCAAATGTCGCGGGAAAATCCACTCTGGGGAGCACCACGCATTCACGGCGAGTTACTTAAATTGGGGTATGATGTCGGGGAAACATCGGTCTCAAAGTACATGCTCAGACCTGGAGGACCTACCTTGATAACCACGTAAATCAGATCGTGGCCATGGACTTCTTCACCATACCGACAATCTTTTTCAAGGTGCTGCACGTCCTGATTCTTATTGATCATGAGTGGCGGCGTATCATTCACATCAACGTTACCACCAATCCAACATCAACTTGGGTTGTCCAGCAAATTCGGGAGGCGTCCCCTTGGGATACAGCACCACGATTCCTATTGCACGACCACGATCCGCTTTTCATGGCCAGCCAATATGCGCTCAAAAGAATGGGCATTGAAACTGTGATCACGGCAAAGGCCTCGCCCTGGCAAAACGCCTACTGCGAAAGAGTGATCGGCAGTTTACGCCGAGAGTGCTTTGATCACATCATCGTGCTCAACGAAGAACACCTGCAACAGCGGCTTGGGGAGTATGTGGATTATTACCAACTAGCGGACCCATTTAGGACTGTCCAAAGATTCCCCAGTCCATCGGGCAGTCCAGCCAGAAGAGTCTAGCAACATCGTTGCCCTCCCAGTTCTCGGCGGTCTGCACCATCGGTACCAACGTATCGCTGCCTGACATCTGTCAGCTATCGGTTTCTGATTTTCAAAGAGCGCATTGGCTTGACGTTCCAATCCTCCGTACCTGAAATCCTATTTTTAGAAGAATCCAGCCACACCAAGCATCTATTCCGCCCCTGATTCTCCCAAATTTCACCTCATCCGACCAGAAAAATCGCTACGCTGCTCTCCAACTCAGGGCCAGTTTTGGTGCAGATGAGGTTTACGAGACCGGACTTTCTGTTTAAAAAATGTATAATACATTGATATCAAGCTGTAATTTACTTGAACACGGTGCGCGTCACTGGACACATTAAGGCGAGATGCTGAGTAGCCGGAAAGCCTCCTGCTGTAGAGGGGTGATGTTAGATACTGTCGACACGAGATAAGCTGATGTAGAATAGGAGTCAAAGCAAGGAGGCTTTGACATGACTGCATCTTACCGTAGGCACGATATTTCAGACCAACTATGGTCACGCCTTGAGCCCCATTTGCCTGGAAGGGCTGGAAGCTGGGGAGGAGTAGCCAAGGACAACCGCCTTTTTATCAATGCGGTGTTTTGGATCTTGCGTACAGGTGCGCCATGGCGCGATCTTCCACCAGATTATGGCGATTGGAACAACACTCAACGCCGTTTCTGCCGGTGGCGCGACAAAGGGATCTGGGAGAAGCTGCTTGACCAGATGATTGAAGACCCTGATTACGAGTAGTTGATGATCGATTGGAGGGTTCGGCTCCCGAAACGAACCGTCTCTGGAGACTTGGCACACAATAACATGATGTTTTCAAAGGAACTCAAACACCCTCATTTCACACTATGTTTGCGTATTATTTGTGATATTTGGAGGCCCACACTGGCATATGGTGCCTTGGGGGACTTACAAGAGGTCCGAACTTGAGGGGAAAAAGCCCGAATGTAGAGACTGGAAGTCCGAACTTTAGGGGGCAGGAATCTGTAATCTGGTGGGAAAAATATTCAAAAATCATCTGGCCCAATTCCCGGCCATTTTGAGCGGGGTGCCAATTTGTAGGATCTGGGTATATCATTGCACCGCCATCTTTTTTTGAAAAAACCTGATCCGGTCGTTTTGGTGCACATGAACTCACTATCACTCCTTATCTGGGGGCTGATCTCCCAGTTTTTCAGCCCTCGTCATAACGCGCAGATCCGGCTGCTCAAAGCCCAGGTCAGAATACTCCAGGAACGACTTCCCAGCCAGCGTGTTATCGCCTCACCTGAGGAAAAATCTGAACTGTTGCGACTGGGGGCTGACTTTGATCACCAGATCAACGATCTGATCATGATCGTCAAGCCCAACACCTATCGTCGCTGGCTCAACCAATCCTCATCAGGAAAGCCTTTCAAGCAAGTCGGCAGGCCACGACTGACTCAGGAGTTGAGGGACACAGTGATCTGCATGGCCAAGGAGAATCTCCAATGGGGCTATCGACGGATCGTCGGAGAGCTCAAAAAGCTTGGCCTCTATGCTGGAGCCAACTCGGTCAAACGCATTCTTAATGAGGCAGGCATTCACCCAGAACCAGAGAAGAGCAAACCGACACCACCTCTACCCTGGGACACCTTCATCAAGGCCCACCTTGAAACTACTCTGGCATGCGACTTTTTCTCCAAAGATGTGTATACGCTGCTCGGCAAGAAAACCGCATACGTGCTTATTTTCATCCACCTGGCTTCTCGGCGTGCTTTTACCAGTTCAGCCACCTATGCACCAGATAGCGCATGGGTCACACAGCAAGCCCGCAATGCCCTTTTTTGGTGTGACCAGCAAGGCATCAAACCAAGCTATCTGATCCGCGACGGCGACACCAAGTTCTCCGGCCCTTTTCTGGAAGTCTGGCGAAGCGATTCCGTTCGAGTGATCCAAATACCGCATAATGCACCACAGGCCAATGCCTTTGCAGAGTCCTTCATCGGCACGTTAAAACGCGAGTGCCTGAACTATTTTGTCTGCTTCAGCCGGTCACAGTTAAACCATATTCTCTCTACCTGGCTCGACCATTATAACCATGATCGCCCACACCGTGGTGCTGGCCGCGACAACAACGTGCTGGACGTTAATTTCAAAGCTGCCCGCGATGGTCCCATCAAATGCAAAGAAAAGCTTGGAGGAATCATCAAATCTTACTATCGGGAGGCTGCATAGAGCCCATTCCTACCGCTCACCAAAAAGTGTACCATACGCTTGTATTATAAACTGAAAGCAGTGTGTACACATTTTGGCACCCCTCAACCCTACCCCGACCTACACTACGAGGCTCGGTAATTTGGACAGGTTGCTAACGCTTGGAATCATTGCAGAATTTTGGTACAAAAAAAGCCACTCTTGCGAGTGGCTTATAGAGAGAAATCTATAACGATTTCTTATGGTTGACCAAACGCCACCCTTTAGCAAACCTTCTCCGCCTATTTTTTTAGGCATTTTTGGTAAGCGTCCATTTCTCCCCAGGATTCAGTTTGTTTTGAAGGTGTGTCAAGCTTTCTGAGATACAAATTTTCAGGAGGCTAAAATGACGGACAAATCAATCGACGGATCTGGGTTGAGCGAGAAGCAGCAGTACTGGCTTGCTCATTTGCATACTTGCCGTTTGGAAGCTGGTACCATTAAGGGGTATGCCGAAGCCAATGGTCTGAGCCTTCCATCGTTGTACTTTTGGAAGCGCAAGCTGACGCAAATGGGGTTTCTAGAAGAGTCAGGATCGGGCAAGCGACGTTTTCAGCGATTGGAATTGAGTTCGACGTCTCCAGCAGGGGTCTGCCGGATTCAGTTCCCAAATGGTATGACGGTGGAGTGGTCAGGGAATGGTGGCGAGAGCTTGCTCTCTGTCCTGCGATCTGTGGCAGCCTTGTGATGATGCGCCCATCGCCGGATATTTCTGTCGTCCATCTCTGTTTGGAGCCGGTGGATTTCAGGAAGGGGATCAACGGACTGGCTGCATTGGTGGAGGCAGAACTGGAATTGAATCCCTTTGATGAGGCTCTGTTCGTGTTTCGCAATCGATCATTGGACAAGGTGAAAATCCTTTATTGGGAACAGAATGGGTTCTGTCTGTGGCAAAAGCGGCTGGAAAAGGACCGATTTCACTGGTTGCGTCAGGGAGGTACCGCCGAAATCCAGATCACGGGGCGGCAGCTGAATTGGCTACTTGATGGCTACAACCTAGCGGCAATGAAGGGCCACAATAAACTGCATTTTTCTTCGATTGTATAGAGAGTTAAGGTGGTTTTTTTGGTATAATTCCGGGTATGAAAACGCTACCAAAGACACTCCCTGATGACCCTGCCGCTTTGCGGGAAATAATACTTTCCTTGCAGGCTGAAAATGTCTTTTTACAGGACAAAAGCAAGCGTATGGAGCATGAAGCCCAGCTTCTGAGGGAGAAGCTGAATATTCTCATTGCCAAGCGGTTTGGGCGTTCCAGTGAGAAGAGCGATCCCCGCCAGTTGGGTCTGTTCGATGAGGCAGAAGTGACGGCTGCCGAGGAACCTGAAGAGGATGCCGAAGAGATCCAGGTTCCTGCCCATAGCCGCAAAGCGAAGTCCAAAGGACGCAAGCCGTTACCAGAGTGGTTGCCTCGGGTAGATATCCTTCATGAGCTGCCTGAGTCGGCATTGGTTTGTGGCCTGGATGGTCACCATTTGGTCGAGATTGGCCGTGAGACCAGCGAGCAACTGGATATTATTCCGGCCAAGGTGCAGGTGTTGCGGCACATCCAGATCAAATATGGCTGTCCTCATTGCAAACAGGGCGTGAAGACGGCCCCTGCACCCAAACGTCCCATTCCCAAGGCGTTGGCTACAGCTGCTCTATTGGCCCATGTGGCGGTATCCAAGTATGCCGATGGGTTACCGCTCTATCGACAGGGCTCCATTCTGACCCGTGCAGGGATTGCTGTCTGTCGAACCACGCTGGCCAATTGGATGATCCAGTGCGGCCAACTGGTGCAGCCGTTGATCAATCTGATGCGGGACAAGATGCTGGATTACGATATCCTGCAGATGGATGAAACAACGGTTCAAGTGCTTAAGGAAAAAGATAAAGTTGCAGCCAGTAACTCCTATATGTGGGTACAGCGAGGTGGTCCTCCGGGTAGTCCGGTGATTTTGTTTGATTACGATCCCACACGCGGTGCCGAGGTTCCGAAACGGCTGTTGGCGGGCTATAAAGGCTGGCTGCAAACGGATGGGTATGCAGGTTATCTGGGTGTGGGTGCGCAGGAAGATGTGATCCTGATGGGGTGTTTTGCGCATGCCCGTCGTCAATTTGACGAGGCGATCAAAGCGTTGGGAAAATCCAAAAAAGGCAAGATGGGCAAGGCTGGGCAGGCACTGTCGCTGATCCGGAAACTGTACGCAGTGGAAAAAGATCTGCGTGAGGAAGAGGCTACTCCAGAGCGACGTTACAAGGTGCGCCAGGAGCGTTCCCGCCCCATTATCGATGAGTTAAAAACCTGGCTGGAAGATAATCGAGCAGGGGTGTTACCGAAAAGCAAACTCGGCGAAGCGATGGGATATCTGACCAATCAGTGGTCCTCTCTGATTCGATATTTGGATGATGGACGCCTGGAAATTGACAACAATAGAGCCGAGAATGCCATTCGCCCCTTTGTGATTGGCAGGAAAAATTGGCTCTTCAGCAACTCTGTTCGAGGTGCAAGGGCCTCGGCAAACCTCTACAGTTTGATCGAAACGGCCAAAGCCAATGGTTGGGAGCCCTTCGAGTATTTTACAAAGGTCTTTGAGGGCCTCGCCACAGCGCAAACCGTGGATGAGTTCGACCTGTTGCTCCCGTGGAATTTGAAATCTGCTGCTGAACCGACAGGGTAGTTGATGGGGAGAAATGGGCGCTTACAAATCTTTGGGTCTTAAGCGTTTGCTGGGAACAAAACATACGCGTTACCGCGATTTGGTCTTGGCACTTATTGCCCAGAGAGTGCTTCAACCTGCATCCAAACTGGCCTCGCACCGGCTGTTCAACACGACCACCTTGGGGCAGGAGTTTGGCGTGGACGATGCCAACAAGGAAGAGCTCTACAAGGCCTTGGATTGGCTCGGAGCGCAACAGGAGCGAATTGAGAATCTCCTGGTGAAACAGCACCTTCAGGATGGCTCCATGGTGTTGTTTGATCTCACCTCCACCTATCTTGAAGGAAGGCAGTGCGAACTGGCTGAATACGGCTACAGCCGAGACCACCGACCAGACAAACTACAGATTGAGATTGGCCTGCTGTGCGATAAGGAGGGCCGCCCTCTAGCCGTGGAGGTGTTTCCCGGCCATACAGGCGATCCCACGACGCTGACCGCCCAAGTGAACAAGCTCAAGGCGCGCTTTGGCCTCAAGCGGGTCATTGTTGTTGGTGATCGGGGCATGATCACCCAGGCCCGGATTGACGAAGATATCCAACCTGCTGGCTTTTCATGGATTACCGCCTTGCGCCACAGTACCATCCGATCACTGGCCAAAGCAGACAACTGGCCTTCCTTATTCGATGCGCGCAACTTTGCCGAGATTACCTCCCCAGATTTCCCAGGTGAGCGACTGATGGTTTGCCGCAATCCCTTCCTAGCCGAGGATCAGGGACGCTCACGACGGGAACTGTTGGCTGCCGCAGAACAGGGGTTGGAGACGATCCTGCAAGCCGTGCAAGAGGGCTCTTTGCGTGATTGTGGCCAAATTGGCAAACGAGCCGACCGGGTTCTGCGCAAGCTTAAAATCGCCCGTTATTTCAACTTGGAGATTGCTCCAGGGCGGTTCATTTGGTCCCGTAAGCAGGCTGTTATTGATCAGGAAACAGCCCTGGACGGTATCTATGTGGTCCGCACCAACCTTCCCGAAAAGGAGATCTCCAGTGCCGACACGATCCGCCAATACAAATCATTGGCCCAGGTAGAGAGCGCCTTCAGAGATCTAAAGAGCAGTCTGGATATACGCCCGATCTTTCATTTCCGTGCCGATCGCATCAAAGCCCATGTCTTCCTGTGCATGCTGGCCTACATGGTAGAACGGGAAATGCGGATCAAGCTCAAAACGCTACTGTTCACCGATGAAGCGCCACTGCTCCCCGACGATCCTGTCATGCCCAGAGAGCCATCTCCAAACGCCAAAGAGAAGACCGGCACAAGACGTTCTCCAACAGGCCATGCCTTGCAGAGCTTCAGCACCCTGTTGGAGCAATTAGCCACCTTGACCCGTAACACCGTCCGTGCCCAATGGGAGCCCGCGGCTGGTAAACCTTTTGAAATGCTTGCTAACATCACCCCTCTACAGCAGGAGGCTTTCCGGCTACTCAGCATCTCGCCTTAATGTGTCCAGTGACGCGCACCGTGTTCAAGTAAATTACAGCTTGATATCAATGTATTATACATTTTTTAAACAGAAAGTCCGGATCAAACTGTAGAGGTTTGCCGAGGCCCTTGCACCTCGAACAGAGTTGCTGAAGAGCCAATTTTTCCTGCCAATCACAAAGGGGCGAATGGCATTCTCGGCTCTATTGTTGTCAATTTCCAGGCGTCCATCATCCAAATATCGAATCAGAGAGGACCACTGATTGGTCAGATATCCCATCGCTTCGCCGAGTTTGCTTTTCGGTAACACCCCTGCTCGATTATCTTCCAGCCAGGTTTTTAACTCATCGATAATGGGGCGGGAACGCTCCTGGCGCACCTTGTAACGTCGCTCTGGAGTAGCCTCTTCCTCACGCAGATCTTTTTCCACTGCGTACAGTTTCCGGATCAGCGACAGTGCCTGCCCAGCCTTGCCCATCTTGCCTTTTTTGGATTTTCCCAACGCTTTGATCGCCTCGTCAAATTGACGACGGGCATGCGCAAAACACCCCATCAGGATCACATCTTCCTGCGCACCCACACCCAGATAACCTGCATACCCATCCGTTTGCAGCCAGCCTTTATAGCCCGCCAACAGCCGTTTCGGAACCTCGGCACCGCGTGTGGGATCGTAATCAAACAAAATCACCGGACTACCCGGAGGACCACCTCGCTGTACCCACATATAGGAGTTACTGGCTGCAACTTTATCTTTTTCCTTAAGCACTTGAACCGTTGTTTCATCCATCTGCAGGATATCGTAATCCAGCATCTTGTCCCGCATCAGATTGATCAACGGCTGCACCAGTTGGCCGCACTGGATCATCCAATTGGCCAGCGTGGTTCGACAGACAGCAATCCCTGCACGGGTCAGAATGGAGCCCTGTCGATAGAGCGGTAACCCATCGGCATACTTGGATACCGCCACATGGGCCAATAGAGCAGCTGTAGCCAACGCCTTGGGAATGGGACGTTTGGGTGCAGGGGCCGTCTTCACGCCCTGTTTGCAATGAGGACAGCCATATTTGATCTGGATGTGCCGCAACACCTGCACCTTGGCCGGAATAATATCCAGTTGCTCGCTGGTCTCACGGCCAATCTCGACCAAATGGTGACCATCCAGGCCACAAACCAATGCCGACTCAGGCAGCTCATGAAGGATATCTACCCGAGGCAACCACTCTGGTAACGGCTTGCGTCCTTTGGACTTCGCTTTGCGGCTATGGGCAGGAACCTGGATCTCTTCGGCATCCTCTTCAGGTTCCTCGGCAGCCGTCACTTCTGCCTCATCGAACAGACCCAACTGGCGGGGATCGCTCTTCTCACTGGAACGCCCAAACCGCTTGGCAATGAGAATATTCAGCTTCTCCCTCAGAAGCTGGGCTTCATGCTCCATACGCTTGCTTTTGTCCTGTAAAAAGACATTTTCAGCCTGCAAGGAAAGTATTATTTCCCGCAAAGCGGCAGGGTCATCAGGGAGTGTCTTTGGTAGCGTTTTCATACCCGGAATTATACCAAAAAAACCACCTTAACTCTCTATACAATCGAAGAAAAATGCAGTTTATTGTGGCCCTTCATTGCCGCTAGGTTGTAGCCATCAAGTAGCCAATTCAGCTGCCGCCCCGTGATCTGGATTTCGGCGGTACCTCCCTGACGCAACCAGTGAAATCGGTCCTTTTCCAGCCGCTTTTGCCACAGACAGAACCCATTCTGTTCCCAATAAAGGATTTTCACCTTGTCCAATGATCGATTGCGAAACACGAACAGAGCCTCATCAAAGGGATTCAATTCCAGTTCTGCCTCCACCAATGCAGCCAGTCCGTTGATCCCCTTCCTGAAATCCACCGGCTCCAAACAGAGATGGACGACAGAAATATCCGGCGATGGGCGCATCATCACAAGGCTGCCACAGATCGCAGGACAGAGAGCAAGCTCTCGCCACCATTCCCTGACCACTCCACCGTCATACCATTTGGGAACTGAATCCGGCAGACCCCTGCTGGAGACGTCGAACTCAATTCCAATCGCTGAAAACGTCGCTTGCCCGATCCTGACTCTTCCAGAAACCCCATTTGCGTCAGCTTGCGCTTCCAAAAGTACAACGATGGAAGGCTCAGACCATTGGCTTCGGCATACCCCTTAATGGTACCAGCTTCCAAACGGCAAGTATGCAAATGAGCAAGCCAGTACTGCTGCTTCTCGCTCAACCCAGATCCGTCGATTGATTTGTCCGTCATTTTAGCCTCCTGAAAATTTGTATCTCAGAAAGCTTGACACACCTTCAAAACAAACTGAATCCTGGGGAGAAATGGACGCTTACGCTGTACCCGTCGGCTTAGGGTGCTCTCCTTGTAGCCACTGAAGTCAATTTTGGTCCAGGCATGCAGTTGGTTAATCAAGCCTGCCACCCCAGCCTGCTCAAACCCCTCTTCAGAGAAGTGCAACTGACCGGAATCGGAGAGGGCCAGCCCCATCAGCCGTTTACCAATGGTCTGCGCTGGGAGTATCAGGTCAACTACCCCGGTCTCAATGGCGGCGCGGGGCATGCCGTCGTACTTGGACTCTTCCGGGTCCTGCACCAAGACCGTGCCACCAGCATATTTAATTTCTTTGACCCCTTGCGCCCCATCGGATCCAGTGCCGGAGAGGATCACCCCGACGGCCAGCTCACCCAGCTCTTCAGCAAGGGAGCGAAAGAACAGATTCACCGAGGGTTTGGGTACAACCTGTTTGGAGGGAGTTAACAGTCGAAAGCGGCCATCCGCCAAGATAACATTGTGATTTTCTGGGGTCACATAGATCACCCCTCGGGCAGGTCTCAGCCCATCCTGCACATCCCGCACAGGCAGTAGGGTTTCCCGTTCTAACAGGGTGACCATCATACTGCGATGGTGAGGGGAGAGGTGCTGGATGATGACGAAGGAATGCTCGACATCCTGATCCAATCCACCCAACAAGGAGGTCAGCGCCTCCAAACCACCCGCTGATGAGCCAATACCCACAACAGGCCAATTGATCTGTGGCTCTGACTCTTTCGCATCTGTTTTCATATCGCCCCCCCTTCCAATCTCCAGCGCTTCTTCATAGCTGAACTAACAGGAATGAGCAGTTTGATGAAAGCTTACCACACGGTTTCGCCCAGTGCCCTTTGCCCTATACAGAGCATTATCTGCTTGATTGAGCAATAAATCCATTTTATCAATTCCTAATCCTGAGGTTACACCAAGACTCAGCGTATAAGTCAAAAACTTTCCATCAGGTAATGAAAGTCGAGAGGTTTCTATTTTTTTGCGAATGCTATCCGCTATTTGATGGGCATGCTTGCTATCTGTATTTGGAAGAATCAGAGCAAATTCTTCACCCCCAAGTCGTGCTACTATGTCTGTTGATCTAACAGATTTTTTTAATTCTGAGCCTAAAGATTGGAGAACCAGATCTCCTATATCATGGCCAAAACTGTCATTAATTTTTTTGAAATGGTCGATATCCATCATCACAACTGCTAAAGGCCAGCTGTGACGTTGAGATTGGTCAATAATATATTTCCCCCTCTCTTGGAATCCATGACGATTCAATATACCTGTTAGTTTGTCGTGTGTTGCCATAACCTCTAGCTGTTGCAAAGCTTTGCGCAAAGAATAGATAAGCCAGGCACCAACTAATGAAATTATGGTGCGCATTATTGAATTAAAAATTAAAAACTGATGCGCTTCTTCACTAGGAGCTAGCATCCAGTCGATTTGTAGCCAAAACATATCAGTCACAATAGCAATGAAAATACCGCTCTTTATTCCAAGAAACCATGTTGCAAGTAAAACAGGAATGCTTAAAAAAATGTGGAACTCTAGATGTAGCCCAATATGGTAGTGAGCAAAAATAATTAGTATCTCAAGTTTCGCAGTTCGTTTCGGCCAGAATTTGACGTTGTGAACCAAGGGGATCGAGCATCAATGCCTTGCTGAGCCAAGCCTCGACCTCCTGTTCAAAGAGTTCAATTACCTCGTTTTTTTGGTGATTTTCAAGAATGGATGTTCGGCCAAGGGCATCATTGAAGATGGCGCGGAAGGTATGCCAGAGCTTTCGGGCATAGGTCAAAGCGGCCAGATTGTGGGCGAGTTGATCCCGCTGGCTGCCTTTGATCGCCATCATGCTGGAGAGAACAGCATGGCGCATGGCAGCTAGGTGTAGGCAGGCGATGACTGCTTCGAAGGATCGGACGGACTCATTAAGGAAACCGAGGTGCTGTTTGGATTCCTTGTAGAAAACTTCGATTCCCCAGCGGTTGGCGTAGTGCTCGATCATATTTGACAGCCCCATTGACCGGTCTGTGGTCAGAAAGACGGCCCACTCCTTCGAGCCGGTTTTCGGATCGATCAGCCGGACGAAGAACAGACGTATAAGGCCGATTTCGGGGTGCTCTGCATCTAGGAAGGTTCCTTTGAAGCGCTTGGACCCCTTAGCTTTCCTGATCTTGCCCTTGGCAAACCGGGTGTAAAGTTCGGCACTGGTCAGTCTCTCGCCCTGGAATAGGAACTTGGTGTTGTTGCGCTTCCATCGGATCAGGGGGACCACGCCCAGATCCAGCCGGACTTTCTTGCAGAAATCTAAGATTCATATTTAAAAACAGTAAGATATGTAAATTTTCCTGATTTCTTGTAGTCATGTAATGTGTGTTTTTGTTCTTTTAATATTTGAAATGTTGCGCTATAATCATAGCCATGCATATTGAACGTGTTCCCAATCGAAATTCACACCCAACCGTGCTGCTACGGGAATCCTACCGTGAAAACGGCAAGGTCAAAAAGCGCACTCTGGGCAACCTGACTGGTCAACCCGAGGAGACCATTGAGGCTTTGCGGGTGGTGCTCAAGGGTGGGCGCATGATGCCGATGACCTCAGCACTGACCATTGAGGCGAGTCTGCCCCACGGCCATGTGGCTGCTGTTGCCGGAGTGATGAAATCTTTGGGTCTTAAGCGTTTGCTGGGAACAAAACAAACGCGCTACCGCGATTTGGTCTTGGCGCTGATTGCCCAGAGAGTGCTTCAACCTGCATCCAAACTGGCCTCGCACCGGCTGTTCAACACGACCACCTTGGGGCAAGAGTTCGGCGTGGACGATGCCAACAAGGAAGAGCTCTACAAGGCCTTGGATTGGCTCGGAGCGCAACAGGAGCGAATTGAGAATCGCCTGGTGAAACAGCACCTTCAGGATGGCTCCATGGTGTTGTTTGATCTTACCTCCACCTATCTTGAAGGAAGGCAGTGCGAACTGGCTGAATACGGCTACAGCCGAGACCACCGCCCAGACAAACTACAGATTGAGATTGGCCTGCTGTGCGATAAGGAGGGCCGCCCTCTAGCCGTGGAGGTGTTTCCCGGCCATACAGGCGATCCCACGACGCTGACCGCCCAAGTGAACAAGCTCAAGGCGCGCTTTGGCCTCAAGCGGGTCATTGTTGTTGGTGATCGGGGCATGATCACCCAGGCCCGGATTGACGAAGATATCCAACCTGCTGGCTTTTCATGGATTACCGCCTTGCGCCACAGTACCATCCGATCACTGGCCAAAGCAGACAACTGGCCTTCCTTATTCGATGCGCGCAACTTTGCCGAGATTACCTCCCCAGATTTCCCAGGTGAGCGACTGATGGTTTGCCGCAATCCCTTCCTAGCCGAGGATCAGGGACGCTCACGACGGGAACTGTTGGCCATCGCAGAGCAGGGATTGGAGACGATC
Source organism: Magnetococcus marinus MC-1 (assembly GCF_000014865.1). NCBI lineage: Bacteria > Pseudomonadati > Pseudomonadota > Magnetococcia > Magnetococcales > Magnetococcaceae > Magnetococcus > Magnetococcus marinus. The sequence continues at coordinate 3,335,302 of NC_008576.1, forward strand.
CTGCAAGCCGTACAAGAGGGCTCTTTGCGTGATTGTGGCCAAATTGGCAAACGAGCCGACCGGGTTTTGCGCAAGCTTAAAATCGCCCGTTATTTCAACTTGGAGATTGCTCCAGGGCGGTTCATTTGGTCCCGTAAGCAGGCTGTTATTGATCAAGAAACAGCCCTGGACGGTATCTATGTGGTCCGCACCAACCTTCCCGAAAAGGAGATCTCCAGTGCCGACACGATCCGCCAATACAAATCATTGGCCCAGGTAGAGAGCGCCTTCAGAGATCTAAAGAGCAGTCTGGATATACGCCCGATCTTTCATTTCCGTGCCGATCGCATCAAAGCCCATGTCTTCCTGTGCATGCTGGCCTACATGGTAGAACGGGAAATGCGGATCAAGCTCAAAACGCTACTGTTCACCGATGAAGCGCCACTGCTCCCCGACGATCCTGTCATGCCCAGAGAGCCATCTCCAAACGCCAAAGAGAAGACCGGCACAAGACGTTCTCCAACAGGCCATGCCTTGCAGAGCTTCAGCACCCTGTTGGAGCAATTAGCCACCTTGACCCGTAACACCGTCCGTGCCCAATGGGAGCCCGCGGCTGGTAAACCTTTTGAAATGCTTGCTAACATCACCCCTCTACAGCAGGAGGCTTTCCGGCTACTCAGCATCTCGCCTTAATGTGTCCAGTGACGCGCACCGTGTTCAAGTAAATTACAGCTTGATATCAATGTATTATACATTTTTTAAACAGAAAGTCCGGATCCAGGATTTTCTTGACGAACTTAACCGATGAGTACCAAGCATCGGCGAGAAAATACTGGGCCGGAATCCCAGCTTGAATGGCTCTGGCAACCATGTCGACAGTCTGATCAAGCTTAGACATCTTGGCCGCCTCACGGTAACGCCGTCCAAGATGTGAGCGACAATCGAACCGGTAACTGAGGATGTGGAGCAGATTGCTGATCAGAGGCCGCTTTGAAAAACGCAAAGCGGCATCCAGTGGCAAGGTTCCCTGCTTGTTAACCCAGACCAAGTGGGCTGCTTCAAAACCTGCAACTGAGCGGCCGGTATTGTGGTCATGATGCCAGCAAACACCTTCAATACGATCACCACGCTTCTCTTTGACGGTGGTATCGGCAACAAGGTAGCCGGGGCCGAGATCCAGCGTTCGCCACTGGGGTAGTAACTTTTTGATTAGCGCCCAATGCGCATTCCGCCATGGAAATTGGCGTTGGAGCAACCGGTAGAAGGTATCCTTGCCTACCGCGAAGACCGACAGAAAGTGGTCGCGGCAAAAAAGGTGAATGGATGGCACCTTCAACAGAGGATGCAGGATCAGTAACATGATCAGCGTCGGAAGATCCTTCCCCGTTCGTTTGCTCCATCCGCGCCGATTGAATATCGCCTGGAAGCCAATTTCCTGGAGAAAATCGACGATAGCGTTATCTACGCCGAATACTCCAAAGGATTGGGTTTTGATCTCGTCAATCATGGGGGTAGGCACAGTAGCCTGTTCCCTGTTATGCTGATTCATGAAGCTGGCCTCGTCCCTGAGCTATCTGACTGATTCGACACCAGAATTATAGCATACACGAGGCAGCTTTGCCCTTGATTTGGTTGGCAAATATCAGCCCAATTGATCGGTCAACGAACTGCGAAACTTGAGTCCAAAGGATTGGGTTTTGATCTCGTCAATCATGGGGGTAGGCACAGTAGCCTGTTCCCTGTTATGCTGATTCATGAAGCTGGCCTCGTCCCTGAGCTATCTGACTGATTCGACACCAGAATTATAGCATACACGAGGCAGCTTTGCCCTTGATTTGGTTGGCAAATATCAGCCCAATTGAGCGGTCAACGAACTGCGAAACTTGAGTTAGTATATCAAGCAGCAAAACTGCCACAAAGATTAATTTTCTTTGCAATGGGTTAGGCTCATGAAACAACCATTTTTTGTCCATTTGTCAACCCTCCCTTGGCTAAGAATTATCCTTGAAAACTTGCTCTATTAAATAAGTCTCAGAATAAATTGAGCCTTTCTGCTTTTCACTTAAAGAGTCAAACTGTTCGCATCTTCATATTTTAACCCGTTTTATCGAATCCCACATGTGTGCCGCAGCTCCCACACCAACTTCTTTATAAATATTATAGACTTCTGTTATTCCATGTCTTTTCAATTCGGCTTCCTGGTCTGGATAGAGAGCAGTCGCAACCAGAGAGTGCTTGTAGCCATGGGCACGTAGGTTATCAGCAGCGGCAATGTTACCAAGATGATTGGGCATTGCGAGCAATATCATTTCCACCCCTTTGTGGCCATCACTAAACCGTGACCAGAACTCAGGATGAGTCGCATCTCCAGGTACAACTCTTCTGCCTTCTTTGCTGTTCTTTTCTACCTCAGCCTTGTCAAGATCAATTCCTAAAATTTGCCCTTCAGCATTGTGAGCCATCTCATCATAAGCTGCTTGCCCCACACGCCCCATACCAATGATCAAGATACGATTGCCTGAAATAGAGATCTCTTCATCTTCAGGCAGGCGTTTTTCCTGCTCCCAACGTATAAGCCAGTCATGAAGACTCATATAGAGTGTGTCTGTGTACCGGTTAAGAGGAGAGGCCAGAAGGAATGAAAAAGAGAGCGCTAACGCCAAAATGGTGATCCATTCTGCAGGCAACCACTCGACATTCAAGGAGATCGCGGCGACGATCAGACCAAACTCTGAGTAGTTCGTTAGTATCGCCCCACCCTGGGTTGCAGCTCGAGCCCGGAGTTTAAAACGTGCAAGAAGGAGATAGAACAGTCCACCTTTGAAAGGTAGGAGCAAGGAGAGCAGAAGTGCGGCTAGAGCTGTGTCCCAAGTCGGTAATCCTGCCAATCCGATCGTAAGAAAGAACCCAACCAATAAGACGTCTTTAAAGCCCAACAAGTGCTTTGCCAACTCTCCAGAACGGGGATGGTTTGCTAAAAGGACACCAAAAATCAGCGCACCAAGATCCCCTTTCATGCCCACTACTTCAAACAATGCGGCTCCGCCTAAGGCCGCAACAAACCCAAACAAAGGTAAAAGCTCGCGATGACCAGAACGACTCAGTATATAACCTAGAAGGTGGCGCCCCGGAATTAATGCCAATAAAAGGATAGCCCAAATGGAGGGGAGCTTACCTGAAGAAGCAGCCAAAAAGATCACAGCTGCGATATCTTGAATGACTAGAATGCCAATGGCCGTTCGACCATATTGGGAACTCATTGCACCACGTTCTTCTAGGACCTTGACTGCAAATACTGTGCTGGAAAAAGAGAGCGCAAAGGCAACGATTAGGGCGGAGGCTAAATCCAATTCTGCAAACACCTGGATAGCCGTTAAACTTAACAGCAACAAAACCGCTGTAATGGCAACCACACTTATGGCCATATGCGCTGTAGCTGTACCCCAAGTTTCCAAACGAGCTAGGGTCTTCAGTTGAAGCTTCAGGCCAATAGTGAAGAGCAGAAGTGTCACGCCAAGATCTGCTAATTCATTTAAAAAGGAATCTGTGGAGACGCCCAGCATATTCAGCATAAAGCCAGCCGCCAAAAATCCAATCATGGGGGCAAGTTGAAATTGTTTGAAAATCAGACCGAATATAAAAGCGATCGCAATCCATGCAGGGTCCTGAATTTCAATAGCACTGAGAATATCCATAGAGAGCCCCTTATACTGAATCTTTATCTATCGGAACTCTACGCAAGCTCAGGTATAAAACACAAAAACCAATGACACCTGATACGATAGATCCTGCAAGAATTATCAAGCCAACCATTTTGAGTTCTGGCTGCTCGAAATATCTGGTCCAGTGCTTTCTCATCGATGTGCGTTGCCATTGTTTTATCCCTTCTGTTTCCTATGAGTCCAGACTGATGGTTTCAAAGATTTTACAGCACAGCTCTGGGTGCCTGCTCAGCCACTCATAATTATCCGATTCGTTCTGACTAAGATTGGCTCTATCAGAAAGCAATACACCGTCTAGTTGTTTGTATCCCATTTCCCAGCCAGCAAAGAGTCTGGTTGGGAGATCTCCCTCTGCAATGATCTTTAAATCACTGTGCCTATTGTCTTTTTGAATTGATTGATAAAGTTGGCTCAAAGGCTCTTCATCCCCTTCCAGGTATTGCGCAAACGCACCTTTCAGATAGAAAAGATAGCCTGTGATTCCACTTTTCAGGTTGAATTCTCTTGATTGCTTCAAAATTGCCTGCAGGCCTTCCTCAGTTATCTCAAACTTAGGGCGACTAATATAAATCAAGAACTTCAAAGGCTGTTCATTGTGGGTTCTTTGACTCAAGCTAGTGCTAACAGCTTCAAAAAGTGCTTCTTCTGATAATGGCGGGTGGTAATAGTAGCCTTGGATCAGATCGCATCCGATTGAACGGATAGTGTTCCTTTGCTCATCCGTTTCAACACCTTCTGCAACAATCTTGAGTTTAAGTGATTTAGCCAGCCTGCTAATGGCAGAGACAACAATCTGTCCCTCTTCTCCCTCATCTAATCCCAGCACAAACTCACGATCAATTTTCAGCGTATTGACCTTAAGGCGTGAAAGCTGTGCAAGGGATGAGTAGCCCGTACCAAAATCGTCCACAGCTACTCTCATTCCAGTTGTAGCCAACCTGTTTAACACTTCCCTGTTTGCTGAAACATCTGCCATCAATGATGTTTCAGTGATCTCTAAAATGATACGTGTTGGATCTGCACCGGTTTCAGCCAGAATTTCCTGGAACTCTTCAATAATAAGTGGCTCTGATAGCTGGCGTGTGGAGACGTTTATCGTGATATATGGGGCTTGCTCCCCAAATTTGGCTTTCCATCTTCTCTCTGCTTTACACCCTTCTTCAAAAACCCACCTCCCGATGGTGATGATAGCACCTGTCATCTCGGCAACGGGGATAAAGACGCCTGGCGAGATTTCACCATCCGATGAACGCCATCGCACCAAGAGTTCAGCACCACGAATCATTCCGGACTCAGAATCCACAATAGGTTGGTAACGAGCGTAAAACTCGTTGTTATCAATGGCTGTGCGAAGACCTGTTGAGATTGCGAGCCGCTTTTCAGCCTCTTCTTGCAGCGTTGGATTGAAAAACTCCCACCCATTGCGACCTCGCTCCTTAACACTGTTCATGGCGGAGTCAGCAGAGCGCATCAAATCATCTGCACTATGTGTTGAGCCATGCCCAAGGGCGATGCCTATACTTGCGGTCACACGCAGTTTCAAATCATCATGGACAATAGGCTCACGGATCACATTGGTGACTGATACAGCCAAAGATGAGAGAGGCTCCGGATTCTGTATGTGTTCACATAAAATGATAAACTCATCCCCTGCTAACCGACCAACCGTGTCTCCCTGGTTCACCACTGTGATCAACCTTTGAGAAACCTCTTCTAAAAGGAGATCTCCCATCTCATGCCCATAAGAGTCGTTAATCTCTCTGAAGCCATCCAGGTTGATAAAAAGAAGACCAATGTTCTCACCATTTTGATGTGACCTATGGAGAGCACTCGTTAGACGCTCTCTGAATAGAGTACGATTTGGCAGGCCCGTTAGAGGATCATGGGTGGCACGACGAACAAGCTCTTCTTGTGCTCGTTTAAGTTCAGTCAACTCCCTAAATGACGCAACCATCACCCATTTTTCATTGCATCTATACTTTGCAATAGAGGCTTCAACAGGGAAGAAGGTACCATCTTTACGATACCCTGTGACCTCACCTCTTTGCCCCATTCTGCGCTCTGTCACTTCACCATCTACAAATCCTTGATATAGTAAGGTGTGGCGTTTTCGGAAATGCGGAGGTAAAAGCAAGTGGACAGAAAGGCCGATCATTTCTTGTTCAGAATAACCGAACATTTCAGAGGCAAAGCGGTTTACTTCAATAATAATCCCCTCTTCATTTACTGAAATGATGGCCATGTCAGCAAGAGAAAGCACCTGCCTTGCATTACCTTCAGATTGATGAGCTTCAACAACTTCTTTCGCTATAAGTGATGTAGCGTGGGGGCAAGTGCCAGACTCATTCAAACAGGAAACACCAAAAAGCTCTTGATAACGGGAAGGAATCTCAGGTGGGATTTGTCCAAACTCTTCAACAATCGAGAATGTCCCGTCACTATTGCAGCAGGATAGATAGCTGTTGATGTGAGCATGGTGGGTTTTGGCATCCATACGGACAGAGCCCTGCAAACTTTCTATCTGGACATGCTCAAGGGCATGGATGAGATCTTCTGGTTGCAAACTTCCAGCAACTTTAGCTGCTTCTGCAAAAGCTTTTACACACAGATATGTGCCTTCACCAAAATTTGTGATGTGGCCATTCCCATCCGGATGAATACCTTTCACCTGGTCCAGCTTAATCAAACGCTCTGAGTAAGCCTTGGAAAGATCAGTCTGCACTGACATGAAGTATGTATTGCTGGAATAGAAACCTTCTCTGACCTCAGGGGCAAGATGTGAAGCCATGGCCTCATCAAAGTGCCCCATTACAACAGCCATGCGTTTCTTCAGCCCGAGTTCAGTAAAGCGATTAAGCAGGTTGATCTGGTCCTCTCCTGCAAAATAGGGAACAAAAACATCTGCTCCTGATCGGGCTACTTTGGATAGCAGGTTTTCAATCTCTTCTGCGCTGGCCCCTATGGAGAGGTATTCCTCTCCGACACACTCTCCCCCCACCTTTTCCAATGATTGTTTACATGCATCAATGGATCCGCGTGGCCACTCGTAATTATTCCCAGCGAAAAACATTTTGACCCCATAGCGATTGGCCATAAACGGGATCATTTTTTTAATTTGTTGGTTGGGAAGAGCTGCAAAATGGAAAAAGAAGGGGTTAAAAATGCTGCCTTCATAAAAGGAAAAATTCAGATGAGGAATGCGCCTTGGCTCGGCGACCATATTAGCTACGGCAATTCGTGAGTTTGAGAGCAGGTTGCCAATCATCGCAACACAACGATGTTCATCGACCAGTTCTTTTGCTGCAGGAACAGCAGTCTCAGGCAGTGATCCATCATCCACAATCACAAGCTCCAGAGACTTGCCTAGCACACCCCCAGACTCATTGATCTCATCACAAGCAATTTGCCCTGCCCATGAGATCTCGGGGCCATACAGCTTTACCAAGCCTGTCAGGGGAGTCATCAATCCGATGCGTATTGTCTCTTCCACGGGAGCCTCCATATGAGATGCAATTGGGAGGGGGCACATTCTTATGCTCCTTCACTCAATCGTGATCGAATCTATTCCATATGTCACAAATAGACCCTGCACCAGGATAAAGAATTTTGGCTCCAGACTCAATTTGCCCTGCGATTGCATCAGCAAACTTCGGAAAATCTGAAGAAAGCCTTATGGCTGTCAGGCTAACAGGGGCACCCCCCTGCCTTATCTATCACTAATGAACTGCGCCATGATTTTTTTCAACCTCTTCCTCCTAATGGGCTTGATCACAAACTCATCACAACCTGCATTAAAGGATGAGCTCCTATGAGATTCTGTGGCATGGGCAGACAAGACAACAATCGGAACTCTGGGAACAGAATGAGCCTTTTCCCATTCTCGAATCCGCTGAGTTGCCGACAGCCCATCACAACCTGGCATTTGAAGATCCATTAGCACTAAATCAATGCACGCATTGTTCTCAATAAACTTGTCAATGGCTTCATGGCCATCAACGGCTTCTACCACTTCCTGATCATACTCTTCCAAATAGTGAGATAATAAAACTCTATTATCCTCACTATCATCAACTACCAACACCTTCCGATGTGTGCCACAGGATTTTCTTCCACTACCATTTCTCTGCAAACCCAGTATGTTCTGAATTTTATGAATGAGCTCATCTTCATCATGAAAATCAGATAGTGTGGAAACTCCATTTTCAGATAGAGCATCAATCTCATCCCTGCGGTAGCATCGCCCACAAATCGTAACCGTTCAGAGACCCCGATATCAAGCGGCTACTGGAGCCGGTAACGGTGGTACGGGGTTTCCCTTTCTCCGTTCAGCAATCACCTTAGCAAGATAGTCCCAGGGGGACACGTTCCGCAATCGACAAGTTTCGATGACGCTAGCCAGCACACCCAATACTTGGCTCCCTTCTGCCGTACGAGTTCCGTGGCTGATCAAACGCGCGATGACCCAGTGGCGCAGCGCACGTTCAGCATCATTGTGATGGGGCTACACTTTAACGGACACAAAAAATGAGGGAAAATGAGACCTCATTCAGAAAGGTGTCCCATGAGCAGAAGAAGTCCTAAAAGTTTTGCCCCAGAGTTCAAAGAGCAGGTGCTCAAAATGGTAGAGAGCTCTGACAAGCCCATACCAGTGATCGCTGAGGAGTTTGGCATATCAGCTAAGAATATCTACAACTGGAGAAAGCGATCTGATGAGAAGCTAACATTCAGAGATAAAAATGAAATATTAGAAGTGAAAGAAGAAAATAAGCGCCTTAAAAAGAAGCTAGCTCAGCTTGAGGAGGAGCAGGCGATATTAAAAAAGGCGTGTGCGTACTTCGCGAGATCCCTTCCGTGAGGTACGCCTTTATTCAAGCTCATAGCAAAAGCTACTCTGTCGAGTCTTTATGCCGTGTTCTGGATGTTTCTCGTCGTGGATATTATGGCTGGCTTAATCGAGCCAGCACGAGTAAGGCTGAAGAGAATCAACTGCTTGAAGAGTGGATAGCAGAGATTTTCAAGGTGAGTCGATCAATCTATGGAACACGGCGTATACGCAAAGAGTTAAATGAGCATGGTGTACGAGTGAGTCGCCGACGCGTCTCCAGAATCAAGAGGAAGCTTGGCTTGGTTTGTAAAGCTCAGAAGCGTTATAAGGTTGTAACGACAGATTCAAATCACGCACTGCCTATAGCGCCTAACCTTCTTGATCGTCAATTCGATACGGAACGCCCTGATAACGCCTATGTTGGTGACATTACATATATTCCGACCAAGGGGGGTTGGCTCTATCTAGCTGTTTGGATTGACCTTTATTCCAGAGCTGTTGTCGGTTGGTCTATGGCAGACCATATGAAAGCAGAACTGGTAACAGACGCTTTACGCATGGCCTTTTTCAAGCGCCGCCCAGAGGCCGGTCTGATTGTTCACAGTGATCGTGGTAGCCAATATGCGTCTGAACTCTTTAGAAAATATCTGGATAAGAGAGGCTATACACAGAGTATGAGTCGTCGTGGCAACTGTTGGGACAACGCACCAGCAGAAAGCTTTTTCCACACTCTCAAAGTTGAGCTCGTGTCATCCTGTGACTTCAAGACGCGAGATGAGGCTAAACAGGCAATCTTTGAATATATAGAGGCTTTTTATAACCGAAAGCGCAAGCATTCATCCATCGGCTATATGAGTCCTTCTCAGTACGAAACAGAGTGGCTCAAGTCCGCGTAAAAAACTGTCCGTTTTAGTGTTGCCAGATCAGGGCGGCTGGGAGCTGTTATTAGGTGTCCGGTTCAAACGCTCACGAGATTCCTTAAGATCCTCCAACATTTTCCGGCTGACGGCCAGCAATTCTGCAGACGATAGCGAGGAGAGATATTCCTCATCAATCTGGAGCAGGTCGTGATCCGAAAGTTTCATAGTTCGTGCGCCATATCATCGCCGGTGAATGAATCAATATGAACATAATAACACGAGTTTCCAGGAAGAGATTTTTGAGCTTCTGCGCCCCATTGGAGCCAGTGTAAAAATACGCTCGTCTCCGGGGTGGGCCTACAGCTGAAAACCCGCCACAATTCCCCCTCAAGGCTTTGATGGGCAAAACAGATCGGATCGCACTCTCCTTTTGAGATTTCACGTTTTCGACGAAAATCGTGTCAAGGATATTCTTTGCCAAGATCAAACAAAATTGGTGCCAGCCCCAGCAGTTAATTCCTTCTCAAACAGTGAACATCCTCACTGAACGAGGGGTCTCTGAACGGTTACTCTTGATCTGTCCAAGATTGAGGCAGGCCAGTTATTGATCCCAACGTCCGCCAACCTAAACATCAGCAGATTGTTTTGATCAATGCTGATGAGGTAAACAGCGCCTATGGCCTTTCTGAGGAAAGTCATTCATGAGGAAGCATGAGGGACATACCCTGTTTGCAGCCTCTGACTTGGATGGCTTTCTAGGGTGTCGGCACAGCACTTTTCTGGATCTAAAGGATCTGGATAAGCGACTAATCTGCGTCGAGGATGAAGCCCAGGCCAAGCTGGTGCAGGACCCTGGGCATGAGCATACAGCGGAATGCCTTTATTCCCTCAAGAATCCTGCCTCAGCGTCGTCGAGGTGTCGGAGGATAGGGATCTGGAGAGCCGGGTGGCGGTTACAGCCGAGGTCATGAGGTCCGAACCTGATGTGATCGCATAGTCCTGCCTAAAGTGCAGGCACCACTGTCTTATGGATTCGTGGGGGACATTCACACCACGGCTGGCCGGGATTTCCTCAACATTGCAGAAACTCAGGGTGAAGCGATGGTACAACCAAACAGCATGGCTGATAATCTCGCCAGGATAGCGGTAACCTTGACAGAGTGAGGGCGTGTTTTCCATGGCTGGATTTTACCACGTGTTAGCAGGCGTTCGTCAACCTGACAGTGCCGTGTCGGCACTGGAGATCTCCTTTTCTGGAAGGTTATACGACCTTGACAGGCCGCACTAAGGAGGGGCAGGATTGATATGGCTAAAACACCCTTTTAAGTGTATAAAAAAGATATTCACTTGCAAAGTATGTTTAGGCAAAGCTAAAGAAACGCAAGCCATTGTTAAACATTCGGACAAGAGGGCGGAATATCATGGTCAAGTACAACTGGTTTAAGCGAGGACTGGCAGCCCTGTGCTTTGCCTTTTTTGCTGGCATTGGGGGCGTGTCGGCAATGGAATCAGTGCGTATTGGCTTCGACGGTGCGTATGGACTCAAAAACAGTACCTCTGCCCAATCCATTGAAATGGGTTTACGCTTAGCCATTGATGAGATTAACACTGCGGGCGGCGTTCTGGGCGGGAGGCCCTTGGCCTTGGTAACTGCTGACAACCGCTCGGTACCTGCACGTGGCATCGAAAACCTAAAAAAATTTGCTGCTGATCCCAACTTGGTGGCAGTAGTAGGCGGGCGTTTTAGTCCAGTACTTCTGCAACAACTCGAACTAGTACATCATCTGCCAATCCCCCTGCTGGACGCCTGGGGCTCGGCTGATGGTATCACTGACCATGCGCAATCGCCCAGTTACAGCTTCCGTATTTCCTTACGCGACAAGTATGCCATGCCAATAATGCTACAATACGCTGCCAGTAAAGGTTCCGATAAGGTCGCCTTGCTGGTGCCCAACACTGGTTGGGGACGTAGCAATACCAATGCAGCTGAACGCTACATTAAAAAGCACCCGGAAACCCAGATTACGCTCATCCACTGGTACAACTGGGGAGAGAAGGACTTCTCTGCCGCTTATCAGGCCGTATTGGACTCTGGAGCGCAGGCACTGGTGATGGTAGCCAACGATTTGGAAGGATCGATCATAGTTCGCCATGTGTCCTCGCGCCCACAGGCAGAACGCCTGCCTATAATCAGTCACTGGGGCGTGACAGGAGGGGCCTTTGTGGAAGCGTGTGGCCCAGCCTTGCAAGCCGTGGATTTTTCTGTGGTGCAGACTTTCAGCATGCTGCGCTCCCAGGGGCCGGCCTTAACTCGTGTGGTGACCTTGCTACACGACAAGTTGGGTATCAAAGACCCTGCTAAGATGGATTCGCCAGTCGGGTTTGCCCACGCTTATGATCTGGTGCACATTCTGGCTCGAGCTATCAATTTGGCTGGAAGTATTGATCGGGTGGCTGTAAGAGATGCCTTGGAACAGGTACGCGACTACGCTGGTTTGGTGCGTAACTATGACCACCCATTTCCTGCAGAGGATCATAATGGTCTTAAATTAGAGGATGTGTTTATGGCGCGCTTCCAGGGCAATACCATAGTACCCATCACCTCTGCGCATTAAGACCGCTATGCTGTGGCGGACTACGCACAAAGCCGCTCTCGCGGTGGGGCTACTAGCTAGTGCATTCATCATTGCCATCACGTGGCAATCCCAACACCTGCTGGAAAATGATGCCATCCACAACCGCAACTTGGCCCTAGAGGATACAGCTGAACATTTCAGTTGGACGCTGCAGAGTCGAATTTTTGAGATTCGTGATCAACTCAGGGCACTAGCATCCAACTCTCTTGTTGCTAATGCATTGGCCGATGATAAGGGGCGAGAAATCTATCTCCCCACCTTTTTCTCTGGCATTCAGACAATAGGCGGCGTCCCGGCGCGTCTGAGCCTCACCAATTTTTTGGGCCGAGAGGTGGTGAGCAGCCAACCACAACTCCCTCTTTTACTTGAGACAGAGCTAATAGGAGCAGCCATCCAAACTACTCAGCCACTGACACATGTGCATCCTGTGGACGGCGGTAGCTTGTACATGATAATGATGGAGCCCGTTATTTACGCCAACACAGGCATGGCAGAAGGTGCGTTGATCCTACAAATACGCATAAGTGACCTGCTGGATCACAAACAAATCCATTCTTTCTGGGAGCATTCCCGGCAGATTACTGGCCTGGGCATGACCTTCCATGCTTTAGGCCACAATAAACCCATAACCCTGACAGTTGGCAAAAGTAGACGCACAAGCATCAGCCGAATTCTGCGCCTGGACGAACAGCATCAGGGAAATATACGGTTCACAGCCGATGTGGTTTTGTTCACCACCGATGACTACTTTCAAACTGCAATGGCCAATAAACGCCAAGATTTCTTAATGCTGGGCTTAGCCTGGATTGGAATAGCAATCTTAAGCGCTTGGTTGTTGGTTACGTGGCTAAACCGTCGGTTAAATGAAGTGGCGCGTGAACTGAGAGGATTAAATCTCTCTGGAGCCTCATTTGGCCGTCTCAAAGTTCAAGGCGAGGATGAAGTGCGCCAAGTGGCAGAGGCGTTCAATGCCGTGCTAGAACGTTTGGAGAGTGCCTATGGGGAGTTAGCTAAGAAAAGCGCTCGCCAAATGCAGCTAGAACGCGAGAAGTACCGTGGGGTGGTTGACCAAGCGGGAGAAAGCCTCTTGATCTTCGATCTTGACGGACGAGTGGTTGAGGCGAACTCTGCCGCTGAGAAGCTACTTGGCTATCGTCGGGTGACGCTGCTGAATTACACGCAAGACCAACTATTGGCCCCAAACTCCACTCTGACTATACCCAATCACGATGGCGATAACGCAGAGAACCCATCCCACGTCACTTTCGAGACCCGTTTACACACAGCAGATGGCCAAGATCTGGAGGTGGAGGTGTGGGCAGGGTTCCTTGAGATTGACTACGTGCAACACACACTCTGGCTAGCCCGAGATATTACTGACCGTAAACGCCTGGAGGCAGAGATGGTAGCTGCCCGAGATATGGCGGAAAAGGCCTATCAAGCCAAGAGCATCTTTCTTGCCACCATGAGCCATGAGATCCGTACCCCCATGAATGCTATTCTGGGTACAGCGGAATTGCTGGCAGAGACTGAACTTGATGCAGACCAGTCCCGCTATGTACGCATGTTTACCTCCGCAGGCGAGAACTTACTCCAGGTGATCAATGACATCCTGGATATTTCCAAGTTTGAGGCTGGCCATATAGAGCTGGAACAGCGTGTCTTTTCAGTTCGAGAAATGATGGGGGATCTTCATAAGTTGCTGGCCTATAAATGTAAGGAGAAAGGCCTTTATTTGCTGGTTAACGCCAGCGAAACGACCCCAGATAGTCTGATCGGAGACCCAACCCGCTTACGCCAAGTGTTGATTAACCTTTTGGGTAACGCGATCAAATTCACTGATACTGGGACAGTCGCTTTGTTGGCTCATTCTGAACAGATCGCAGACAAGCAGGTGCAATTAGCTTTCCATGTGGTAGATACAGGGATAGGCATTTCAGATGCTGATCAAGAAAAGGTTTTTCGCCCGTTTGAGCAGGCTGGAACCTACATCACACGGACCCATGGTGGTACTGGTCTGGGATTGTCCATTTGCCAAAGCTTAATTCATAAGATGGGCGGTAAGATCACTGTGCATAGCCGTGCGGATCACGGTAGTACCTTTACAGCGCAAGTAAATCTAGATCTGGCAGAGGAATCCACGGCCCAAAACTTCTCGCGTCTCCTTACCGGACAAAGTGCCTTGGTAATCCACGATCATGTAATCCACCATCACTTTTTTGAGGAGGGTTTAGTCAGTATCGGAGCCAGTATTAAGAGCTTTGGGAATCTTGAGCAGTTGGAAATGTCCGTGCGTAGGTCACGAGAGGATGGCGGTGTGGATTTTCTGCTCATTCACCACGAAAAAGACCGGCTTGCTCCGTCCACAGAGGCCAACTTGGTCACGATCCGTGGCCTGCCAGGCATGGCGCAGCTGCCAATTCTCTTGTGTGGTAACCTGCAGACAGTGGAGACCATCCAACGCCTAGAGGCTCTGAGAGTAGTATTCATCTCGGATCATTACGACAAGCATTTATTTTTTGAAGGTGTCAGACGGGCTTTGGAGATTGTGAAAGATCAACCGATGCTTGAGAATGCCTCAGCCGACTCAACCTGTCTTTCTATCCTGTTAGCTGAAGATAGTCATGATAATATAGAACTATTCCAAGCATTTCTTAAGCACACCCCCTATCGGGTAACCGTAGTCAATGATGGCGCCCAGGCCGTAGGAAAGGTGACGGTTAAGAAGGATAGTTTCAATCTCGTATTCATGGACATTCAGATGCCTATTATGGATGGTCTGACTGCGACCCGAGCCATCCGCGACTGGGAGAAAGAAAACCACTGCTTTCCTATAACGATCGTTGCTCTCACTGCTCACGCTATGGAGGAGCACCAGCAAGAGACAATCCAGGCGGGCTGTAACAGCTATCTAACCAAGCCGATCAAAAAACGGGATTTACTTGGGTACTTGGATAGATTTTCCAGGAGTGGGGAGTGATTTTTTCTGTCCCTCGTCAAAACCTTGCTCATGCTGACAAGGCTAACCTTTTTGTCCAACGAATGGTAACTTTTCCGTGGCAGTTTCGACCATTCCCACCTGAAGCAACGTCACATTCCTCTGTATGCCTCCAGATGAGCTAATTTCAATAGTGTTCCCCGTGACTCTGATCCAATGTTGCCAACCCATTTTCAGCGTAAGCGGTCAATAGAGCCCAGAGTTCCCACGAACCACACATTGCCGGATACTCCCTGAAACCACAATTCAGGGAGGCAATTATGAGCAAGACATCTCAAAAACATCTCAGGCAAGAGCATATCAAATTTTGGCATAATCACCTTGAAGCGCAGCGTTTGTCAGGGATAAGCGTGCGTGTGTATGCTGGTCAGCATGGATTAGCGGCATCGACGTTTTACGAATGGCGCAAACGTCTGCTGGCCATGGGCGAAGCATTGCAATCGGAGGATGTTAGAGCAGAGCCCCTTTTTCAAAGTTTCAAGATTGAGCGCTCAGCGGAAACCACTTCAGCCTGTCAGATTCGACTCAATAATGGGGTGGTGATTGAGTGACCAGGCGGTGAAGGAGTCGCTTTGATGTCCATTTTGCGCATGACGGCAGCGTTGTCATGATGGTAAGCGCTCTATAAAGCACGTTATTCAGGAAGTTGACAGATCGGCCTTATCCACATTCCAAGGAAGTAGGCGGTCAAAATCATCGACCCGCTCGGCGTAGGGGAGTTTTGTGAAGAGATGCTGGAAGTAAGCGAACGGCTCCAGGCCGTTGGCTTTGGCGGTTTCGATGAGGCTGTAGAGGTTGGCGGAGGCCTTAACGCCCTTAACAGATGTGCTGAAAAGCCACCCTTTCCGACCGATAACAAAGGGGCGGATGGCGTTTTCACAGGCATTGTTATCGATTTCTAAGCGGCCGTCATCCAGATAGCGGATAAGCTTACGCCACTCTGTAAACAGATAGGCCATGGCTTTTCCCAAAGCACTTTTAGGTGGTGTCAGGGGTAGATTCTTTTCCAACCAGACTCTCAACTCAGCCATGACAGGTTTGGCTTTAGCTTGACGCACTTTGAATCGCGTTTCGGCATCGGCTTCATCCTTGCGCAGCTCTTTTTCTATGGCGTAGAGCTGCTGTACCATGGTCAGCGCTTCATCCGCCCGAGTGGCTTTGCGGTTTTTGTTGGTGCCCAGCGCCTTGATGGCTTCATCAAACTTGCGTCGTGCATGGCTCATACAACCCAGATGGATAATATCTGGCTGGGCTGCAACATCCAGATAGCCCGCATAGGCATCGGTCTGTAGATAGCCTTTATAGTCAGCCAACAGATCTTTAGGGACCTTGCTGCTGCGAGTGGGGTCATAATGAAACAAGATGATCGGTTTATCTGGAGGACCGCCTCTCTGTACCCACATATAGGATTTGCTTTGGGCGATTTTTTGGGGTTCTTTGAGCACCTGAACCGGTGTCTCATCCATCTGAATGATGGGATAGGCTAAAAGCTGATCCCGCATCAAGTTAATGAGCGGCTGAATCTCACGTCCAGCGAGAATCATCCAATGAGCCAGAGTGTTACGTGGAAGATCAATACCAGCGCGGGTTAAAATCGAACCTTGACGGTAGAGAGGCAGGCCATCGGCATACTTACTGACCACCACATGCGCCAGCATTGCGGCTGTGCCCAGCAGTTTAGGGATTGGACGGCGAGGGGCTGGGGCGGTTTTTACGCCAGACTTGCAGTGGGGACAGCCATATTTGATCTGGATGTTACGGATGACTTGTACCTTGGCCGGCACGATATCCAGCTGCTCGCTGACCTCTCGACCAATCTCTACCAGCTCGGAACCATCCACACCACAGCGCCGCTCCGACTCTGGCAGTTCATGAATCACCTCGACGCGGTTTAACCAGTCAGGGAAAGGCTTGCGCCCACGTTTCTTACGCGAATGCCCAGATGCGGCACCCCCTTTATCCGTGGCAGATTCCTCGACATCATCCGCCGCAGTCGCACCAATGAGTTCAGCTTCGTCAAACAGCCCCAGCTGATTAGGATCATATTTCTCACTGGAGCGTCCGAAGCGTTTGGATATGAGGATGTGCAACTGCTCACGCAGCAGCTTCATCTCTTCTTGAAGAGATTGTACCAGCGCCTTCAATTCGGCAGGGTCATCGGGCAGTGTTTGAGGCTTTATTTTCATGCTGTTATTATACTGAAAATCAGCATGCAACACACTATATTATTGACGAAAATTGCACTTTTTTATGGGGCTGCATAAGGTTTAAATTGTAGCCATCCAGAAGCCAGTTCAACTGCTGGCCTGTAACCTTCTGCGCAGCATCTTTATCCCCTGAAGGCCAGTGGAATCGCTCAGCTTCCAGACGTTTTTGCCAGAGACAAAAACCATTGCGCTCCCAGTACAAAACCTTGATTTTATCCCGCCCGCGATTGGTAAAGACAAACAACCCACTCTCGAAAGGATTCAGAGCCAGCTCTGATTCAACGAGAACAGCCAGCCCATTGATCCCCTTGCGAAAGTCTACAGGTTTCAGGCAAATATGAACCTCTGTCAGATCTGCTGCTGGGCGCATCATGACAACGCTGCCGTCATGCGCAAAATGGACATCAAAGCGACTCCTTCACCGCCTGGCCACTCAATCACCACCCCATTATTGAGTCGAATCTGACAGGCTGAAGTGGTTTCCGCTAAGCGCTCAATCTTGAAACTTTGAAAAAGGGGCTCTGCTCTAACATCCTCCGATTGCAATGCTTCGCCCATGGCCAGCAGACGTTTGCGCCATTCGTAAAACGTCGATGCCGCTAATCCATGCTGACCAGCATACACACGCACGCTCATCCCTGACAAACGCTGCGCTTCAAGGTGATTATGCCAAAATTTGATATGCTCTTGCCTGAGATGTTTTTGAGATGTCTTGCTCATGATTGCCTCCCTGAATTGTGGTTTCAGGGAGTATCCGGCAATGTGTGGTTCGTGGGAACCCTGGGCTCTATTGACCGCTTACGACACTCCTTGGTGGGAGCCGCTCCCAGGATCTCCTTTCCATCCAGGTTAACGTCCTGCTCCAGGGAGCCGTGAAGGATAGATGAAGTGCCGAAATCCAGGACAATACAGTCGGTCTTGACCAGCCCAGGAAACAGGGCAGGATCTACGGTGCGCAGCCCGCGTCCCACCATCTGGATCATGGTGGATTTGTACGAGCTTGGCCGAAGCAGAACTACGCAGGATGTGGGTGGATGATCGTATCCTTCTGTGAGAACCGCCACGTTCACAACCACCATGGCCGAGCCCTTTTCAAACCGAGCCAAGGCAGCTTTGCGCTCTGCGGTGGAGAGTTCTCCATGGACCATCACCGCTTCCACATCCGCATTGTTGAAAGCATCTGTAACGTTCTGGGCATGATCCACGGTGGAGCAGAATACGATGGTCTTTCGGGTGCCGGCTTTTTCCTTCCAATGTTTGATAACGGCCTCGGTAACCGGGGCCTTGTTCATGATCTGGGACACCTCGGCCATATCAAAGTCGTCTGCTGTCTTCCGTACGCTTTTCAACGCATCCTGAGTGCCTACATCGACAACGAATGTACGGGGTTTAACCAGATGGCCAGACTGGATCAATTCGCCAAGCCGCACTTGGTCAGCAACATTAGAAAAGATCGGTCTGAGAGCCTTTTTATCACCACGACCACTGGTGGCAGTCAGACCATAAATCATGCAGTTTGGGTTTATTCCTCTAGCCGAATCAATAATGCGGGTGTAACTGTTGGCCACCGC
This sequence comes from Magnetococcus marinus MC-1, assembly GCF_000014865.1. Classification (NCBI taxonomy): domain Bacteria; kingdom Pseudomonadati; phylum Pseudomonadota; class Magnetococcia; order Magnetococcales; family Magnetococcaceae; genus Magnetococcus; species Magnetococcus marinus. Next base: position 3,354,100 of record NC_008576.1, read on the forward strand.
ATGGTGGGCCTCATCAATTACCAGCAAATCCAGATCTGGCATGGCATCCAGGTTTTTCTGCCGGGCAAGAGTGGGCACCATGGCAAAGGTGGCGCGCCCGCGCCACGATTTGCCACGGGCATCCACTACAGAGGTGGAAAGCCCTGGATTAACCTTAGTGAATTTCATCACATTCTGCTGGGTAAGTTCGTCCCGATGAGCCAAGACACAGGCTTTCCCACCACTTTTGGAAATCACACGACCAACAACAGCTGAAAGGCATATGCTCTTGCCCATGCCGGTAGGACCAACAGCCAATGTGTCACCATGTTCGTAAAGGGCATCGACCGATCTGCTAACAAAGATCTCCTGACGTGGACGGAGGATCATTGTTTGGCCCTCCTAAATGGTTGTGTGAACATGCGATGGAGATCCCAACCACGGCCAACACGGTGTTGTAATGCTTGGGGTCGAACCCCAAGCTCCCGCGCCCAGTCAGAAACAATCTGACTTTTGCCATTCCACTCCAAAAACCGATTTCTGGACGTATTGCTGGTTTGCCTTTCGATTGGTATGAAACGGCAATTTTCAGGGGTGTAATTACCATCCACATCGATACGGTCGATGGAGAGTCCCTGCTCCCAGCCTTGTTCTATTGCCCACGCATAGAAAGCTCTACGGTTTGTACGCCACTTGTCGCACATCTTGATGCCACGCCCTCCATATCGTTCATACCGATTGGTTTCTGGCCTATAGCACCTCTTCTGCATATTGTCGTACATATCTTTGAGTTGGCGTGGTAGTGGACCCCCACGATCCTTAACTTTCTGCATATATTCTGCGTGCGCTTTAGCAATAGAAGCCTCACGCGCGCATTTGCAGCCGATATTCTTTCCTTTCTTGACTGCTTCATTCAGCTTCGAGGTGCTCTGGATGGATTCAAATCCACACTCGCAACGGCATTCCCAATGCCTTCCTGGTTTGGATGTGATGAAAGGTGAATGGACGACAAGACGCCCGATCACTTTTCCCACCATATTTAGCTTAGCCATCTTTCACCCCCTTACTGCGCCCAACTGGGCGTTTGGGTAGGGGGTGTGGAAGTAGCCTGCTGCTGCGGCTGTTGAGGTGCTTGTTGTTGAGCAGGTTGTTGCCACCCCTGGTTGGCCGGTGCAGGAGGCGCTGCCGGTGCGGATGAACCGCCACCGCTGAATCCCTGGTACTCCTTGTGATCAGGAGTGATGGCGAACTTGATGGTGTTCTTATCCGAATCGTCCCTCTGATCCTTTTCCACATCGATTTTGGCCAAGAACTCAAGCCCATCCAGGTCAGCCAGTCCATTAATGCGCCGGGCCTGTTGGGCTTGAGGGGTGTTGTCCTTATCCTTGAGGCCACGGGAAGAGTTGAGGATCGCGCGAATAAAAGAGCGCCCCATATTGCCCCATTCCGGGCCCTTCTGGCTGAATAAGCCGATGTTACTCCACACCTTCCGTTTGGCGTATTTGCCCTCAGTGATGACATATTCTACCTTGAGGAAAACAGCCCCAGTGTCGGCATTACGCGTAGCATACCCACCTGTCCAACCCCGGTTGGGGTCATCATAACCGCCTGGCTTGATGGTCATGCGCACCGGCGCAATGGTCCCTTTGGGAATCAGGTCAAAACTTTGCTGACTCTCAGCGTTGTTGAAATCGTTCCAGTTGTTATCCATGATGGTCATGCTCCTGTGTTCATTGCCATGTCGACGGGGGCGCCGGTGGCGGGGGCGGCTTCGGTCACTTTCTCAGGGCGGGCGAAGCTAAGCCTTTCCGCTGCCGGTTTGCCGGGTTGATGTATTTTCTCCATGAGGCGACCCAGATGGGGCTCCTCCACCATGGTGAGGCGACCACTTCTGTCTTTAGCCGGGTATCCCCATGGATTGAGTGTCTGGCAGATGAAGGCTCGATAAGACGGACCCTCCTCGGGTTTGACCTCCACCATGCTGATCACCTGATCTACAATACCGGGCAGTTCCAGACCGGTTTTTGATCCTTCAATCTGCGGGGTGTAGTAACGCCGATTGAAGTCGTCGGTCTTCTCATCAAGGATGCCGACGAACCAGACGTTCTTGCCCCGGGTATGCTGGAGGTGGGTGATCCAGGCGATCATCTCCTGGCCGTGCAGCCCGTAAGCGCCCCGCAAATCTGGTTTTCCGGTTTTCTCCGAGAACGCCTGGGGCTGTCCCTTGCACCATTGGAAGCAGAGCCGCCCAGCCACGGTGATGCTGTCCACGAAAATGCTCTGGTACTTGGCCATGACCCCGGGGTCGCCATACTTCTGTAAAACAGCGTTGTAGTGCGCCTGACTGTAGTGCTGATCATCCCTCAGCGCAGGGTTGGGGCCGCCAATGAACACTGCAAAGTTGCGGCACTCGTCCCAGGTGCGTGGGCGGATGGTATCCCCGGGCCACCCCTCCACGGCCAGGTCGCCGGCCTCCAGGTCGAAGAACAGGGTGGAACTCGGATCGACGGACCATAGCAGCGAGGTCTTGCCGATGCCGCTGGGGCCCAGAATTACCCCCTTGATGCCCCGTTGCTCCGCCATGCGCTGGTCGGCGCTAATGATGGGGAGGCCGCTCATGCCGCGATCTCCTGCTCATCCTTCACCGACAGTTTGAAGGTGGGCTTGCCAGCCTTGACGGTGCGTGCCCCTTCAAAAGCGCTGCGAATCTGGGAAGGCCAGGCTTTGAACTTGGATTCCGGCACTTTATAATCAACATCCATGTATTCTTGAGGGTCTTCACCCGCCTTGCGGATCCGGTCAAACAAATCTGAAAGGCGCTTTTGATCCCAATGCGGGCGTTTTGGAAGCTCTGCCGTTACCTGCACATCGCCGTCAATAAAGCGCACCGTGCCAAAGTCCTTACCAGCCTCTTTGCGCAGAAGATCAGCTTTATCTGCGTAACGACGTGAGATGACGCCTTCTAGAAACTCCTTGGTCAACTTGGCCGACTCCACAGCTTTTGCCGCCTGTTGTTGCAGATTGGCCAACTGTTCAGGAGAGAGTTCTGCCAGTTCGCCTATGGGCATGCTGTGTAACTCACTCAAAGTGGGATTCATCTTTGTGTTCATGACTGTTTTCTCCTTCTTTTCTTCTTTGGGTTCGGGCTTCCACCGTGGAAGCACCATGTGCTGTAAAAACTGCTCTTGAATTCGGCCAAGGGCTCGTGCATGGTCTAAATCCAGAACCTCACAAACGAATCGAAAACTACCTGGCTCTTTGGATTGACTGAGAAACCACCGCCGCAAATGCCTCACATCCATTCGAAACAGGTGGTCGTTCCAAAGCTTTGGCTTCTTCTTCCCTTTTTCCAGAAGCTTGGTGGTGTCGCTGATGGCTTGAGCCAATACCGCACGCCAAAGATCAATTTCCGCTTCCATGGCCCTGTCCCCCCGTTTGTGTGGTGTGTTTTTTGTGACGCACCCCCTTATCTGATATATACTCAGCTCTTGTTGAAATCGTCCCACGAGGCCGCGTTTTTTTTGGAAAACCAAACTGACAGAACGAGCGTCTCAGGTCGGCAATATGCCGATATAATGTGGTTTTACTGCACCCCATCTTTTTTGAAAGCACGTGGGTACCGTAATAGGGAAGCAGATTGCACAGACGCTTCTGCATATCGGGTAGGCGCTGATAGTGATGGTGAAAATCGAGGCGAAGCTCTACCGCATCTGGACCCTCGAGGCTTCCCACATGACCGATAGCCCCTTCACGATCCAGATCGGTCAGGGTCTCCCACGAGAGTGAGTCATCACCTGGGAATCGGTGAGGGGCAGATGCCTTGTTCACCATGGTTGCGCAGCGGTTTTGTATCACCTTGTTCAGGAATGTCCGTTTGGTGCTGAGATCGGCATCAAAATTTGATTCACTCAGATGAGATGCGATTGCCAGTTCCTGCTCGACATCTTCTGCGTCCCAAGCTCTGAAGCAGGGCATCTCTGCCAATTGATTGGCCTTGTAGCGGATCAGCTTGATCGCTTGCGGATCCAGGCCGTTGTAGCTGTTGTTGGATAACATGGTCGCCTCCGTTTCTGCGTTGTTGTTGGAGACAATTATCCCGTGTTGGAAACGGTTTTTTGAGGTCACTTGAAATTTTTGCGAGACAGATGCAGTTTTTCGCCCTCTATTTTTCAATGCCTTATAAAGCACAGTGAGACACTTTAAAAAATGGTGAGACAGTTGGGTGTATTCATCCCCAAAATCAGAGGGTGGAAAAGCGGATAAAAAAAACTCAGACCAACTGGCCTGAGCATAGGGGGGGTGATTTGATTGTAGATGAGGTTCAGCGGGACTGCGGTGCTCTAATCAGGACCATATGAGGGTTGATTCGGTATCCCTGTTGGCCTCGCCGGTTTTTGAGGTTTTCAATGATACTGTCCTGCATGATAGGTAGACCCAGCTGTTTTCGGATCAGCTCCATCATCATTTTGCGTAGACGATTGAGATAGCGCCGTACCGTAACGGCATCAACCACCTCATCGGCATTCTCACTCTGAAACGCATCAGTAAGTTTGTCAGCCGTGATGATCTGATGCTCGTCAGCTGGTTTGTTCCCCATCACATCTTTGAGAAACTGCCGCCAGAGGATGCCAAAGATCTTCAACTGGGCTGTAGCTTTGGCCCCCGTAGCTTCGATACCATTGATCAAGATCTGCTCACCATTGAACGCCACCTGAAACTGGACATCAGAGTCGACCTGTTCGGGGGGATGATGATAAAGGGGTGTAATCACTTTGTTGTAGATCGGCACCGAGGTATGCGTCAACACAGGTGGCTGCGCATGCAAGGCATCACGCATCAATGAGGCAAGGTCCTGATCCCCTCGTATCAACTGTGATAGTGATGTCTTGATCAACCAGGGCTCTTCAAGAAGCCGCAGCTCAGCATTGCGGTCATGCAGAGCAACCACCACCGTCGGCGTTGAGGCCACATAGTCCCGTGAGAGGTACTTGGGATGCTCACACACCTCAACCACGCAGACAATCACCTCGCCATCGGCATGGTCACATCGATAGACTCCGTCCGTCAGGGCACGCATGGAGCCGATGGCCTCAATCTCTTCTTGCAGAAAGGAGAGTGCCCCCTCCTGATCCACCCGATAGCACAGCTCCTGAAAGGTCTGTTTCTCGTCATACTCAGGATAGACCGGATGATTGCACTCCGGGCAGCGGTAATCATCTGCCCCCTCATCCAGGCTATCCACCAAGCGGACTCTGCCACTACATAGATGATTTGGCGGGGGGTAGTCACGATCCTCAGGATTGGAACAGAGGACGTAGGTGTAAAGATCTGATGTGATCACCCCCATCTCTTCCAACTTGGCCACTTCCAATAAAAGCGCGTCCGATGGGCGATCCACACTCCAGCCGCTTTCAAGCATCAGCATCTTCATGATCTGTGCTTCTTCTCAATGGAGACCATGTGGAAGCCAAAACGTGAAGAGAGCAGCTTTTCAAAAGCGACCCGTTCACGGATGGACAGGTGCTGATCCGAATAGCGCACAGTGAACATGTCATCACACCCCAGAATCGATTCAAACTGCATCCGCACCCGTTTACCCTGATAGAGCACCTGGATGTAGTCAATATTATCAAAGGGGGTAAAGACATTTCCGAACACATGTTGAAGATGCGCTACAGGGCGGCTGATGGATTTGTCATCCCGCAGGCGCAGCTTTCCCTCCCCTTTGAAGGGAGAGGCTTGCAGTTGAAGCTCAACCAATGACAGCCCATAGGGGGTGCCCCTTACCAACTGCTCAAAAAAGCGTTTGATCTGGCTTACCTCGTCGCCCAGCCTCAAGTTCTCATATTTACAACCTTGTCTGAAATAGGCGGTCGCGATCCTATTGGCGATCTCAAGGGGAACAGAAGGACTGGAGGATGATATCCTTACTCCACGGGCGTTGGCTTCAAAATCCAGGATGATCCATTCTGGATGAAAGCCGTGGACAATGCCCACCTTCTGCACAATCTTGCTTGGCTTTTCAGCACGGCGGATGAACAGCATGGGGCGGCCATCCTCTACCAGCATGCCCTTGAAGTCACAAGTACGCTGATCATCCTTCTTGAGGTCGTATTCAGTCAGAATCTCACAGATACGCTCTGGCTGCAGAAACCCTTCAAACGGCATATCATGCTTACAATCCGTTGGACCAGACAACTGCATACAGGCAAAGCCACTTTTCTGCAGTTTATCCAGTAGGAACAAATCCTTAAGCCCATTGGGATTCTGGCTAAATAGCGCAAACAGCAGCGATTTGGTGTCATACGTGGTATCGTTGATCTGGCAGTCACGAAGGGTTCGCTGATCTAACGTCGCCATGGCATACTCGGTAATGGCCACCTTAGATTTGCGGTAGGCAAAGTGATCAACTAGCCGGTAAGGGGATAACACCTCACCCAGAGCCTTCAGCGCCTCTCGACGATCAGGTAACGAGTCCCTGGTGATGGTATGGGTGCAGCGACACAGCATGGCAAGTTGACGCCCAGTTAGTTTGTCCACCCACTCCGCCATGGACCGTTCAGATTCCAATTCGGGAAGCAAATGCTGCAGACCGATCTCCAGCTCATCATCCCAAAACTCTACTTTAGGCGCAGCCGCCCGCTCAAGCACTTCCTCTATGGTGCCCATGGACCTCTCCTATCTCTGCTTTTATTATTGTTTAATGAACACTAAACCTCGCAAACAAAAAATATATGTGTGCCCTATCGCAGCTTCAGCAACCCCATATCAACGAGGCGAATCTGCATCGCCAAACCGGATACCTGAAACACTTCGGCCAGATCCCTGGCCAGATCAACCACTAACCCCTCCTCTGACGCTTCACCAGCCTCATCAAAGCGGCTCTGCATATTGTAGAGCTCTTCCGATGCGTCATAGGGATCATGGGTACCAAACACCTCTTCCCATGAACGGATCACATCCTTCTTGGGCATCAGCAGATAGCCAGCAAAACAATCCGCCTGCCACTCCATGGGATCCTTCTTGGATTTCGAACGGCATAAAATGGTCTGCCCATCCTCACCAAAACTCAGGTGGCGATGCAACTGCCAGTGACCCAGTTCATGGGCCAGAGTGAAACGGTAGCGCCCCTCCACAGATGGATCCTCTGTTGGATCCAACATCTCATTGATCACCACACGACGCTCATTCACCCAAGTCGCACCCAGCACCCCCTTTTTATTAAGCAGGGCATCAAGATCGTCAAACTCCAAAGCCAACCCCAACAAGGATTCCAGGATTTCCTCTACAGGCACAGGCGGAGCCTCTTCCATTCCAAACTTGTAATGGTAGCTCATAAGCAGCTCATTGGCTGCCGCCTCAATATCCGCCTTATGAAGATAGGGAACCCTCATCCTACTCCTCGCTTGGATCCAGGCATCGCTCTGCACGAAGCTTATCTGTTAACGCCTCTATCTCTTTTCGGCCAAGATTCAGATCTCGTGCAGTCCTTAAAAAGTCTGCCATCGCTCTGGGCTGATCACGAATAATACCCGACAGGTCAGGATCTACCTTCCCGGCCATTGCCAGGAGCTCATCAGAATTAACCTCCAGAAGCTCCGCCATCTTTTTGATTTTATCCGGTGCAGGCGGATCAAATTCACCATTCTCCACCTTGCTCATAAAGGTGGCGCTGATTCCAGCGGCTTCTGCAAACTTGCGTAAGGAGTAAGCGGGGTCTCGCTTTTTCTTCTCCTCACGCATGCTTCTAATGAACATTCCGAACTGCGGGTTGCCTGGCATGTAACTTCTCCCAATGCACTTCAATGTGCTTTCGTTTAGTTGATGGTAAACATCGCGACTATCTGCTGTCAATCACAAAGTGAAAATTGCCCAGGCATGGGACGATTGCAGATTTTTCGGAGTATATATGAGAAAGGGGCTTTGATCGTCCCCACCTGAATATTCCGGGAGATAAAGCATGAGGGGCATCCATCCAGACCTCCTAACAGCGGAAGAACGGTAAGCGCCCATTTCTCCCCATCAACTACCCTGTCGGTTCAGCAGCAGATTTCAAATTCCACGGGAGCAACAGGTCGAACTCATCCACGGTTTGCGCTGTGGCGAGGCCCTCAAAGACCTTTGTAAAATACTCGAAGGGCTCCCAACCATTGGCTTTGGCCGTTTCGATCAAACTGTAGAGGTTTGCCGAGGCCCTTGCACCTCGAACAGAGTTGCTGAAGAGCCAATTTTTCCTGCCAATCACAAAGGGGCGAATGGCATTCTCGGCTCTATTGTTGTCAATTTCCAGGCGTCCATCATCCAAATATCGAATCAGAGAGGACCACTGATTGGTCAGATATCCCATCGCTTCGCCGAGTTTGCTTTTCGGTAACACCCCTGCTCGATTATCTTCCAGCCAGGTTTTTAACTCATCGATAATGGGGCGGGAACGCTCCTGGCGCACCTTGTAACGTCGCTCTGGAGTAGCCTCTTCCTCACGCAGATCTTTTTCCACTGCGTACAGTTTCCGGATCAGCGACAGTGCCTGCCCAGCCTTGCCCATCTTGCCTTTTTTGGATTTTCCCAACGCTTTGATCGCCTCGTCAAATTGACGACGGGCATGCGCAAAACACCCCATCAGGATCACATCTTCCTGCGCACCCACACCCAGATAACCTGCATACCCATCCGTTTGCAGCCAGCCTTTATAGCCCGCCAACAGCCGTTTCGGAACCTCGGCACCGCGTGTGGGATCGTAATCAAACAAAATCACCGGACTACCCGGAGGACCACCTCGCTGTACCCACATATAGGAGTTACTGGCTGCAACTTTATCTTTTTCCTTAAGCACTTGAACCGTTGTTTCATCCATCTGCAGGATATCGTAATCCAGCATCTTGTCCCGCATCAGATTGATCAACGGCTGCACCAGTTGGCCGCACTGGATCATCCAATTGGCCAGCGTGGTTCGACAGACAGCAATCCCTGCACGGGTCAGAATGGAGCCCTGTCGATAGAGCGGTAACCCATCGGCATACTTGGATACCGCCACATGGGCCAATAGAGCAGCTGTAGCCAACGCCTTGGGAATGGGACGTTTGGGTGCAGGGGCCGTCTTCACGCCCTGTTTGCAATGAGGACAGCCATATTTGATCTGGATGTGCCGCAACACCTGCACCTTGGCCGGAATAATATCCAGTTGCTCGCTGGTCTCACGGCCAATCTCGACCAAATGGTGACCATCCAGGCCACAAACCAATGCCGACTCAGGCAGCTCATGAAGGATATCTACCCGAGGCAACCACTCTGGTAACGGCTTGCGTCCTTTGGACTTCGCTTTGCGGCTATGGGCAGGAACCTGGATCTCTTCGGCATCCTCTTCAGGTTCCTCGGCAGCCGTCACTTCTGCCTCATCGAACAGACCCAACTGGCGGGGATCGCTCTTCTCACTGGAACGCCCAAACCGCTTGGCAATGAGAATATTCAGCTTCTCCCTCAGAAGCTGGGCTTCATGCTCCATACGCTTGCTTTTGTCCTGTAAAAAGACATTTTCAGCCTGCAAGGAAAGTATTATTTCCCGCAAAGCGGCAGGGTCATCAGGGAGTGTCTTTGGTAGCGTTTTCATACCCGGAATTATACCAAAAAAACCACCTTAACTCTCTATACAATCGAAGAAAAATGCAGTTTATTGTGGCCCTTCATTGCCGCTAGGTTGTAGCCATCAAGTAGCCAATTCAGCTGCCGCCCCGTGATCTGGATTTCGGCGGTACCTCCCTGACGCAACCAGTGAAATCGGTCCTTTTCCAGCCGCTTTTGCCACAGACAGAACCCATTCTGTTCCCAATAAAGGATTTTCACCTTGTCCAATGATCGATTGCGAAACACGAACAGAGCCTCATCAAAGGGATTCAATTCCAGTTCTGCCTCCACCAATGCAGCCAGTCCGTTGATCCCCTTCCTGAAATCCACCGGCTCCAAACAGAGATGGACGACAGAAATATCCGGCGATGGGCGCATCATCACAAGGCTGCCACAGATCGCAGGACAGAGAGCAAGCTCTCGCCACCATTCCCTGACCACTCCACCGTCATACCATTTGGGAACTGAATCCGGCAGACCCCTGCTGGAGACGTCGAACTCAATTCCAATCGCTGAAAACGTCGCTTGCCCGATCCTGACTCTTCTAGAAACCCCATTTGCGTCAGCTTGCGCTTCCAAAAGTACAACGATGGAAGGCTCAGACCATTGGCTTCGGCATACCCCTTAATGGTACCAGCTTCCAAACGGCAAGTATGCAAATGAGCAAGCCAGTACTGCTGCTTCTCGCTCAACCCAGATCCGTCGATTGATTTGTCCGTCATTTTAGCCTCCTGAAAATTTGTATCTCAGAAAGCTTGACACACCTTCAAAACAAACTGAATCCTGGGGAGAAATGGACGCTTACGGAAGAACGCTTGGACGAAATCGCAGAAATTTTAGCCAACGGCGTACTGCGTTTCTTGGAGAAAAGAAACAGTCGCACATCCTTGAATAAACAGCAGAAACCTCTGGACTCCGTTTCCGAACAGAGCGTATATGGTGACCAAAGCATCCCACAAAAACAAGGAGATGAACACCATGACCAGTGACGTTTTGAAGCGGGTGGCTGCGCTGCCTGAGAAGTCCACCGATGAGCTCAAGGAGATGTGGCAGAACCTCTGTAAGAGCAGTGCCCCACCTTATAACCGCACCTATCTGATCCGGGGGTTGGCTTACCGCATCCAGGAGCTGGCTTGGGGCGGACTGTCCGAAACTACCAAGGCCAAACTGGAGGCACTGGCTGCTGAAGAGAAGACCATGGACCGAACCCCCAACCCCATACGCAATGACGGCCTGCCGGTGGCTGGCACACGGTTGGTAAGAGAGTGGAAGGGAGTCGAACACAGCTGCACGGTGCTGGATGACGGCTTTGAATACCAGGGGCGCAAGTTCAAGAGCCTCTCCGCAGCGGCCCGGGCCGTTACTGGCACCCGGTGGAACGGGAAAATTTTCTGGCTTGGAGGTAAGAAATGAAGAATAAACCAACCAAAAAGATCCGCTGCGCCATCTACACCCGCAAGAGCACAGAAGAAGGATTAGAGCAGCAATTCAATAGTTTGGACGCCCAACGCGAAAGCTGCGAGAGCTATATTATTTCCCAGAAAGCAGAGGGTTGGACACTGGTTCCTGACCATTATTCAGATGGCGGATTTTCTGGTGGGAACATGAACCGCCCTGCCCTCAATCAGCTTTTAAACGACATCAAAGCTGGCCGCATTGACTGTGTTTGCGTGTATAAAATAGATAGGCTTTCCCGTTCCTTGGTAGATTTCACCAAGATGGTGGAGCTCTTCGATCAGCACAACGTCACCTTCGTCTCCATCACCCAGAGCTTCAATACCACAACTTCCATGGGGCGGCTCACCCTCAACGTGTTGCTCTCGTTTGCGCAGTTCGAGCGAGAGGTGGCATCCGAGCGGATCCGGGACAAACTGGCGGCTTCCCGTAAAAAGGGCATGTGGATGGGTGGCCACCCTCCCCTGGGCTATGACGTTGAGAACCGCAAACTGGTGATCAATCAGAAGGAGGCGGATCTGGTCCGTCACATCTACGACCGATTCGCCAAAACTGGGTCCACTACCCTGTTGGTAAAAGAGCTTGCTGAACAGGGCCTGCACACCAAGTCCTATACCGCAAAAACAGGGCGGGTCCGTGAAGGCAAGCCTATCGATAAGGGCTATCTCTACCGCATCTTGGGCAACCTCACCTACCTGGGAGAAGTGGTCACCAAAGGGGAGACCTACCCCGGTGAGCACGATCCTATTATCACCCTGCGCCAATGGGAGAAAGCGCAATCAGTATTGAACCAGAACAAGCGGCCCCGCTCAACCAAAACACGCGCCGACACCCCCTTCCCCCTCAAGGGCATCATTACTTGTGAACATTGTGGTCGGGCCATGACCACCACCTACACCCGCAAGAAGGGGAAGATGTACCGCTACTATACCTGCACCACTGCCATCAAGAAAAGCTACGATGCCTGTCCCATGGGCAACATCGCGGCCGGTGAGATCGAGGAACTGGTGCTGTGCCATATCGAGAACATGATCCGCTCACCGGAGTTGGTCGCCAAAACTTGGCAAACTGCCAACGACACCGCAGAGTCCAATTGCACTGAGAATAGCATCATCACTACCCTTCAAAACCTAGAGCCGGTATGGGAGGAGCTCTTCCCTCTTGAACAGGCTAGGCTGCTCCAGCTGCTGGTTAGGAAGGTGATGCTCTCCAATGAACAGCTTCAGGTGCACCTCCGGGTGGAAGGGCTCACCAGTTTGGTAGATGAACTCAACACACAGGAGGCCGCATAATGGACATGAAACTCACCGACGACAAGAAGACCATCATCATTACCATGCCCATCGACCTGAAACGCAGAGGTTCACGTCGGCAGATCATCATCCCCGACGGGGTGAAGCTACCTTTCCTCAAGCCCAAGCAAGATGAAGCGATGGTTCGTGCCCTGGCTCGGGCCTTCAAATGGCAAAAAGAGATTGAGACTGGCAAGGTACGCTCTGCCAAAGAGCTAGCCTCTCGTGAAAAAATCGATTCTGCCTTCATGAACAAAACCATTCGACTGACTCAGTTGGCCCCCGATATCGTGGAAGCCATTACAGAAGGCCGTCAGCCAAAATCACTGGCCCTTTCGGATCTTATGCGTGGCTTCTCCGATGAATGGCCACAGCAGCGTGAGGCTTTGGGCTTCCCCCAACCCAAAGGATAGAAAAACAACTGGCTACAAAGGGCGTTATTGTACACCCGTTTTCTCTTCATTGACCCTGCCTTACCCTCTACTGCACCATAGCTCTCTCATAAAAAACACTCCAAAAAAAGGAGGAAGCTATGCAGACCAACCCAGCCATGATGGCCAACGCCCTGGACGCCATTGACCAGCAATCACCTTTCTACCCTCCCCAAAAAAAGCCCAAAGAGCCCTGGCCCGGCTAATGATTCTTTAACAGACTCTGTTATTTAGCGTCCCTCACCTACAATACAAAACTGACCCACGACGTATATTATGGACTCTCTCCGCTCAAACCGCTAAGATTTAGTAACACGCATCTGCATGTAGCTGCTAATGGCGGGGATAGCTGTGAAATCAACTAATCAGTCAGATAAAACGATCAAAGGGCTACCCAAAAATCCCAGGCAGTCTGCATACATTTATATTATCCAGCTTCTGTTTATTTTCTTGCTTTTTTCTTTCTTCAGCTTTTCGGGCCTGGAGTTAATGTCAGGCTTACGCGGTTTGGTGAAGGCTGAAGGCACGTGGTCTAAGAATCAAAAATCTGCTGTCATTCAACTGATCAGTTATTCTGCTACAGGAGACGCTCTGGATTACGAGAAGTTTCAACAAGCACTAATTCCAATTATGTATATGAGAAAAGCGAGAAATGCGTTACAGGAAAGTCCACCAAACTTTGAAATTGCTTCCCATAACCTTAAAGCTTCAGGAGTTCACTCGAATGATATTCGCACTATGAGCTTGATTATTGTTCACCTTAGCTGGCTAGAACATATAAAAGAGGCAATCCGTATTTGGGAGCTAGGTGATAAAGAGATTTTCAAGCTGCAGGATTTAGCAGAAAAAATTCAATACACTCACAATATAAACGGAAAAAACACTGTTTCACCAAACATATTAAAACAAATAAAACTGATAGATAATAACGCAACCAAGCTTGAAAACAATTTCTCACTTGTTCTTGGTGAATTAGGTCGACTTGCAAAAAGCCTATTAAATACACTATTTGCTACGAGCTTCATCTTTTCTTCTCTAATAAGCATTTCTTTATTTAAAATAGTTTATTCAAAATTTAGCAAAGCAGCCATTGCCCAAGAAAAGTTAAACAGAGAAATACTGATCGAAAAAGAATCTCAGATAATAGCAGCAGAAATTTTAAACAAAGAAAAAAGTCTGTTCATTGCAAATATAAGCCATGAGATTCGTACTCCCTTGAATGCGATAATTGGACTAGGTGAACTTCTTCAAGAAGAGATAACAGATTTTGAACATAAACGACAATTAAACATACTGACAAGCGCTGGAGATAATCTTCTATTATTAATAAATGATATTCTTCACCTATCTAAAATTGAATCAGGCAGCATGTTAATTGAAGAAAATATATTTTCATTACAAAATTTGTTAAACAATACAGTGGGAATGTTCGAGCAGGGAGCTTCTAAGAAGGGCTTATATCTAAAAGTCGAGGTGAAAAACGCCTTGCCATCATTTGTGAAAGGCGACATTCACAGGCTTAGACAGGTTTTATTCAATTTGCTAGGCAATGCGGTTAAGTTTACTTCCTGTGGTGGAGTGACTTTAACGGTATCGGCGCTTGAAAATGATCGGCTAAGCTTTTCTGTAAGTGATACGGGTATTGGCATACCATCATCTTTGCAAGAAAAGATCTTTCTTCCATTTCAACAAGCAGACTCTTCTATCACTAGAAAATTCGGCGGCACAGGTTTAGGACTAGCTATCACTCAGAGCTTGATCGTTCAAATGCAAGGAAATCTTTCTGTTGAAAGCCATGAAGGAACCGGTAGCACCTTTACTTTTGATTTGCCATTACCGGAAACAGATCCTCCGCAGAATCACTTATTAAATAGTTCCTCAGATAATTCAATAGCTAGCCCTGCAGTAGATAGACGGCAATGGGAACGACAAAAAATCTGTGCTGATTCGACAGCAAACAAGCCAGCTAAACGAATTCTTCTCGTAGATGATTCTGAGGATAATCGATCATTGATTCAAGCATACTTACGCAGATATCCCCATGCACTAACAACGGCAGAAAACGGTAAAGAAGCCCTAACACTGGTCAAAGAAAAACATTTTGATATCATTTTTATGGATATTCAAATGCCGGTTATGGATGGACTATCTGCCACAAGGGCTATTAGAGCCTGGGAGTTAACTCAACAATCGAATAGAAATGTTCCGATAATTGCTCTGACGGCACATGTTATGCTCGAGGATGAAAAAAAATCTATTGATGCTGGCTGTAATTTTCATCTTACCAAACCAATCAAAAAAGCGCGCTTAATCGACATCATTGATAACCATGCGCTCTGATTTTATCTGGCATGCTATACAATAAAGCTTTTGTATCCATCACACAATTTTTTCTATTAGGTCTTACTCCCTCCAGCAAGCCGGTTTCGAAAAGCTGAAGAGTGGAGAACGTGTAACCTATTGATTCTCTGAGGTCCTCAGATCTGAAGACCGACCTGTCAAAGTCCTCGGCTTTTGGAGAATATGGCGGAGAAGAGAGAATATCGGGTCAGAGAGAGGAGAAACAGAGAATCAGGGCCAAGCGCTAACCATTGGAAACGTTAATGAATTTCAGGCAACAAAAAACCCCGACTCGTTTCCGAATCAGGGTTATTGGTTGCGGGAGAGGGATTTGAACCCCCGACCTTCGGGTTATGAGCCCGACGAGCTACCGGGCTGCTCCATCCCGCGTCAAAATAGTATAAGGATTTCCGGCGGTGTCCTACTTTCCCACGTCTTAAGACGCAGTATCATCGGCGCTAAGGGGCTTAACTTCCGAGTTCGGGATGGGATCGGGTGTGACTCCCTCGCTATCTCTACCGGAAATCCTTATCTTGAGGGCCATCACCATAGAGGGGGCCGATATGTTTGGTCCGAACCGGGTTTAACCGGGTGAGTTGGACAACTGAGGGGAATGGGCTGCGGCTGTGGTATATATAGAAGTCAGTGGATCGATTAGTACAGGTTAGCTGCATGGGTTACCCCACTTCCACATCCTGCCTATCAACGTGGTGGTCTTCCACGGATCTCATAGGGAAAATTCATCTTGAGGTGGGTTTCCCGCTTAGATGCTTTCAGCGGTTA